>JAFTUI010000004.1 GCA_017466345.1 Tidjanibacter sp. | reverse complement strand
TCGATTTTCAATTTTCAATTTTCAATTCGGACACACACCCTCGCATCATATCCCAGGCGAAAAGATGCGGTTTTGGGCATCGGTTTTGTGGGTTGTAAAGAAAAAATCACTATCTTGCAGAACATTTCCGACAAGAAAACAATAACGCAAAAAAGATAACCCTATGGAGTACACCAATTTACTTGCCGAGTACGCTCCCGCAATGAGCGCCGAGGAGGTGGCAAAGGTCGTTGCCGATTGCCGCGAAAAATCCGTACGCAACCAAAACGCAGAGGTCTACAAACTTTGTTACAGCACCATTGACCTCACAACCCTCACCGAGAAAGACTCGGTGCAGTCGGTGGGGCGTTTCGTCAAAAAGGCTGTGGACTTCCAGAGTCACTATCCCGACATCCCCAACGTGGCATCCATCTGTGTCTTCCCCTCGTTTGTGGACGTTGTTGGTCTGGGCGTTGAGGGCACCGACATTGGCGTGACGAGTGTGGCAGGCGGCTTCCCCGCATCGCAGACCTTTATGGAGGTCAAGATGTTGGAGGTGTCGATGGCTGTCGAGAATGGCGCAGACGAGATTGACGTGGTAATAAACGTGGGACAGATGCTCGAAGGCGACATCGAGCCTATGACCAACGAGATAGCAATGCTCCGCGAGGAGGCTGGTGAGGACACCGTCTTCAAGGTAATCATCGAGAGCGGCGCACTCCAAACCCCCGAACTCATCCGCAAAGCCTCGCTGTTGGCGATGTTCGCAGGTGCCGACTTTGTGAAGACCTCTACGGGCAAAATCCCCGTTGCCGCAACTCCCGAGGCTGCTGTTGTGATGTGTACCGCCATCCGCGACTACTACCAGAAGACGGGTCGCAAGGTGGGCTTCAAGGCTGCCGGTGGCATCCGCAGTGCCGAGGAGGCAGCCCTCTTCTACACCATCGTGGAGGAGATTTTGGGCAAGGAGTGGTGTTCGCCCGCCCTGTGGCGCATCGGTGCAAGTTCGCTGGCTAACGGTCTTATTTCTGCAATCGTGGGTGCCGACACCAAATACTTCTAAAAAACGCATATAACGGGTGCTTTTTGCACCGCACTGCGATAGGCGAGTTCCTCATTTGCGCTAAGCAAACTACGGACTCGCCTTCTTGTTTGGCACAAAAATCCCTCCGCTCTCTGCGTTTTTGCGTTCTCGGTGTTCTCTGCGTTTTTGCGCTCTCTATATTTCCCCTCTAAGTTAGAGGGGGTGTCACGAAGTGACGGGGGCGTGTGTAATCCTCCCCACAAATTTTCGGGCTTGGCAAAACCGCCAAGCCCGCGCTTTTTGTTTTACTCGGCGTAAAACCGTATCTACCCCCACAATGCCTCTTTTTTGTGAGTGTTGTTCGTTTTGTGAAAATTTTTCTATATTTGCGATGTCTAACGATTTATTCGTTGGATGAACATATTTGAAAGTGTTTTCGCTTTTGTCCTTACAAGAAAATGTGGTAGTTTTCAACGAAGAAGGGACTAACGAATGACACTCATTCCTTGTATATATGCCATTGGTGTACCCACACCAATCGTGTATCATACACAGGTGTGGGGCATTGTATCGTTTGTTTTCTTCGGGTTTTACCACAACCTTCTTGTAGATGAACGAAATCAACTCCACACTTTCTTTTTATAAAGAACCCACCGCATAGGAGTTGTACGGTAATATGTTGTTGAAAACTAATGTTCAACTAAACTATATTACTATGAGAAAATTATTCACACTTCTTACCACACTTGCACTACTTTGTGTGGTTAGTTGCGAAGAACAGGGAGATGACAACGTCAATCCCAACGAGAAGCCCACGGGCGAGAGGATTGCCTCTGTGGAGGAGCAGATGGAGGCTATTGCCGAGTCGTTGCCCGAGCTCAAAGCGGCTGCCTCGGCACTCGACAACTTGGTTAGTGCGCTATCGCCCAGCAACGTAGCACTCGCAGCCCACGCCAACAACAGCGACAAGTCCAACAATGGTGTTAAGGACCAAATAGCAGAGCTCGAAGAGCGCATCGAGGAGTTGGAGGAGTTCATCGCCAATGGTGGCACCAACAAAGAGTGGTTAGATGCAACCTATGCAACGCTCGAAATGTACGAGGAAACGATTGCTCTGCTGACCGCCCTGCAAGCCGAGGTGGATGCACTCAAAGAGCACATTTCGGGCTCTACCTACGACCTCTTTGCCGAGGTCGACGACAAGATTGAGAGCAGCTGCGAGTCTATGAAGGAGTGGATCAACGAGCAACTTTCGGGCTACTACGACATTGCCGAGGTGGATGCACTGCTGTCGCAGTTGGAGGCTTCGCTGACGGAGGAGAGCGCCGAGTTGCTCACTTCGATAGAGGAGTTGAGAGAGAGTTTGCAGCACTCCCTTGGCGAGATGCGCGAGGAGTACAAGGCTGCCATTGCGGAGGCTATTGGCGAGTACGATGGTGTTATAACCGAGAAGATTGCCGGCGAGATAGAGGCTGTTAACGAGCGCATTGATAGCGAGATAGCGGCTCTCAACAAGCGCCTTGACGACATTGAGGCTCGCTTGGAGGAGTTGGAGAATGCCGTGACTAACCTTATCAACCGCATTCAGTCCATCACCTATGTTCCCACCCACGACGACGGCAAAGCTCGCGTGGACTGCCACAATGCCAGCATCGAGGGCAGCACGATGACTATGGACTTCATAATCTCGCCCAAGAGCGCTGTTGCAGACATCGCCGAGAGGTTCGAGGAGATTTTGACCCTCAAAGCCAACTTTGTCGGCACAACCGATTTCGTAAGCCTGCCCATCACATCTTGCACTGCCGATGCGGAGAATGGTGTTTTGACCATTAGTATGACTTGCGACAACCTTGGCGAGGACTTCTTCTATATGAGGAAGAACGCAAGGGTGATGCTCACCATCTCGGATGGCAACAACGACCGAAACACCGAGTACATTGCCCTCTACCCGCGTTACCACAAACTTGCTGATAATATGATTGTTTACACCTCAACGGATGGCAGTCCAATTGATATTGAGCAGCAATGGAAGGATATTGCATTAAATATATACAATGGGGAAATAGGTCTTCTAATATCTGATAATGCCATAACCCATATTCCTTATACCGCATTCCTAAATTGCACCTCGCTAGCAAGTGTTATCATTCCCGATAGTGTTACTGAGATTGGAGAGAGTGCATTCAATGGCTGTACCTCGCTGAGAAGTATTACCATTCCCAATAGTGTTACTTCGATTGGGGTGGGTGCATTCTATGGTTGTAAAAGACTGATGAGCCTCACCATTCCAGAAAGTGTTATTTCAATTGGACGTTGGGCATTCTCTTACGGTGGTATGGGTGAACTTGTGATCAATAGTAAAATTATTGAAACAAACTATGATTTTGATGATGGTATTTTTGTAGACTCTGGATTTACAAGTATAGTTATTGGTGATAATGTAACGAGAATAGGAAGTTATGCTTTCAAAAGATGTTTGAGCCTTGCAAGTATCACCATTCCCAATAGTGTTACTGAGATTGGAGAGAGGGTATTCAGTGGCTGTACCTCGCTGAGAAGTATTACCATTCCCAACAGTGTTACTTCACTCGCAGAGGGTGCGTTCGCTGATTGTCCAAGCCTTGCGGAATTTAATGGTAAATTTGCCTCGGAAGACCGAAGATGTCTTATTATTGACCGACATCTCACCAAATATGCTCCCGCAGCAGAGCTTACTGAATACACCATTCCCGAGGGTGTTACTTCGATTGGAAATTCTGCATTCTCTGGTTGCACCTCGCTGACAAGTGTTACCATTCCCGAGGGTGTTACTTCGATTGGAAGTTGGGCATTCTATGGTTGCCCCTCGCTGACAAGTGTTACCATTCCAGATAGTGTCACTTCGATTGGAGGTCTTGCATTCTATGGTTGCACCTCACTGACAAGTTTTTGTGGCAAATTCGCTTCGGAAGATGGTCGTTGCTTGATTCTTGGTGCTACTCTCTACCATTTTGCTCCCGCAGGACTTACAGAATACACCATTCCCGATAGTGTCACTTCGATTGGAGATATGGCATTCGCTGATTGCTCCTCGCTGACAAGTATTACCATTCCCGACAGCGTTACTTGGATTGGGAATAGTGCATTCTGGGCTTGCACCTCGCTGACAAGTGTTACCATTGGCAATGGCGTTACTTCGATTGGAGATGGGGCATTCGCTAGTTGCTTCTCGCTGACAAGTGTATATTGTAAGGCTACAACACCACCCACAGGAGGCTCGGATATGTTCTACGACAATGCTTCGGGACGTAAGATTTATGTGCCCACCGAGAGCGTGGAAGAATATAAGGCTGCCGAGGGTTGGAGTGAGTATCGATACTCCATTGTAGGATATGACTTTGAATAAACACAAACTAATAATTAACCCTAAAAGTAAAATTATGAAACCAACAAAAGAGCAAATAGCAGAGTATATAAAAGAGTATCTTGCGTACAAAGGCAATGATGTGATGAATCGCAATTGGAATATGATGTTGATACACAGGCTTCAATTCGACCGAATAGATGAAAGTGGAGTCCCTTGTTCTAAGCGATGGATTGCTCTTGTTGAACAAAATATAGATGAGTTAAAGCAGCTTAATGATTTTGACAAACTTCACACAAAGGTTGCAAAATTAGCAGAAAAAATCGTAGGCATAGGTCCACTGACAGTATATGACACTGCAACTTGTATTGGCTTTGAAAGAGGAGTGTTCCCAAAGCAGGTCTACCTCAATCAAGGTGCAGCAGCAGGGGCAAAAGCTCTCGGTATAAAAGGTAGAAAGCAACCGCAAGAGGTTTTTAATATAATCTGTGGTGAGTTTGAGCAGATGAATCCTGCGCAAATAGAGGACTTTCTATGCATCTATAAATCCTGCCTGCAAGGAGATGAAATAAAATGTAAGAAGGTGCGACATGGGTTAAAAAACAATAATGTGTGTGGTTCTTCACGGGGCTGCTGTTGTTAGCCACAAAAAGTGCGACCGCCGAAGAGGTGGTCGCACTTTGTTTTGGTATCATTGTCTTAATTTTTCGGCGGGCAGTTAGTTTTTCAGGGCTTTGAGGATGCCTTCGGCATCGTAGCCGCAGAGGTTTTTGAGTTGGGCAACGGTGCCGTGCTCCACAAACTCGTCATCTATGCCAAGGCGCACGATGCGGGGCGAAAAGCCATTATCGAGCAGCCAATCTGCCACAGCGCTACCCACGCCACCGTTCAGCACGCCATCCTCCACCGTCACAACTCTCCCAAAGTTCTCGCCAACCCAGCGGAGCATCTTCTCATCCAGCGGTTTTGCCCAGCGGAGGTCTATATGGCACACCGAGATGCCCTCTTCGGCAGCCCTCTCAGCCGCCGTAGCCGCATCCTGGGCAGTATGACCGAGTGAGAGGAGCGCAACATCTGTGCCCTCACGCAAAATCTCCGCCTTGCCCTCTTCGAGCATCTTCATAGGACCCTCCTGGGCACCCGCAGCCCTACCGCGCGGGTAGCGAATAACGTAGGGACCCTCGCCCTTGTAGGCGGTCCACATAGCATCCCTCAGCTCCTGTTCGTTGCGGGGTGCGAGTATGCGCAGATTGGGGATGGGGCGCATATAGGCGATGTCGAATTCGCCGTGATGTGTTGCGCCATCCTCGCCCACCAATCCTGCCCTATCCAAGCAGAAAACAACGTGGAGATTTTGGAGCGCAACATCGTGAATTACATTGTCATAAGCCCTCTGCATAAACGAGGAGTAGATGGCGCAGAAGGGTATCATACCTCCCGCCGCCAAGCCCGCCGAGAAGGTCACAGCGTGTCCCTCGGCAATGCCAACATCGAACACCCTCTCGGGCATCTCGCCTTGCAGTATGTTCATCGAGGAGCCCGTAGCCATTGCAGGCGTAACGCCCACAACCCTCTTGTCTTCCCTTGCAAGTTCGAGCAGCGCACGACCAAAGACGTACTGATACTTCGCAGCCCCCTTGCCCGAAGGCTCACGCTCGCCCGTTGCGGGGTTGAACCTACCAGGCGAGTGCCATACTGCGGGGTCGCCTTGCTCGGCAGGGGCATAACCCTTACCCTTGATGGTCATTGCGTGGAGCAACTTGGGTCCGTCAATGTTTTTGAGAGCGCGGAGTGTGCGCACAAGCGTTACCACATCGTGTCCATTGGTGGGACCGAAGTAGCGGAAGTTCATACTCTCGAAGAGGTTGCTCTGGCGCAACAAGCCTCGCTTTATGGCGTGTGCGGCGGTCTGCAAAAGTGCCCTCAGGCGGGGGCTGAACCTCAAACCGCCCCACACCTTGCGCTTCATTGCGTTATATTTCCTCGAAGAGGTTATGCGCAAGAGGTGCTTACGCAGTGCTCCTACGTTGGTATCTATACTTTGTCGGTTGTCGTTGAGTATAACGAGGATGTTGGCTTTGGAGGCTCCCGCATTGTTGAGTCCCTCAAACGCCAAGCCACCCGTCATTGCGCCATCGCCTATAACGGCAATAACACTCTCCCTTTGTCCCTGCATCGCTGCCGCCTCTGCCAGACCATAGGCGGCAGAAATCGACACCGAAGAGTGTCCCGCACCAAACGAGTCGCCCTCCTCCATACGGGGGAAGCCCGCAATGCCGCCCAATGTGCGCTGCGAGGAGAAAGCCTCACGCCTGCCGGTGAGTATCTTGTGTGCGTAGGCTTGGTGTCCCACGTCCCACACAACCTTATCGGTCGGGAAATCAAAGACATAGTGTATGGCAACTGCCAACTCCACAGCTCCCAAGCTCGAAGAGAGGTGCCCAGGGTTTTCGGCACACGAGCGCACAATGTAGTCGCGCAACTCCTCACAAAGTGCGGGGAGTTCGGCGAGTCCGAGTTTTTTCACATCGGCTGGCGAAGAGATGTTGTCGAGATATTTATAAACAGGTTTTTCCACTGCTCTTTGTGCTATAATAGTGCAAATATACCAAGAAAATATGGAAGACGTGAGCTTTTGTACAAAAAAAGTCGTATATTCGTGTCCGATATTGGTGTGTTACATCGCAGGCAAAGGGTTTTCTCAGTGACGACAAATAACAAAACGAACAATATGAAGTACAAAAGAATTCTTCTTAAACTCAGTGGCGAGTCGCTCGCAGGCGAGAGCGGCAAAGGTCTTTCGACCGAGGTGCTCGACAGCTACTCTCAGCAGATTAAGGGTGCAGTAGAGACAGGTGTGCAGATAGGTATTGTCATCGGTGGTGGCAACATCTTCCGCGGCTTGCAGGGCGTAGGGCGTGGTTTCGACCGTGTGAAGGGCGACCAGATGGGTATGCTCGCCACAATCATCAACTCACTCGCTTTGCAGAGCCACTTGGAGAGCATTGGCGTCAGGACCAAAGTCCTCACATCTATCCGTATGGAGCCTATCGGCGAGTACTTCTCCAAGGCCAAAGCGCTCGAATATCTCGAAGCGGGCTATGTGGTGATCATCGGTGGAGGCACCTCCAACCCCTACTTCTCGACCGACAGTGCTTCGGCACTCCGCGGTGTGGAGATTGAGGCAGAGGTGCTCTTGAAGGGCACCCGCGTAGATGGCGTCTATACTGCCGACCCCGAAAAAGATCCCACAGCCACCAAGTTTGACGAGATAACCTTCGATGAGGTCTATGGCAGGGGGTTGAAAATTATGGATCTTACAGCCTTCACGCTCTGCAAGGAGAACCGCCTACCAATCATCGTCTTCGATATGGACACCGAGGGCAATCTCCAAAAGGTGCTCGAAGGCGACAACTGTGGCACACTCGTACACAACTAACAGTTCCTCTGCCGAGCAATGAAACGCCTCTTTGCACTCTTTGCCTTGTTGTTCTCTGTGCTCCTTGTGTGGGGGCAGGAGGATCCTTATGCGAGGCTCCACGAGGGCGACAGGTTGCCCGATTTTGAGGTTGCGATGGCAGACGGTACAACGCTCCGCACTGCCGACTTAGAGGGCAAGGTTGTGTGGATATGCCTTTGGGCAAGTTGGTGCCCCTCGTGTCGCAAGGAGTTTAGGTGGCTCCACCAGAACGAGGAGTTTGCAGCCCTAAGCCAGCAGAGCGACTTTGTATTTCTTCCCATTGCCCGCGAAGAGAACAGCGCAACAGTCACAACGTGGCTTCGCAAGAAGGGTTACGACATTCTCTCAGGGGTGGATCCCGACCGCAAGGTCTATGAGCTCTTTGCCGAGCAGGAGATACCCCGCAACATCATCGTTGGCAGAGATGGGGCAATCATTAGTCACAGCTGTGCCTACTCGCGCAAAGCGTTGGGCGAACTCATCAACCAAGTAAAGGAAACATTGAACTAAAAAACTATAAGACTATGAATGACGACAGCGTATTGATTCTTGAAATGGCAGAGGAGAAGATGACCAAGGCCATCAACCACCTCGAAGAGGCTCTGCTGAGTGTTAGGGCAGGTAAAGCCAGCCAGCACGTTCTGAAAGGTATAATGGTAGAGTACTACGGTGCAGCAACACCCATCGAGCAGGTGTCGAGCGTTACCGTACCCGATGCTAAGACCATCCTCATCCAGCCCTGGGACAGGAATATGATTGGCCCCATCGAAAAGGCTATCCTTGTGAGCAACATTGGTCTTACCCCCTCTAACAATGGCGAGCACATCCGTCTTACCATCCCCGCCCTCACCGAGGAGCGCCGCAAGGACCTCGTGAAGCAGGTGCGTAGCTATGCCGAGACCGGCAAGGTAAGTCTTCGTAACGCAAGGCGCGATGCTGTGGATGCCTTCAAGAAGGCTCAGAAAGACGGTATGCCAGAGGATGTAGCCAAAGATGGCGAGGCTGATGCTCAGAAACTTATCGACCGCTATACCAAGAAGCTCGAAGAGTTGGTGGCGGCGAAAGAGAAAGAGATTATGACCGTATAAAAACGCATCTAACGCGCGTCTGCGGCGTTATACTTCGATAAGCGGAGTTCCTCATTTACGAAGAGTAAACTGCGGACTCCGCTTTCTCGTATGCCTTGCATCCATCGCTTTATCTGCGTTTTTACCGCTTGGGAAACTCCTTGTAAGAGTTCTTAGAAAACTCTTAGCTCAATCTTCCCCGTATAGGTCATCTTTATTGTGTGGTAGACACTCTTGGCATCCACTGCGACATTGTAGGTGCCATCTTCGAGTTGTTGGATGGTTATGGTGCCTTTGGTAAGGTAGCCGAAGTAGTCTGTAAGGTAGCCATTCTTAGCCTCGGCATAGAGGCTTCCGTCTGAGTAGAGCAAGCCCGTATTGGGATCTTTGCTATCATATCTCGAAAGGGCAACAAAGTCGCCCTCATATCCCACAACATATTCGCCCACAAGGCTCTCCGCCCCATCGGGAGCCAGCAAATCGAGTATCAGCACATCGCACACACCCGCCTGCTCAGCACCCACAAACTCCAAGAGGAAATTCTCGCGTGGCTCGTTATTTACGCTGCTATCGGGGTGGTGTTGGGCAACAACGCTCGTTGCCACAAACTCTGCATCCTTAGTAAGGCTCGAAAGCCCACTACCACTCTCCTCTTCGCCCAGCAGACTATCGCACGACCACAATCCTACGGTTGCAAATAACAAGGCAAAAAGCCTCACGACACGTTTTATCTTCATCTATTTCTTGTCGGTTGGTTTGAAGAATTTTGTGAGCCACGAGGGCTGGTTCTCCCCCTCGTTTTTCTCCTGCTGTCGGTTACCTTGCGCAAGCCTCATCAGTTCGGCTTTGAGCTCCGTCTCGCTCAGACCTCGCCTTATCTTGCCATTCTGAGCCACCGAGATAGCACCCGTCTCCTCGCTCACAACAACCACAATGGCGTCACTCTCTTCGCACAAACCCATAGCAGCCCTATGGCGCATTCCAAACGAGAGTGGCACCTCGCTCTTCGTGGAGGGCAGCACACACTTGGCCGCCACAATCCTACCTCCACCCACAACCATTGCGCCATCGTGCAGAGGCGAGTTTTTGAAGAAGATGTTTTTGATTAGCGAGGGGTCTATGTTGGCGTCTATCTCCACGCCCGTAGCAATAATATCATCCAACGAGCCATCCTGCTTGATGACAATCAGTGCACCCGTGAGGGATGCGCTCATACTGCCACACGCGCTGACAATGGGATCGATGACATTGTCTATATTCTCGTGCTTGCTCTTTGCGGGGCTGAGGAGTTTGTAGATTACCGCCAAGGGTCCTGTCTGCTGGCTACGCGAGCCGAGTGTTTGGAGGAATTTGCGTATCTCGCTCTGGAAGATGATGATAAGCGCAATAAGTCCCACGCTGACCACCGAGCCCAAAATGCCCGACATCAGCTCCATATTGAAGGCACGAGCCACAATCCACGCAACATATATAACCAAGATACCCGCCAGGATGCTTGTTGCCTGAGTACCTCGTATAAGCTTGTAGATGTAGTACATAATGATTGCCACCATCAAAATATCGACCACATCGAAGAGCGTCATCTTAATAAAACCCATAGTATGCCTAAGTTGTTATAGTGTATACACTTTTTATAAACGCACCACCACCTGCGTGTAGTGCCACAAAAATACAAAAAATGGTCGAGACCTTCACTCCGAGAGTCGCTTTTGCGTCCGCACAGAAGGAGTGGATTAGTCCCAAGTGCTGGGGTCGCCAAAGAGCAGAATGAGCAGCGGCAGGTAGTCTTTCAGACTCACACGCAGGAGCCTTATGGCCTGCGAAATGCGGTACTCAATGGTCTTCTGCGACACGCCCATTTCGGTGGCCAAATCCTTATAACTCTTATTGTTGAAGCGGTGCTGAACAAACGCCTCTCGGTAGCTCTCTGGCAGTTCATCGAGAGCCTCTTCGAGTTTGGTCACAAGGTCGCCAAGAATGTAGAAGTCGGGGGCCTCAAACTGCTCCTCCATAACCTTGTGGAGGCTACTCATAATGCGCTGTCGCATCTGACCTCTATTGATGAGTGTGAGGCATCGGTTTTTGGTCGCAGCGAAGAGGTAGGTGCGCAGGGAGGTTTCGATATGCAGTTCTTGGTGGTTTTGCCACAGCCACAGCATAATATCCTGCACCACATTTTCGGCATCTTCGAGCTCTACCCATTGGTTTGCATAGGCACACAATTCGGGATAGAACCTCTCAAAGAGAAGTTCATACGCCCTTTTATCTCCACCAATCAATCTTTGGCATAGTTGGTGGTCTGTTGCCACTTGATTTGCCATTGTGAGTTCACTACTTATTACAAAAGTACGAATCTTTTTTAGTTAAATGCAAATTCTAACAGAAAACTTTGTTTTCGTTTAGGGAAAAATGTAGTTGGGTGGTCTTAATAATAAAAATAGGTAATAATTATTAGGTATCACTATATGGAAACCAAACTTTTCTGTTATTTCGACAACACCCTCCCAGAGCACGAGATTGCCGAGGTGGAGGCGTGGATTAACTCCTCTGAGGAGAATCGCAAACTTGCCGAGCAACTCTATTGGCTCCACTACGCAACCTCCACACTACACACAATGCAGAGCGTGGACACCAAGTCTGCACTCCGCAAAGTCCGTGGTCGCATTGCTGCCTCGCGCAGACGTGTGATTTGGAACCGCATCGTTCAGGTGGCGGCTGTGTTGTTTTTGCCCGTTGCGGCGGTGGCTTTTTGGGCTATGCGCGAAGTGGCTCCTACCCAGGAGGCTATGCAGTATGTGGAGATGAAGACCACATCGGGTATGGTATCAACCGTCACACTGCCCGACAGTAGCAAGGTGTGGCTCAACTCCAACTCCTACCTCAAATACCCCATCCGTTTCGAGGGCGAAAGGCGTGTAAAACTCGTTGGCGAGGGCTATTTCAGGGTTGCCAAAGACGACCAAAAGCGTTTTGTGGTCGAGACCGATGTTATGGAGATTGAGGTTACGGGCACCGAGTTCAACGTGGATGCCTACGATCGTAGCGGTCGCGATGTGCGCACCACACTCATTAGCGGCAGCATCAATATGACCTTCGATGGCAACGACAATAGGGAGCACTATGTGGAGGTGCACCCCGGTCAGAGGGTTACGATAGATCCCGCATCGATGGATTGGAATATCCGCAGGGTAAATGCTGCCGATGCCGCATCGTGGAAGGACGGGCGCATCATTTTCGACAAGACACCCCTTGCGGAGGCACTGCGTATGATCGAAAACCGCTTCAATGTGGAGTTTACGGTAAAGAACCCCAAGTTCTACGAGCACAACTTCACGGGTATGTTCACCGACCAGAGGCTCGACATCATCCTCGAACACTTCAAACGCTCGTCCAATATGCGTTTCAGGACCATCGAGAGGGGCGAAGGGGGCAACCTTAGTGGCTACGAGTTGATAGAGATCTACTAATCTTCGCCACCCAGCCCAAATCCTATTTTTGAGGAGAAATCAAATAATTATAAATAAACTAATCCTAATAATCACTTAAATTTATGAAGCACATCAGACTATTTATTCTGTGTCTTGTATGCTCGCTTGTGTTGTCGGAGGGCTACGCCCAAACGCGCAACATAACTCTGAGGATGAAGAATGCTCCACTTGGGGAGGTCTTCGCCAACATCGAGAGCCAGAGCGGCTACAAATTCTTTTACAGCGACAAAACAGTAGATACCTCGCGCAAGGTTACTGTCAATGCCAATGGAGAGGATGTTTTGGCAACTCTCGAAAAGATTTTCGAGGGCAGGAACATCACCTGCTCCATCATAGACGGCAATATCGTCTTGGAGGGCAACGACACTGTAAAGCCACAGCAGACCGCCACTAAGCCCCAGTCGAAACACTTTGTGGGCTATGTTGTGGATAAGGCTGGCGATCCCGTGATTGGTGCTACTATCATTTCGCTTGGCAATATGGCAAATGCCACCATCGCCGATGCCAACGGTCGCTTCGAGATTGCAGCCTCCGCAGGCGAGAAATTGGAGATTTCGTGCATCGGCTACACCACCCAGACCATCACAGCCGGCAAGTCGGAGGCTAAAATTGTCCTCAAAGACGACTTCCAGATGCTCGAAGAGGTCATTGTGGTTGGTTATGGTACCCAAAGACGTAGCGATGTGACGGGTGCTATTGCCTCCGTATCGAGCGAGAAACTCAACACCACCCCCACCACCTCGCTGGGCGAGATGTTGCGTGGTGCTGCGGCTGGTGTGCACGTTTCGCTTGGTAGTGCCGAGCCTGGTGGCTCTTCGTCTATCCTGATTCGTGGTCGCCGCTCGCTTTCGGGCGACAACGCTCCTTTGTACATTGTCGATGGCGTGCCTATGAGCAGCATTGACGACATCAACTCCAACGATATTGAGTCGATGGAGATTCTCAAAGACGCCTCTTCGCAGTCTATCTATGGTGCGAGGGCTGCTAATGGTGTGATTCTGATTACCACCAAACGCGGTCAAGAGGGACAGTTGAGGGTGTCGTATAGTGGCTATGCAGCCATTCAGGACATCAATCGCAACTTCGAGTTCTACAATGGCGAGGAGTTCGCTGCCTACCGTAAGGAGGCTTATTGGAACGCCTACGGTGGCGATTTCAACACTATGCCCACCAAAGACTACCTCGGTGGTCTGATGGAGGAAGTTTACCTCTCTGGCGAGTGGGTAGATTGGGAGAAACTTATGATTCATAAGGCTCTCCAACAGAAGCACGATGTACTTGTGCAGTCGGGTAACGACAAGACCAAATATGCCTTCGGTATTGGCGCATACAGCCAGAACGGTATGGTGCTCAACTCTGGCTTCGAGAAGTTGTCGGGTAGGCTCAACATCGACCACAAACTCACCAAAAACATCTCTTTGGGTGCCAACCTCTCCTACTCGCGTGCTTGGAAGGAGAGCGCCGATGGTTCGTTCAACACATTTGTGACGATGCCTCCCTTGGCAAAGGTCTATGAGGACGATGGCGTAACGCTCCGTATGGATGTTACCGAGGCTGGCGAGTCGCACTACAACCCTCTGTGGAATATCAACAACTCCGAGAGTCTCAGCCAGACCGACCGCCTCTTGATGAACCTCTTTGCAGATTGGAAAATCGCCAAAGGTCTTTCCTATCGCCTCAACGCCAGCCTCAACCAGCGTCAGGTGGATAGCGGTTCCTACTTGGGCTTGGAGCACACCACAGGTACAAACACTCAGGGTAAGGCAACCATCTCGCAGAGCAACTACTTCGACTATCTGCTCGAAAACATTCTCAACTACTCCACCAAGATTGGCGATGACCACAAGATTGACGCAACGCTGATGCAGAGTGTGAACTATATCACTTGGAAGTCGATAGGTATCAGTGGCACAGGCTTCGCCAACGATGACCTCTCGTTCCACGCCATCGGCTCGGCAGTTGAGCACGGTGTTCCCTCCTACCAATTCTCCGAGCGAAAGATGCTCTCTTCGTTGGCTCGTGTGAGGTACAACTACAAGGACCGCTACCTGCTGACCGCTGCTGTTCGTTTGGATGGTTCTTCGGTATTCGGAGCGAGCAATAAGTGGGGTGTATTCCCCTCGGCATCGTTTGCTTGGAGGGCAAGCGAGGAGGAGTTTATGCAGAATGCCGAGTGGGTATCCAACCTCAAACTGAGGGCAAGTATTGGTCAGGTTGGTAACCAGGGTATCTCGCCCTACACCACCCTCGGTCTTGCCGACAAGTATATGTACGAGTTTGGCTCGACACCCGTTGTGGGCTACTTGCCCGACACCCAACTCCCCAACCCCAAACTCAAATGGGAGACCTCTACCTCGACAAACATTGGTCTTGACTTCGGCATCTTCGATGGTCGCATTGGCGGTACTGTGGAGTTCTACAACACCGACACCACCGACCTTTTGGTTGCCAAATCGCTCAGCCAATCGACAGGCTACAAGAGCCAGCTGGTAAATATGGGTCGTGTGAACAATAGGGGTATTGAGGTAACGCTCAACCTTGTTCCCGTCAAGACCCGCGACTTGGAGTGGACCGTAGATATTACGTTTGCTAAGAACAAGAACGAGATTGTACGCATCGATGGCTCATTAGACGAGAAGGGTCAGCCCAAGAACGATGTTAACAACAACTGGTTCATCGGCGAGCCTATGAATGTCTACTACGACTACGCCTTCGATGGTATTTGGCAGTTGGAGGACGATATTACCTCTTCGCATATGCCCGATGCACAACCTGGTGCTGTGAGGGTTAAGGATGCCAATGGCGATGGCGAGCTGGATGATACGGACCGCGTGATTATGTACCGCGACCCCGACTGGATTGGTGCTCTTTCGACAGGTTTCTACTACAAGGGCTTCGATCTTAGTGCCGAGTTGTATGTTTCGGCAGGAGGCACTCGCTACAACTCCTATCTGACAGCCTTCAATCAGGGTGGCGACTTGACGGGTAAGCGCAACGGTGTGCGCCGCAACTATTGGACTCCCGTGAACCCCTCCAACGAGGCTCCCGCACCCAATATGACTCAGGCTCCCGCCTATATCACAGCCCTCGGCTATCAGGACGCCTCTTTTGTTCGTCTGAGGAATGTACAGATTGGTTACAACTTCCCCAAGAGCGTAACCAAGGCTCTCTCGATGCAGTCGCTCAGGCTCTACGCAACCCTCACCAACATCTGGACACTTACGGATGTTATCGGCTACGGTCCCGAACAGAACCCTGGTAGTTATCCAGAGCCTCGCACCGTACTCTTTGGTGTTAACGTAACATTCTAAACCAAACGAAGGAGATAAATAATTATGAAAAAGTATATAGCATTATTGTTGCTCGTGGCTGTCGGCTTCTCCTCCTGCACCGACTTCCTTGTCGAAGAGAACAAAACACAGTATTCGCAGGAGTATATCTTCGAGTCCGAGGATGGCTTGGCACTTGCCACTTCGGCACTCTATGTCCTTCACCGCAACTATTTGGGTGAAGACCAAGAGAGCAACACCTCGTGGGCTGTTGAGCGCGGTACCGACATTGTTATGACCAATGGTGGTACGGGTAACTTCTACGGTATCTACGACCCCAACCACCTCAAACCCTCGGCTGCTCAGGTGTCGAGGATGTGGACCCTTATGTACCAGATTATCGGTCGCTGCAACGAGATTATCGCAGCTGGCGAGGCTATGGAGCAAACCGATGAGTTGAAAGTAATCCTTGCTGAGGCAAAGGCTTTCCGTGCACAGTCATATTTCCTCTTGCTGCGTACCTACGACCGCATCTGGCTCAACACCGAGCCCGTAACTTGGGAGAATGTGAACGACAAGAGGGAGTATCGCCCCGCAACCCAAGACGAGGTCTTCGACCTTCTCTACTCCGACCTTCGCTATGCTGTCGAGAACCTCGATTGGCTCTCCTACCAACCCGGTAGGTTCAATCAGGCAGCTGCACGCTCCATTTTGGCTAAGGTGGCTCTCTGGAAGAAGGATTGGCAGACTGCTCTCAATCAGGCAGACTCCATCGAGTTGTCGGGCCAATACCGCTTGCTCGACTCGCCAAAGAAAGTCTTTGAGGGTGCCGACCTGAACCACTCGGAGGCTCTTATGGTGGTTCAGTGGAGCGAGAACCCCGGTGGCAACCTCTCGACCGCAACCCCCCAAGGTCACCAACTCTCCACCCTGTTTATCTCTATGTCGCGCCGCCCCATCGGTGGCTCCAACAAGGAGGCTTGCTCGGTTGAGAACTGGGGCTACACCTTTGGACGTATGCTCCCCAACCCCTATCTGCTCTCGCTCTACGACCAGAAGAAAGATGCCCGCTTCAACGATTGGTTCATCCACCGCTACAAAAACACCAGAGATGTGGATGTTGAGTACGGCAAGGTGGTAGTTAAGCCCGGCGAGTACTTCCCCGAGACCAAGGATGGTAAAGTAGATCAGGATATTCTGCCCGGTTGTACCAAGCACGGTGATGTAGATACCCGCGAGCTCTTTGCTTCGAGGGGATACAAAGACTTCATCCTCTACCGCTTGGCAGACGTCTATATTATGGGTGCTGAGGCTGCCTACCGCCTTGGCGACCAGACCAAAGCAAAAGAGTATTTCAATAAGACCTACACAAGGGCGGGCAATGCCGCATTTACGGGCACCCTGACACTCCAACACATCATCGATGAGGAGGCTCGCGAGATGTGCTTCGAGAACGACCGCTGGTACTTCCTCAAACGCCTCGGCTTGCTCATCGACCAGGTGAGGAAGTATGCAGGCAACGAGGGCTGGGAGGCTTCGCTTGCAGGCAGGACCAACCTTCCCGCCAACCCCCACTTTGTACGCTGGCCCATCCCCGAAGAGGAGATTATCAATATGGGTGCCGACAACTTCCCTCAGAATGTAGGCTATTAATTAATATATAGGTGTAAAATAGTACTATGAAAAAACTATCTCTGATATTTCTGACACTCTGCGCCGCTGTGGCGGTGCAGGGTGCCACCATCAAGACCGAGGTCTGCATCTATGGCGAGAGTGCTTCGGGTGTTGTGGCTGCCATTCAGTCCGCAAGGCTCGGTAAGCAAACCCTGCTTATCTCCAAGAACGACCACGTTGGCGGTATGGCTACTTCGGGCTTGACGGCTACCGACATCAACCGCCAAGACCAGGTGGGTGGCATTGCTGCCGAGTTCTATGGTCGCATTTGGGACTACTATATCCAGCCCGAGGTGTGGCGCAACCAAACTCGCGAGGAGTTTATGGAGTCGAGCAAGAAACGCACCTTCTCGGGCAAGAACGATGCCCGCCAAATCCAGTGGGTATATGAGTCGGGCGTGGCAGAGCGCATTATGAAAGAGATGCTCGCAGAGGCAGGTGTGGAGGTGCTCTACAACGCTCCCCTCGACCTCGAAAATGGCGCAAAGACCAAGGGTGGAAAGATTCGCTCCATCCGCTTGTTGGACGGCACCACCGTAAAGGCAAAGATGTTCATTGATTGCTCCTACGAGGGCGACCTGATGGCTGCCGCAGGTGTGTCGCACATCATCGGCAGGGAGTCGAGCGAGCAGTATGGCGAGGATATGGCAGGTATTCGCATCTTCGACTTTATCCCCACCTCGCCCTACCTCAATGGCAAGGATGGCGAGCTGATTCCCTATGTTGCTCCCGAATTGTATGGCGAAATTGGCAGTGCCGACCACCGCACACAGGCATATTGCTACCGTGTAACCCTTACGGATGACCAGGAGAATATGATTCCTATCGAGAAGCCCGAAAACTACAATCCCGCACTCTACGAGATTGTCATCCGCCGCTTCGAGACAGACCCCGAATTGCAACTCAAAAACATCATTACCTTCACTCCTATGCCCAACCGCAAAACCGACACCAACCACCTCGACTTCTTCGGTGCAAGCAGCGGTTATGCCGAGGGTGACTATGCCGATAGGGCTCGTATGGAGCAGGAGCACAAGGACTACGCAGTGGGTATGCTCTACTGCCTCGGTCACAACGAGCGTGTCCCCGAACACATCCGCCAAGAGATGTTGCGCTGGGGCTGGCCCAAAGATGAGTTTGTGGAGAATGGCGGCTTCCCCTACCAAATCTATGTACGCGAGGCAAGGCGTATGGTGGGCGAGAAGGTTATGACCCAGCACAATGTGCAGAAGGATAACCGCGTGCCCGTAGAGCACTCGGTGGGTATTGGCACCTATATGATGGACTGCCACTTTGTATCCTATGTAGCAGGCGATGGCGGCATCAACATCGAGGGCGGTATCTTCACTTCGACCAAGCCCTACGCTATTGACTACTACTCGCTCACTCCCAAACGCGGCGAGTGCAGCAACCTCTTGGTGCCCGTATGCCTCTCGGCATCGCACGTTGCCTACACAACCATCCGTATGGAGCCTACCTATATGATATTGGGACAGTCGGCGGCTATGGCGGCAGCGATGGCTATCGACTCCGAGTGCGCTGTGCAGGATGTAGACTACCCCACACTCCGCACCAAACTCGAAGAGGTAGGACAACTCCTCAACCCTTCGTCCAAGAAAGTTCAACACACCGAAAAGGTAGCACGATAGTATGAAACGTATCTATAATTTAGCATTTACACTGCTGGCAACCCTCCTTGTGGTGGGTTGCGAGGATGACAACCGACAGACTGTCATCCCTCCCAGCACACGCCCCTCGCAGCAAGCCACCAAGTTCGAGACTAAGAAGGTGGATGGCGTGTGGAAACTCTTCAAGGGCGATAGTGAGTTCTACATCAATGGTGCCGCCACCAATAACTTCTATGCCGAAGTGAAAGATTGGGGTGGCAACGTGGTGCGTACCTACTCCACCAATGCCAACACCAAAGCCATCCTCGATGAGGCGTGGTCGAAGGGTTTGTATGTCAATATGGGACTCTATATGCGCGACAGCGATGTTAGCGATGGCGGTATCGACTACTCTGCTGCCTCCAACAAGGAGATTCTCGACAAGCAACTTGAAGACCACCGCACTTGGGTGCGCCGCTACAAAAATCACCCTGCTGTGCTCTGCTGGTCTATCGGTAACGAGGCTGAGACAGGCAATGCCACCAGCAACGCTGCCTACTTCAAACACGTTGAGGATATTGCACAGATGATTCACAAGGAGGACCCCAACCACCCCGTAACGGTCACTTTCTCCACCTCCGAACCCAATAACCGCATCAAGGTGCTTATGCAGAACGCACCAAGCGTGGATATTCTCTCGGTAAATGCCTACTATCCCAATGTTGGCAATGTTGCCAAGAATGTTGCTGCTGCGGGCTGGGATAAACCCTGGATGATTACGGAGTTTGGTCCTCGCGGAACGTGGAATATGTCCACTACGAGCGACCCCAAGGAACTCTCGTGGGGCTGCTTGGAGGAGATGACCTCCACCGAGAAGGCAGAGATATACAACAAAATTTGGCGCGAGGACATCAAACCCAACGAGTCGAAGGGCTGTATTGGCTCGTTCATCTTCGTTTGGGGCTACCAGACACACGGAGCAGTACTCCCCTGGTATGGACTCTTCGACAAGCAGAAAAACACCTTCGGAGGTGTGGATGAAATCTCGGAGTGCTGGACAGGTGTGGCTGTAACAAACCCCGCACCCCGCATCGAAAACCGCTCGAAGATGACCCTCAATGGCAAGACCTCGGGCGCGGGTGTGACTGTTGTTAAGAACTCCACCAACACCGCCACCGTTGAGGCTACTTCGCCATCGGGCGAGACGCTCAACTACCATTGGCTCATCTACAAAGAGGGCGACAAACTTGCCGATGGCTCTATGCCCGATGGTATTGAGGGTTTGATTGAGGATGCCACAAAGCCCACAATCTCTTTCAAAGCCCCCTCGACAAAGGGTGGTTATAGGCTCTATGTCTTTGTGACCGATGAGGTTAATCACAAGGTGGCTTTGGCTTGCATCCCATTCCTCGTAAAAGATAACTAACAAATAAAACTAAGATAGAACTATGAAGAAACTCCATTTGTTACTCTTTGCGCTCCTCGCCTCGCTGTCATTTGTGGCGTGTAGCCCCGATGATGTGGAGGGTGGTATTGAGACCCCCCACGAGCGCATTATTTTCACTCTGCTCAACGCCAAGGAGCCCGCAGTGGCTGCTCCCGATGAGGAGGTGACCTACCGATTCAAACTCTCCTACTCGGAGGGTATCGCAAGTGCTTCTACCTCGCTCAACGGAGAGGTTTTGGCAGGCTCCGAGGAGAGTTGGGACAACTCTGCCGAGCCCCAAACCGAGGTGGAATACTCCTTCACATATACGGTCAAGGGTGCGCAGTTTGGTGAGACTCTCGACTTTGTGTTCACTGCTGTTGCTGCCAATGGCTACACCCAGAGCGTAGATTACGCATTGTGGATTACTGCCAACGCTGTTGAGTTTACCGTAACCATCCCCGAGGGCTTGCCCACCAATATGTATAGCGATGGAACTCTGGACTTCAACGTGAACGTAGAGTGTGGCAACATTCTCAAATCTATCGAGGTATTCAAGAACGATGGCGAGACCGCCTACGCCTCGAAGAGCGATTTTACCGATGAGAAGACCTATTCCTACCCCTTCACTTACACCCCCGCCGAGGAGGATGTGGCTACCGATGTAACATTCCGCTTTGTGGCTACCGATGTGAAGGGCAACACTGCTGAGGCTTCCTACACCATCTCTATCATCAAGGCAGATGCTGTGGGTAAGATGCTTTGGAGCGAGATTTTCGACACTACAATGTCCATCTCCAACACCTCCGAGCACAACACCACAGCAGGTGGCATTACGGGCAACTCGGCTACCGAGTTCAAGCCCGGTAAGATTACCGAGTACAACACTCTCTACGTTCTCTCCGATCCCGAGAATCCCGAGAGTGAACTGAAACCCAACGAGGGTGCTATGGCAGGTTGCGAGGTTTATGACGATGATATTACCTCCATTAAATATACCTCAGATGGTACGGATGTTTGTATTTCCAAGTACGACACTACAAGCATTAAGTATATGGATGGTGCTTACCTATGGTTCCGCAAGGCTAAGGGCGGTTGGTTCCGCGTGGATGGCATCAGGTTGCACGGTGCAACATCGCTCAAACTGACCTATTCGCAGTCGGCTCAGAAGATGAAGGTAGACTACTCGCTCGATGGCGGTACCACTTGGGTAGAACTTGGTGCTACCGAGGGTAGTATTGAGGTTGCAGAGCACAAGTTCACACTCTCCGAGAGTGCCGAGACCATTTCGCTCCGCTTTACCGAGAATGGTGGTACAGGCCACGTTCGTATTGACAACCTGAAACTTGTGGAGGTATTGTAGTATGAAAGCATTGAAACTTATAGCAGTTGTTGCAGCCGCCCTCGCATTGGGCGGTTGCAACCAGCCTGCTCAGTACGACCTGTGTGTCTATGGTGGTACTTCGGCAGGTGTTGTGGCAGCCTACTCGGCAGCCCAGCAGGGTTTGGATGTTGTGTTGGTAGAGCCCACAAACCACATTGGCGGTATGACCACCGGCGGTTTGGGCTTCACCGACATCGGCAACAAGCAGGTTATCTCGGGCGTTGCAAAGCAGTTCTACCGCAAGGTGGGCGCACACTACGGACGCTTGGAGCAGTGGATTTTTGAGCCTTCGGTGGCTGAGGGCATTATGCGCGACTATCTCCGTAACGACAACATCCGTGTGATGGAGGGCTACCGCATCCGCGAGAGCCACAAAGAGGGCACCCGCATTGCCAAAATCGTTGTGGAAAACTCCTCGAAACCCTCCAAAACCCGCACCATCAAGGCAGACTACTTCATCGACTGCTCCTACGAGGGCGACCTGATGGCTCGCTCGGGTGTGGAGTATACGGTTGGTAGGGAGGCTAACGCTCAGTATGGCGAGACCTACAATGGCGTGGAGCTGATGACCCGCCACCAATTCCCCGATGGCATCGACCCCTACAAGGAGAAAGGCAACCCTGAGAGTGGTCTGCTGTGGGGTATCTCGCCCGCCGAGGTGGCAGAGGATGGTACTGCCGACCAGATGGTGCAGGCATACAACTACCGCATCTGCCTGACAGACGACCCCGCAAACCGCATCGAAATTACCCGCCCCGAGGATTACGACTCCACTCGTTACGAGTTGCTCCTGAGGCTTATGGAGGTGCAGCCCGAGAAACTCTCACTCAACGACTACTTCATTTGGAGCCGTATGCCCAACAACAAGACCGATGTGAACAATCGAGGCGGTTTTTCGAGCGATATGATTGGTATGAACCACAACTACCCCGAGGCATCCTACGAAGAGCGCCAAGAGATTATTGACGCCCACACCTCCTACACTAAGGGTTTGCTCTACTTCATCGGTCACGATGAGCGTGTACCTGAGTTGCTCCGCGAGAGGATGCAGCTCTGGGGCTACCCCAAAGATGAGTACACCAACAATGGCAATTGGACACCCCAGCTCTACATTCGTGAGGCAAGGCGTATGGTGGGCGAGTATGTCGCCACCCAAGCCGACTGCGAGGGACGCACAACCGTTACCGATGGTGTAGGTATGGCAGCCTACCAGATGGACTCGCACAACTGCCAGCGTATTGTCATCGAGAAGAATGGCAAGAAGATGGTCAAAAACGAGGGTAATGTGGAGATTGGTGGCGGACTGCCCTATCCCATTGCCTACCGCTCCATCACTCCCAAGAGGGAGCAGTGCACCAACCTTTTGGTGCCCGTATGCCTCTCGGCCAGCCACATCGCCTATGGCTCTATCCGTATGGAGCCTGTGTTTATGGTGCTTGGTCAGTCGGCAGGTGTTGCCGCTGCTTTGGCTCACAAGCAGGGTTGCTGCGACATACAGTTGGTAGATAGCAACGAAATCAACAACGTAATAGCCCAAGACCCCTATATGGACGGCTCCGAGCCCGACATCCTCGTGGATGATGCCGATGCAGGTGTTGTGGCAGACGACAAGTGGGTTGCAAAGGGCAGGGGTGGCTATGGACTCTCGTTCTACGAGTTGGCTCCCACCACCAAACCCCAGAGCGTGCGCTTTACGGTTGATGCTCTGCCCTCTGCGGGCGAGTGGGCTGTGTATAGCTACCAGAGCGCGAACAAAAAACTCACTTCGAGCACCACTTTCGACATCCTTTCGGGCGAGAAGGCTCACCACATCACCTTCCTGCGTGACGACCTCGATGTATTAGGTCAGACCTCGGGCGATTGGGCTCACTTGGGCACCTTCGAGTTCGAGGAGGGCGCACCTGTGGTGGTTACCATCTCCAACGCGACAGCAGATGCCACAATGCGTGCAGATGCCATCCTTTTGGTAAAACAATAATCCAAAACCATACTATGATGAAAAAACTTATTGCATTTGTTGTGATGGCTTTGCCACTCTTCGCCTTTGCCCAGAAGGATATTGACCAGAGGGTGGAGGAGATAATGGCAAAGATGACCATCGAAGACAAAATCGGACAGCTCAACCAGATGGACGGTAGGCGCGATTTGGAGCAAATCAAAAAGGAGGTGCGCGAGGGTACACTCTCTTCGATTATGAACATCGTGGACCCCGCAGTGACCAACGAGTTGCAGCGCATTGCCATCGAGGAGAGCCCCGCAGGTATTCCTCTCTTGTTTGCCCGCGATGTGGTGCACGGTTTCAACACCGTACTTCCCATTCCTCTGGGTCAGGCTGCCTCGTGGGACGAAGAGCTCATTGAGAAGGCTTCGCGCAACACCGCTTTGGAGGCTACCGAGAGGGGTATCCGCTGGGCTTTTGCGCCTATGATGGATATTGCTCGTGACGCCCGCTGGGGACGTATTGCCGAGTCGTTCGGCGAGGACACCTATATGGCGGGCAGGCTCGCTACGGCAGTTGTTAGGGGTTATCAGGGCAACTCTCTGAGCGACCAGACCTCTATGGCGGCTTGCGCCAAACACTTTGTGGGCTATGGCGATGCCGAGGGTGGTCGTGACTACAACACCACCAGCATCCCTCCCCGCACGCTGAGGGATGTCTATCTCCCCCCCTTCAAGGCTTGCGTTGATGAGGGCTGTGCCTCCATTATGACCTCTTTCAACGACAATGACGGTCTTCCCTCTACGGGTAACCGTTGGCTCCTGACGGAACTCCTTAGGGAGCAGTGGGGCTTCGAGGGTGTTGTTGTGAGCGATTGGGGCTCTGTGGCAGGTCTTATCCCCCACGGCGTAGCCTACGACAAGAGGGATGCTGCACACCAATGTATCGAGGCGGGCTGCGATGTGGATATGTCATCGAGGTCGTACCTGCTGAACCTCAAAGAACTCATCGAGAGTGGCGAGGTTGATATGGCAGTGCTGGACGAGGCTGTACGCCGCGTGCTGAGGCTCAAAGTGGCTCTCGGCTTGTTCGAGCAGCCCTACGCCCGCACCACCGAGAAGAGCGACATCTACTCCGAGAGCGTGCTGGCTACCGCTTGCCGCTTGGCAGAGGAGAGCGTTGTGATGCTCAAAAACGAGGGCGAGGTGCTTCCCCTCCTCCCCGAAAAAGTTAAGAGGGTGCTTGTTGTAGGTCCTATGGCAGACGCCCCCTACGACCAGATGGGTACTTGGGCTCTGGATGGCGACAAAACCCACACTGTGACTCCCATTGCGGCTATCCGCGAGGATTGGGCTAAGAAGGTGGAGATTGACTACATACCCTGCCTTACCCACCCCCGCGATAGGTCGACAGCCGAGTTTGCAAGAATGCAGGAGGCTGCCCGCAAGGCAGACGTTGTTGTGGCGTTTGTTGGCGAGGAGCAGATGATGTCGGGCGAGGCTCACTCGCTCTCATCGCTCGACTTGCAGGGCGCACAGGGCGATATGTTGGAGGCTTTGGCAGAGGTCGAAACTCCTCTGGTTACGGTCTTTATGGCTGGTCGCCCCTTGACTATTGCTCGCCAGGTGGAGATTTCGGACGCCATTTTGTACGCTTGGCACCCCGGCACTATGGGTGGCAAGGCTCTGGCAAACATCCTCTTTGGCGAGGTTAGCCCCTCGGGCAAACTCCCCGCAACCTTCCCCCGCAACGTAGGTCAGATACCTATTTATTATAACCACAAACACACCAGCCACCGCGCCAAAGGCACCGAGGGCAACCTCGATAGTATTCCTCGCGAGGCTTACCAGTCGGTTATGGGGCACACCTCCTCCTACTTGGATGTTGCACCCTCGCCACTATTCCCCTTCGGCTACGGTCTGAGTTATACTACATTCGAGTTGTCGGACATCAAGATTGAGAAGACCGCCGTAACCCCCGATGAGAGCATCAAGGTTAGCGTGCTGCTTACCAATACGGGCAGACGCGAGGGTACGGAGGTCGTGCAACTCTACACAGGTCGCAAAACCGCCTCGGTCACCCAGCCTATGAAGGAGCTCAAAGAGTTCCAGCGCGTGACGCTCGGAGCCGGCGAGTGCCGCAGGGTGGAGTTCGAGGTTCCCGTGAGCCGCTTGGCGTTCCACAACCGCGATATGGTGCTGGCTGTTGAGGAGGGCAAATATACCCTCACCATCGGCACCGATAGCCAAACAGGTCTGAAAACTTATTTCAAAATCACTAAATAAAAACACTAACGCTATGAAAAAGAGAATTTACAACGCTCCCTCGGTGGAGCAAGAGGTGGTAATGGTTGAGCAAGGTATTGCCGTAAGCACCATCCTTATTATTGAAGAGAACACAATGCTCAAAGATTGGGAAGAGGGAAATACCGATTGGTGGTAGTTGCCCCCCCGAAAAAATGAAAAACGATTAATTAAACAGAACTTAAATCTATAACAACAATGAAAAAGACATTTCAGATTTTGGGTGCCGCAATGTTGGCACTTGCAGTGGTAGGCTGTGAGAACGAGCCTATCGAAGAGGGCAACACTCCCGTAACCCCCGATGAACCCGTAGTAGAGGAGCCCGCCGAGCCTTCCGAACTCGTATTGCGCGCAAACCTCCCCACCACTCGCACCATCCTCGATAGCGACTTTAAGTTGTCGTGGACCCAAAACGACCAACTCGCCGTATTTAACGCCCCCACAGGTACCGAGGAGTATTCGGACAACCTCAATTTTGTGATTGACGAGAATGCTGAGGGCAAATTTAGTCCAGCCGAGGGTGTTGAGGTTCCTTTTGAGGATGGCGTGAACTACGATTGGTATGTGGTATATCCTTATAGCACAAACAACGATGAGCCTACTCTCAAAACTCCCCTTGGTCAATCGAAAGATGATGGATATTTTGCTATTGGTGCAACCACTCAGTACGGCTACAACAACACTGACCATATTGCAGGTATGGATATTATGGTGGGTAAGGCAAAGGATACTCGTGAGCCCAACGTAACCCTCAAACACCTTGCAGTGTTGCACAAATTTACCGTTACCAACAACTCGGACCAACCCACCGTCATCCAGAAGTTGACCGTTACGGGCAACACTAACATCTTTGGTGCTTTCTGGATTGACCTTACCGCAGATGAGCCCAAAATTGACCTCACAAAAGCAAACAACACAGCAGACTCCTTCAAGACTCGCGGGTTGACGATTAAAGGCGCACTTGATGAAGATGGCAATGAGTTGGCTGCCGAGGAGTTGGCTGTTGGCGCAAGTGCCGATTTCTATATGATTACCGCACCCTTCACTCTCGCTACTGGCGAGACCTTCAAGGTAACCATCACGACCTCTACCGGCGAGCAGACCTTAGAGAAAACTGCCACCGCAGACATCGAGTTCAAGGCAGGCACCTACAACACCGCAAACCTTGTGTATGACTATGTTTATGTAGAGGAAGCAAAACCCATCTTCTTGGAAACCTTTGGTACAAGTGCAACATATGATAAAAACAATATTATTGTGTACAATGATGACGTTTCTGGTATAACTGTTTCTACGCCTTCGAGCGGAGCTGCGTATCAAACATCGGGATATCCAACTGGTGGAACCATAACAGGCGCTTGTGGTAGGTTTAGTGGCGCAAAAGTGGGCTCTATGTTCAAATACACTGGCATTAGTGTTGATGGTAATAATGAATTAGAGGTCTCTTTTGATTTGGTATTTACAAGTGAGACAGAAACAAAAGTGAATTTTGCATATAAGAACACTGGTGGCTCTTGGACTAAACTTCTCACAACAATCCCTGCCGACCAAGCAAACATAATACAGCACATTACCCATAATATAACTGTTGACGGTTCAAAAACTATTGAGATATACCTCTCCAACTCGACAGCTGCTCCATATATTTATGTAGATAACATAAAAATTGATGTTCCTGCAACCGAGTAGTTATCAAACAAATTTCGCATAATCAAACAAATGGAGCCGACTTTGCTCTCGCAGAGTCGGCTCTTTGCATCTATCCCCCTCACACACTCCTACCCCAACACACTCCATACACATCGCCCCCACACACATACCCCCCCCTTTTTTTTGGGCGCAGGTATCTTTTTTAATACCCGTGAGGTTTTGGGGCTTGCTTCTCCTGTTTTTCTTGCAGGGATAACAGGGGTAACAGGGGTTGCAGGAGTGACAGGGAAAATAGGAGTTGCCAAACTCCGTCTTGCCACGACTCAACGGAGTTGAGGCGGTTGGCATC
This sequence comes from Tidjanibacter sp., assembly GCA_017466345.1. Classification (GTDB taxonomy): domain Bacteria; phylum Bacteroidota; class Bacteroidia; order Bacteroidales; family Rikenellaceae; genus Tidjanibacter. The sequence goes on along the minus strand of JAFTUI010000004.1, from coordinate 100,701 downwards.
TACCACTCTATAAGATAAAGGTCGATCCCTTTCTTCGCGGGTATCTTTTTTAATACCCAAGTTCGTATAGGGCTTATGGGGCTTATAAGGCTTATAGGGCTTATGGGCGACAGACCTCTCCCACTGCTGCGCAGCACCCTCCCTGCTCAGCGTCCCCGCCGAGCAGGGAAGCAAGCGTGTTTTAGGCGCAAGAAGAAAATCCCCTCCTCAATTTACACGAGGTAAATGAGGAGGGGATTTGTCGCAGTGCAACACAGCAGTTGCTGTGCAATGGGCGTTTATGCCAAAATTTCGAGCATCTTGATAGCCGCAGTAGCCACAGGGGTACCAGGACCAAAGATTGCTGCTGCACCATCGCGGTAGAGTTCATCGTAGTCCTGTGCGGGAATAACACCACCCACAACAACAACGATGTCCTCCCTGCCGAGTTTCTTCAACTCTGCGATGATCTGAGGAACGAGAGTCAAGTGACCCGCTGCAAGCGAGGATACACCTACAACGTGTACGTCATTCTCGACAGCCTGTTTTGCAGCCTCCTCGGGAGTCTGGAACAAGGGACCCATATCCACGTCAAAGCCGAGGTCGGCGTAACCGGTAGCAACAACTTTTGCACCACGGTCGTGACCGTCCTGACCAAGTTTTGCGATCATAATACGGGGCTGACGACCCTCGCGTTTTGCGAACTCATCAACCATCTCTTTCGCCTTGGCGAAATCTGCATCATTCTTCATAGCACTCGAATATACACCAGAGATTGAACGAATAACTGCTTTGTAGCGACCTACAACAACCTCGCAAGCATCGGAAATCTCGCCCAACGAAGCGCGAACTTTCGCAGCCTCAACAGCGAGTTCCAAGAGGTTGCCGGTCTTGGTCTTAACAGCCTCGGTGATGGCAGCCAGAGCTTTCTGTACGGCAGCCTCGTCACGGTTTGCACGCAACTCTTGGAGGCGTTTAACCTGGCTCTCGCGTACTGCGGTGTTGTCCACAGCGAGGATGTCGATGGGAGCCTCTTTCTCCAAACGGTAGCGGTTCAGACCCACGATAACCTCATCGCCAGAGTCGATCCAAGCCTGTTTACGAGCCGAAGCCTCCTCGATACGCATCTTAGGAATACCGGTCTCGATAGCCTTAGCCATACCGCCAAGTTTCTCAATCTCCTGGATGTGCTCCCAAGCCTTGTGAGCAATCTCGTTGGTGAGGCTCTCAACATAGTACGAACCTGCCCAGGGGTCAACCGAGCGGCATACGTTGGTCTCCTCCTGGATGTAGATCTGGGTGTTACGAGCAATACGAGCCGAGAAGTCGGTAGGCAGTGCGATAGCCTCATCGAGTGCGTTGGTGTGGAGCGACTGAGTGTGACCCAGAGCAGCACCCATAGCCTCGATAGCTGTACGACCTACGTTGTTGAAAGGATCCTGCTCGGTAAGCGACCAACCCGAAGTCTGGCAGTGGGTACGCAATGCGAGCGATTTGGGGTTCTTGGGGTTGAACTGTTTAACAATTTTAGCCCACAACAGACGTGCAGCCCTCATCTTGGCAATCTCCATAAAGTGGTTCATACCAACAGCCCAGAAGAACGACAGACGGGGAGCAAACTGGTCGATGCTCATACCTGCATTCACACCTGCGCGGAGGTACTCCAAGCCGTCAGCCAAGGTGTATGCCAACTCGATGTCGGCGGTAGCACCTGCCTCCTGCATATGGTAACCCGAGATAGAAATCGAGTTGAATTTGGGCATATTCTTCGAGGTGTACTCAAAGATGTCGGCAATAATACGCATCGAGAATTCTGGTGGGTAGATGTAGGTGTTACGCACCATAAACTCTTTCAAGATGTCGTTCTGGATGGTACCAGCGAGTTGGTCGAGGGTGCAACCCTGCTCCAAACCTGCAACGATATAGAATGCCAATACGGGAAGTACAGCACCGTTCATAGTCATCGAAACCGACATCTGGTTCAATGGAATACCATCGAACAGCACCTTCATATCCTCAACCGAGCAGATACTTACACCTGCCTTACCTACGTCACCAACAACCCTGGGGTGGTCGGCATCGTAGCCACGGTGAGTAGCCAAGTCGAATGCTACCGACAGACCTTTCTGACCCGAAGCGAGGTTACGGCGGTAGAAGGCGTTACTCTCCTCTGCTGTCGAAAAACCTGCATACTGGCGGATGGTCCAGGGGCGCATAACGTACATTGTGCTATAAGGACCACGAAGGAAAGGAGCCACACCTGCTGCATAGTTCAGGTGCTCCATACCCTCCAAATCCTCTGCGCTGTAAAGACCTTTGACGGGAATCTGCTCAGCAGTCATCCACTCTTTCTCGGGGGCAGCGCACTTGCTCTGGCAGCAACCCTCGGTTGCGCCGGCAAACTTAATATCTGTAAATTGTGCTCTCATAATTCTGTCCTAATGATTAAAAACCCAACTCTTTAAGATAACCTTTGAGCGTTTCCAGAACATTGTCCCTTACGCTGATGAAGTGGGTAATACCCTGAGCCTTCAACTCCTCGGCACAAGCAGGAGCACCAGCAACAACAACGATAGCCTCATCGCCGATGAGCTTAGCCACCTCGGGAGCCACGGTTGCGTAGTCGTCATCCGAAGAGCAAACAACTACGATCTCTGCCTTAGCCTCTTTGGCTGCCTTCACGCCCTCCTCAACCGAAGCAAAGAAGGTGTTGTCCTGAACTTTGATACCTGCGCAAGCGAAGAAGTTGCAGCTGAACTGAGCCCTTGCACGAGCCATAGCCAAGCTGCCACAAGTGAGCATAAATGCCTTGGGAGCCTTGCCACTTGCGTCTACCATTTGGCGCATAGCCTCAAACTGCTCGCCACCACGGTAGGGTACAAGTGCGTTCTCGCCAACCTCGCAAGTGCAACCACACTCTGCCTTTACTGCCTCCAAAGTCTCGCCGAAGTTGGGGTACTGGTTGGTACCAAGAAGGATGGTGCGGCGGGTAGCCACCTCTTTGTTCTTCTTCTCAGCCGAAGCCTTAACCCTTGCGCTGATGATGCCTTTGTTGAAAGCAGCGATGTAGCCACCCTCAGCCTCCACCTCGCGGAAGAGTTTCCAAGCCTCCTCTGCAATCGAAGCAGTGAGGTTCTCGATGTAGTACGAGCCACCTGCGGGGTCTACTACGTTGTCGAAGTGAGCCTCGTTCTTCAACAGCAGCTGTACATTGCGAGCGATGCGCTCCGAGAACTCATCGTTCTTGGTAGTAGCAGCATTAAAGGGCAATACCTCCAACGAATGAACGCCACCAATAGCAGCACTCATAGCCTCGGTAGTGCCACGAAGCATATTGACATACGAGTCATAGACGGTCTGGTTCCAAGCCGAGGTAACAGCGTGGAGGTAGATCTTCTCGGCGCACTTGCACTCGGGCTCATAAGCCTTGGTGATGTTAGCCCACAAGAGGCGTGCTGCGCGGAGTTTTGCAATCTCCATAAAGTAGTTCGAGGTAATCGAAGTGGTAAAGCGGATGCTCTTTGCGGCATCGGTTACGCTTACGCCACGCTCTACAAGTTCCACGAGCATCTCGTGACCTGCTGCCATCATATAGCCAAGTTCCTCAACGATGGTCGAACCACTGTTGCCGAGGATGGAGCCATCGATACCTGCAAAGCGAACGTGCTTGAACTCTTTGCCGTAGCGTTTGATGTAGCCTGCGATTTTGTCGAAGCACTCTTCGCCACGCTCTTTACCGCAGCAGAATTTGCCGAAGCGGGTAAGACCCCACATAAGGGGATCGAAATCGAAAGCGATGCGCACTGCCTCTTTGTCGAACTTAGCAGCCCACTCCATTGCGGGCTCCACGATGGTGGTGTTGGAGGTGCAGATGTAGAATACAACCTCGTTCTTGGTGGGGTCGATACCTGCGGTAAGAGCCTCTACGAACTCTTTGTCCACCTCTTTGCAAATCTCGAAAGCAACGCTCTCTGCGCCACAGTCGAATGCGTGGAGTGCCTTCTTGTTAGCCTCTGCGGGGCACTCTACATAGATGGTCTGGAAAACTTTCCACCTGTTGCAGTTCTTCACGCCGCGAACATAGGGGAACTCGCCAGCCGAAGCTCCGAGGAATTTAACAGCTGCCAAATCCTCAGCACGGTAATAAGGGCGTACATTGAAGCCCTCTGCTGTGCGCCAAACTAACTTTTTCTGATAGTCGGCACCTTTGAGGTCGGTCGTGATGACAGCCTCCCACTGCTCAGTCGAAACTGCTGGGAACTCGTCAAACAACCTTTCGTACTTGTTATTTGCCATAACTTTTTTAATGATGTGAGTTTATAGTTAGTTGATTGTCTTAGTATCGCTATTTACCACATACGGGCGTGCAAATATACAATTTATAAATAAGAAAAGCCCATTTTCAGAGAATGTTTTTTATTTTTGCCCTACTTTAACGGTTCTATATGGCGCATTTGTTCACAAAACAGGAGATTAGAGGCATAGCTTTGTTGCTTCCGATAGTGGTTGTCGGAGCGTGGATTTTGGTCGGAGCACTCACTTCGCCCAACCCTTCCACCGCCTCCAAAATCAACCCCAAAGAGGCAACGGTGGCACCCCAAGCAGACACCCTACGCCTTGTGCCCTTTGACCCAAACACCGTCACTTATGAGGAGTTGCGCCAGATGGGCATAGAAAAATTTGTGGCTCGCGGCATAGTGAAGTTTCGCGAGGGCGGGCGCACCTACGCCATACCCGAAGATGTGGCGATAGTCTATGGCATAAGCGACTCGCTCTACGCCCTCTTGAAGCCCCACATCCGCATCGGCAAGGAGTATCGCATAAAGCCCAAAACATACCCATCGGGTACCACCTCCTCAGCCCCCAAGCGAGCCTTCCGCAACATCCCTTTCGACCCCAACACGCTCACCGCCGAGGGGTTCTATGAGTTGGGGTGTTTTACGGCTCGTCAGGCAGAGGCTTTGGTGGAGTATCGCGACCGTAACGGAGGTTTTCGTTCGCTCTTGGAGTTTGCCGACTGCTATCTCATAGATAGTGCACTCTTTGCCCAAATGAAGCCATACATAACGCTGAGTAAGACCGAGTTACCAAACACCACTTTCCGTTCTCGCATATTCAAAAAAGTCCCATTCGACCCCAACACTCTCACAGCCGAAGGGTTCTACGAGTTGGGCTGTTTTTCGGCACGTCAGGCGCAGGCTCTGGTGGAGTACCGCACACGCCGAGGCGGTTTTCGTAGCGACCTCGAATGGCGCGATTGTTACCTCATAGACTCCCTCATTTGGGCAGAAACGAAAGAGTATCTCACCCTCTCGCCCATCCCCAAAGTGCGCATCGACCTCAACAGTGCCGACTCGCTCACATTGGTAGGTGTCAGGGGCGTGGGACCCCGCACTGCCGAGGATATTCTGCTCTACCGCCAGAGGCTCGGTGGCTACTTCCGAGTATCCCAACTTCTCGACCTGAAAGTGGTTACAAAAGAGAATTACGACCTCTTCAAAGAAGAATTTTGGTGCGATAGTTGCAAAATTAGAAAAATTGATATTAACTTTGCACCCCCAAAGGAGTTGGCGGAGCATCCGTACATAACAACCCCGAGGTTAAGGAAAATACTCAAACGACAGAAAACGAAAGGAGGCTGGAAAGGGCTGGAAGAGTTTATGAATGACGACATATTCACCGAGGACGAGAGAGAAAGACTCGCCCCATACTTCCAGTTTACCTCTATCGAATAGGAGTATTTCAGAGTAAAACAACACCACAACCCCACAGGCAAGGGAGGAGCGCAAAGGAGAGTCCTAAGGCGCACCAAAGAGCCTGACAAACAACGAATTATTAAAAACTAAAAAAAGAATACAACTATGATTATTATGCCTGTAAAAGAGGGCGAGAACATTGAGCGCGCTCTTAAAAAATTCAAACGTAAATACGAGCGCACCGGCGTCCTCAAAGAGCTCCGCGCACGTCAGTACTTCATCAAACCCAGCTGGGCAAAACGCGAGAAGATGCAGCACGCTGTTTATGTAGAGCAGCTGCACCGCCAAGACGAAGAGTAGCAAATAAGCGGCGCCTTTGGCGTTGCACTGCGATAAACGACCTCCTTACATAGGCAACTATGCGCGGAGGTCGTTTTCTTGTGCGCCTAAAATCCGCTCGCTTATTTACTACTCTTCTCGGATGAAATACCTGCCTTTGGTGCCAATAGTCCTAAGGCATATAAGCCTTATAGGGCATATAAGCCCTATAAGCCTTAGACAAAAAAACACAGATAACGGAGAAAATTTTGTGCCCAAAGAAGGAGCGGTTTTGGGCGCACAAGAAAACCCCTGCCGAATACCGCAAGCGCAAAAAAATCTAAGGAGGCGGAACGCCTCCTCTGTGCTGAGATTTCTCCCGACCAAAAAAACGCAGATAACGTGATGGATGCAAGGCATACGAGAAAGCGGCTCCGCAGTTTGCTTAGCGCAAATGAGGAAGCCGCTTATCGAAGTATAACGCAGCAGACGCGCGTTATATGCGTTTTTTACTTGCGGTAGATTTTCTTGTAACCATATACAGCCTCGTCACCCAACTCCTCCTCGATGCGGAGCAACTGGTTGTACTTAGCCATACGGTCGCTACGGCTCATCGAACCGGTCTTAATCTGTCCCGAGTTGGTAGCAACAGCGATGTCGGCGATGGTCGAATCCTCAGTCTCGCCCGAACGGTGCGAAGTTACCGAGGTGTAGCCTGCACGGTGAGCCATCTCGATAGCATCGAGAGTCTCGGTGAGCGAGCCGATCTGGTTAACTTTGATGAGGATGGAGTTGCCGCAACCCATCTCGATACCCTTCTTCAAGAACTCTACGTTGGTTACGAAGAGGTCGTCACCCACGAGCTGGCACTTGTCGCCAATAGCATCGGTAAGCATCTTCCAACCGTCCCAGTCGTTCTCTGCCATACCGTCCTCGATGGAGTCTACGGGGTATTTCTCTACCAAGCCTTTCAGGTACTCAACCTGCTCTGCGGAGGTGCGTTTTGCGCCTTTCTCGCCCTCGAACTTGGTGTAGTCGTAGATGCCGTCTTTGTAGAACTCGCTCGAAGCGCAGTCCATACCGATCATAACATCCTTACCGGGAACATAGCCGGCAGCCTCGATAGCCTTCAAGATGCTCTCGATAGCGTCCTCGGTACCCTCCAATGCGGGAGCGAAACCACCCTCATCACCTACTGCGGTGCTAAGACCACGAGCGTGGAGAACTTTTTTGAGGTTGTGGAACACCTCTGCACCCATACGGAGAGCCTCACGGAAGGTGGGAGCACCTACGGGGCGAATCATAAACTCCTGGAATGCGATGGGGGCATCCGAGTGCGAACCACCGTTGATGATGTTCATCATAGGTACGGGGAGGCTCTTAGCGTTTGCGCCACCGATGTAGCGATAGAGAGGCATACCGAGCTCGGCAGCAGCAGCGTGTGCGGTTGCGAGCGATACGCCGAGGATAGCGTTTGCACCAAGGTTGCTCTTGGTAGCGGTGCCGTCCAACTCAATCATAGCCTTATCTACGCCTACCTGATCGTATACACTCATACCAATTACAGCAGGGGCAATCTTCTCATTTACGTTAGCAACGGCTTTCAATACGCCTTTGCCGAGGTAGCGACCTTTGTCGCCATCACGAAGTTCGAGAGCCTCGTTCTCGCCTGTCGAAGCACCGCTGGGAACAGCTGCACGACCAACATAACCGTTTACGGTAGTTACCTCTACCTCGATGGTGGGGTTACCCCTCGAATCAAGAATCTCTCTTGCGTGTACGCCTAAAATTTCAGACATTTTTAGTGTTTTTTAAGTGAATAATTAATTAACCTAACTTGTTATAGCTTTGTCGCAAGGAGGGCGCAACAGCACCCTCCCCACAACTTTGTTTTGTCGCTTTTAGCTACGGAATTTAGCTTTCAGATACTCGCGGTTGAGGCGAGCGATGTGGTTGATGGTAATGCCTTTGGGGCACTCTGCCTGGCAAGCACCGGTGTTGGTACAGTTACCGAAGCCGAGCTCGTCCATCTTAGCAACCATTGCTTTTGCCCTGCGTGCGCCCTCTACCTGACCCTGAGGCAGTTTTGCGAGTGACGAAACACGAGCAGCAACAAACAACATTGCCGAGCCATTCTTACAAGTTGCAGCGCAAGCACCGCAACCGATACAAGCGGCAGCATCCATACTCTCCTCTGCATCGTCCTTAGCGATAGGAATAGCGTTTGCATCGGGTACACCGCCGGTGTTTACCGACACAAAACCACCTGCTTGGAGGATGGTCTCGTATGCTGTGCGGTCAACAACGAGGTCTTTGATAACGGGGAATGCGCGGCTACGCCAGGGCTCGATAACGATTTTGTCGCCATCTTTGAAGTTACGCATATGCAATTGGCAAGTGGTAACCTCGCTCTCGGGACCGTGAGCGTGACCGTTGATACGCAACGAGCAAGCACCGCAGATACCCTCGCGGCAGTCGTGGTCGAATGCTACGGGCTCTTTACCCTCGTGGATGAGCTGGTTGTTGAGAATGTCGAGCATCTCCAAGAACGAACTCTCAGTCGAGACATCTTTAACCACATAAGTCTCGAATTTGCCCTCTGCTTTGGCGTTAGGCTGACGCCAGATTTCAAGTGTTAAATTCATATCTAATGTTTTGTTTTTACCTTGTTAATAGTTTGAGTAAGCTGTTCGACCGTAAAAGTTAGTCTTTGTAGTTACGCTGCTGCAAGTGGATGGTCTCGAAGGTGAGAGGCTCCTTGTAGAGCACGGGCTCTTTGTCCTCGCCCTGGTACTCCCAAACTGCAACATAAGCATAGTTCTCGTCATCGCGCAGAGCCTCGCCCTCGGGAGTCTGGAACTCCTCGCGGAAGTGACCACCGCAACTCTCATTACGGTTCAGTGCGTCACGAGCCATAAGTTCGCCAAGTTCGAGGAAGTCTGCCAAGCGGAGAGCCTTCTCCAACTCCTGGTTGAACTCATCGGGCTTACCCATAAGTTTTAGGTCGCTCCAAAACTCTTTCCTCAGAGCCTGAATCTCAACGATAGCCTGCTCCAAAGACTCTTTGGTACGAGCCATACCTACCTTCTCCCACATAATGCCACAACCGAGTTTCTTGTGCAACTCATCGGGAGTCTGAGTACCCTTGATTGCGTAGAGTTTCTCGATTTTAGCACGGATGGCGTTCTCTGCCTCCTCGAATGCGGGGTCGTTGGTATCTACCTTAGGCGACTGAATCTCGTGCGAGAGGTAGTCACCGATGGTGTAGGGCAGCACGAAGTAGCCGTCAGCCAAACCCTGCATAAGAGCCGAAGCTCCCAGACGGTTGGCACCGTGGTCCGAGAAGTTAGCCTCGCCAATCGAATAGAGACCGGGGATGGTGGTCATAAGGTTGTAGTCTACCCAAGTACCACCCATTGTGTAGTGAACTGCGGGGTAGATCTGCATAGGCTGCTCGTAGGGGTTAACGGCGGTAATCTTCTCGTACATCTGGAAGAGGTTGCCATAACGCTCACGAATCTTGTCGATACCGAGGCGGTCGATAGCGGTCTTGAAGTCGAGATATACTGCCAAACCGGTCTCGTTCACACCGTAGCCTGCATCGCAACGCTCCTTAGCGGCACGCGAAGCCACGTCACGAGGTACGAGGTTACCGAATGCGGGATAGCGGCGCTCCAAGTAGTAGTCCCTATCCTCCTCGGCGATATCCGAAGGCTGTTTGATACCTGCGCGGAGAGCCTTTACATCGGTGAGGTTCTTGGGAACCCAGATACGACCATCGTTACGGAGCGACTCACTCATAAGGGTAAGTTTGCTCTGCTGAGTGCCGTGTACGGGGATACAGGTGGGGTGGATCTGAGTGAAGCAGGGGTTAGCAAATGCTGCACCTTTCTTATAAGCCTGCCAAGCCACCGAGCCGTTGGAGTTCATTGCGTTGGTCGAGAGGAAGAATACGTTACCGTAGCCACCGGTCGCCATAACAACTGCGTGAGCACCGTGACGCTCCAACTCGCCGGTCACAAGGTTACGAGCAATAACACCCCTTGCCTTGCCGTCAATCAGAACGATGTCGAGAATCTCGTGGCGGGGGTAGCTCTTAACGGTCTTGGCTGCAATCTGGCGGTTCAGAGCAGCGTAAGCACCGAGCAAGAGCTGCTGACCGGTCTGACCACGAGCGTAGAAGGTTCGCGATACCTGTGCGCCACCGAACGAACGGTTAGCCAAAAGACCACCATACTCGCGAGCGAAAGGTACGCCCTGAGCCACGCACTGGTCGATAATAAGGTTCGACACCTCTGCCAAGCGGTAGACGTTAGCCTCCCTTGCACGGTAGTCGCCACCCTTGATGGTATCGTAGAAGAGGCGGTAAACCGAGTCGTTGTCGTTCTGGTAGTTCTTAGCAGCGTTGATACCGCCCTGAGCAGCGATAGAGTGAGCCCTACGGGGCGAGTCGCTGATGCAGAACACCTTTACGTTGTAGCCAAGTTCGCCGAGCGAAGCAGCTGCTGCGCCACCACCCAGACCGGTACCGATAACGATAACGTCCAATTTGCGTTTGTTAGCGGGGCTAACAACTTTGATGTCTCCTTTATGTTTTGTCCACTTGCCCTCAATAGGACCTGCGGGGATTTTGGAATCGAGTTTAATCATAAAGCGTAAAGTTTTAGTGGTTTAGGATTAGAAGCAGAGGATACCGAAGTTCTCCTGCAAATAAATAACGATAGCGCAGAGAGCAAAGCCGCCAATGATAACGGTCGAAACAATCCACGAGATGCATTTCATACGTTTGAACCACACTTTGCTGTTCAAACCGAGCGAGTGCATCATACTCCATACGCCGTGAGTGAGGTGCATCCAGATACCACCGAACCATACGAGGTAGAGGAGAAGGTAGGGCAACTGTGCGAAGTAGTAGCGAACGATTGCTGCGCCATCGGTGGGAGTCACCATTGCTACGCCGAGAGCAACCTCGTGTGCGCCCTGCAACTCTGCGAACATCATCTTGTACCAGAAGTGTACCAAGTGCAATACCAAACCAATGATTACCACAAAGCCCAGAACGAGCATATTCTTCGAGGACCACTCTACGCCCTGCTCGCGCTCGGTTACGCGATAGCGGATGGTACCACGAGCCTTACGGTTCTGGATGGTGAGAACGATTGCCAATGCAATGTGAAGAACAATCACCAATGCAAGCAAAGCGGTTGCGGCAACGGCGTACCAGTTAGCACCGAGAAATCCGCAAATAGCGTTGTACGCTGCATCGGAAAAGACGAGTGCCAAGTTCATACACATATGGAATGTGAGGAACAAAACGAGTACACAGCCAGAGATGCTCATAAACATCTTCTTGCCGATTGAAGAGGTAAAAATACTTCCACTCATAATTTTTAGGTTAAAGTGATTAAAAAAGTTTATTATTGTTTGATTTGTTGCTTTTCTCCCATCCTCAGGCTCTCCCATCGTAGATGGGACGCCCTTTTAATTCCGCAAAGTTATCATTGTTTTTTGAATAACACAATTATTTGGGTAACTTTGTCACAACCAAAAGCCGATTTTGCCGATGAAAAGGTCACTTTACACGCTCTTTGCGCTCGTCACGCTCCTCGCAACGGGGGCGAAAGCACAGCCTATGGGCGATTTCCCATACCCCCAAATCCCCCACTACATCGCAACCCAAGAGGCAGCTATGGAGTGGCTCACACTCCATTGGTGGGACAATTACGACTTCTCGGCCGCACAACAAAGATACTCCCCCGACACGAACAAAAGGGGGTTTATGGAGTTTATCTCCTCGCTCTATGCCACCACACCCAAACACTCCTCCGAGTCCATTGAGAATATGATGCGGAGGGCTGCGGTGAGCGAGGAGGGTTATTGGTACTTTTTGGAGATGGCAGAGGTGGTGCTCTACGCCCCCGAATCGCAAATGCGCAACGACCTGCTGTGGGAGGCGTTTGTGCGCCACGCAGTGGGCGAAGAGAGCCCTCTTGATGAGCCCTCAAAGGAGCGTTATCGCTCCCTCTTGGAACTCGTGAGGCGCAACCAACAGGGCACCATTGCCACCGATTTCGCCTATACACTACCCGATGGCTCCGAAGGGCGTCTGCACGACATAGAGGCTCCTTTTGTGGTCATCTACTTCTATAACCCGGGGTGTAGCGAGTGCACCCGCACGAAGGAGCAGATTGTCGCCTCGGGCTACCTCGAAATTCTCCACCAAAGAGGGTTGGTGGAGGTGCTGGCTCTCCACCCAGATGAGGACCTTACGGAGTGGCGCCGCCGACTCCACGAAATGCCCGAGGAGTGGATTGTCGCCTATGATAAAGGGCAGAATATCAACAACAAAGGGCTATACGACCTAAAAGCAATCCCCACCATCTACTTGCTCGATGAGGAGAAACGGGTGCTTATGAAAGACCCCACGATTGAGGAGTTCCTCCAAGTAATCGAAAGGCTATTAAATTGAGAAAAGCGGTCGCCTTTGGGGCAACCGCTTTTTGCAGGGGTTACAAGGGTTACAAGGGTCACAAGGGTTACAAGGGTTACAAGGATGATAGGAGATTGGTCCCCTGCGATCCTTGCGATCCCTGTTACCCCTGTAATTACCACCACCCCCCGATAGTGCAGATTGTTGAGGGATTTTTGTGCCAAACGAAAGGGCGACCTCCGCAGTTTGCTAAGCGCAAATGAGGAAGGTCGCCACTTGATGTTTGGTGCAAAAATCACCAACAAGATGTGCTATCGGTAGAGGAAGCGTTTGATAGACTTCTTGGGCGTCTTCTCGAACTCGGTGGGACGCAACTCAATCTGCGCCACCTTCTCGTAACTTGCAACGAGAGTGTTGAGTTCTTTGAGGGTTTCGTTCATAAGTTCCTGCAACTGCGAGTGGGGGATGCCCGCAGCATCCAACTGCTCGTAGTCGGGCACCACAAGTGCCACAAGTTTGCCGTCACGCTCAACAACAAGGCTCTCCAAAACGTAGGCAAGGTTGTTGAGTTTAGCCTCAATCTCCTCGGGATAGACGTTCTGACCTCCGCTCATAAGAATCATAGTCTTGCTACGACCCCTGAGGAAGATGTTGTGGTCGGCGTCTATGGTACCCATATCGCCTGTATGGAGCCAGCCCTCCTCGTCAATAGCCTGAGCCGTAGCCTCGGGATTTTTGTAGTATCCCTTCATAACCTGCTCGCCACGAATGAGGATCTCGCCGGGGATGTGTGCGGGGTCGGGCGAGAGCACACGGCACTCGCAAAATTCGGTAATAATCCTACCTGCCGAGGTTGGTATGTAACCATCAGTGTAGAGTCGGTGGCTGATGAGGGGTCCGCACTCGGTCATACCGTAGCCCACTGTGATGGGGAATTTGATGCGGTGGAGGAACTCCTCAACATCGGCGTTGAGTGCCGCACCACCCACAATAAATTCGTAGAATTCGCCACCGAGGGTTGCCACAAGTTTCTTGCGGATTTGTGCATATACCACATTGTCAATCAGAGGAATGGAGAGGGCGGTTTTCATCAGACCGCTACCCAGAATGGGGAATATCTGTTTTTTGACCACCTTCTCGATAATCATAGGCACCGAGCAGATGACGTGGGGGCGTACCTCTGCCATAGCCTCAATGAGGATTTTGGGCGAGGGTATTCTACCCAAGAGGGTGATGTGCGTACCTGCACCAAGCGAGCTGAGCATATCAATTGCCGCACCAAAGGCGTGAGCCAAAGGCAGGAAGCACAATACTCGCGAGCCACGGAAGTGGTATTTCTTAGGCAGAACGTAGACAAGTTGAGCAGTGAGGTTGTTTATGGTAAGCATTACACCCTTGCTGAAACCCGTAGAGCCACTTGTGTAGCTCAGCAAGCAGACCTCATCGTTGCCCACCTCGGGGTATTTAATATCATCGGCAGAGAAGCCGCGAGGATAGCGTGCGCGGTAGTGCTTGACGATATTCTTCTGGAATGTGGAAATATCCTCGCCCTCGCGCTCGAAGATACAGCGGAAGTCGGTAAGCGAGAAGACAGCCTTAATGGCGGGCACTCGGTCCTCCTCAATAACATCCCAAAAGGCATCGCCCAAGAAGAGGAGTTTCGACTCGGAGTGGTTGATGATGTGGTTGATGTCGTTGGGGTTGAAGTCCTGCAAAATGGGGACAATCACTGCACCGTATGTGATGGTCGCAACGTAGGTGATAACCCATCGGGGGTTGTTACGACCAATGAGGGCTATTTTGTCGCCCTTTTGGATGCCGCACTCCTCGAAGAGCATATGGAGTTTTGCAATCTCCTTTGCCATCTCGTAGTACGAAAAGGTCTCTTTCTTGAAATAGTCGGTCAAGGCAGGGAGTTCGCGATTGTCGCGAAAACTCTGCTCATAAATTCTAATTAAGTTCTCTCGCAGCATAACAGAATTTTTATGTTTATTTTCTTTTGTATTGCCATTCCTCAGTGCCAAAAAGCACCAAAGCAAAGGCAACACTCTTCTCTCGCAAAGTTTGGCTTATTGCCGAGGCAAAGATAAAAACACCTACGACAACCAACAAAATGGGGTACTACTTTGGGGTATCCGATTTACTACGTCCAAAGAGGTAAGTTTTGTTCTCCGTACCGTGCAACAAGCGTCCGATGTTGGAGCGGTGGGTGTAGAAGAGCAGCAACGACACAAAAGCCATAAAAACCATCAGTCGCCAGTCGCTATCGCCACATAGTGCCGAGTAGAAAGGCAGGAGCAAACCACCCACCATAGAACCTACCGACACATAGTGTGTTGCGCCAACAATCACCGCAAAGGTGGCAAGTGCAAGGAGTATGCCACCCACCGAAAAGGCAAACATACAGCCCACAAGGGTGGCAACACCCTTGCCCCCCTTGAAGCCCGCAAAGATGGGGTACATATGTCCCAAAACCACCACAAGGCAGAGGGCTATTTTGAGGTAGAGGTGTTGGGGAGTGTCGGGCGCAAAGCCACCCAGCGATGCAAGCGAAACGGCTGCATAGCCCTTCAAAATGTCGATAACAAAGACAGGGAGTGCCGCTTTTGCACCCAAAACCCTCAGCACGTTTGTAGTGCCTGCATTGCCACTACCCTTAGTGCGCACATCCACACCATAGAAAATTTTGCCAATCCATACAGCACTCGGAATGGAGCCCAAAAGGTAGGCTCCCACAATCAAAAGTGTTATCACAGTCCAATTCATAGTCCAAACAATTTTGTGCTCCACCACCCATCGGCTTGGGGCGGTTTTTGCACCTATCTTTTCGGTTGAAATTTTTAATTCACAAATACAAAGATAAGCAAATTTTGTGAAAAATCCACACTTGTCACAATGTTGAGCCAAGCAGGGGCGCTGTGTCGCTTTTTGCTACGATGCCCAACCGAAATTTTTGTCGCAAAAACAACACTTTATTCTCCTTATCGGACGGTGTTGTTGTGGCAAGGTTTATGGCAAGCACAAAAGGGGTAAGATAAAGAACAAATTTTGGGCAAAGATGCAATTGTTTTAACAAATTTCGTATATTTGTCAGTTGCATTGCGATTAAAACCACTGGGCGAGATGGGCTCAAAAAAGAGAACTCGCCAAAAACAGAGGCGAAAAGCAGCAATTTGCACAAATGACCTAAGAACTAAGAGAAAACTAACTACTATTACTACTTTTAACAACCTATGAGCGCAAAAATTAAGTTCAAAGCCTTCAATGCGAAGGAGTTCTTCACCGTCAAAAACCTACTTTCGTGGTTGGTTGTTACGGTGGGCGTTGTGGTGATGTCGGCAGGTTTTGCCCTCTTTACCAACCCCTACAAAATCATCCCTGGCGGTGTCTATGGTTTAGGTCGCGTGTTGCACGACATCTTCCCCGCCATCCCCACAGGTACTTTCGGTTTTATGTTCGATGTTCCTCTGATGATTATCGGCTTGTTGGTCTTTGGTGGCAGCTTTGGTGCCAAGACCATCTACGCCGCACTCATCTCGCCTCTGGTGATGAACGGACTTACAGACCTTGTGGGCGAGGGCCCCTACTACGACAATGGTTGGATTGCTACCTCGTTTAACTTCGCCGATGACCCCCTGATGGCGGCCATCTTCGGCGGTCTGCTGATTGGTGCTGGCGTGGGTATCATCATTCGTGGTGGTGCAACATCGGGTGGTACGGACATCGTGTCGATGATTATCAGCAAGTTCTGCAAGATGAAGTTTTCGACCGCTATGGTTATGGTCGAGAGTACCATTGTGGTTATAGGTATGCTGCGCTTCCAGGATTGGCTGCTGCCCCTCTACTCGCTCGTGAGTATCTTTGTGAGCAGCAAGGCGGTGGACTTTGTTTTGGATGGTGCGACCTACGAGAAACTGCTCTTTGTTATCTCCGAGAAGAACGAGGAGATAAAGAAATACATCCTCGAAGAGTTGGGCAGGGGTGGTACCTATATTAAGTCAAGCGGTATGTACACCGACAAGGATCGAAATATGATTTTCCTTGTTGTGAGCCGCAAGGAGATTGCAGCCGTCAAGAGCAAACTCCACGCGATTGACGATCAGTCGTTTGTGGTGGTGGTCGATGCCCACGAAACCTATGGCGATGGCTTCAAGACGTTCGACAAAGACGAGAACACCAATGCATAACAAAACCGAGTGGCGCACCGTGGCAGTGCGCCACTCTTTTTTGTCTAACGTCTAAGGTCTAACATCAAGAGTCCTAAGGCTTGCACGCTATGCCGAGCGAGAGCATTTTAGACAAAACATTGTTTTGTCAATTTTCAATTCTCAATTATAATAGGTATTTTTGCCCCGCTGAAAGAGATAAAAAACAGACAACTATATGGAGATTACAAAAGTAGCAACAGGCAGGGGACGAAAACTCTACATCGAGACCTACGGCTGTCAGATGAATGTTGGCGACACCGAGATTATCGTTTCGATAATGCAGGGCGAGGGTTATATCTACACCCGCAACATCGAGGAGGCAGACATCATCCTTGTGAACACCTGCTCCATACGCGACAATGCCGAGCAGCGCATCTGGGGAAGGCTCAAAGAGTTCCAGCGTTACAAACGCGCCAAACGCTCGCTCATCATCGGCATTGTGGGCTGTATGGCAGAGAGGCTCAAAGAGCAACTCTTGGAGCGAGAGCCCATTGTGGATATTGTGGCGGGTCCCGATGCCTACCGCGATATGCCCCGCTTGGTGGAGGCTGTGACGGCCGGCGGTAAGGGTGTCAATGTTGCCCTCTCGCAAGAGGAGACCTATGGCGACATCCGCCCCGTGAGGCTCGACAGCAACGGTGTGAGTGCCTTTGTGAGCATTATGCGTGGTTGCATCAATATGTGCGCCTACTGCGTGGTGCCCTACACCAGAGGCATTGAGCGAAGCCGCGACCCCGAGACCATCCTCCGCGAGTTGCACGACATCTACGCGCAGGGCTACCGCGAGGTGACACTCCTCGGTCAGAACGTAAACTCCTACCGCTGGAAGAATGCCGAGGGCGAGGTTGTGGTAGACTTCCCACGCCTTATGGAGATGGCTGCTGCGGTGGCTCCCGACCTGAGGGTTAGGTTCGCAACCTCCCACCCCAAAGACCTCAGCGACCGCCTTATTGAGGTTATGGCTTCGCACCACAACATCTGCAAGGCTATCCACCTGCCCGCACAGAGTGGTAGCACCCGTATGCTCGCACTGATGAACCGCAAATATACCCGTGAGTGGTACCTCGACCGTATTGCCGCCATCCGCAAGGCAATGCCCGACTGCGCTATCACCACCGACCTCATTGCGGGCTTCTGTACCGAGACTCTCGAAGACCACGCCGACACCCTCTCGCTGATGCGCGAGGTGGGCTACGAGAGCGCCTTTATGTTCAAGTTCTCGATGCGCCCCGGCACCTACGCCTACCGCCACCTGGCAGACGACATCAGCGAGGAGGAGAAGACACGCCGCCTGACGGAGATCATCAACCTCCAAAACGAACTCTCCATCGCCTCCAACCGCCGCGATGTGGGCAAGACCTTCGAGGTGCTCGTGGAGGGATACTCTAAACGTAGCGACAAACAACTCTGCGGCAGGACTTCGCAAAATAAGATGGTGGTCTTCGATGCTACCGAGGATTTGAAGGCTGGCGACTACGCCACCGTGCGCATCACTGACTGCTCATCTGCCACACTCTTTGGCGAACTTGTGTAGCGAATTGCGCCTTGCGGGCGATTACTGCGTTTTACCACCGCGACACAACTCCGCACCACACAATATAACAAAAATGGCAGCCACTTGGGTAGTGGCTGCCATTTTTCGTGGTCGGTTATTTACGATTTGTTTGCTCAATTACTCAAAGTCGTAGCCAACAATGTAGTCGGCATACTCGCTCCAACCATCGGCAGTCTTGTATGCTTTTACACTCTCAAGAGGTACATATATCTTAAAATGTTCATCTTTACTAATATCATACCCAAGGTTTCCCTCCAATACTGTTGGAGGTGTAGTTGGTTTACAAAAAACACTTTCTTCTACTCTCTCAAATAAATATGGCAGGCTTGTGATTTCATTAAAACTTTCAGGGAAGGTTATGCTTAGTATATCATTACAGTATGCAAAAGGATTATCTGAGAAGAATCTTGTAATACCTTCTGGAATGTTGTATCTCATAGACTTTATGTTTGCAAACAAAATCAGTGAGTTATCGTAAACAAGACATGCTCCATTTTCTGTTGCATATTTACCCGTAAACTCATTTATGCCAAAGCAATTATAGAATGCAAATTGCAATGCGAAAATTGCTCTATCGTCGTAGTTTTGGGGGATATTTATACTTGTCAGCGAGTCGCAACTTTCGAATGCATACTCTCCAATCGAAGTAACACTATCTGGAATATGAATATTAGTCAAACTCAAACAACATGAGAAAGCATATGCCTTAATAGCAGTTATAGTTTCAGGAAGAATCACAGTTCTCAACTCCCAACATCCACTAAATATGTGCTTATAGATGCCGTCAATATTGCAAAGTAGTTTTACATCTGTTAAGTTGCGACAGTCACAAAAGGCAGCTGCGCCAAGGAAAGTAACACTTTGAGGAATAGTTATTTGTCTAATTTTACTTGTTCCAAATGCACCGCCCTTAATTGTTAATAAACCTTCTGGTAATGTTATGCCTTCTGAAAGATCGCTACCATTAAAAGCCTCAACTTCGATAGTGGTAACACTGTTTGGAAGAGAGATGGAAGAGATATTCTCGCCTTCGCATTTATAAATGATTTTGGGATAAGAAGATAAACAGAACTCTCCTTTTCCATCGGCATACTTGTAATCTATGAGTTCAACATCTGTTTCCAAAGGAACCTCGCTTTTGAAAAGACTTCCGTTGTTATGAAGAGTATCATAGGTCTCGATGTAAGTAAAAGGAATGATGCAATAACTACTTAAACCATAAAAATATGGTAGATATTGTATGTATTGTGGAATAACGCACTCCAAACCAAGTTCATTGTATCGTCTCTGTAAATTATTGTTTATTCTGTCTTCAAATTCATACAAATCAGTGATATTGGGGCGTATCTTGTCCAAAACAGAAGACTCAATTTTACCATCATCTGACAAATCAGTGCTAAACTTTGAAATGTATTCAGTAAGTTCGCCTGTGGTGCGCCCATCTTGAAAAACAATAGATATTGCCAATAATAGTCCATTACCCTCGCCATTGTTGGCAATGTTCATAGCACCACAACTAACATTGGGCTGCAACTCTGCGGGAATACCCAAAGCCGTATAGAGTTCTTTCTCGGCTTGCTCCTGAGCCTCCGAGACACCTCTGCCATTGTTGGTTACAAGGTTTTTGATACGGTTGTATGTGAGTGATGTAAGGAGGTTTACATTGGTTTGCGTGCCATCTTTGAGGTCGGCGATAGAGCGCAATGTAAGCATACCTGACGAGATTTTGCCCTCGACCTCATCGAAATAATATCCTGTTGCGATAATCTCTGCATACTTGGAGTTTACATCGTCCATCTCAAACATACCCGCATCATTGGTGGTCTGCGTGGTGTACATCTGACCGATGGGCTTCAAATTTGAGTTCAGAGGCTGAATAGTGATAGTGGAGCCCTGCACAAAAGGTCCTTTTTGGATTGCGCCACTAATCGAGTAGGAGCCACCAACAACATTGTCGTCACCCAACGACTCACAGCCCACAAAAGCAAACATCAAGGCTGCGCTGAGAATAAGTAAAAGTTTTTTCATAGTTCTATTGGTTTTTGGTTTGTGAATTTTCCATTCCCCGTGTGCACCAACGAACATAAAAAAAGGCGCGAGACCGTCCGCTAGTTGCTCACACGCCTCAGAGGTTCCGCCAAGACCCTACCAAATGTATAAGTACGAACGGTTCACGCCATAGGCGCAAACCTTCAAAACTTATTCCCATTTGGTTTCTGTGAAATTTGGCGGATTTCTGAAAGCGAGAATAAGAACTTAAAGTTCTGTTATTGAAATATGTATGTTAAAATGTTATATCTGTTTCTTAGTCAATGTTTTTGTGTTTGGTTGCTCAAATATACAAATAAAATCATATCGGCAGTGCAATGTGGGCGATTTTTCTTATCGGCGGCGTTTGATGCCCTTATAGAAGGGAGTGTCGGTGGAGGTGGTAGGGCGGGATTTTGATTTGGGGTTTGCGGGGACGGTGGGGCGGTCGTTAATGCGCCACAATTCGCCCTTGCCGTCATAGGAGCCCACCATCTCGAAGTCGAGTTGTTTCAGCCTGAGGTCGGCGTTCTTAACCCTCACGCGCACCCTATCGCCAAGCGTAAACTTCCTGCCCGAGCGGGTGCCCACAGCGGCATATTCCTCCTCATCGAAGGCGTAGAACTCGTCCGAGAGGTCGCGCAGAGCCACCATACCCTCTATATGGGTATCCTCCAACTCCACATACAGCCCCCACTCGGTAACGCCACTAATGGAGCCATCGAACTCCTCGCCCACACGCTCGCGCATAAACTCCACCATTTTATATTTAACCGAAGCGCGTTCTGCCTCGGCAGCCCTCGTCTCCTGATCGCTCGAATGTTCGCAGAGTTCCTCCACAACCTCCGCATCGACCGAACTGCCACCCTCCAAGTAGTGCGCCAGCAGTCGGTGGAGCATCATATCGGGGTAGCGGCGGATGGGCGATGTGAAGTGGGAGTAGTAGGGGAACGCCAAGCCGTAGTGTCCCTTATTCTCGGTGGAGTAGTACGCTTTCTGCATAGTGCGCACCGCCAAAATCGACACCACATTCTCCTCGCTCTTGCCCTTAATCTCACCCATTAGTGCGTTCATCTGCTGAGCCACTGCCCTACCCCTGCGGGCATCGAAGTAGTAGCCAAAGCGCAGGATGAAGTTAGCAAAGCGTGCGAGTTTGTCCTCGTCCGGTTTCTCGTGCACGCGGTAGACAAAGGTTTTGGGTTTGCCGTTTTTGCCCTTCTTGGAGCCTATGAACTCCGACACCGAGCGGTTGGCAAGCAGCATAAACTCCTCAATCAGTTGGTTAGCCTCCTTCTGCACCTTGAAGTAGACACCCAGGGGCTTACCCTCGCTGTCGAGGTGGAATTTTGCCTCCTCACGCTCGAAGGCTATGGAGCCCTCCTCGAAGCGGCGGTGGCGCATCTTCTGCGCCAAAGTGTTGAGTGCCAATATCTCCGAGCGGTAGTCGCCATCCTCGCCCTCAATTATCCTCTGTGCCTCCTCATAGGTAAAGCGGCGGTTGGAGAGGATGGTGGTGCGACCAAACCAGCTGCCGACAACACGAGCCTCACTATCCATCTCGAAGATTGCCGAGAAGCAGAGTTTCTCCTCGTTCGGGCGCAAAGAGCACAACCCATTGGAGAGCCTCTCGGGGAGCATAGGTATTGTTCTATCGACCAGATAGACACTTGTAGCCCTCTCGCGAGCCTCCTGCTCGACCATAGAGCCCTCCTGAACGTAGTGCGTCACATCGGCTATGTGAACACCCACCTCCACATTGCCACTGTCGAGCACTCGGAACGAGAGAGCATCATCGAAGTCCTTGGCATCGGCAGGGTCTATCGTAAAGGTCACCACATCGCGCATATCTCGGCGTGCGGCACGCTCACGGGCGGTTATTTTTTCGGGGATGCGCTCTGCCTCCTCCTCAACCTCGCGCGGGAAGTTGTAGGGGAGGTTGTACTCGGCGAGTATGGCGTGCATCTCGGCGGTGTTGTCGCCCTCCTTGCCGAGGATGGTCACCACCCTGCCTGTGGGGCACTTGCTCTCGGGCTCCCACGCCACAATGCGCACCACAACCTTGTCGCCATCGGAGAGCTTATCAACCCCCTTCTCGATGAAAATATCTACGGGCATACTCTTGCTCGACACCCTCACAAAGGCGTGCGAGCGGGTTTTTTCGATTGTGCCGACATAGTTGCGGTCGGCTCTCTCGGTAACCTCCACAATCTGACCTTCTGGGTCGCCCGAGGCACGGCGGCGGGTTATGGCCACCTTCACGCGGTCGCCATCTAAGGCGCGGGCGGTGTTGCGGCGGTCCACGAAAATATCCTTGTCAATACCTTCAACTGTGACGTACATACTGCCCGAAGAGAGCATCTGCGCCACACCCTCCACCGAGGGCAGTGCGCGTGCTGCAAGACGGAATGTGGATGCCGAAGTTGCCTCCACCGAGCCCTCCTCAACCATCTGATAAACAATTGCTTTCGTCTGATAACGTCCCTCGCGATCTGCGCCACCGCTCTGGGCTGCAAGGGTTTTGAGCGCGAATTTGCGCTGTGGAAACGAGCGGAAAAGTTGCATAATTACGGCTGCGCGATCACCTCTTTGCGCACCCTTTGCAGCACCCCTTGTGCTGCGCTTTGTGTCTTTCTTTGACATATCTTACCTATTATAATACGCCACAAAGGTACAAAAAACTCTCGCGCGAGGGGTATGCTTGCCCCTTTGTAGCCCGAAAATTAACGATTTGGTAAATGTTCGTAGTCTGTTTGTGGCTCTAAAAGGGGTAAAAATCAAAAAAAATCGCCCGAAAATTTTGTTTTAAGAAATTATTGCTATCTTTGCAGTCCGAAAGCGGACCAACAAATCCCCTGTGCTGCTTTCGGAATAGTTCGGGGTGTAGCTCAGCCCGGTTAGAGTACACGTCTGGGGGGCGTGGTGTCGCTAGTTCGAATCTAGTCACCCCGACCAATTTGAGCACAAAAGCCTGCAAGAAATTGCGGGCTTTTGTTTTTATACCCACCTCGTGGGTGCTTGCACACAAAGGGGTGGTATAAAAACAAAAAGTAGGCGGCTTGCAGCCGCCTTTTGTGCTCAAATTGACAGCCACCCCACAACCTACGATCACCGAGCGAAGAGCCACCGCGTGTGGCTCGTAGCGAGGTAATCTGGTCTACCCCAAAAGCAAAGCGAACAACACAAGCGACAAGAAAAACAAGTATCTCTACCGCCCCATACCATAGCACAAGGCTTTTGCGGGGTATTTTTTGCAAAATTTCAACTCGCAACTTTCAACTTTCAATTCAAAATTGTATCTTTGTGGTTACCGAAGGGCTTTTCGCGCCCTTGGGCACCTAAGACCGAACCAACAAAAACGAGATAATTATGGATTTCAGCACACTACACAAAGCCCATCCGTGGCACGGCATTGACCCCGGAACGCCCGAGGAGATTAGAGCATTTATTGAGATTGTGCCTACCGACACCGTAAAATATGAGGTGGACAAAGCAAGCGGCTACCTCGCCCTCGACCGCCCACAGAAATTCTCCAACATCGTACCCTCGCTCTACGGTTTCATCCCTCGCACCTACTGCGCCACCAATATGGCAGAACTCACAAATAAGGCTCTTGCGAGGTTTGATGTGGAGGGCGATGGCGACCCTCTGGATATTTGTGTCCTCACGGAGAAGGACGTTACCCACGGCGATATTTTGGTTTCGGCACGCCCCATTGGTGGTTTGAGGTTGCTCGACCACAATCAGGCGGACGACAAAATTATTGCTGTGCTGAAAAACGATGCCATCTATGGCGATATGACCGACATCGAACAGTTGCCCACACGCATCGTAAGGCGACTCATCCACTACTTCACGACCTATAAGGACATCCCCGGCGAGAACACCCAGAGGATGAAATTTGTTAGCATCTATGGTCCCGATGTGGCACGCGAGGTTATCAAGCGTTCTATGGACGACTACAAACGCCTTGTCGAGAGCCAAGAGGAGTAGATGCGTTGTTATGTGGTTTAAGCCAAAGGAGCACCAATGTGGTGCTCCTTTTGTGTTTTTGATATCACTTATACGACTTGCGCCTATTGCAACTCCTGCACAGCATTTGGCAATTTTCGGCAGAGGTTGCACCCCCTTCACACCAAGGCGTAATGTGGTCTGCCTCCATTTTGGACAACTCGAAGTGTTCGCCACAGCGCACACAAAAACCACGCTGACGCTCATACGCCTCTCGCTTCATTTTATCCGAAAACTCCCTAATGTTCAGCCACTTCTCCTCGCGTGTGAAGATGTATTTATAGATGCCCTTTTTGTTTGACACATCCTCATCCTGCATAAGACGCGACACTTCGGCTTCGATTTCTTTGGGGCTTCGGGTTTGTGAGCCGTAGCGATTGTAGAGCCATCCCCACTCCACACCTTTCATCTCTTTACGCATAACAGGGAATGTTGCCTCAACCCAATCTATTACCCTTTTGAAGTAAAGCCACAACTCATTTGCCGAGTCATCGTGCTGATGCTGCCCCATATAGTTGTTGATGTGACCTTCCGAGAGCCAACATATGGCTGTTTCGAGATAGTCTTGTCGTATGGGCGAGCCATTCATATAGTCTTTTGCCATTCCGTGGGCAGCGCACCCTGTTTTGCTAAAATAGCGCTTTGCATCGGTCACCCAACTACCCGAATAGGTTGCATTGCGCAACTCCTGCTGGGTGAGTTTGGCTCCCGCAATGTTCACTGTCTCAAACCATTTCAACCTCTCCTCAGGCTCCCCCTCGCAAAAATAGACCATCAGAGGGTAGTCCAAAATCTGCTTTTGTTGTGTTTCGTCAAGGTTGTGAAAGTAGAGGTCGTCAATGGAGAAACGCCCTATACCACCTCCGCGCCCCTCTACATATCGGCAGATGGATACAGTACGTTGCTGCCCATCGAGCACCTCAAAACCACCGTCCTCTCTCTTCATCCAATACATCACATTGAGCGGAAAGCCCTGACGCACTGTCTCTATTACCGCATTGCGCTGTTTGTCATCATAGACAAACTCTCGCTGATATTTTGGTCGGATGTCGAGCCTGCCGCCGTAGCCCACAACACCCTCTTCATCGTTGTCGCGATAACCCTCTACCAACTCTCTGATTGTAATCTTGTGTAATTCGATTTTCATTGTGTTTATTATTTTTTGAGTTTAACTAAAATTCGGGCGTATTTTTTCTCTCCATTAATATATGGATACCCTTTGTTGTAATCATCTACACCTGTTGATGCCATCAATCCCACAATCTCGAATTGCTCTGGGTTGTATTTGTCGAGGAAAGTGATGGGCACACCCATAACACCCTCATAATCATAGGGTATTTCGGTAACTTTGTTCACATTGATTGCGGCGTAGTTATCATAGCGAGGGTACTCTTCGGGGGTGTACTTTTTGTACAACACCAACTCCTCGTGTCGCTTGTGATGGTCGAGGTTGGTAAACCAGATAGACGAGGAGCGTGCTTTAACCAATCCGCCAACTAACCTATACTTGCTTCCCTTTGCATCCTCATTCTCTTTGAGTTCTTCTGCTCTCTCGTCTGGAATGTCAAAAAGCATATCAACACCCATAGGCTGTACTCCTATCCAGATTTGGTTGTCTTGTATTAGGGGAAAAACCTCTTTATATGTAATCGCATTTTTATTCCCCACGATTAGAAATTTTTTGTGATAAGCAACAAGTTGTGCCACATACTCGCGGAAGAGAGAAAAAGGTGGGTTAGTGACGATGATGTCGGCTTGGCGGAGCAGTTCTACACATTCGGGGGAGCGGAAATCGCCATCGCCCCTGAGAGGGCGCACCTCTATCTCGTCATCATCTGGCATTGAGTTGCCATCTCGGTCGCCCTCATAGATTTGATAGACCGCCTTTTCGCTTGTCCCAGCCGAGAAGAGGTCTACATCCTGACTCTTGTAGCAGGTGGCAATGACCTTTTTTAGTCCAAGAACCTCGAAGTTGCGTGTGAAATACTTAAAGAAATTGCTTACTCGCGGGTCGTCACAGTTGCAGAGCACTGTTTTACCGCGAAAATGGTGTCCGTAGTTGGCAAGTTCACGCTCAATATCGGACATTTGGGTGTAGAACTCATCGTTCTTGGCGGCTTTTGCTGCCGTAAGAGTTGCATTTGCCATAGGCTTGTGGGTGTTGTGCGCCTGCAATCCGCTCAATCCTACGACCAAACAAAAAAGGTGGACATAACTTGTCCACCCTTGCGGTCGTAGGAAACCGTGATAACAGACAAGAATGCCCACACATAGCGGGGCATTCGCAACATCCGTTCCGGTTATCAATTTGAAATTTCCTACGTTTCAAGAGTTGGAACAAATAGCAAACGCTAATTAGTAAATATGTAAGTAGTTTTGTTTTTCTATCGGCAAATTGGTTTTTGTTTGTTTCTACAAATATACAAATAAATGTTGAAAAAAAGATAATTCACAAAGAAAGTACCACAAGAAACACACGCGCAACAAGGCTTAAAGACCGCTCCCAGCCCCCCTCCAATACAACTACTTCGTGCCCCCCGCGTTGCTTCACGGGTATCTTTTTTAATACCCACGAGGTTGGGGTGGGCGATAATGCCTTATAGGGCATATAGGGCTTATGGGCAATAGATCTATCCCCGCAGTTTACCCCAAAGCGGTAAATCGCGCAAATAGGCTAGCGGATTTTAGGCGCACAAGAAAACCCCTGCCGAGTTTACTCTTCGTAAATGAGGCAGGGGTTTGTCGCAGTGCAACGCCAAAGACGCCGCATATTTGCGCGATTTTACTCGTCTTTCTCTTCTTCCTGATATGCTTTAAGAAGTTTATCCTGAACATCGGCAGGCACTTGCTCATAGGAAGCAAACTCCATAGTGTAGTTTGCGCGACCAAGAGTCAGTGCGCTCAGGGTAGTCGAGTAGCGGTAGAGTTCTGCCAGAGGTACCCTTGCGTTAAGGCGACTGTATGCACCCTCAGCGTTCATACCCATAATCTGAGCACGACGACCATTGAGGTCACTCATAATATCACCCATATTCTCGCTGGGAACCAAAATCTCTACATTGTAGATAGGCTCCAAAATCTTAGGACCTGCGTTGCGGAAAGCCTCTTTGAAGGCGTTGCGAGCAGCCAAAACGAACGAAATCTCGTTGGAGTCTACGGGGTGCATCTTACCATCGTAGATAACTACGCGGATGTCGCGAGCGTACGAACCGGTAAGAGGACCTTCGTTGAGTTTATCTTTGATACCCTTCAAGATAGCGGGCATAAAGCGTGCATCAATAGCACCACCAACAATTGCGTTGTAGTAGATGAGTTTGCCACCCCATTCGAGGTCGAACTCCTCTTTGCCTTTGATGTTCACAAGGAGTTCCCTGCCGTCAACTTTGTACTGTTTGGGCTCGGGCATACCCTCATAGTAGGGCTCAACAACCATATGAACCTCGCCGAACTGTCCCGAACCACCCGACTGTTTGCGGTGGCGGTAGTTTGCAGCAGCCACTTTGGTAATGGTCTCGCGGTAGGGAATCTTGGGAGCCAAGAACTCAATCTCGATTTTGTTGTTCTGGATGATGGTCTTCAAGAGGTTGATGTGCATCTCACCCTGGCACTGTACGATGGTCTGTTTGAGCTCTTTCGAGTATTCCACCTTGTAGGTCAAATCCTCCTGTTTGATGCGGTTGAGCATCTCGCCGAGTTTCTCCTCGTTGTTCTGGTCGAGAGCGCGTACTGCTGCGCGGTAGCGGGGAGCGGGGAAGTTGATGGGCGAAATCTCGGCAACATCACCAACACCGAGAGTGTCGTTTGCTTTGGTGCCTTTGAGTTTCACGGTGCAACCAATCTCACCGGCAACGAGTTCGGTAACTTTCTCGCGTTTCTTGCCTGCAACAGCGAAAATCTGCGAAATTTTCTCTTTGTTGCCATTGCGGGGGTTGGTAAGCTCCATACCCTCGGTGAGTTTACCGGTCACTACGCGGAAGTAGCTAACCTCGCCAACGTGCTGCTCAACGGCACTGCGGAATACGAAGATGGAGGTGGGAGCCGAAGCGTCAGCCTTAACCTCGTTACCCTCAACATCGGTCATAGCATTTGCAGCCGAGGGATCGGGAAGCACGTTGATGATGAACTCCATAACACGTTTCAGACCAAAGCTCTTCTTTGCCGAGCAGCAGAAGATGGGCATAAAGTCGCGGTTAGCAACGCCATCCCTCAAACCCTGACGAATCTCGTCTGCCGAGAGGTCGTTGGTCTCGAAGAATTTCTCCATCAGAGCCTCATCGTTGATGGCAGCAGCCTCCAAGAGTTCGTTGTGGTACTCCTCTGCACGATCTGCCTCCGAAGCGGGAATCTCCAACTCCTCCTGATTGCCGTTCTCGTCTTTTGCTTTGTACATCTTCATTGTCAGAACGTCAATGATGGCGTCAAAACCAAGACCGGGATTTACGGGGTACTGAACAACTACGGGGCTGATGGGCGAGTTACCTTTGATGGAGTCGATAACTTTGTCCCACGAAGCGTTCTCTTTGTCGAGCTGGTTTACGATACCTACAACGGGCATCTTAGCCTGTGCTGCGTAGCGGCTGTGAATCTCGCTACCAACATCGAAGCCCTGGTTGCCATTGATGACGAGGGCTGCCAAGTCGCAAACCTTGTATGCGGAAAATACACCACCACAGAGGTCGTCCACACCGGGAGTGTCGATGAAGTTGAATTTGTGACCTGCGAACTCGGTGTAAATAACTGCGGGATAAAGACTTCTACCCTGAGCCTGCTCCAACTCGGTGTTGTCCGAGAGGGTGTTGCCTGCCTCAACAGTACCTTTACGGTCGATGAGTTTACTTTCGAATGCGAATGCTTCGGCAAGAGTGGTCTTGCCGCTACCCGTGCCGCCAACGATAGCCACGTTGCGGAGGTTTTGAGTTTGGTAAGTTTTCATTTTGTTTATGATTTAGTTATGTTAGTTTCAAGTTTGCCCCAATTTGAGCCCTCTAAGGTATGTATTTTTTTTCAATAATCTGCACCAATTTGACAAATTCCAAATGTTTTTTATATCTTTGTTACCGAGATGGTTGATTTTTTGGAAAAAATTGAGAGCCTGAAAGGCTATTTAAGTGGCGGATGTAAGAACATTGCCATCGTCACACACACCAACCCCGACGGCGACGCCATAGGCTCCTCGCTTGCTTGGGCGAAGGTTTTGCGCGACATGGGTCACGAGGTCCACACGCTGGTTCCCAACCGCTATCCCGCCTTTTTGGATTGGATGGACGGCATTGGCGAGATGGTCGTTGCCAAGGAGCAACCCGAGGTGGCGACAGAGATAATCGCGGCTGCCGAGCTGGTCTTTGTCATGGACCTCAACAAAATTGACCGCCTCGACTCTATGACGGAGCCCCTTATGGCATCCGAAGCTCCCCATATCCTCATCGACCACCACCTCATGCCCCCCGACGACTACTCGTTGCAGTTCTCCTACCCCGAGATGTGCTCCACCGCCTTTGTGACCTACAAAATTATTGAGGCGATGGTGGGCACCGAGGCTATCACAACCGAGATGGCGGAGAACCTCTATGCGGGCATCATGACCGATACGGGCAACTTTGCATTCAGCTACCTCACGCCCGATTTGATGCGTTCGGTGGCGGTGCTGTTGGAGCGCGGATTGGAGATTCCTAAGGTCTACAATGCGGTCTACAACTCCTATTCCGCCTCGCGCGTGAAGCTCTTGGGCTACTCGCTGGGCAAGAAGATGGAGGTGTTGGCAAAGGGCAAGGCTGCCTATATGTCGCTCACCGAGAAGGAGATGCGCCGCTACAACTTCCAGCTGGGCGACAGCGAGGGTTTTGTGAACTACCCCCTCTCGATTGCGGGTATGAAGATGTCGGCAATTTTTATCGAGACGCGCAAGTTTGTGCGTGTGTCGTTGCGCTCGCGCGGCGATGAGGTGGATGTAAACCTCTTCGCAAGGCGCTACTTCGGTGGCGGAGGTCACAAGAACGCTGCGGGTGGCAAGTCCTTCGTGTCGATAGACGAAACCATCGAGATTTACAAGAAGGCTGTTATCGAGTACTTCAAAGAGAACGGAATTTAACACCTCCGCAAGGGGCTCCACCACAGGGGTCACACTTGCGGAAAATGGTAATTTTGCACGGGCGATGCAACGTTTTGCGATGCTCGTGCATCTTATATAAAAGAAACACCCCGCCCCCAAACACGCGAGCCTATGAAAAGACATCTTATACTACTGATTTCTATGGTCTGTTGGTGTGGATTTTTGAGTGCCAACGAGCCACAAAACCCCACCCCCAAGACCTACGATGAGCAGAGCCTCTGGGAGCGTTTCACAAATTGGAGCGTACCCAACCTGCAAACCCACAATGAGATACGTTTGGGACTCCCCATACTCGACTATGGCTTTATTGGCACACTGAGAAACAACACCTTAGGGGGTGGGCTCAAAGGCGACTATATCTCTGCTTCTCAAAGGGTTGGTGGAGTTCACACCTACTCCTCGCCACAACTCAGTTATATGGCTCGTTGGGGTAAGCGTTGGGAGTATGGTGTGAGTGTGCTCTACTCGCAGGTGCGCCAAAACCTCTACAACACCTCCACGAGCGAGGTCATCCAAAGCCAACGACACAAAATTATGACCCTCTCGCCAACCATGCGTTGGAACATCATCCGTTGGAATTGGTTTAGGTTTTATGTGCAGATGGGTCTGAACTACTTTATTGTAAACGAGTCGAAGATAGATGAGTCGGGGATGGCTCCTTATGGCGAGACGGAGGTCTTCATTGGCTATGGCTACACCATCGGCAAAAAGATTTTCTTCTTCGCGGAGGGTGGTGGCTATGGCGACACCATCATAAACTCAATGGGTATTGGTTATAGGTTCTAAGAAAGGAGGTATGTTATGAAGAGAGATTTACGATATATGTTGCTTCTGCCACTTGCGGCATTTGCGCTGATGAGTTGCGACCCCATCGAGGAGGACCAACGTCTGATTGAGAGTTTCGACCACACCGCACCTGCATATGTGATGTTCGTGCAGAGCATGAAGGGTATTTGCGCCGCCTCAGGAAGCCTTGTGAGCGCACTCAACTTCAACGAGTGGCTCATTGCTCCCGATGAGGAGAGCCGCTGGGAGTTGGAGGACAAATACTACACATTCCGCAAAATTCGCGAGGTGAAGGAGAATTTATGGGATATATATGATAGTGCGAGCAGCGAACTCTACTTTCTGCGCAACGGATTGACACTCAGCGACAACGGGGCAGTGTGGCAGGCTCGCCAACACCCCACATTCTTCCATCTCTTGGACTCCACCATCAACCCCACCATCAGCCATATTGCAGAGGATAAGTTTGAGGTGGTGTTTGAAAATGTTCCCATAGTTGTGGGGTTGTACCCCTACGACACACTCTTCAAGTATCTCCACTCGTGGCATAGGAACTACGACACCGCAACCCTCACTGCCGAACTCTCGGTGGCAACCAACAATGCAGAATTCCGTGCGGGCGATGCTCCCCTGCTGCAATTTGTCATCACGGGCTCAGGAAAACTCTACGACCAGAGCGAACGATACGAATTGGCTTTCGAGATTACCGAGCCCCTGCGTGTGAGTTTTGAGGATAACGGTCTGATTGCCAGCAACAAGGCAAGTGTCGGTACGATGCATATAACCAACAGCCTCGGCGAGTGGGCAGATGTGAGTATGACGCTCTACAACACCATAGTCATCGACTACCACCACAAAGATAGTGAGTCCGTCCGGGGATATTACAATTGGAATGGTGCCAGCGTCACCCCTCGCTAAATGGTCGCTTGTGCTTCAATTTTCTTTTATTTAGGGATGGGAGCGCACACCTCTTCACACACAAAAATCGTTTTTTTGCAAAATTTTCAGCTTTCAATTGACCAGCCTTCGGCTGCTCTAAAATGCTCACGCTCGGCATAGCGTGCAAGCCCGCTCTGCCCTCGCTTACTCGCATTTGCTTCAATTTTCTTTTTTTAGAGATGGGAGCACACACCTCTTTGTGCATAAAAATCGTTTTTTTGCAAAATTTTCAATGTTCAATTTTCAATTTTCAATTTTATATGTATCTTTGTGCGCTCAACGTGATTTAGCACGAGCCCAGATGGCGGAATCGGTAGACGCGTTGGTCTCAAACACCAATAGGGCAACCTGTGCCGGTTCGACCCCGGCTCTGGGTACTGAAAACCCTCGTAGAACAACTTCTACGGGGGTTTCTTCTTTTCAAAACCTCAAAAATGGTCACTTTTGGTCACCACTTTGAAAATGGGGGTCCAAAAAATGCCTCAAAAGCGGTCAAAAAATATCCAAAAAGTCGCTTCTTCGGGAGGAACAACAAAAAATAAAAATTATTATTTGTTACACCGAAAGATTTTTTCAAATCGTCTTCTATTTTTCAGGTGCATTATAGAAAATGGCACAAACAATCACAAGATATTCCGGGAGTAGCCCATCTTTGCCCCACCGAAGTTTAATACCAAAAAGTTCTTGGGATATTTGGGCGACATCAAAGCCATAGGCTTCGAGCGAGGGGCGGACAAATTGGGGGTGCCGGCAAGGCTCTCCACACAGGCGCGAGCAGTTCTCTTCTTCGGCGCAATAGTAACATTTTCCGACATAGGAACACGCCAAGCCATTATGCTCCTTTTCCAAACGGAGCAGGTGTTTATCAATCTGTCTGCGCTCCGGCAAAATCAACTCCTCGGCAACATTCAGAGGTAAACCTTGTTCTCGTGGGGTGATTTTTGTGGCAATTAGCAATACATTCTGATATTGGCGCAGTCGCTCCTTCGCATCGAAGTCGAATGGCGGGCATCCCCAACTCCTACCATAGTTTTCGCACTCGCGGCAATAGCCACCCACCACCTCCTCATTGTGGAAGCGGCGGAAGAGCTCCTCGGTGGGGATGGTTTGTGTCAGTTCCTCTCGTGTGTACTCAATCATAGCCACAAAAATACTTATTATTTCTTACTCCACTTGGGCGTGATGCCGATGAAAAACTCGAAGTTGATACCCGGCATTGGTCGCGAGAGCACCGAGAGATACTCCTCATCGAAGAGGTTGTTAATTGTACCTTTCAGAGAGATGTCAGCCCAACTGAACGAAAGTGCTTTTTCGAGCGTGATATTGCTCATATAGTATTTGGGGAGTTTGCCCGTCAGCGTGAGGTCATTAGAAGACATCGTAAAGCGCTCCGAGTAGTAGCACCACTTATAGAGGAATGACCAACTGCGCCAAGAGATTCTTCCCGTGAGGTTTGCCGAGTGACGGGGTATATATGGGAGCTGCTTGCCCACCGAGCGGTCCGCCTCGCTCATGGGTTCGCCCTCGTTAATGGAGGGTGTCCACGAGTAGTTGCCATCTATTGAGAGGTGCCACTCGGGGGTGAGTGCTACCGAGAGATTTGCCTTTGCCTCAATGCCATAGGCGTGTACATCCTTAATGTTCTTGGGCGAGAAGAAACCCTTAACGGTCGGTAGCCAGAGTATCCAATCGTGAATGTAGGATTCAAACCAACTTGCCGAGCCGCTCAATGAATAACTCCCCTCTCTGCCAGCGGCAAACGAGAGTCCTGCATCGTAGGTCCAACCGCTCTCCTTTTTGAGGTCGGGATTGCCACCAGGAAGGAAGTATAGGTCGTTGAGCGTGGGGAAGCGATAGTTGTGCGACAGGGAGGCTTTGGCTGTGATGTTGCCCCTCTCAGAGAGTACTCCATCTATAAACAGAGCAGGAATAAGTGGTGTCCACTCGGTGCCATACATCTCCTCGCGCAGGGTTGCCGAAATGCCGAATCGGTCGGTGGGTCGCCACTTGGCGGAGAGCACTCCCGATAGTTCCGCACGACCTTTGCGGTATCCTACAATCGCCTTGTTTCCGTCTTGACGGATGATGTTTTTATCCTCGCTCTGCACAATGTGCTGATGGAGTGCGAGGTTGGCGGTGAAAAGCCAATCGCTACCGATATAGTACTCGCCCTCGGCTTGACCATAGAAGGTGTCTATCTTACTGCGAGAGCGGGTCATATGTGCCATTGTACCGTTGCCCACATCACGCTTATAGTCGTATGCCATCCAAGTGTGGATGTAGCCCGCCTTGGTCGCAACCTTCCACTGCTCGCCGAGGTGGTCCCACGAGAGGATGCCTCGGAAGGTCTCCTCCCTTTGGCGGTTGTCGAAATCGGTGGCGTTGCCGTAGTCGGTAGTGAGCATTGGGAGCTCGCGGTTGGAGTTGATATACCACCCGTTGAGCCCGAAGCGGTCGCCCCGCCCCGTATTATAATATGCCTCTTGTAAAAGGTGAAAATCTCTAAACGAGCCACTACGGTTTCGCTCTACGGGGTAGTATTGGTCGATGATATTCATATACTCATCGTAAACATTCTCCTTCTTGTCGTGGTTGCGATACTCGAAATCATTGGGCGAGGTGGAGAATACCGCACGGGTCGAAATCTGCCAACTCTCATCGCCATAGGTCAGGCGCAGGAACTCATCAAAGGTCCTAAAAGAACCCAGACCTTGAATGTATTGCACCCCAAAACCATCGCTCTGGGCGGGTTTGGTGGAGAGTTTGACGGCACCACCCATACCGCCACCCGTCTCATTGACCGAGGAGGTACCGTGCAGTAGCGAGGCGTCGTCGATGAAGTAGGAGGGAATCATTGAGAAGTCGGTCATACCGAGCATAGGGTTGTTGATGCGCATACCATTCCAAGTCACCTGCGTGTGGGAGGCAGAAGTTCCACGAAAGGCGACCGTAGAGAGGGTTGCACGACCATAGCTCTTGACAAAAATCGAGGAGTTGAAGGTGAGAATGTCTGCCATCGAGAGGGCTACACTCTCTTTCAGCACCACCGAGTCGAACTTGGTCTGCTGCGTGCCAATCTCTTTCAGGGGGCGTTTGCCATAGACCGTCACTTCGGGTATGGCGTGGAGCCGCTTGTGCCACTCGACCTCTTGCGCAAAGAGTGAGGTGTGGCAGAGTATAAGTGCTATTATGGAGAGGATAATTTTCATAATTTCGGACTATTTCCAACAAAATGCACCCGGGATGATACCCACATAGAAACTATCGAGCAACTCCCTCTCTTTCGAGTAGCGATAGACCTTGCCCTGCTGAACATAGTCAATCGCATCCGCCACATAGACATCTCCATTGTAGGGGCTCACTGTGAGTCCATAGTAGAGCGTACCGTTGTATGGCAGGAAGGGCTCGCTCGGCACACACTCTGCGGTTACATCCATCTCCCACACATCATCGTTGAGCCAATAGAGCCTATCCCCCGTGCCGTTGAGCTGCACCTCGGAGGGAGCGTCGCCAAACTCAAATCGAAACTGCTTTTCGATGGTGAACAACTCGGCATCAATGCGATAGAGCGATGGGGCTTCGTGTCCATAGGGCGAGCCTGCGTAGCCTCCGTCAGTGATGGTCCAGAGTTTATCGTTGCAATCCAGAACAAGCGATGTGGGTTGGATTCCCACCGTGAGTTCATCAACCACGGTATCTGTTTCGGTGTCGATTTTGAGGATTCGGTTTTGGTACGACCAGCAATTTACATAGAGGTACTTACCCCACTGCACCATCTGCTCTGTCGAACCGCTCTCCATAGTCATATTGGGCACCTCTATATATCCCGTAATCTCGTAGCGCTTGGGATTTACGATAAAAATTCTATTGTCCCAAATCTGCGTAACGTACGCCTTGGTGTCGGAGATGAAATGAATATATCGGGGCGAGGTGAGATTGACAATGCGCCCTACCTCCTTGAAGGTGCGGGTGTCTATGGCGAAGATGGCGTGGGAGTTATTGACCACTACCCAACCTATGCCATCACGAATAACCATACTCTGACACACATCGCCGAGTTTCATAGCGTTGGCGCGATAGAACACCTCGTTCTCGACCTCTCCCACCTCCGGGTTGTAGTAGGAGAGCGTAGCGTTGCCATACTGAAAATTCCCCTCGTTGCAGATAAAAAGTCCTTTTGGGGAGCCCGATGTGTCGAACTCCTCCACCAAGCCATACTCCCACTTCATACACGAAGTGGCAAGCAGAAGCCCTCCGAATAGCAGTAACCTAACAAACCTCCTCATCTCTCGCTCTATTGTTGTGCTTGTTTGAGATTGTAATCATAAAGACCGAGCACCTCGGTTGAGACCTCGCCGAGCCAGCCACTCTTGGCGTTGACGGCACACTGCACCTTCACAAAGTCTATGAATTTCAACTCCACAGGGTTGCCTTCGCCATCTATCGCATCGGAAATCTTGAAGTGGTTGGCATTTGCCGCCGCGCCCACATTGGCGTCATCGGTCAGGCGGTCAATCGAGCTGAAATTGTCGGCATACCCCCAATCGTACTCGCCATTCACCCAATAGGAACCATTGCCCGAAGCGTCGTAGTTGCGAGCCGTGAGGCGGGTACCCGTGAGGGTGTAACTATCCGCCTCAATCCACAGAGGGTAGTAGTAATCCTGACGATGAAACTGCACGAGGTAGTCCACCTCGCCACTACCACCCAGATTGTCGGTCCACTGCACCGGCATTTGGGGCTCGGCGGGGCGGTAGTAGGTAACCGAGTAGTTCTGTATGGTGCCCTCCTTACCCGTCTCGGAGCCTGCAAGTTCATACCAAGTGTCGTCGGGCAGCGAGTTGCCATTCTCATCTCTCATAACCCACACTACACCCGGCTCCGATGAGCCACTGAAAGAGTTGCCTATAACACCGATGTCATATCCACCGGAGTTGTCGATGCTGTGGTCGAAGCCCACAACGATATAGCCACCAAAACCACCGAGCGACACCCAAATGTCATCTCTCATTCGGCTCTCGGCATAGGCTACGGCTGCCTCGGATGTGGTCTGCGAGCCATCGAATCCACCCGTTTTGGTTTCGTTTATGAACTGCCCCGGAGCGGGAGTGTAGTCGTAGACCTTGTTCCAATTGGGACTACTACCAACAAGGGCAGGACGGTAGTGCTCCATAGCACTACCCTCCTCGCCTCCTATGTCGGTGGTAATCTCCTGGTCGAAATTGCACGACCAGCAGACCACCCCGACAATCAAACTAACTATAAATAAAAATCCTTTACGAAAGGTCATAATAAATGAAGGTGTTTACTTGTCGAAACGAACTGCTACATCGTCGTAGGCAAAGTAGCCGGGAATGGTGAAACCATACTTACCACCCATCTCATCGGAGTAGAGGAAGTTGAAGCGAACCTTTTTGACTGCACCAAGACCCGAAAGATCCCACTTCTGCCAATCGGTTACGACATTTTCGCCCTGCACCAAGTAGAACTCAACCTCGCTGATAGGCTCGGCGTAAGCATCGGCCTCAACATCATCAAAGCCTTGGGCCACAATCTTCAACCAAGCATCCTCTGTGAGACCCTCCCAATTGCCACCAAAGCTATTGCCCGCCTCACTCTTCACACCGTTGTAAAGCTGATTGAGTGTATAGTTGGTGTTGATGACATACATATGGTCGATAACACGAGACACATCATCACCAAACGAAATCTCGGGCAGGTTCTCGACATACGAGTATTGGTCTTTGTAGCCGTAGTGTACTGCGAAGTTGTCGCCCGAATGAGCCTCTACGGGTATCATATATTGGAGGTTGAACCAACCAAGCATCGAGTCGTTACCAGCATTCTCCGCAACATAGTCCTCGCCATAATACTTTGCGATGTGCAGATCTCTGTCCTCATCGCTCCAACCCTCGCCCCAATAGTTGGAGATGGCGTGACCACCACCCCAGTAGCAGTAGGAGTAGTTGTAGGGGAAGGTGTGGGTGAGCTCGGTGTTGCCCTCGTCATACCAACGATACTCTGCCGACATCTGGTCTGCATAGGTCAGAGGACCGCCATATTGAGGATCGTCAATCAAATCGCTCCAAGTCGTAATCTCTGCTCCCGCCCAATCATAGGCATAGTCCAAAGTGTATGGCGCAAAACGAGCATCTGCATCCTCGAAAGAGAGCACACGCAACTCATAGGGCAACTCGGGTTCGGGCTCCTCACCTCCCTCTTCGCCACCCTCGGTTGCTTTGGGCAGTGTGATGACGCGACCATCGGCAAGAGTAATAATAACGGTGGTGTCGGTCTCCTCTACCGATACAAAGAACGAGTCGCCGTCCTTGCCATCAGCACCGTCCTTGCCATCAGCACCGTCTTTGCCGTTCTCACCATCTTTACCGTCTGCTCCATCCTTGCCAGCATCGCCTTTCTCGCCTTTCTCACCATCGGCACCATCTTTACCATCTTTACCATTTTCGCCATCCTTGCCATCGGCTCCGTCTTTGCCATTTTTGATAGTAACCGATGAGCCGTCGCTGAAATTGAGCACCACACCCTCAGTAGTGTACTCGGTAGAGGTGATTACCTTGCCCTGATTGGAGGCCTCAATGAGTGCCGAGAGGGTGGCAATATCCTCGGCATTCTGCTCTACCTTCTCTTCGAGCTCATCCATAGCATCCCAAATTGCACTGTCGTCATAGGAACAACCCACCAGCGAGAGCCCTACCAGAGTGGCTGCTGCGATAAATAAAAATCTTTTCATAACTCTTTGTTTTTTAGTGATTTATTTTAATTGATTAAGGTTTTCGCTTGCTATTCGTGCGTTGCAGTTCAAGACAAGGAGCGCCAACTCCTCGATGTAACGCCGACGGAAATGATAGTGATTGATGACCTCTGGGGTGAGCACAAAGGTGTGCCCCTCGGATGCCGCCGAGCGACAGAGGTGCATAATCATTGCGGGAAGAAGTTCTGCGGCAACATCCATCGAGAGGTGCTCGCGACGGGAGGCAGACCAGAGGACCTCGCCATCCTCTCCCCATACCTTTATATTAATGCGATAAGCAACCTGCTTGGAGGGCAGTTTGGTGAGTGACGCCACAAATTGCGCAACAGAGAGCCTGCGAGTGCGCACCCCATCTCCCCTGCCGACTATATCGACAAAGGCAGTATCGACAGGACTCGCCACAAGCAAACAATAGAGAGGGTTTGCCTGCACTCGCAACGACTTAAAAAACTTCCACAAGTTGGTTTTGAGAATATAGTTCTCCCCCTTGTGGGCTTGGGTTTGGACCGAATCCATACTCCTGACGGAACTGTTATAAGGGTTTTTATCCGACATTAACCGCCCACAACTCGACCTTATGAGCAACCCAATAAACAAGGTACAATGCCCCCTGTTTCGAGTGCTTTTTGGTCAAACAAAAAAATGTAAACGATTAAATTCATCGTCGCTCCCAGCCCGTATCCCAGCAGGCAAAGAAACAATAATGCAAAGGCAGGTCTTCTGACTTGTCCCGTTGTCGCGCCTTCCCAATCTTGTCGATCAGTGGCAAAGAGTGCGTCCAACATTCATCCTTTCTGTGGAGGGCAGATTAAAGAGCTAATCACCTCGCAGGATGGGACTTACAGCAACTGGTATTGTCTTGGTTTTTCACCAAATTCCCTTTTCACCGCTCCCGACGCTCAGGTCGTTCACGGCTCCGTTTGCAACGCAAAGATAGTAATTAATTTCGACACCACCACCCCTCCGCCAATTTTTTTACCTCCATTGATTATAATGTAAACAAAAATACCCACTTGTAACTATGCCATCATTTATACTTCTGCCAACGTTTTATCCCTCCTGTGAGGGGGACTTACTATATTGCAAAGTGGCAAATTTTTTGTTCTTCTGCCTTTTTTTGTTTACCTTTACGCCAAGAGAAGTACTAAAACTAAAAACTATACAGAAAATATGTTTTCAAAGCAGACCTACATCGCTCGCCGAAATGCTCTTAGGCAGCGTATGCCCAAAGGGGGTATCGTGGTGCTCCCGGGCAACAGCGAGGCACCTCGCAACTATTTCGACAATGCCTACGCCTTCCGTCAGGACAGCACTTTTCTATACTTCTTCGGCTTGCAGAATGCCGACCTTGTGGGTATCATTGACCTCGATGAGGAGCGCGACCACCTCTTTGGCAACGACTACACCGTAGATGACATCATCTGGATGGGTCCTCAGCCATCTGTGAAGGAGTTGGGTGCGCAGGTAGGCGTGGAGGATACTGCACCCTTTGCTGCCGCACGCGACAAGGTGCAGGAGGCACTCCGCCAGGGTCGCAAGGTGCACTATTTGGTGCCCTATCGTGGCGATGGCACGCTCCTTATGAGCAACCTCACAGGCATCGACCCCTCGCAGCACTACACACACTGCTCTGCTGACCTTATTATCAACGTGGCAGCACTCCGCGAGGAGAAGAGCGCCGAGGAGATTGAGGAACTCGAAAGGGCTTTCGAGATTGGCTACGCAATGCACACTACGGCTATGCGTCTGACGAAAGAGGGTGTATCGGAGCGCACAATTGCGGGTGCTATGGAGGGCGTAACCCACCAGCTGGGCGAGGGCGTGTCGTTCCACTCCATCGTGTCGCAGCACGGCGAGACACTCCACAACCACTCCCACGATGGCATCTGCCAGAATGGACGCCTGCTCCTTGTGGATGCGGGTGGCGAGAGTATCAACAACTACTGCTCCGACCACACTCGAACATTCCCCGTAAGTGGTAAGTTTAGCCCCGTACAGAGGGATATATATAATATAGTACTCCGCGCCCACGATGAGGTGTTGAAGGTGGCTCGCCCTGGTCAGTATATCGACCTCCACAACACCGCTCTCCGCACACTTGCCGAGGGACTTATCGGTATGGGGCTGATGAAGGGCAATGCCGATGACGCTGTGGCTGCGGGGGCAGTGTGGATGTTTATGCCCCACGGCTTAGGTCACGGCTTGGGTATGGATGTGCACGACTGCGAGGCTATGGGCGAGAGGGGTATGAGGGATTACTCCAAAATTTTGGCTCGTGCCGATGAGGTTGACACCTGCATTATGCGCAGCAGGTGGCGCTTGCGCCCCGGTACGGTGCTGACCGATGAGCCCGGCATCTACTTCATTCCCGCACTTATCGAGCAGTGGAAGAGCGAGGGCAAGTGCCGCGACTTTATCAACTACGACCGCCTTGGCGAGTTCTACACCTTTGGCGGCATCCGCATCGAGGACGACCTGCTGATTACCGAGGATGGTAACAAGATGCTCGGTGGCAACAAACATATTCCCATCACCGTAGAGGAGATTGAGGCGTATATGGCAGAGAATAGATAGGGTGCGATAGTACCCGCTCAAAAAGCAACGGGAGGACTAATTGCTTAGTCCTCCCGTTGGTTTGTATTGCGCCCCTCAGTTTGGGGTTATTTGAGCGGCTTGATGTCCTTGATGCGGAGTTGTGGGGTTGTCACACCACGGTAGTGGTTCTCCACAATGGAGTAGCACACATCCACAGGGCGTCCGTTGCGAATCCATTCATAGTGGGTGGGTTGCTGGAATGCGATAGAGCCGATGGTGGTGTTGGGTTTCTGCCTCTGAGTGAGGTCCATCTTGATATGCTCACACTCCGCGCCCACAAGTTTTGCATCACCCCTATTGCTCACACCGCGAGTGGCGAAAACGGGTGCGTTATTGCCAGGTCCGAAGGGCTGGAAGCGCGACAGCACAGCCCTAAACGAGGGGGTAATGTCGCTAAACAGCAACTCGGAGTCAATATCCACCTGAGGCACCAACAGCGAGGGGTCTATGTGCTCCTCAACGTAGGCGTGGAAGCGGCGAGTAAACTCCTCTACATTCTCTGGTTTCATCGTCAGACCTGCGGCGTACATATGACCGCCGAAGTTCTCCAACAAGTCCGAGCACGACTCCACAGCCTGATAGAGGTCAAAACCTGCGACACTCCTTGCCGAGCCCGTAGCAAAATTGTTGCTCATAGTGAGCACCACCGTAGGCTTATAATAGGTCTCGATGAGCCTCGAAGCAACAATACCCACAATACCCTTCATCCACTTGGGGTTGTAGATAACAATACTCTTGTGGGACTTCATCTCAGGGTTGCTCTCTATGATGTCGTGCGCCTCCTGCGTGACGTTGCGGTCGATACTCTTGCGGTTCTGGTTGAACTCGTCAATGATGTCGCCACACTTCTCTGCCTCCTTCTCGTCCCTCTCGATGAGCATCTCCACGGCCTTATGACCGCCCGAAGGAGCTGCATCGGGATCATCAGGATCAACCCTCATCCTGCCGGCAGCGTTGATGCGAGGACCTATCTTAAAGACAATGTCGTCAATGGTAATCTGGTGTTTATCCAACCCGCAGATGCGGATGATGGAGTGCAGACCCTTGCGTGGGGACTCGTTGAGTCTTCGCAATCCGTAGTAAGCAAGGATGCGGTTTTCGCCCGTCAGCGGCACAATATCCGCTGCGGTACTCACCACAACCAAGTCCAAGAGTTTCTCCACCTCGCTAAAAGGAATACCCTTCCTCTGGGCGTAGCCCTGCACGAGTTTGAAGCCCACACCGCAACCCGAGAGTTCATCGAAGGGGTAGTGGCAATCCTCCCTCTTGGGGTCGAGAACTGCTACCGCCTCTGGAATCTTGTCGCCCGGCAGGTGGTGGTCACAAATGATGAAATCAATCCCTTTTGTGTTGGCATAGTCAACCTTCTCAACGGCCTTAATACCGCAATCGAGTGCGATAACAAGGCTCACACCTTTACGCTCGGCATAATCTATACTCGATATAGAGATGCCATACCCTTCCGTATAGCGGTCGGGGATGTAGAATGTGAGGTTTTGATGTCCTCTGCTGCGCAGGAATGTGTAGACCAGCGCAACCGCCGTAC
The DNA here is from genome assembly GCA_017466345.1 of Tidjanibacter sp. Lineage (GTDB taxonomy): Bacteria > Bacteroidota > Bacteroidia > Bacteroidales > Rikenellaceae > Tidjanibacter. Next base: position 57,732 of record JAFTUI010000004.1, on the reverse strand, counting down.
AACCATCCACATCATAGTCGCCATAGACCATAATTTTCTCACCCCTTCTGACAGCCTGGTCGATACGCTCGACAGCCTTATCCATATCCTTCATCAGGAATGGGTCGTGGAGGTCGGAGAGTTTCGGGTTGAAGAACCTCGTTGCCTCGTTGTAAGTTTCTATGCCTCTTTGTACAAGTAAGTTGGCAAGCACAGGGGGGATGTTGAGTGCAGAAGAGAGGTTTGCCACCTTCTCGCTCTCGCCCTGTGGCTTGATTACCCAACGTTTGTCAATTGGCATAATCTTTTAGTATTTATTTTATTAACGTCTAATTTCTTAGCCAAGTGCCCGAGGAGTCGCTCTTTAACCCTTTGGGCATCAACCCTTTCGCCCAACTCTCGCTCCATCGAGGTTGCTGTGCGGTCTGTAAATCCGCAGGGGTTGATAAGTCCGAACCATTTGAGGTCGGTGTTCACATTCAGGGCAAAACCGTGCATCGTCACCCAATGCGAGGATTTGACGCCAATGGCGCAAATTTTTCTCATAGGCTTGTGGGGTTCTACAATCCAAACACCCGCAGCCCCCTCTACTCTCTGGCAAGTGATACCCCACTCTGCCATAGTGTCGATAACCGCACCCTCTATGGCGTCTATGTACGCCTTCAAACCAATGCCCATTTGGCTCAAATCGAGGATGGGGTAGCCCACAATCTGACCCGGTCCGTGGAACGTGATGTCGCCCCCGCGGTCGATGTGGAAAAATTCGGCTCCCAGCCCCCTAAGATACTCCTCGGCAACCAACAAGTTACTCTCCTTGCCGCTTTTGCCCAGGGTATATACGGGTGGGTGCTCCACCAGCAGAACCCTCTGCGAGGGCTTCTCGCCTGCTGCTTTCTGGGCTATGGACTCCTCAAAGAGCCTCTGTTGCAACTCCCAGCACTCGCCATACGCCATTGTGCCCAAATCTACAACGTCCAACTCCATAGCCTCATTGTCTTCTAAATTACTCTTTCTGGCACGCACTCACAGCCTTGTCCGCCAAATAGGACGACCTCACAAGGGGTGCACTTGCCACATACTTAAAGCCCATCGCCAGAGCCTCCTCCTTCAAGAGGTCAAACTCCTCGGGGGTTACATACCTATCCACCGGATAGTGCTTTGCGGTAGGGCGGAGGTATTGTCCGAGCGTCACAATCTGCACTCCTGCCTGGCGCAAGTCCCTGAGTGCCTGCAATATCTCCTCGTGCGTCTCTCCCAAACCGAGCATTATGCCGCTTTTGGTCGGGATGCCACTCTCGGACATTATGCGGAGTGCTTCGAGCGAAGTGCGATACTTAGCCCTCGAACGCACCAGAGGGGTTATGCGCTCAACGGTTTCGAGGTTGTGTCCCACAATATGGGGCTTAGCACTAAGTGCAACCTCAATAAGCTCTCTCTTGCCGTCAAAATCGGGCAAAAGCACTTCTACTGTTGTCTTTGGATTAATAGTCTTGATTGCCTCAACCACCCTACGCCAATGCTCTGCTCCGGCATCCGCAAGATCATCGCGGTCTACGGAGGTTATGACAGCGTGGCGGAGTCCCATTAGTCGAATGGACTCGGCGACCCTTTCGGGCTCGTTGTGTTCGATAGGTAGCGGCTTGCCTGTGGGCGTTGCGCAAAACTTACAACCTCGGGTACAAATATCACCCAAAATCATAAAGGTTGCTGTCTTTCGACTCCAACACTCGGCTTTGTTTGGGCACTTGCCGCTGCTACAAATTGTGTGCAAACCGTGACGTTCTACAATGTGCGCAACTTCGGCAAAACCCTCGCCATCGTGAAGTTTAATTTTGAGCCACTCGGGCTTAATTTGTCGCGTTACCTTGTCATTGAGGTTAGGCATTAAAATATACTATTTTTCCAATTAGCGCAAAAGTACGGATAAGATTTGGTTTTTCAAAATCCGCACAAACTAATTTATCGCACAACGATGTTTTTACCCTCTTTTTAGTCGCGCGGGTGTTGTTTTTGTCCTCTTTTTTGTTCTCTTATGGAAATTTTGGTGCTTTTTAATGAACTTAGATGGTGGGAACACAAGAATTATTTTGTATCTTCGTTGTGTAAAAGAGGAGCCTTGAAGACTCCCTGCAAAAGAAAAACAACCATAAACCACAAATAAAAAACTAAAAACAAAATGAAAAAACTCTTCGTTTCTTTGGCAGCGTTGGTTGTAGCAACCGGCGCATTTGCACAACTCAATTTCGGCGTTAAAGCTGGCGGCAACCTTTCGACTATCAGTGGTATGACCTCGGAGGGTAGTGGTCTTGATTGGGGCGACTTGGCAAAAGTGACACCCTCGCAGTCTATGAAACTCGGCTTCAATGTGGGCGCATTTGCAGAGTATATGGTAATGCCTATGTTTGGTGTTCAGGTAGAGTTGAACTACTCGGCACAGGGTGTAAACACCAAAGTTGAGTCGAGCAGCAGCGTTCTCGGTGCAGCCTCTACCACCGCCACCTCTTGGAGTGCCGGCTACATCAACATCCCCATCCTTGCAAAGGCTCACTTTGCTAACATTGCTGTCTATGCAGGTCCCCAGCTTGGTTTTGCAACCGATTTCAACTCGGCTTCCAAGGTAACCACCGATGGCCAGACTACCGAGTATGATCCTGAGGCTGTTGAGGATTACAGCGGTTTCGACCTCTCGCTGGCTCTTGGTGCTCAGTACAAACTGACTGCCAACATCGGCATTGACGCTCGTTACAACATCGGTCTTACCAACGTATTCCCCACACTCAAAAATGACGAGGGCGAGGTTACCCGCGAGGGCTATGGTAAGCAGGGTGTGCTCCAAATTGGCGTATTCTACGAGTTCTAAAAAGAGTCGTCTGTTAGACCACAACTCCGACACCCCTTTGTGAGTGTCGGAGTTTTTATTTACATTTGTGGCAAGAAAACCTTTCGGACAGATGACAAAAAGACTCCTCATACGACTCATAGTGGCGCTTGGCACCATTGCAACACTCTGCCAGACTGCCTCGGCACAAACCTTTCGGTTTGGACTGAGGGATGGTTTTTCGCTCTCGTGGTTGGTGGGCATAGACGACACTCTGCCACAAGCGAGTTTCTATGCGGGCATCACGGGCGACTGCTATTTTGGCGACAGGTTGGGCGTGGGCTTGGACGTAACCCTTGCCGAGCAGGGCGCACTCTGCAACGAGAATAGCGAGGGTGTTATCACAGACTACTCTTTCCACTACCTCAACATCCCACTTATGGCTCACTACCGCCTACCCATCGGCGCCGAGCAGTTCCTCCAATTTTCGGCAGGTGGTCAGGTCGGCATTTTCTTGTCGGCAAGTTGCGATTATACCGCCCCTTCGGTGTTGGGCGATGGGTGTGTCAGCGGTAGCGAAAGGCTCGATAGCGACTCTTTCCACCCCACAGACTTCGGCGTTGTGGCTGCGGTTGAGTTTGGTACAGGTAACACCTCCATTGAGGTACGTTATGCCCTCGGCATAACCCAAACACACAACGGAATTTCCAACACCCTAAACGGAAACTACTACATTTCGGTGCCAGACAATCGTAACTCGGTGCTCCAAATCGGCACCATCATCCGCTTCTAAATTTGGATAGGAAAATAAGGTACGTTACAGAAATAAAAAAGGCTAAACCTCATTGGTTTAGCCCTTAATTTAGTTCTATTTTATGCGCTTAAAAATAAGGTACGTTCCGCCCGCCAGAGCAATGATTAGGAGCATTGCTACAATCCAACCATTGTCCCAATCGAGGAATGGCATCTTCTTGAAGTTCATACCATAGATACTCGCCACCAAGGTTGCGGGGAGGAAGACCACCGAAGCGAGTGCCAAAATCTTCGAGGAGTTGTTCTGCTCGATGGTAATCAGACCCAGCGCGGTGTCCTGCAAGTAGTCCAGACGCTCGAAGCTGAAATCGGCGTGAGAGATAAGGGAGTTCACATCCCTCATCATTAGTTGCAGACGCGGGTAAATATCGTTGGGGAAGCGTTCGCTTCGCTGGATGCCCGAGAGGATACGCTGGCGGTCAAAGATGTTCTCGCGAATCAACATTGTCTGCTCCTGCAAGGTGTTGATGCGTGTGATGTCGCGCTTGTCAACCTCGCCATCCACCGAAATCTCTTTGCTGAGAGTGGCAATCTGCTTTGCAACATTCTCCACAAGGTCGGCGTCCGCGTCAATCCTCACCTCCAAGATAGAGATGAGCAAGTGGTAGCCCGTATTGTATGCACGCGCGTTCATTTGAAGCCTCTTTGCTGCCTCGTTGAAGGTGCGGAACTCTGCGTTGCGGGTAGTGATGAGCACACCCTCGCTCACAATGAACGACACAGGCTCTACTGTAAAGCCGTCTGCCTGAGGCACAAAGAAGTTTGTGTTGGAGAAGATTGCATTCTCTGTTTCAGAGTATTTAGATGTGGACTCAATCTCCTCAATCTGCTGACGTGTCAGAAGGTTGAGTTCCATAAAATTCTCCACCGCCTTACGCTCTTGGATGGTTGGCGAGAGAAGGTCTATCCACAAAATATCATCGTAGCCGAGTTCATCAAAGAGTTTGATGTCGGCTTCGCGTACTATTTTGTTGTATTGTTTGAGGTAAATTGTGATCATTGTTTGTGGGCTGTTCGGATTTAGAGGTGAACGTGTTTTCCTTAAATTGTCCGAATGGACAGCCGTCAGTCGGGCATCTTCGCCCCCTGCGGCTCCTTATTTCAGTCAGCCCGGGTTGGCGTGGGAGGCTGCCTTTTTGAGTTTTTTCCAATGTGCCTCCAATGCCGTATGTTTTTTGAGGTCAAACAGATAATCAACAGTTGTGGTGAGGTAGTTGTAATCCTCTATTTTGGGACACTCTGCCTGCGAAAGCAGAGCCTCGTAGATGCGCTCTACGCCGTTGGTAAGAGCCTTTTCAATCTCGTCAAGAACCTCCAAAGAGGTGTTCTCGCGTGCCACAAGCACACCATAAACAGGCGCATCGGGAGCCACACCCCACTCATCGGCAAGGCTCAACGAGCCCCCCTTTTCGGCGGGTGCAACACAAAAATCGGTAACGATTTTTACGCCTTCGATGGTGCGTGCGACATCAGACGCAAGGAGTGCCACATCGGCACGACCCTCGCGAAGAGCATCGGCAATCTCGTTGTGTGAAAGTAGTGCGACTTCTGCCGTTAGCCTTTCAGCCACGCGCAAGCCATAGACCAATGGCACTGCGCTGAGAGTCGCAGGGGCTGCAATTTTTACTGACAGGGACATCATCCATCTCCATTTTTGCCATTAGTTCAACTTCTTGTTTCGAGCGAAAGCGGCGCATTTAGCACCCCTTCCAGCCTACAAAAGTACACAAAAAATTGAAAGTTGAAAATTGAAAATTGAAAATTTTATGTTTAGAGTGGGGTTTTGAAGTTTTTTGAGGGGTGTTTTGCGTCACAAAAAGAGGGGTAAAGTTTGGGGTTTGGAATAATCGTGGTAACTTTGTCTTGTCGGAGAGTTTAGCCCTCCGAGGAGTTTTATGAAGGATTGTGGATATAGTTTACGCCCGGCAGAGGCAGAGGACATAGCGACCATTTTGGAGTTTGTGCGGGGTGCTCAACGCAGGCTCGCCGAGAGTGGCATCGACCAATGGCAAAACGGCTACCCAAACAGGGAGCGCATTGAGAATGATGTGCTCGCAGGGGTGGGCAGAGTGCTGTGCATTGATGGTCGTGCGGTAGCCTATGGCGTGGTGGTCTATACGGGCGAGAGTGCCTATGACAATCTGCAAGGTGGCAGCTGGCTCACCGAGGGCACACCCTACGCCACCATACATCGCCTATGTGTTGCAGATGAGGAGGTTGGCAAGGGTGCGGGCAGGGCTTTTATGGCTCTTGTCGAGAGGGAAGTTGCGCTACGAGGAGTGACAAGCATTCGTGTGGACACCCACCCCGACAACCGAATTATGCAGTCACTCATCGACTCACTCGGCTACACCTATTGCGGCACCGTAACCTACGAAAGTCCCCGACTCGCATACGAAAAACGCCTAACACCCAACATCTGACACCGACAATTCATATAGGACATATAGGGCATATAAGGCTTATAGGGCTTATAGGAAATTTCTCAATTCTCTAAAATGCACCCGCTCTTTTCTATATAAATATAGAAAATCCAAAAGTTATTGCTATATTTGCCCCAAATAGACACACCAAAACTAAAACTCAGTTAAATTTCAATGAAAAAATTAACCATTTTGGCACTTTTTGCATCTTTAATGGCTATGGCAACTTCGTGCAACTCGAACAATTCCGACAATTTCCAGTGGCAAATCGACTCCTTCGATGACATCAAGGTTTTGCGCTACAAAGTACACGGCTTTGAGGACCTGACACTTCAAGAGAAAGAGCTCATCTACTACCTCAATCAGGCTTCGCTCTGGGGTAGGGATATGATTTTCGACCAGAATTTCAAATATAACCTCGCAATCCGCCGCACACTCGAAGCAATCTACACCACCTACAAGGGCGACAAAGAGTGCGAAGAGTGGAAGTCGTTTGAAAAATACCTCAAAAAAGTGTGGTTTGCCAACGGCATCCACCACCACTATGGCAACGATAAATTCGCACCCGAGTTCAGTCGCGACTACTTTATGGGCGAACTTGTGGCAAAAAGCGATACCAACAAATTCCCCATCGAGGCTTTCGGCTCGAAGGTTATGTTGCTCGACACCATTGTGCCCATCATCTTCGACCCCGCGCTCTACCCCTCGAAAAATGTGCAGGCAGGTGTTGACGATGTGCTGAAAGCATCCTCAATGAACTACTATGAGGGGCTGACACAGCCTGAGGCGGAGGCTTTCTATGCAGGTATGGCTGCACAGAACGACCCCCGACCTATCTCCTACGGTCTGAACAGCAAACTCGTGAAGAAAGATGGTAAAATCTACGAGCAGACCTACAAGGTGGGCGGTATGTACTCCAACGCCTTGGAGCAGATTTGCTATTGGCTCGAAAAAGCAGCCGGTGTTGCCGAGGAGCCTCAGAAATCGACCATCCTGAAACTCGTGGAGTACTACCAGACCGGCAACTTGCGCCTCTTCGATGAGTTCAACATCGCTTGGACCAAAGACACCGAGAGCCTTGTAGACTTTGTGAATGGCTTTACCGAGGACTATGGCGATCCCCTTGGCAGGAAAGGTGCTTGGGAGGGTATTGTAAACTTCAAGAGTGCCGAAGCGTCCAAGCGTACCGAACTTATAAGCAACAACGCACAGTGGTTCGAAGACAACTCACCCATCAACCCTGCATTCCGCAAATCGGAGGTTAAGGGTGTGTCGGCAAAGGTTATTACCGCCGCAACCCTCGCAGGTGACGCATATCCCGCAACCCCCATCGGTATCAACCTCCCCAATGCCGACTGGATTCGCAAGGAGCACGGCTCGAAGTCGGTAACCATCGACAACATCACCGAAGCCTACTCCGAGAGTGGCAAGGGTAGTGGTTTTAATGAGGAGTTTATGCTCCGCCAGGAGGACCGCGACCGCCTCGAAAAATACGGCACACTCAGCGACAACCTCCACACCGACATCCACGAGTGTCTCGGTCACGGCTCGGGACAACTTGCTCCTGGTGTGAAGGGTGGCGAACTTGGCAAATACTCCTCAACACTCGAAGAGGCTCGTGCCGACCTCTTTGGTCTCTACTATCTTGGCGATGATAAACTCGTAGAACTTGGCTTGGTGCCCTCGTTTGAGGCAGCCGAGGCTCAGTATGCCAAGTACATTATGAACGGTATGATGACTCAGTTCTCGCGTATCGAACTCGGCAAAGACGTTGTTGAGAGCCATATGCAGAACCGCAAACTCATCGCCGAATGGTGCTACGAGCGCGGCAAAGATGAGAATGTTATTGAGTGGGTTAAGCAGGATGGTAAGACCTATGTTGTTGTGAACGACTTTGTACGCCTGAGGGAGCTCTTTGGCGAGATGCTCTACGAAATCCAGCGTATCAAATCCGAGGGCGACTATGAGGCAGGCAAGGCACTCGTTGAGAAATATGCCGTCAAGATTGACCCTGAATTGCACAAAGAGGTATTGGAGCGTTACGCTTCGCTGAACATCAAACCCTACTCGGGCTTCATCAACCCCATCTACACTCTCGTAGAGGAGGATGGCAAGGTTGTAGATGTTAAGATTGAGTATCCCGACAACTACATCGAGCAGATGCTCTACTACTCGCAGAACTACTCCAACCTACCCACACTCAACTAATTTCAAAAACACAGCAACACCCTCTTTGTCAAAACTATGAAGACAATCAAAATAGGAAACCTTTATGTCCGTTGGGAGGTCCCAGCGATTATCATCTCGGCAATCATCGTCACGTCCGTACTGTGCTCGAAGTGTTCATCGGGCGAGGGCGACAAACAACACGTTGAGAAGGAACCGGAGGTGGAGTTGCTCTATGGTTTTGACACGAGCAAATATGAGGTACTGCACGGAGAGGTGGGGAGTGGTCAAACACTCTCCCACCTCCTCGATGGCTACACCTCGCAAGCGGACATTAACCGCATCTACAAAGAGTCCAAACCCATCTACAACTTCGGCAAAATGAAGGTGGGTGACGAGTGGACAATCTTTGCACAGAGCGACTCGCTTGGTCTGCATATGAGGCACTTTGTCTATGAGTATAGCAACCGCGATATGCTCTTTGTGTCAATAGAGGGCGACAGCCTCGCCATCCACTCCGAACAGAAGGAGGAGACGCTTGTAAGGCGCAAGGTGTCGGCTTCTATTGAGAGTTCACTCTGGAATTGCCTTGTGGCGCAGAATATCCCCGGCGAACTCGCCATAAAGATGGAGGACATCTATGGTTGGAGTGTCGACTTCTTTGCACTGCACCAAGGCGACACCTTCACAGTGGTGTTTGACGAGCGATACATTGACGGTAAGAGTGTCGGTGTTGGTACCGTTTGGGGCTCGCGCTTCACACACGCGGGCAAGGACTACTACGCAATACCCTTCGAGCAGGGCGGCAAACTGAGCTATTGGGACGAAAAGGGCGCAAGTATGCGCAAGCAGTTCCTCAAAGCACCTCTGAAATTCACACGCATCAGCTCGAAGTTCAACCCCAACCGACTCCACCCCATCTACAAGGTGCGCCGCCCCCACCTCGGTGTGGACTACGCAGCACCTACGGGGACTCCCGTCTATGCTATTGCCGATGGTACGGTAACGGCTAAGTATTGGGATAAGAAGGGTGGCGGCAATGTGCTGAAACTCAAACACACCAACGGCTACACAAGCTCCTACCTCCACCTTAGCAAGTACGCCAAGGGGATCAATGTTGGCACTCGTGTGTCGCAAGGGCAGACCATCTGCTATGTGGGCAATACGGGCGCATCGACAGGTCCCCATCTGGACTTCCGCGTCTACAAAAATGGCAAGGCAATAGACCCCTTGAAGATACCCTCCAACCCCGTGGAACCTATCAAAAAGGCAAACGAGGCTGCTTTCGAGCAGATAAAGGCTAAGGTTCTGGCAGAACTCGAAGGCGAGGTGTCGGAGAGCGAGAGGATAAACTCCTACGACCTCTACCCCTCAACCCGCCCCGAAGTGGTGCTCACCGCTGCTGACTCGGTGAGGATGAAGGCAGAGAAGAGCGCATTGTATAAGGCACTCGGTAGAATTGAGAGTTGAGAACTTTTGGTCTAACGTCTAAGGTCTAACGTCAATAGTCCTAAGTCTTATAGGAGAATTGAAAATTGAAAATTGAGAATTGAAAATTGTGGTGCAGGCTACGCCTGCGAGTAATTTATCCCTCCCCTAAGTTAGGGGAGGGTCCGCGCAGCGGGGGAGAGGTCTGTTTTTAGCTATCAGCATTCAGCGGTCTGCCTTTTTTGGAGGAGTGACAGGAGTGACAGGGGTAGCAGGGGTAACAGGGATTGCAGGGGAGTTTTTGAGAGGAGTCTTTTTTGGGTGGTGTGGATGCTCCGAAGGAGCAGAAATGAGGAAAGCACCATCTCTCAAACTTGTTTGAAAGAGATTGGTGGTTTGCTCATTTCAGCCCTGCCGCAAGGCAGTCACACCACCGCAAGGGCTGCACTAAAAGTTTTTGGTTCCGCTTTTTACAAAAAGCGGAGAAAAAAGAAGATGTATAAAAACAAAAACATAGGCGTTGTGATTGTTGCCGGGGGCAGTGGTAGTCGTATGGGTGCCGATGTTCCCAAGCAGTTTTTGCGCCTTGGCGGGGAGCCTATTTTGGCTGTTACGGTGCGCCGATTTATTCCCTATGCCGACCACATCGTTGTGGTGTTGCCAAAGGACCAGATGGAACTGTGGCGAGGTCTGGCTGAGGAGTGCAACTTGTGGGGCACACATAGTGTTTGCGCGGGTGGTGCGACAAGGTTTCACTCTGTGCAGAACGGTTTGCAGGCTCTGGGCGAGGGGTGTGATATTGTTGCCATACACGATGGGGTACGACCTTTGGTGTCGGAGGCGATGATTGCCAGGGGCTTGGAGTGCGCCATAGAGAATGGCTCGGCGGTGCCTACGGTGGGAGCTGTGGATTCGTTCCGTATTGTGGAAGATGGGGTGCTGAGGATTGTGGACCGCAGCCTACTGAGGGCGGTGCAGACTCCACAGATATTCTCCGCCTCGCTACTTCGGAGGGCATACCAACGAGATGCAGAGGAGCGTTTTACGGATGATGCCACGGTTGTGGAGGCTATGGGCGAGGAGATGCACTACTACGAGGGCGAGAGGAGCAACATTAAAATTACCACTCCTGAGGATTTGGTTATCGCAAAAGCTTTGCAGACAGAAGGAACAAGAGAGATACATTGAATGTAAAGTTTAGATATGGGGGTTTTGATGGCAGGGTATGGTGGATTTCCGCTATAACCGTGTTGCTGTTGGGGCTTGTGTGTGGCGCCTTGTGGATATTGGCGGACGGTGCCTACTACCTTGCAGCGTGGGTAACGCTGATGTTGGTGGCATTGGTGGCTCTATGCCTGCTGTCGGTGCCGAGGAGGATTATTGTCGGCGAGGAGATGGTGGAGCTTAGGTGCCTTGTGGAGACAACCTACATACCTCTTTCGAGCATTGTTGATGTGGAGATTGTGAGTACGGGTGCGATGAAGGGTAAGTTCCCTTTGGTTGGCATCTATGGCTTTTGGGGCTACTACGGTCGCTACTTGGATGTTAGAGGGTGGCGTATGTATAGAGTTTATGCCACGCGGCGCAAAGGGTGTGTGACCATACACACCACAAAAAAACGCTATGTGGTCAGCTGTGGGGCGCCCGAAATGTTGAGAGTGATGATACTCAGCGCCAAGGCTCGCAACCCCAAGGAGGCTTAGTGCAGGAGGCGAAAGAAAGGGTAAAAACAGATTGTTTGAGTGATATAAAAAGCGTTATGGGAGTATTAAAGAGCATAGCAGCAGGTCTTTATGGTGCGGGGGTTGGTGTGCGCAACTGGCTCTACGATATGAAGATACTGCGAAGTGAGCACTTCGACATTCCGATAGTCTGCGTGGGCAACATCGCTGTGGGGGGTACGGGCAAAACTCCTACGGTGGAGTTTCTGCTCAGTAGGCTATTGGGCGAATACCGCATTGCTGTGTTGTCGAGGGGCTATCGCCGCCGCACAAAGGGATATATCGAGGTGGAGGTTGGCGACTCGTTCCTCAGGGTGGGCGATGAGCCTAAGCAGATTAAGCGCAAATTTCCCAATGCGGTAGTCGTGGTGTGTGAGAAGAGGGTTGAGGGCGTTAGACGCATTATGGCAGAGCACCCTGAGGTAAACCTCATCCTTATGGATGATGGCTTCCAACATCGTGCACTCACTCCCAAGACGAGTATTTTGCTCTCGGACTACTCCCTGCCGCCCTACAAAAACAGGATGTTGCCCGCAGGAACTCTGCGCGACACCCCTTCGCAACTCTATCGTGCGGACATCTTGCTCATAACCAAAACCCCAAAGACAATGTCGCCCATAGAGCGAAACATCGCCCAAAAGGAGCTCAAACCATCGCCCTATCAGAGCATCTTCTTTACGGATACAAAGCAGTGTGAGCCTCGTCCCATCTTCTCGGACGTAGCACCTGCCAAGATTCCCTCTGGCAGCAAAGTTGTGGCTATGGCGGGTATTGCCCACCCTGAGAGGTTCTTCGACTCGCTTGCCAATCGCTATGAAGTGGTTGAGAAGTTGGCGTTCAGCGACCACCACATCTATAAAGTCAAAGAGGTGAGGCGCGTTGCTGAGTTGGTGGAGAAGTATGGCGAGGATGTTGTGGTTGTGACCACTGAAAAGGATGGTGTGAAGCTTACCTCGCGCAAACACATCCCCGAATCGCTCCAAAAGAGGCTCTTTGTGCAACCCATAGAGCTCAACTTCCGCGATGGCGACTCGCACCTCTTCATCGAGAGGCTCAAAAAGGAACTTAAAAACAAAAAACTATGATAACAACGATTAAACAGACAGCAGAATTTATCCAGCAGAAGGTCGGCTTCACCCCCGAGGTGGGTATCATCCTCGGTACGGGCTTGGGAGGCTTGGTAAACCACATCGAGATTGCACACTCGCTCCCCTACAACGAGATTCCCAACTTCCCCGTTTCTACCGTTGAGGGTCACGCAGGAAGGCTTATCTTCGGCACCCTGGGTGGCAAGAGGGTTGTGGCTATGCAGGGTAGGTTCCACTACTACGAGGGCTACGCACCCGAGCAAGTGGTATTCCCTGTGAGGGTTATGAAGATGCTCGGCATCGAGAACCTCTTTGTGTCGAATGCCAGCGGAGGTATCAACTCCTCGTTCCGCGTGGGCGACCTGATGGTCATTACCGACCACATAAACCTCATTCCCAATGTGCTCATAGGCAAGAACTACAACGAGCTGGGCGCACGCTTCCCCGATATGAGCGAGCCTTACAGTAAGGCACTTGGCGCACTTGCCACAGAGGTGGCTGCCGAGAAAGGCATCAAACTCCAATATGGTTGCTATGTGGGCACCACAGGTCCTACCTTCGAGACCCCCAAGGAGTATGGATATTTCAAGGCTATTGGTGGCGATGCTGCGGGTATGTCCACAACACCCGAGGTTATTGCCGCACGCCATATGGGTCTGCCCGTATTCGGCATTTCGATTATTACCAATGCCGCTTTCAGTGGTCAGAAGTCAACCCACGAAGAGGTACAGCAGGAGGGCGCAAAGGCAGAGAAGAGAATGAGCGCCCTGATTATGGGTATGCTCGAAAGGATGTAATCAACTAACCACAAACAAAAACTATGATTAACGCTATAAAGGGTGCGGCTCAGTATATCGCCGAGCGCACCGCAGGTTTCAGCCCCGAGGTTGGTATTATTCTTGGCACGGGCTTGGGCGGCTTGGTGGAGAAGATAGAGATTGAGCACTCCATACCCTATGCCGAAATTCCCGGTTTCCCCGTATCGACCGTAGAAGGTCACAGCGGCAGGCTCATTATGGGCGTGCTGGGGGGCAAGAAGGTTGTGGCTATGCAGGGTAGGTTCCACTACTACGAGGGTTACACCGCCCAGCAGGTGGTATTCCCTGTGAGGGTTATGAAGTTCCTCGGCATAAAGACGCTCTTTGTGTCTAATGCTGCGGGCTCGATGAACTCCACGTTCCGTGTGGGCGATGTGATGGTCATCAACGACCACATAAACCTCATACCCAACCCTCTTATTGGTCGCAACATTGACGAGTTGGGCCCCCGCTTCCCCGCAATGAACGATGCCTACAACCCCGAACTCATCGAGAGGGCAACCAAAATTGCCGAGCGCGAGGGCATCAAGTTGCAGTATGGTTGCTACGTTGCCCTGACGGGTCCCACCTTCGAGACACCCAAGGAGTATATGTGGGTGAAGCTCATAGGTGGCGATGCTGTGGGTATGTCCACCGCCCCCGAGGTTATTGCCGCACGCCATATGGATATTCCCGTCTTTGGTGTGTCAATCATCACCGACACTATGGACAACACCTCCATATCGCACGAAGAGGTGCAGGAAAATGGCAAACTCGCTGAGAAAAATATGACAAAACTCTTTACCGAATTACTCAAAACACTCTAATACACGCTTATGATTAATAAAGTTATACTTGTAGGAAATGTAGGTGCCGACCCCGAAGTGCGCACCCTCGAAAGCGGCGTTAAGACCGCCCGCGTAAGGCTCGCAACAAGCGAGAGGTACTACAACCGCGAAACACAGCAGGCTACCGAGCACACCGAGTGGCACACCATAACCCTCTGGCGCAACCTCGCCGATGTGGTGGATCGCTATGTTCGCAAAGGCTCACAGATCTACATCGAAGGTCGTCTTCGCACACGCGAATGGACCGACCAGGCAGGCAACAAACGCTACACCACAGAGATTCAGGCTGACGATATGAAACTCCTCGGCAAGCGCGAGGGCGGCACAGCAGCCACAACAACCCCACAGGGACAGCAGCTCGCCTCGCCCGCACAAAGCTATGGCGCAGCACAAACCTACACCCCCGCACCACAGCCCGCCGTGGCAGCACCCGCCATCCAACCCGCAATGGAAGATACACTCGATGACCTGCCATTCTAAAACGAAAGAACCTCGGATGTTTTCCGAGGTTCTTTTTTGAATATGTTTCTTTTCTCCGCTTTTTGTAAAAAGCGGAACCAAAAACTTTTCGTGCAGCCCTTGTTATCCCTGCAAGAAAAACAAGATAGGTAGATGCCAACCGCCTGCCTACGGCAGTCGTGGCAAGACGGACAGACCTCTCCCCCGCTTCGCGGACCCTCCCCTAACTTAGGGGAGGGTTATTAGGAAGGATAAGGAGATTAAGGACATTAAAGCCCTTAAACTCCTTAAATTCCTATAAGCCCTATATGCCTTATAAGCCCTATAAGCCTTAGGATTCTTGACGTTAGACGTTAGACCAAAATTTCCAGCGAGTGGGTTTTGTGGAGGAAATTTTGTGCCACTACCCCCAACCCTACGGGTGATTTATGTGAGGGGTTTTCAAGGCTTGCGCAGCGCGAGAAACCGCAGTTTACTCAGGCGTAAATGAGGTTTCGAGCGCAAGCGTAACGCAGAAAACACCCACAGAAATCAGCCGCTCGCTACCCGAAGAGGTCTATCTCGCCACACTCCACCTTGCGGTACATATCTGCGAGGGTGGCAATGACGGGCGATATGAGGGTTACGACATCTTCGATGGCACCCGACTTGCTCTGGTCGCCCTTTATGCGGTAGAGCATTGTGGCGTAGAGAGCGCGGAAGCAGAGTTCAATGTCCCCCACTCCATCGCGTGCCAGCACAATCCTCAGGCGAGAGAGTTCCTCTTTCAGGGGAGCCCACAATGTGCGGTAGGTTGCGCCCACGGGCAGGTTGAGGAGTTGGTTGTGGAGGTTCTCCATATCGGCAATAAGGTGCAGAGTGTGACTGAGGTGCCCCTGTTCGCTCTTGCCCTCCTCCTTGATAAGCCCCGCAAGGCTCATATACCACATAAAAATCTGCTGTTTCTCCTGCTCGTCACAGCCGTTGGGCTCCACAAGGGTGTTGTAAATCGCCTCGGGGCTAAACTTCAAAGCCCTCAGCAGGTCCTCCAACTGCCAGAGGTAGAGGATGTACTCGGCGATATTCTCTTTGCGCTTTTGTTGTGCTATATACATATAAGGTATGGTTTTCTCTTGTAGCGACAAAGATACGGCAAATTTTGCAAGTAATAGGTGGAAAAAAGCAAATTTTTCGTTTAACACAACAGATTAATAATCACACACATAACCCTTGTGTGGTGCAAAAAAGCGAGGGGGTGGTTGAAAATTTTTAGTTCTATGTATTGCATAGTACTAAAATAATTTTATATCTTTGTGGTACAAACAATCAAACTTAGAGTAAAAGTGAACAGAAAACTCAATGTAAAAATCGGAACTACGGCGTTTGTCATCGAGGAGGACGCCTTTCGTGCGTTGGAAATCTACCTTGACGACATCCGCGAGCGACTCGAAGAGTACTCGGCAACCGAGACGATGAGCGACTTGGAGATGAGGATTGCCGACCTGCTGAGCGGTTGGCTCGGAAATCCCGAAAATGTGGTGGACATCTATCTTGTGCGCAAGGTGCAGGAGCAGATTGGCAGACCCGAGGAGTTTGGCGAGTTGCGTCAGCCCAAGAGCGGTCATCTCGGCAAAGAGGAGGCGGTAAAGCGTCTTTCGCGTAGCAGCAAGGACAAGGTTATTGGTGGTGTTTGCGGTGGTATTGCCCGCTTTACCAACATCGACCCCACCTTGCTGAGAATTGTCACAATGTTGCTGGTAATCTTCGGCGGACTGAGCCTTTGGATCTACATCATCCTCTGGATCTTCCTGCCCCTCGACACAAAACATCAAAACGCTTAAAGACAGATAATTATGACTATTTGGCAAGTAATTCTATCAATCATATTCCCTCCTTTGGCGGTCATCAGCCGAGGTTGCGGATCGTTTTTGATTACACTGCTACTCACGCTTTGTGGGTGGGTGCCCGGTGTTATTGCCGCGCTCATAATCCTCAACAAGCCCGAAAACCGATAGAAAACCCCAACACTATTATATATTAAACAGTTACAACTATGGAGATAATGAACGAGCCCAAAAAACTCTACCGCAGCAAAAATCGTATGCTGGGTGGTGTGTGTGCCGGATTGGCAGAGTATTTCAACATCGACCCCACGCTTGCGAGGGTTGTTGCCGTAGTGCTCTTTTTCTTCCCCGCCATTCCTGCGTTTTTGTGCTACCTTGTGGCGTGGCTTCTAATCCCCGAAAGCAAGTAGGCAATGGCTATAAACGTAGAAAATACCAAGGCGCAGATGCGCAAGGGAATACTCGAATACTGCATCCTGTTGATACTCTCGCGCGAGGATAGTTACGCCCCGAAAATCATCTCCGAACTCAAAGAGTCTCAGATGATTGTGGTGGAGGGAACGCTCTACCCCATCCTCACACGCCTGAAAAATCAGGGGCTTCTGACCTACCGCTGGGAGGAGTCGCCACAGGGTCCTCCGCGCAAGTACTACACCCTCACACCCGAGGGCAGGGAGGCACTCCGACAGCTCGATGAGTCGTGGGATGAACTCATAGGGCAGATAAGTAAAATCAGACAAAAATAGACCAACAATCAAACACACAAAAAAGAGTTATGAAGGAAGTATTGAAGGTGAGGGTTGCCGAGGCAACCTTTGCGATAGACAAGGAGGCGTATGGCGTGCTCTCGGCTCTGCTCGAAGAGGTTACAAAGAGTGAGGGCAAGGAGGCTGCCGCAAAGGCGGAGAGTGATTTTGCCGCCCGAGTATTGGAGAGGCAGTCGGCAAACACCGTTATCGAGGAAGAGTTGGTAAGGAGCGTTGCGCTCTCTATGGGTTACACCACCTCAAAACCAACTACCACCCCACCCCAAACACCCAAACAAACCGACAACAATAGTGGCGTAGGTGCCCTTGGCAGGGTTATCATCGTCTGCGCCAAGGTGTTACTCGGCATATTTCTTGCGGGCTGGCTGCTTACCGCCTTAGGAGTTTTGGTGGGCTTCATTTCGCTCGCAGCCATTGGCGAGGAGTGGGCAAGCGTGGTGCCTATGGATGGTGTTTCGCCCATTGTTTTTGCAGGACTCGTATGCGCCGTAGTGGTGTTATTTATGGGTATTGTTGCCGACTTGGGATTCTCACTGATTAGGTGTAGGCGCATAAACCTCAAACGATTACTCACTGCCGCTATCATCTGGGTAGTATTCCTTTTGTGGCTCATTTTTGCTGCTATCCGCAATGCCGACAATTGGGCAGAGTGGGCTTACCGCACCGAGGCTCAATTTGAGCTCTGGGAAGAGGAGATTGAGGCTTGGGAGGATCGCGTAGAGGGCGAGTGGGAAGACGCAGTGATCAATATGCGCGGTGTTGAGGAGTGGGACTCCACTTACACCCTTAGTTTCGATGGCTTCGATGGCGCAATGAGGTTCGATAGTTTTTGCGAGCGTTTCGAGGAGATGGAGCCCTATGAAGATAGACTGGAATGGCATCTTTTGCGTGGCGGAAAAGTGGATGTCAAAATCGAAAACCACTACGAGGGCGATAGGATGTATCGCACCATAACCATCTCTTCGCCCGATGGCGACACAGTTGTAACCTCGCCCGTGAGGATACTCAATTCGTCTGTACCACAGATTGTTAAGTAGTAAATAATTGTAGATATGGAAATTCTAAGCGAAGAAAAGCAAGAGAAAGCGACCGAGGAGAAACACCCTCTCTCGCGCAGTGCCTACAACTTTGCGGGTGTGCTTATGATTGTTTGTGGTTTGGTGTGGCTGTGTAGCAACTACAATCTTCTGAGCCCCAAACTCATCGACACCATTCTATCGTGGCAGATGTTGGTGGTGGCTGTGGGTGCTTGGTTGCTCTGCGTGCGCAACTATATCTCGGGAGGCATCATAACTGCATTTGGTCTGCTGCTTGTTTTGGTGGACTATTTCGACATCTACATCTCTTTCGAGAGGCTCATTTTGCCCCTGTTGCTTGTTGTTGGAGGCATTGCAACGATTTGCATAAAGGGCACTGAGCAGAAATAAAAGTTTTGATTGGCGACAAAAAGGCGGTTTTTCTTTGAGAAAAATCGCTTTTTTGTACTCTTACTCGCCAATAATTGCTATTTTTGTGGTTAAAATACAAAGAAAGCAAACTATGGCACTTATTGACAAAATCAACGACCTGCTCGGCAGGATAGAGAATTTCAACGCCACTTCGGCAGCAGAGATTGAGGATTTTCGTGTGAAAATTCTTGGTCGCAAAGGCGAATTGAACGACATATTGGAAGAGTTCAAGACCGTTCCATCGGAGGAGAAACGTGTTCTTGGTCAGCAAATTAACGCCATAAAGACCAAGGCTAACGAGCGCGTCGCTGCTCTCAAAGAGGCTCTCGATAGCGCACCCGTAGCAGCGGCTTCGAGTGGCGACCTCTCGCGCCCCGCAATGACCGAAAACCTCGGCTCGCGCCACCCCATTTCGCTCGTGAGGAACGAGATTTGTGACATCTTCTCGCGCCTTGGCTACACCATTGCAGATGGTCCGGAGATTGAGGATGATTGGCACGTTTTCTCAGCACTGAACTTCGCTCCCGAGCACCCCGCGCGCGATATGCAGGATACGTTCTTCATCGAGAAACACCCCGATGTACTCCTTCGTACTCATACGAGCTCCATTCAAGTTCGCACTATGGAGCACCAAAAGCCCCCTATCCGCGTGATTTGCCCCGGTAGGGTATTCCGCAACGAGGCTATCTCGGCTCGCGCACACTGCATCTTCCACCAGATTGAGGGACTCTACATTGACGAGAAGGTGTCGTTTGCCGATATGAAGCAATCCTTGTTGTATTTCGCAAAGGAGTTCTTCGGCGAGCAGACTCAGATTCGTATGCGCCCCTCCTATTTCCCCTTCACGGAGCCTTCGGCAGAGGTGGACGTATCGTGCAACCTCTGTGGTGGCAAGGGTTGTAATGTCTGCAAGGGTACCGGCTGGCTCGAAATCCTCGGCTGCGGTATGGTAGACCCCAACGTCTTGGAGGCAAGCGGCATAGACAGCACCAAGTATAGCGGTTTTGCATTCGGTATGGGTGTGGAGCGTATTGCTATGTTGAAATTTGGTGTTAAGGACCTGAGGCTCTATTTCGAGAACGATTTGAGGTTCCTCGGTCAGTTCGACTCGGTGCTCTAAAACACCCCTAACCACCTTTTTGGGCGCAACAATGAAGCACAAAGCCCTACAATACACCCTTCTATTTCTCTGCTTTTTATCGTGCGCACGCCAGCCACAAAAGAGCAGCGAAGGGTTTGTTGTGGAGGTGCCAGAGTGGTACAACACCGACTCTTTGCGTGCCGAATACCTCTACTCCGAAGGTGTAAAAGTTGCTGCCCTTGCCGAAGACCGCACAGAGGCACTCCCCTACTTCGAGAAGGTGCTCGAAATAGACTCACTCCACGCCCCTTCCCACTATCAGATTGGCGATATGGTTCTCGATGACGACCCAGAGAGGGCG
The DNA here is from genome assembly GCA_017466345.1 of Tidjanibacter sp. GTDB lineage: Bacteria > Bacteroidota > Bacteroidia > Bacteroidales > Rikenellaceae > Tidjanibacter. The sequence goes on along the minus strand of JAFTUI010000004.1, from coordinate 37,712 downwards.
TTGCGCCACGGCGCTATTGTCTATGCTGCCGATAGCACCAATGTCGACTATTTGGGCTTCTTTGGTTATGCTCTGGTCTCCAATCGTGAGTTGCAAAAGGCGCGGACGGTGTATGAGAGGCTTGTAAAGTTGGAGCCACACAATGTCTACAACTACCAGATGCTCGCTTCGCTTTACAGGGCAAACAATATGCCCTATATGGCTCTCTCGTTGCTCGATAGCGCAGAGTATAAACTGGGGCGCAGGGTGGATATTTTGGAGCAAAAACTAAACCTGCTCTACTCTCTAAACCTCTACGACAGGGCTATTGTGGAGTTGGAGAAAGAGGTTGGCAACCACCCTCGCAAGGTGGAGTACAAGACAATGCTCGGCTACCTCTATATGCAAACCGAGCAAGACTCGCTGGCAGAGAGCTCTTTCCACTCAGCCCTCGCCCTAAGCCCACAAGACAAGAATGGATTGTTGGGTTTGGCAACCCTCTATAAACAAAAGGGGCTCGAAGAGGAGTTTTTGCAGACACTCAAAACTCTATTCCTTTCGGATGAGCTAATGCCCTATGAGGCAGTGGAGATTTTTGAGGCGGATGTGATTGAGGACAAGGAGTTTATGCGCCGCAACTTCTTCACCATCAACTCGCTGATAAATTCTCTCTATCTTAAATATCCTGACGATGTTGGTGTGGAGAGGTGTTATGGCAAACACCTTATTGCCTCGGGCGAGGTTGAAAGGGGGCTCGATGTGTTCAAAAAAATCGTTCGCGACTACAACTATTATCCCGATGAGGATTTGTATATGGTGTTGGGGGGTGAGGATTATTTGGGCCGCAAGGATTCGGTGATGCACTATCTCGACCTCTCCATACAGCACCACCCCAACAACTCGGAGCCTCTTGTGCGCAAGGCGTATGAGTTGCTCTCAGTTGGCAACAAAGAGTCGGAAGCAGAGGCACAAAAACTCTTCAAAAAAGCCCTCAAATTGGCTAAAAACCCCGAAGATAAAAGTGATATATATGGCGTTCTTGCCAATTTAGAGCTCAACCCCGACAAGGCGGCAAAGCTCTGGGAAAAGGCTCTGAAAAACAACCCCAACAATGCTATGGCTCTGAATAACTGGGCTTATATGCTTGTGGATAGCCCCAAGCAACTCTCTCGTGCCTTAGAGATGAGCACAAAGGCGTGTGTGTTGGAGCCCACAAACCCCACATATCTCGACACAAAGGCGTGGATTCTCTTCCTTATGGGCAACATCGAGGAGGCAAAAAGGATTATGCGACAAGCTATTTCGCTCGATAGCGAGGGCGACAGCACTCTCCTACTCCACTATGGCGACATTCTCGCCGCAGAGGGCGATAGTTTTATGGCAGAGATTTATTACAAGAGAGCTCTCGAAGCGGGCGAGGACAGAGAACTAATCGAGGCTAAAATTGAGGCGTTGAAACAATAATAGCGGCGGAGTGATGAAGAGGTTTTTGGTGTTGATATTGGGTATTTTGACATTGGGTGTCGCAGGGCTTTATGGGCAGACCGTAGAGGAGTTGGACGCCCAAATCAAACGTGCCGAGAAGGAGATTGCCAAGAACGAAAAACTCCTAAAAGAGGTCACAGCCTCCAAAAAGAGCAACCAAACCGAGGTTAAGCTCCTACAAAACAAAATCAACAAACGACAAGAGGTTGTGGGATCGCTCAATAAGCAGATAAATCTAATTTCCAACAATATAGCAAACAAACAGACCGACATCAACACGATGCAGGAGCAGCTTGTAAGTCTCAAAGAGGAGTATGCACAAATGGTTAGGGTTGCGTATAAAAACCACCTTGTGGGCACCCCACTCCATTTTCTCTTCTCCTCCAAGGATCTTTCGGTGGCAACACACAGGGTTGGTCTGCTCACGCGCTATAACCAAGCACTCGGCAAGCGTGCCGAAGAGATAACCGCAAAGAGTCAGCAGATTGCCTCGGAGGTTGGGGAACTATCTGCAAAGCAGGCTTCGCTCGACAAAACCAAGGCAGAACACCAAAAGAGCCTTAAAACCCTCAATAAAGAGAAAAAAGAGCTCGATGCTGCGGGCAAAAAACTCGCCGCCAACGAGAAGAAAATCTCTAAGGAGTTGAAAAAGAGGCGCGAAGAGAAGAAAAAAGCACAGCAGACGCTTCAAAAAATCATAGATGAGGAGACCCGCAAGACCAAGCGCAAGATGACCGATGCTGAGCGTAGGGCCGTGACGGCACTGAATGGCAAGTTCGACCAAAATAGGGGTAAAATGCTGATGCCCGTAAACGGTGGTGTCATAATAGAGCGTTTTGGCAAGCACCCCCACCCCACCGAAAAACACGTCACGGTGGTTAATAAGGGTGTGAACATTGCCGCCCCGAAGGGCTCGGAGGTATACGCCGTATTTGAAGGCGAGGTGGCAAGGGTGATGTTCATCAGCGGACTCAACAACTGTGTGATGTTGCGCCACGGCGACTATTTTACCATCTACTCCAACCTTGCAACTGTGAGTGTAAAGGCTGGCGACAAAGTGGGCACAAACACCCGACTTGGCACTATCTCGGCAGGCGACAACCCCGAAGAGTACCAGCTCCACTTCGAGGTGTGGTTCCACACCATCAACCAAGACCCCGAAATTTGGTTGGCAGATTAGGATAAACTTTTGAAACACAACAACATAATGGCTGTACACTTCTACAATCAAGATACCGACTACCTGCCCAAAGGAAGAGTTAGAATCAACCGCTGGATAAGGGAGAGCATCCACAACGAGGGTTTTAGGGTGGGGGAGATTAGTTACATTTTCTGCTCCTCGGAGAACCACATTGGCATCAATCGCCAATACTTGGGACACGACTACTATACGGATGTTATCACGTTTGATTACAGCGACTTAGAGGGACGCAAGGTGGTTAGTGGCGATATTTTTATTGACCCTTTTACGGTGGATGATAACGCCAAAATACTCGGCACAAACCCCGAAGAGGAGCAACTGAGGGTTATTATTCACGGAGTGTTGCACCTGTGCGGTTACAAGGACAAAACCGACTCCGATGCCGCCCAGATGCGCCAAAAAGAGAATTTCTACCTCGCCCGCTTTGTGGATAGCGAGCCCGTACAAAAAGCTAAATAGCAATGAGGTTTGACTACGATGTGATAGTTGTGGGTGGAGGTCACGCCGGTTGTGAGGCTGCTACGGCGGCTGCCAACCTTGGTGCGGCAACACTGCTTGTGACTATGGATATGACCAAATATGCCAATATGTCGTGCAATCCTGCGGTGGGCGGCGTGGCTAAGGGGCAGATTGTTAGGGAGATAGATGCTCTCGGTGGTCAAATGGGTATCATCACAGACCTCAGCACCATACAATTCCGTATGCTCAACCGCTCGAAGGGCGCGGCAATGTGGAGCCCCAGGGCACAATGCGACAAGGCGCGTTTCTCGGCACTGTGGCGCAAGACATTGGAGAACACCCCCAACCTTAGGCTGTGGCAAGACTCTGTAAATCAATTGATTATTGATGGAGTGGGGGAGAGTAGGCGTGTTGTGGGTGTAAGAACCCAAATGGGTGTGGTTTTCACTGCCAAGTCGGTCATTCTCACCAACGGAACATTCCTCGGGGGTCTGATGCACATCGGTCGCAACTCTGCCGAGGGGGGTAGGGCTGGCGATGCCGCATCGCACGGGCTCACCGAGCAACTTGTCGAACTCGGTTTTGAGGCGGGTAGGATGAAGACGGGAACGCCCGTTAGGATTGATGTCCGCTCGCTCAATCTCGACAAGTTTGAGCGTCAGGATGGCGACAGCGAACCTCAGAAATTCTCCTTCCTAAGTAGCATTCAACCCATTGAAAATCAGCAACCTTGCTACTTGGTATACACCTCACAAGAGGTTCACAACACACTGCGAACGGGCTTCGATGACTCGCCTCTGTTTCAGGGGCTTATCAAGGGTATCGGTCCTCGCTATTGCCCCAGCATTGAGGACAAATTGCGCACCTTTGCAGACAAGGAGTTCCACCAACTCTTCCTCGAACCAGAGGGTGCCGACACCAACGAATACTACCTCAATGGCTTCTCTTCGAGCCTTCCCTGGCAGGTGCAGTGTGCCGCATTGCAGCAAATAGAGGGCTTCGAGAATGTGGAGATCTATCGCCCAGGATACGCCATCGAGTACGACTATTTCCCACCCACACAGCTAACCCACACCCTCGAAACAAAACTCATCAAGGGGCTCTATTTTGCGGGACAAATCAATGGCACCACGGGCTACGAAGAGGCTGCGGCGCAAGGCTTGGTGGCAGGTGTGAACGCAGTGAGGAAGAGTAGGGGAGAGGAGCCTTTTGTACTCGGACGCAACGAGGCGTATATTGGTGTGCTGATTGACGACCTTGTGACTAAGGGTGTCGATGAGCCTTATCGTATGTTCACGAGCCGTGCAGAGTATCGCATCCTCCTCCGACAAGACAATGCCGACCTTCGCCTTACTCCTATTGGCAGAGAAATCGGTCTTGTGAATAATGAAAGGTGGGTGGATTTTGAGCAAAAAAAATCGCTCGGAGAATCGCTTAAAAATTTCGTTCAAAGACAGGGTGTCGCACCAGACGAAATTTCGGACTATCTCAAAACCATCAATTCTGCACCTCTTTCGCAGAAAAAGAAGATTGCAGATGTATTAATTCGCAACAATGTTTCACTTTTTGACCTAATTGAAATTGTTGCTCCGCTCAAAAAATTCGTCACAAGCCACAACCTGAGTCGCGAGATTGTTGAGCAAGTAGAAATAGAGGTGAAATACAGCGGCTACATTGAGCGCGAAAAGGCGATTGCCGACAAGCTGCAAAGGCTCGAAGAGATTCGCATTCCTGCCGATTTTGACTTTATGAATATTACATCTATAACCATTGAGGCTCGCCAAAAACTCTCGCGCATTCGCCCCACCACCATTGGTCAGGCCTCGCGCATACCAGGTGTTTCGCCCGCCGACATAAACGTATTGTTGATTTACTTTGGCAGATAATTGTTCCACGAGGAACAAAATCGAATTGAGAATTGAGAATTGAGAATTGAGAATTAACCCCAATGTTCCTCGTGGAACATTGGGGTGATTATTTTATATAGAGCGGGGATGGGGCAGGAGTAAAGAAATGATTGTCGCAGAGCAGATGCAAGGCTTGCGAAAAAAGGCAACAACCGAGTCTACTTAGCGTAAATAAGGTTGTTGCCTTTGAGTATAACGCAGCAGATGCCTGCGAGAATTATTTCTTCTGCATCTTAGCCCAAGTATCTTTTAGGGTAACGGTACGGTTGAAGACAATCTTATCAGCCGAGGAGTCTTTGTCCACGCAGAAATAACCAACCCTCTCAAATTGGAACCTGTCGCCAACCTTTGCCTCGCCAAGCGAGCGCTCGCAATAGGCGGTCTTAACAACAAGCGAGTTGGGATTGAGGTAGTCGGTAAACACTTTGCCCTCCTCAACATCATCGGGATCTTCCTTAGCAAAGAGGTTGTCGTAGAGTCTTACCTCCGCCTCAACAGCGTCAGCAGCCGACACCCAATGGATAACACCCTTAACTTTGCGACCATCCGAAGAGCCACCGCCTGCCGACAGAGGGTCGTAGGTGCAGTGCAACTCAACAACATTACCCTCGGCACCCTTGATAACCTCCTCGCATTTGATGAGGTAACCATACCTCAGGCGCACCTCGCCGCCGGGACGCAAGCGATAGTAACCCTTGGGGGGCTCCTCCATAAAGTCGCCACGCTCGATATAAATCTCTCTGCCAAAGGGAACATCGCGTCTTCCTGCGCTCTCGTCCTCGGGGTTATTAACGCAGCTGAAACACTCGGTCTGTCCCTCGGGGTAGTTAGTGATGACAACCTTCAGGGGGTCGATAACAGCCATACGGCGCTCGGCAACCTTGTTCAGATCTTCCCTCACGCAGTACTCCAAGAGCGAGAGATCAATCACATTGTCCCTCTTTGCTACGCCAACCCTCTCGGCAAAAGCCCTAATCGAAGCGGGGGTGTAGCCCTTGCGCCTAAGGGCACAAATGGTAGGCATACGGGGGTCATCCCAACCCGTAACCACTTGGTCTTTAACAAGTTGCAAGAGTTTGCGTTTGCTCATAACCGTATAGGTAAGGTTGAGTCTTGCGAACTCGTATTGGTGGCTGGGGAAGATGCCGAGTTCCTCTATGAACCAATCGTACAAGGGGCGGTGAACATCGAACTCCAAAGTACAAATCGAGTGTGTGATGCGCTCAATGGAGTCGCTCTGACCGTGTGCGTAGTCGTACATTGGGTAGATGCACCACTTATTGCCTGTGCGGTGGTGTTCGGTGTGGAGAATACGGTAGAGAATAGGGTCGCGGAAGAGCATATTGGGGTGCGCCATATCTATCTTGGCACGCAGCACCTTCTCGCCATCTGCATACTTACCCTCCTTCATCTCCTCGAAGAGCCTCAGGTTTTCCTCTACCGAACGGTTGCGGTAGGGGCTCTCGGTACCTGGCTGTTGCACCGTGCCGCGACCGAGGCGAATCTCCTCCTGCGACTGGTCGTCTACATAGGCTTTACCCTTCTTAATCAGCAAGATAGCCCACTCATAGAGCTGGTCGAAGTAGTCCGAAGCGTAGCGTTCCACAGCCCACTCAAAGCCGAGCCACTTGATGTCCTCCTTGATGGAGTCCACATACTCGGTATCCTCCTTCACGGGGTTGGTATCATCGAAGCGCAGATTGCACTTGCCACCATAGCGTTGTGCCAAACCGAAGTTAAGGCAGATACTCTTGGCGTGACCGATGTGAAGGTAGCCGTTGGGCTCGGGCGGGAAACGTGTCTGGATAGCGTTACCCGTCTCGGCTATATAATTTTCGATAATCTCCTCTACGAAATTGAGCGACCTCTCCTTGGGCGCCTCAGTAGTTTTTACTTCCATAACAAACCTATTAAGTGTATATTAGTGCAAAGATAGTGATTTGAGTTGAAAGTTGAAAGATGAAAGTTGAGATTTGGGTATTTTATGCGCTTTTCTTTCTCCGCTTTTTCGCACCTTTTTGTAAAAAGGTGCTACCAAAAACTTTTAGTGCAACCCTCGCGGTGAGGTGTGGCTGCCTTTGCAGGCAGATTAGCAGTCGAACTGCCAGCCCACTTTCAAACGAGTTTGAGTGGGCTGACTCTTCGCCTGCCACTCTCCTTCGGAGAGCCTCACTCCTCCCCGAAAAAAGACTCCTCTCAAACTCCTACTTATATATGCCCCATATGCCTTATAAGCCATATAAGCCCTATAAGCCTTAGGACTATTGACGTTAGACGTTAGACACAAAAAAACGCATATAAGCTAGTGGATTTTAGGCGCACAAGAAAACCACCTTCGCAGTTTACTTTTCGTAACTGCGAAGGTGGTTTATCGCAGTGCAACGACCTAATCGCCCACAAGGCACGCTCGCAGCGCTACTTTATGGTCATCTCGTCAAGCAACCAACCCGCTCCGCCGAGGGTGTCGATACACCAGAGGACATAGCGGATGTCCACGTTGATAGTCCTTTGCACGTTGGGTTCGAAGGCGATGTCGCCACTCATAGCCTCCCAGTTGCCATCGAATGCCAAGCCGATAAGCTCGCCCTTGGAGTTCATAATGGGGCTACCCGAGTTGCCGCCCGTAATATCGTTGGTCGAGAGGAAGCAGGTATGGAGCGAGCCGTCTTTATCCTCATAGCCACCCCAATTCTTCTGGGCATAGAGTTTTTTAAGTCCCTCATCAACGGTAAAGTCTACGGGGTTGTTGGGATCCTCTTTGGCAACAACGCCATCGATGGTGGTGTAGTATTTGTAGAGCACGCCATCAGCAGGAGAGTAGGGGAGAATGGTGCCATAGGTAAGGCGCAAAGTGAAGTTTGCATCGGGGTAGTAGCTCTTCTCGGGATTCATCTCCATCAAACCCGCAATGTAGAGCCTATGACCTTTGCGATACTCCTCTTTGAGGGGTGCAACCTTTTCGAGCAGTTCCTTATAAAGTTTCGAGGCGTCAATCATAATGGCGAGTGCGGGGTCATTCTCGAAGATCTCAATGTTGTTTGCAGCTGCTGCCCCCAAGAACTTCTGCTCGTTGGCAAAGACCGACCTATTGAATAGGTCCTCGGTAAATGCCTTCACATCGCCCGACCACTCGGTGTCGATAACTGCAAGGCTCTGGGGGCGGCGCTCGGCGGGAATCATCTCCCTCAGCACCTCAATCATACGGCAAGTCACAAGGCGGTCGGTAGCCTCGTCATAGTCCTTGTAGAAAGCCTTTGTGCGCTCCACCGCCTCGTCCATACTATCGGTGCGGTTGTAGGTATTGTAGAAGGTTGTCGAGGCGTTGAGAATCTCCGCAGCACGGAACAGTGTTTCGCTCAAAATCTGAGCATCGCTCTCATAGGGGGTAGCCTCATTAACATATTTCTCAATAAGTGGGAGTGCATTGCCATATTTCTCTATGCGTTTCTTGTCCATATTCTCCCACACCCAAGCGGTGAAGGCTTCCTCCTCGGCGGCTTTCTGTGCCTTCACGCCGAGTTTCTCCACACCTCTCGACTTACCAATCGAATTCTTCCAATAGTTCGAAGAGGAGGCATATTTCGAGGCATATTTGATGCGGATAGCGTCATCGGCAGCCATTCTTACCTTCAAAATATCCTGTCTTTCGCCACGAATATAGATGCGGTTGGGGTTATCAACCGTGAGCATCTTATCAATCTCATAGGAGGTCATATAGCGAGTGGTGGTGCCGGGGAAGCCCATAATCATCGCATAGTCGCCCTCTTTGTAGCCCTCGGTGGAGATTGTGAGGTACTTATCTGCCTTATAGGGGACATTCTCGGGAGCATACTTTGCAGGGGTCTTACCATCGGGAGCGGCATAAACCCTAAACACCGAGAAGTCGCCCGTATGGCGGGGCCACATCCAGTTGTCGGTCTCGCCACCAAACTTGCCAATAGCATAGGGAGGGGTACCCACAAGGCGCACATCCTCATATACCTCTGTAACGAAAGCAAAGTACTGGTTGCCACCAAAGAAGTCCTTGATAGTAATGGTCTTACCCTCGTTCTTCTTCTCCAACTTACTCCTCAGGTTTTTTGCATTCTTATTTACCTTCTCCGACCTCTGAGCCTCACTCATTGAGGGTTTTACGCCTTTTGTAATCTGCTTAGTAACATCCTCAATGTGGCGCACAAAGGTCACTTTGAGGTTCGGAGCAGGGATCTCCTCTTTCTGGTTCATAGCCCAGAAACCATTTTTCAAATAGTCGTGCTCCACGCTACTCAAAGCCTGAATAGAGCCAAAACCGCAGTGGTGGTTGGTAAAGAGCAATCCCTCAGGCGACACAATCTCACCCGTACAGCCGCCACCAAAAATAACGATGGCATCCTTCAATGAAGAGCCGTTAATGCTATAAATATCCTCTGCCGAGAGTTCCAAACCCTTAGCCTGCATATCTTTCAGGTTGAGTTTTTCGAGCAGAGGCAACAACCACATACCCTCGTCAGCAAATGCACCAAGCGACACCATCGCCACAAGAGCACTAATAATAACTTTTTTCATCTTTTTCTCTTTTATTTTAGGTTAATATGTTTTTCTTTTTCTTCGCGACTTTCTTCTTTGCGACTTTCCTCTTTGCGACTTTTTATAAAAAGTCGCCCAAAAACTTTTAGTGTAGCCTTTGCGGTGGTGTGACTGCCTTACGGCAGGTCTGAAATGAGCAAACCACCAATCTCTTTCAAACAAGTTTGAGAGATGGTGTTTTCCTCATTTCTGCTCCTTCGGAGCATCCACACCACCGAAAAAAGACTCCTCTCAAACTCCCCTATAATCCTTGTTACACCTGCTACCCTTGTTATCCCTGCAAGAAAAACAAGATAGGTAGATGCCAACCGCCTGCCTACGGCAGTCGTGGCAAGACGGACAGACCTCTCCCCCGCTTCGCGGACCCTCCCCTAACTTAGGGGAGGGATAAAATACTCGCAGGCGTAGCCTGCACCACAATTTTCAATTCTCAATTCTCAATTCTCAATTCTCCTATAAGCCTTAGGACTATTGACGTTGGACGTTGGACGTTGGACATTAGACCATAATCCCCAGCATCCTGCGTATAGACCCTTCGGCGGCGGTACGCACTTCCTCGTCAATAACCACCTCAGGGCTCTCATTGAGCAGGGTTTGGTAGATATTGTCGAGTGTTACGAGTTTCATATCCTTACACGACACACACCTCTCGCACCCCTTTTCGGGCTCCACGAGGTAGAACTTTTTGTCAGGATAACGACTCTCCATTTCGTAGAGGATACCGCTCTCGGTAACAACAATAACCTCCTGCACTTCGGGGCGTGCGCAGTAGGCAAGAATGCCCGCTGTTGAGCCTGCATAGTCTGCCAGCGCCACAACCTCCGCCTTACACTCTGGGTGCACCAGCACCACCGCTTCGGGGTGGAGCGCTTTCAGGGCTCTAATCTTCTCTGCCGAGAACTCCTCGTGGACCAGGCACGCGCCATCCCAGAGTTTCATATCCCTTCCCGTACACCTATTAATATAAGAGCCGAGATTCCTATCGGGCACAAAGAGTATCTTTTGGTCCTTGGGCAGCGACTCCACAATTTTCAGAGCATTGGAGGAGGTGCAGCATATATCGGTCAGCGCCTTTACCTCCACCGAGGTATTTACATACGACACCACGAGGTGGTCGGGGTTTTCAGCCTTAACTCTGGCAAGTTCTGCCGCATCACACGAGTCGGCAAGCGAGCAACCTGCCTCCACAACGGGCAGCAACACCTTCTTCGAGGGCGAGAGCACCTTGGCGGTCTCTGCCATAAACCTCACGCCTGCAAAGAGGATGATGTCGGCGTCTGCAACTGCCGCCTTTTCGGACAGCGCAAGGCTGTCGCCCACAAAATCTGCCACCTGCTGCACCTCAGGCGAGGTGTAATAGTGGGCGAGGATTATGGCTCTCTTCTCGCGTTTGAGAATGTCAATTTTTTCACGAACATCCATCGTCACAATTTTTTATTTATATTAATTTCTTTCTTTAATTATAAATTAAAATAAGATAACAATAATAATAAACGCTGTTAGTTGTGTTGGTAACTTTTTGGTTTTTCGGTGGGGGTAAAAATGCTAAAAAATATCCTCTTAGGAGGTGTGCTACTTTTGCTCCTAAATGAGAGAGTTACCCTCTTTTTTCAACACCTTGTTAATAACCTTATCAACAAACTAACACCTCCGAAAAATCAACTTTGCTCGTTTGGGGTTTGTTGGTAATTTGAGGAGAAAAAATAAAAGATTTTTCTTGCTTTTTCCAAACGACTCTGGCTTATATGGAAGTTGCTTTTTTCCAAATTTTCCGCCTCTCGAAAAGTTAATATCTTTCAACAGGTTTTTGTGGGGGTTATCAACACGTTTTCGTCATTTTACTAACAACTTTTCGGCAAATCTCGGCGTAGTATTTCTCTTCGTCCGAACTACCGAGTGCTACGGGTGTTCCGTTGTCGGAATTTTCCGCAATAGACTGAATTAGAGGTATTTCGCCCAAGAAATCGACACCCTCTTTCTCTGCCAACTCGCGGGCACCGCCCTTACCAAAGATGTAGTAGCGGCTGCCAGGCAGCTCGGCAGGCGAGAAGTATGCCATATTCTCCACAACACCCAGCACGGGAACGCCAATTCCCTCTGCCTCAAACATCTTCATTCCCCTCAGAACATCGGCTGTTGCCACCCTCTGAGGTGTGCTCACAATGATAGCGCCCGTAAGAGAGAGGTTTTCGGCTACGGAAATCTGCACATCGCCCGTTCCGGGAGGCATATCTATTAACAAAAAGTCTAACTCTCCCCAAAGTGTTTGGTTGATAAGCTGTTTAAGGGCGTTGGTCGCCATCGGACCCCTCCAAATCAGCGCGTCTTCGGGGTTGATGTAGAAGCCGATGGAGTTTACTTTCACTCCGTTCGACTCGGCAGGAAGAATATAGTCTAACCCGTCCACATTTTCTGCCACAGGGGCGTATTCCTCCACGCCAAAGAGTTTGGGCTGAGAGGGACCATAGATGTCGGCATCCAGCACACCTACCTTGTAGCCGAGTTTGTGGAGCGAAACAGCAAGATTGGCGGTCACAGTCGACTTACCCACACCGCCTTTGCCCGAAGCAACAGCGATGATGTTTTTGACACTCTTTATACCCTCGTGCTGGCGGGGCTTGGGAGCATCCTCGCCCTCGCGGATGAGAATTTCCACCTCGGCACCCTCGGCAGCAGCCTCAATGGCGAGTTTGGAGCGCATAGCGACACTCTTTGCGAAGGGGTCGCGGCGGCGGCGAAAGACGAGCGTGAGATGGATCTTACCACCCTCTTCAACCGTTACCTCCTGTAAAATGCCACCCTCCACAACGTCTTTGCCCGTCTCGGGGTGGGTTATACCTCTTAGGATTTCAACAATCTCTTCTCTGGTTATCATATTTTGTGTTTTTTGTTGTTTATACTCAGCCTACCACTCTCCCAAAGGGAGAGAATTTGCAAAAATAACTCTACAAAGATACTCTTTCTTTGCAGTAAAAAGCATACCTTTGTAATATAAAAAGAAAATTTTGTCGCTATGAAAGGATTTTTTAAGACGTTTTTGGCTGTGTTGTTGGCAATGATAACACTTCCTTTGTTGTTAGTTTGGCTCGTGGGCTCGCTCTTCTCCTCGCTCGAACCGGCCCCTGTGGTCGTAGAGCCTGGCTCGGTGTTGGTGCTAAACCTCGATGAAAGCATTGCCGACTCGCCCCGCATCCCGACTTTTGCAGTGGGGACGTCCTCTTCGTTCGAGGTGTTGCAAACACTCTCAATGCTCGATATTGTTGAGGTGTTGGATGCCGCTGCAAAGGACGCCAACATCTCGGCACTCTACATCAATATGACGGGCGCAGGAACCATCGAGGGCACTGCACAGATTGAGGAGTTGCGCTCACTGCTTGCCGAATTTCGTCAGGTGTCGGGCAAACCCATTGTTGCCTACCAAGAGAACTATTCCCAGGGCACCTATTGGCTCGCCTCTATTGCCGACAAGGTCTATATGAATCCCGCAGGCTCGTTCGATTGGCGAGGCTTGGCTTCGCAGTCGCTCTTCTTCAAGGGTGCTATTGACAAGCTCGGTGTGGATGTGCAGATTGTGCGCCACGGTACCTATAAATCAGCTGTTGAGCCCTATATGCTCAAAGAGATGAGCCCCGCCAACCGCCGTCAGACCGAGGCAATGGTAGAGGCTTTGTGGGGTGCGCTTGTGGAGGATGTCGCCTCTTCGCGCAACATCTCCCCCAAACAACTCAACCTCTACGCCTCCACGCTGGCTATTGATGCTCCCCAAAAGGCGCTCCAATGTGGCTTTGTGGATGGATTGAAATATCGGGACGAGGTGGAGCGTGAGCTGACAACCCTTGTAGGAACCAAGGAGTTGAACTGCGTAACCTTTGGCGAGTATAACACCGTTGTTCGCCAAACAAAGATAACCCCCAATAAGATCGCCATTATCTACGCCGATGGCGAGATTATAGATGGTAAAGGCGGCGAGGGAATTGTCGGTGGCGCAACCACTGCCGACCAAATTCGCCGAGCCCGCGAGGATGAGGGTGTGAAGGCTGTGGTGTTGAGGGTAAATTCCCCCGGCGGCAGCGCACTCGCCTCGGAGGTAATGTGGCGCGAGCTGAAACTATTGGGCGAGGAGAAACCCATCGTTGTCTCAATGTCGAACTACGCCGCCTCGGGCGGATATTACATCTCTTCGCCTGCCGACCACATCATCGCAAACCGCACAACCCTCACGGGTTCCATTGGTGTCTTTGGTCTGATTGTGAGTGGTGGCGAGGTGTTGGAAGACAAACTCGGCATTACCGTAGATGTCGCCAAAACGGCTCCCCACGCCGATATGGGCACAATGTTCCGCCCCCTTACCACTTCCGAGATGGGCTTTATGCAGCGCTCCGTAGAGGATGTCTATGCCACCTTTGTTGGTCACGTTGCCGAGGGTAGGGGTATGACCTGCGAGGCTGTTGATGCCATTGGCGAGGGTAGGATATGGTCTGGTGTGGATGCTGCCGAGATAGGTCTGATCGATGATTTTGGCGGACTCAAAAAAGCCCTTGTGGTGGCTGCTGAGAAGGCGGAGTTGGGCACCGATTGGCGCGTGGTGGAGATTCTCGAAGAGGACGATGAGCTTACCGCAATGCTCAAAACACTGATGTCCGCAAAAGCTCCCAAGTTGCAGGGCGAGGCGGCCTTTGCAACCAAGAGTGCCGAGAGGCTTCTCAACACCCTTAAAGAGGGCTCCTCTGTTCAGGCTCGTATGCCCTACGATATTACAATTTACTAATCCACAAACCCCTTTTTCTGCTGTGGAAAAACTCTTTCTCATAGACGCCTACGCGCAGATTTTCCGCGCCTACTACGCCTTTGCAGGTCGCCCTATGCGCAACCGCGAGGGGCTCAACACTTCGCCCATCTTTGGCTTTGTGAAGTTCCTGAGGGACATTATCATCAACGAACGCCCCCACTATCTCGGTGTGGCGTTCGACCCCCACGGTGGTAATTTCCGCAACGAACTCTTCCCAGAGTATAAGGCAAACCGCTCCGAGACACCCGAGGATATTGTTGCTGCTGTGCCCTATATTAAAGAGGTGTTGAAGGCTATGCGTATTCCCATTTTGGAGGTTGCAGGCTACGAGGCAGACGATGTCATCGGCACCCTCTCGCATAAGGCTGCCGCGGCAGGCTACGATGTTTATATGGTCACTCCCGACAAGGATTTTGGACAACTCGTTGCCCCCAATGTGCGCATCTACAAACAACGCAAAGGTGGCGAGGGTGTGGAGATTGTGGGCTTGGAGCAGATCAAAGAGCATTACGGGTTTGAAGATCCCCGCAAAGTGATAGATATTCTTGCTCTGTGGGGTGACGCTGCCGATAACATCCCCGGCGTGAAGGGCATTGGCGAAAAGGGAGCAATAAAACTTGTAAATAAGGTTGGTGGGGTGGAAGAAATCCTCTCCAACCTTGACAAGCTCAAAGGCAAACAGAGGGAGAATGTGGAGGTGGGAGCCGAGCAACTTCGACTCTCAAAAGTGTTGGCAACCATCGCATTGGACGCCCCCATAGAGTTTGTGCCAGAGGAGCTTGCGATGTGCGCCCCCGACTGCGAGGCACTCCGCGAGATATACAAAAAGTTGGACTTCAATATGTTCCTGCGTGAGATGGAGGCGGGTGCTTTCTCGCCCTTCAACACGCAGGTTTGTCCCGAGGCTGTGGGCTACCAAAAGGCGGCAAGGTGCGAACAACCCACTCAGCCCACACAACCCCAATCGCTCGACCTCTTTGGCAACCCCATAGAGGTTGCGGCACCCACGAAAAGCAACCCAGCCGACACTATGGCAATGGGCGACCTCTTCGCTCCTGTGACACCACTTTATAACACCATAGACACCACCCCACACTCCTACTCTCTCTGCGACACCCCCGAAAAGGTGGCGGCAGCAGTGGAGGAACTCTCTCGCGCAACAAGGCTCTCGTTCGACACTGAGACTACGGGCTTTGACTACTTTGGCGACCGTGTGGTGGGTGTTGGCTTGTGCGCCGAGCCTCATAAGGCATACTATGTGCCCACAAGCGTGGCGGGGGCTATGGACTCTCTGCGCCCACTGCTCGAAAACCCCGCAACCGAGAAGATTGGTCACAACATTAAGTTCGACATACAGATGTTACGCCACGAGGGTGTGGAGGTTGCTGGCTTCCTGTGGGACACGATGATTATGCACTATCTTCTCGATCCCGATGGCCGACACTCATTAAACCATCTTTCGCAGACCTTGCTCGGCTACCAGCCAATTGAGATAGATAGCCTTATTGGTCGTGGCACCAAGCAACTTACAATGGATAGGGTGGCGGAGGAGCTTGTTGCGCCCTACTGCGCCGAGGATGCCGATGTAACCCTTCAACTCTTCGACAACCTTCTGCCCCGCCTGAGAAAAGAGGGAGCCGAGGAGTTGTATAAAACCATAGAAGAGCCACTAATAAAAACCCTTGCCGATATGGAGCGTGAGGGAGTGAGGGTGGATAGCAACCAACTTGCCGTCTATGCCGAGGAGTTGAACGCCCAAATGGCGATGCTCGAAGAGCAAATTCGCGCCTTGGCGGGCGAGCCTACGCTCAATGTGAACTCCTCGCGCCAACTCGGTGTGGTGCTCTTCGAGAAGTTGCGCATAGACCCCAAGCCCAAAAAGACCAAGACAAAGCAGTATAGCACCGAAGAGGAGTACCTTGTGTTCCTCTCGGAGCGCCACCCCATAGTGCCCAAGATTTTGGAGTATAGGGGTATCAAAAAGTTGCTTTCGACCTATGTTGAGGCTTTACCGCTGTTGATAAACCCCGCAACGGGGCATATCCACACCTCCTACAACCAGGCGGTGGCAGCAACGGGCAGGCTCTCTTCGACCAACCCCAATCTCCAAAACATCCCTGTGCGCGATGAGTTGGGACGCCCCATACGCCGAGCCTTTGTTGCGTCCGATAGCGACCACCTGCTGCTCTCGGCAGACTACTCACAGGTGGAGTTGAGGCTTATGGCGCATATGAGCGGCGATGAGGGAATGATTGAGGCGTTCCGCTCTGGCGAAGACATCCATCGCGATACCGCCTCACGACTCTTCCACACACAGCCCCAAGAGGTAACTTCCGACCAAAGGCGCAAAGCAAAGACTGCCAACTTCGGCATTATCTATGGCATCTCGGCATTTGGTCTGCGCCAGAGGATGGGTGGCGATATGTCTATGGGCGAGGCTAAGGAGATTATCGAGGGCTACTTCCGCTCCTACCCGAAGGTTAAGGAGTATATCGACAACACCATCCGCGAGGCGAAGGGCAACGGCTATGTTCAGACCATATTTGGTCGCAAACGCTTCCTGCCCGACATTAACTCCGCCAACGCCAATGTGCGCTCGCTGGCAGAGCGCAACGCCATAAATGCGCCCCTGCAAGGCTCGGCTGCCGATATTATAAAAATAGCTATGGTGAGGGTTGCCCGCCGCCTGGGCGAGGAGGGTTTGCGCTCAAAGATGATACTGCAAGTGCACGATGAACTTATTGTCGATACCCTGAGGAGCGAAAAGGAGCGCGTTAAGGAGATTTTGTGCCAAGAGATGGAGGGTGCCGCTATGCTTAGTGTACCCCTTACGGTAGATGTTGGCGAGGGCGAAAATTGGTTGGACGCGCATTAGAGAATACCACCTATGAGAGTACTTATACAGAGGGTTACACGCGCAAGTGTAACCATTGAGGGAGAGCGAGTTGCGGAGATTGGTAAAGGGTTGCTGGTCTTTGTGGGCGTGGCTACCGATGACACCGAAGAGGATGTGGACTACCTTGTGAAAAAGACCTCTGGGCTGCGCATCTTCGATGACGAAAACGGAGTTATGAATTTGGATGTGCGACAAGTGGATGGAGAGGTTTTGGTTGTGAGTCAATTCACACTCCAAGCCGCAACTCGCAAAGGCAACCGCCCGAGTTATATCCACGCGGCGGGCGAGGCTGTCGCTGTGCCGCTCTATGAGTCTTTCAAGGCTAAACTCTCCACCGCCCTCGATAAACCCATTCCTTGTGGTCGCTTTGGCGCGGATATGAAGGTGGAACTCCTCAACGATGGACCCGTCACTATTTGGATAGACAGTAAAGAGAGATAAAT
Organism: Tidjanibacter sp.; assembly: GCA_017466345.1. GTDB lineage: Bacteria > Bacteroidota > Bacteroidia > Bacteroidales > Rikenellaceae > Tidjanibacter. The sequence goes on along the minus strand of JAFTUI010000004.1, from coordinate 19,987 downwards.
AAGGAATAATTTTGAATTTTGCATTCTGAATTTTGAATTATAATGGGTACATTTGCCCACCAGAAACCACAAACCCAAACAAACAAATTAGGAAGCTATGCAGATTAAGAGAGTAATAGGTATTGGTAATGCACTGACCGACTTTTTGGTAAACCTTCGTAATGATGAGGTGCTCACAAGGCTCAACCTTGGCAAGGGGAGTATGAACCTTGTGGATGCAGAGTTGCAACGCGAGATTCAGGGCGAGACCGCCGACCTGCCACACACCCTTTCGCTTGGGGGTAGTGCAGGCAACACCATACGTTGTATGGCACGTTTGGGTACAAAGGTGGGTTACATTGGCAAGGTGGGCAAGGACTCTACGGGGCACTTCTATGAGCAGGCACTCGACAACCTTGGCATCGCCCCCTACATCACCCACGGCAAAAATCGCTCGGGAAGGTGTTTGTCGCTCGTATCGCCCGATGGCGAGAGGACTATGGTAACTTATTTGGGCGCCGCGCTCGAACTCTGTGAGGCAGATATTACCCCCGAAATGTTCAATGACTACGACTGCCTCTATATTGAGGGCTTTATGGTGCAGAGCCACGCTGTTATACGCCACGCCATTAAGACCGCCAAACAGTATGGATTGAAGGTGGCAATAGACCTTGCGAGTTACAATGTGGTCTTGGAGAATAGGGCGTTCCTCTTGGATATAGTGGATAAATATGTCGATATTATCTTTGCCAACGAGCAGGAGGCAGCCGCTTTCAGTGGCGAGCAAGACCCCGAGAAGGCTCTGGAATTCATAGCCGCAAGGTGTGAGTTGGCGGTTGTGAAGATTGGAACTCGTGGCGCACTCATCAAAGAGCAGGGCTCCGAGCGCATCCACGTTGGTATTATGGCAGCAGCCAAAAGGGTTGATACTACGGGTGCGGGCGACTTCTATGCTGCGGGCTTTATGGCGGGCTTGTGCGAGGGCTTAGATTTGCGCCAGTGTGGTACCATTGGTGCCATCGCCGCCGGTAAGGTTATTGAGGTTGTCGGCACAACCTTTGGCGAGGAGTCGTGGAATGATATTTTCTCGCTCGTGGAGGATGTGAAGGCACAAAAATGCTTGTTCTAATATGAGGGCTACCATACAACTCGAAAATATGGAGTTTCGTGCTCCGCACGGCTGCTACGACCTCGAAAAGGTGGTCGGAAACCGCTATGAAGTCACTCTCACGATGGATGCCGAAATTGGCTCCGCTGCCGAGCAGGACGATTTGTTGAAAAGTGTCAACTACCTCTCGGTCTATGAGCAAGTGGCAGAGGAGATGCAAAAACCCTCCGACATTCTCGAAAACGTGGCGTGGCGCATCTTGGAGCGCATCCACCGCGCTTTTCCTCAAATAGTTACCTCCACAATCAAAGTTTCTAAGCTCGCACCACCCCTCAGTGGTAAGGTCGAAAAAGTGAGTGTAATCTTGTCTAAATAAGAGCCTTACAAAAGTGTTTATAACTTGTTTATAAAGTGTGAACAATTTGTTGGCAAAACTCCAAAAATTTGGTGCAACTTTGTACCAAAGTCGGCGCTATGTGTGCCAAATTGCTAACTGCTTGATGGGCAGTTGTTTTTGTCTGTAAGAAATTACAAAAACATATAAACACGCTGTAAACTATGTCTGAAAAGATGGAGAAAGGGAACGTATCCTCTGAACTCAAAGAGTTGAAATACGAGGATGTGTTGGCAAGGACCAAAGAGTATTTCAAGGGTGATGACCTCGCCGCAATGGTGTGGGTTAATAAGTATGCCTTGAAGGATTCGTTTAACCATATTTATGAGGGTTCGCCCGAAGAGATGCACCACCGCATCGCTCGCGAGATTGCCCGCATCGAGAACAACTACTCGAACCCTATGAGCGAGGAGGATGTTTTCGGTCTGCTGGACCAATTCCGCTACATCATCCCTCAGGGTGGTCCTATGACCGGTATTGGTAACAATTTGCAGATCGCTTCGCTCTCGAACTGCTTTGTGATAGGTCACCGCAACCCCGCCGATTCCTACGGTGGTATCATCCGTATGGACGAGGAGCAGGTGCAGTTGATGAAGCGTAGGGGTGGTGTAGGTCACGACCTCTCGCACTTGCGTCCCGCAGGCACACCCGTTCTCAACAGCGCACTTACCTCTACGGGTATCGTTCCTTTTATGGAGCGTTACTCCAACTCCACACGCGAGGTTGCACAAGACGGTAGGCGTGGTGCTTTGATGCTTACCCTTTCCATCAAACACCCCGATGCTGAGCGATTTATTGACGCCAAGACCGTGCAGGGCAAGGTTACGGGTGCCAATGTGTCCATCAAGGTTGATGATGAGTTTATGCGCTGTGTGATGTCGGGCGAGAAGTATGTGCAGCAGTTCCCCATCGATGCTAAGGAACCCCTCTACCGCAAGGAGATTGACGCTACTGCTCTCTGGCAGAAGATTATTCACAACGCTTGGAAGAGTGCTGAGCCCGGCTGCTTGTTCTGGGACACCGTATTGCGCGAGAGTGTGCCCGATTGCTATGCAGACGAGGGCTTCCGCACAGTTTCTACCAACCCTTGTGGCGAGATTCCTTTGTGCCCCTACGACTCGTGCCGCCTCTTGGCTCTGAACCTTTACAGCTATGTCGATAAGCCATTTACCCCCGAGGCTTCGTTCAACCACGAGAAGTTTGCAAAACATATCGAGATGGCAATGAGGATGATGGACGACATCATCGACCTCGAATTGGAGAAAATCGACCTTATACACAAAAAAATCGGCAGGGACCCCGAGGAGTTGGATGTTCGCCGCGTAGAACTCTCCTTGTGGGAGAAAATCCGCGAGAAGGCTCTGAAAGGTCGCCGTACGGGTTTGGGTATCACCGCCGAGGGCGATATGCTCGCCGCTCTGGGCTTGACCTACGGCTCCGATGAGGCTATCGATTTTGCCGTTAGCATCCAGAAGGAGTTGTGCCTTAACGCTTACCGCGCAAGTGTCAAACTCGCCAAAGAGCGTGGCTCGTTCCCAATGTACGACAACCTCAAAGAGGAGGGTAACCCAATGATTGCCCGCATCCGCGAGGCAGACCCCGCACTCTACGAGGATATGGTACGCTATGGTCGTAGGAATATCGCAATGCTTACCATTGCTCCTACCGGCACCGTTTCGCTTATGTCGCAGACCACTTCGGGTATCGAGCCTGTGTTCCGCCCCGTATACAAACGCCGCCGCAAAGTTAATCCCACCGACCAAAATGTGAAGATTACCTACAAAGACGAGGTGGGCGACTGCTTCGAGGAGTACTATGTATTCCACCACAAGTTTGTTGAGTGGTTGAAAGTTACGGGTCACAATGTAGATAAACTCAACGAGATGAGCGATGCCGAGATTGACGCTTTGGTTGCCGCTTCACCCTACAACCACGCCACTGCCAACGACATCGACTGGGTGGCTAAGGTTAAGATGCAGGGTGCAATTCAGAAGTGGGTTGACCACTCCATCTCGGTTACCGTAAACCTCCCCAACAATGTGTCGGAAGAGCTTGTGGCAGATGTCTATAAGACCGCTTGGGAGTGTGGCTGTAAGGGTATTACGGTCTATCGTGACGGCTCGCGCAGTGGTGTGCTTGTGGATACCAAGAGCAAGACCTCTACCCCCGCCGAGGCAAAAGCACCCATCAAACGCCCCGCAGAGTTGGAGGCCGATGTGGTACGCTTCCGCAACGGCAAGGAGGAGTGGATTGCCTTTGTGGGTATGCACGATGGCAAACCCTACGAGATCTTCACCGGTCAGATTGACGAAGAGGAGCTCTACATCCCCAAGAGCATCAAGAAGGGTTGGATTGTGAAGGTGCGCGAGGACGATGGCACCAAACGCTACGACTTCCGCTTCAACGATAAGGGTGGCTACCCCCACGTTATTGGTGGTATCTCGCGTCTGTTCGATATGGAGTTCTGGAACTATGCCAAACTTATCTCGGGCGTGTTGCGCAACGGTATGCCCATTGTTGATGTTGTAAACCTTGTGGATAGCTTGCAGTTCACCAGCGATGGCATCAATGTTTGGAAGGCTGGTGTTGCTCGTGCGCTGAAACAGTACATCAAAGACGGCACCAAGAGCAAACAAAAATGCCCCAACTGCGGCAGCGAGAGTCTTGTTTATCAGAACGGCTGTCCCACCTGTCACTCCTGCGGCTGGTCCAAATGCTCATAAAACGCATATAACGAGCGACTGCTGCGTTATACTCAAAAAATCCTCCCTCATTTACGTCAAGTAAACTGCGGGAGGATTTTTTTCGCAAGCCTTGCATTCATCTCGTTATCTGCGTTTTCTGGGCATTTGGTGTAACGAGCACATCTCGCGGGTGCTTTTCGTACCAAACTTCAAAAGCGGCTTCCTCATTTACGCTCAGTAAACTGCGGAGCCGCTTTTTCATTTGGCACAAAAATCCCTCCACGATATGCACTCTTGGTGGTGTGTTTATGGGCTTATAGGGCTTATAAGGCTTATAAGGCTTATGGGAGTAATGGGAGTAATGGGAGTAATGCCCCCCCTCTCTCTCATATCTCTCATCATCCCCATTTCTCCCACCGCTCTCCCCAAAGTGCTCATAGTACACAATTTGCACTCTGGCTGCATTTTTGCTCCATTCATCCCCCAAAACACCCAAACAATCTCAAAATCATTGCTTTTGGGTGGGATGGAGGATGTTTTTCAAAAAAAACACCTATATTTGTAGGAATTTAGACTAATTATATTCACAAACATAAAAAAACTAAGTCGATGAAATTTACAAAACTTTTCGCAGCAGTGTTGTGCATTGCAACCGTTGCAACCGCTTGTGAGCAGCCCTTTGAGGAGCCTGCTGCACAGGGTAAGGTCATCAATCTCGCAATTGATGTAGACAACTTCACAAAGGCTACCGACACCGCCTTTGAGGAGGGCGACCAGATTGGTCTTCACATTGTTCCTGGTGCTGTGCACCTCAACAATGCTAAATACACCTACACCGAAGGTGCTCTTGTTGGCGAGCAGACCAACTATTGGTATTTGGACGAGAGCAAAGAGGCAGATGTTTATGCTTACTATCCTTACAGCGAGAGTGGAAACTACAAAGCAGCTGGCTACACCTTCACGGTAAATGCAGACCAGAGCAAGGAGAGGGGTCTTACCACCTCCGACCTTATGGTTGCAAAGACCGCATCGAAACCCACCAAAGAGGCTATTGAGCTCAACTTCCAGCACGTTCTCTCGAAGATTATCATCAACGTAGACAACCAGTTGGAGGAGGAGATTGAGGACATCTACTTCTCGGATGTCTATGGCTCGGTAACTGTGAACTTTGAGAGTGGCGACATCGCCACCACAGGCAAACAGGGTACCATCAAGACCGCAAAGGTTACCACCGCAGAGGGCGCAACTGCATACGTTCTTATTGTTGCTCCTCAGGAGAATGTAAGCCCCAAACTCATTGTTAAGACCGCAACTCAGCAGTACACCTACCAGCTCAGAGGTAACATTAGCTTCACTTCGGGCAAGGTTAGCACCGCTCCTATTACCATTTCGGACGACAGCATCGCTACTGCTTTTACTCCCACCATCACTGATTGGGTTGGCGACAACGAGTTGCAGTTTGGTCAGGGCGAAGGCTTCGAGGGTGGCGACAACACTGGTGGCAACACCGGTGGTGGCGATAGCACCAATGGCGTAGTTTATCTCCACCCCGGTATCTGGAATGTTGATGACGCATGGTTCTCGGCTCATGTTTGGGGCGATGGCGATCAGGACATTACTCTTACCGACAACGATGGCGATGGTGTGTACGAGTGCACCGTTTCGGCAGCCTCCACAAGCATCATTTTCTGCCGCATGAACCCCGCTTACACCGATTTCGGTTGGAACGATGATACTATGACCGATGAGAACAAACGCGTTTGGAACCAGACTGGCAACCTTACCATTGGCGTAGCACCCAACAATCACTTCTATGTAACATCGTGGGAAGGTGGCGAGTGGCGTGATGCTAATGGCGGTGGTAACACCGGCGATGGTGGTAACACCGGTACCGCTTCGGGCTTGGGCGTTGCAGGTTCGTTCGCAACAAGCGGCTGGAATAATGACGCACTGCTCTATTCCACCACCACTGCGGGAGTTTTTGTGGCTAAGGGCATTGAGTTTAAGGCATACGATGCATTCAAGATTCGTACTGCTGGCACCTGGGAGGGCGAAGTAAACCTTGGCGCAGGCGACATTAACTATATTCAGGCAAACAAATATATCACCGCTGTTGCAGGCAGTGTAAACAACATCACCGTTGAGGCTGCTGGTACCTATGACATCTATTTTGACCAGAACACCACCAAAGTTTACCTTATGGCGGCAGGTGTAGACTATACCACCGCTACCGAGCAGACCACAAACGGTAATGCACCCGATCCCTCGACAATGAGTTGGGGCTTGGTTGGCGCACACAACGATTGGGGTTCGGGCGACATCGCTCTTACTTGGGACGGCACTTGCAGTATGTATGTTGCTAAGGGTGCAACTCTCGGTTCTGAGTTCAAGGTTCGTGCTGATGAGTCGTGGTCTACCAACTTTGGCTCGAATGGTCCTGTTGTGGTTGATCAAGCAGGTGCAACCACTCTGTATAACGATGGTGGCAACTGCTCCATTACCGCAGGTACCTACGATGTTTACTTCTGGTATGACACCAAAAACCTCAAAGCCAATGCTAAACTTTGGGTTAAGAGCGTAGGCGCAGCCGCACCCAAGTTGTAAAAAATATCGAAACAGACAAAAACGGCTTCTTTTTTGTACAGAAGCCGTTTTTTTGCTCAAAGAATAGAACTTAACAAAAACTCACAATTAAAACCAAAAACCAATGAAATTCACAAAACTTTTCGCAGCGGCTATGTGCCTTATGGCAGCCGTTACCGCTTGCCAAGAGCCCGCGGAGAATGTGACTCCCAATGCAGGTATGGAGATCGCAGTAAGTGCGCAGATGTACAACTTCACAAAGGCTACCGACACCGCCTTTGAGGAGGGCGACCAGATTGGTCTTCACATTGTAACTTCGGGTGCTTACCTCAACAATGCAAAATACACCTACACCGCAGGTGCTCTTGTTTCGGAGAACGAAAACTATTGGTATAAAGACGAAACTACCGTAGCAGACGTGTTGGCTTACTATCCTTATAGCGCAACTGCAACCTACAAGGCAGAGGGTCTTACCTTTACCGTAGAGGCTGACCAGAGTGTTGAGGGTGGTTATGCTGCATCCGACCTTTTGGTTGCTGCAACCACTTCGCGTCCTACCAAAGAGGCTGTTGCTCTTCCTTTCAAACACGCCCTCTCGAAAGTTGTCATCAACATCGAGAGCGAGTTGGAGGAGGCTGTTGAGAGTGTTATGTTTGCCGATGTTTATGGCTCGGCTGTTGTTGATCTGAAAGAGGGTACTGCCACCGTTAAGGGCCAGAAAGGCACCATCAAAGCCGCAAAGGTTGCTGGTGCAGAGTCCTACACCCTTATCATTGTTCCCCAGGCAGAGGCTACTCCTCGCATCCTCGTAACCGTTGAGGGCGACAAGCAGTACAACTTCAATATCGCAGCTGCTACCGAGTTTGAGGCTGGTAAGGTTGCTACCGCAAACATTACCATTACCAAAGAGCTCGTTGGTACCGAGTTCTCGGCTGAGATTACCGACTGGGTAGGCGACAGCGAGTTGCAGTTCAACCCCAGCGAGGAGAACCTTCCCTCCGAGCCCGAGGATCCCGAACTCCCCGAAGATCCCGAACTCCCCGAGGAGCCCGAGGTATTCGTTCCTGCTGAGTCGGGTCTTGGCGTAGTTGGCTCGTTTGCTGCAAGTGGCTGGAATAACGATGCTCTTCTGATGACTACTCCTACCGAGGGTTTGTTCGTAGCAACAAACATCGAGTTTGCCGCTTACGATTCGTTCAAAATCCGCACCGTAGGTGTTTGGGATGGTGTAAACATTGGTCGTAGTGCGAATACTGTAAACTATATTCAGGAGAATAAATACATTGCCGTTATTGAGAATTCTGAGGTTGAGGAAGCCAAGAATATCACTGTTGAGTTGGCTGGCACCTATGACATCTATTACAACCAGAACACCAGCGTTGTTTATGTTATGGTTGCAGGTACCGACATTGCAGAGGCTACCGAGCAGACTGTAAGTGGTAATGAGCCTGTTGTTGAGGAGCCTGAGGTGACAGAGAATGTTATCTACTTTGCTCCCAATGCAAACTGGAAAGCCGACGGTGCGCGCTTTGCCGCTTATTTCTTCAATGCAGGCAGTAATGTTTGGGTAACTTTGACCGATGCAGATGCTGACGGTATCTATGAGTGCGGTCTTCCCGTTGGTTATGAGTTTGGCGACGGTGTTATTTTCTGCCGTATGAATCCCGCAACCACAGCAAACAGTTGGGACAATAAGTGGGACCAAACCGCAGACCTTAACATTCCTACTGATGGTAAAAATATGTTTACCGTTAAAGAGGGCGAGTGGAACGCTGCAACCGGCACTTGGAGTACCAAATAATTCCTCCAATACCAAACACAAAGAAGGCTCTCCACATTGGAGAGCCTTCTTTGTATATGAACAACAACCGAGTATTGCTATACTACCCCAAAGATTTTGATGGTAATAAGCACAGCGGCAATAAGTTTAATTCCGGTGCCACAGATGAACGCCGCAAAGGAGCCAAATGCAACTTTGAAGGCGCGGGCGCTATCGGAGCCGTTGTGGGTAAGTTCGCCCACAAGTGCGCCAAAGAAAGGTCCCAAGATAAGTCCCAGGGGTCCCATAAAGAAGCCGACAACAATACCAATCAGCGAGCCATTGGTCGCCGCCTTTGAGCCACCAAAGCGTTTTGTCATAACTGCGGGTAGGAAGTTATCCAACAGCGTGACACCTCCTGCAACAACCGCCCACACAACAAGGTCGCTCGTGGTGAATGCTCCTGAGGAGAGGTGGCACAGCAGCATACCCACCCAGCAGATGGGCACACCCGGCAGTATGGGCACAACGCAACCCACCACACCTACAATGGTTAGAACAATGGCAACAATTTCGAGAATTTCCATAGCAATAAAATTTTTGTTGGGGTTAACATAATACTTCTACAAAGTTAGCAAATTGTGGCGACTTTGCAACCCCTTAGGTGGCGAGAGATGCAAAAAATAGGGGTTTGGTATGTACAACTTACGGCTTTTTTTATACCTTTGTAGGGTTGTTCGGCAAAGTTGGACATCGGAGCAAAAAGGGTTTTTTGGCTCTTTTTATAACTGATTGTCAGTGTGATAGGTTGGCAAGGGAGAGGTGTCGGACAACGTAGTGATTTTTGTGTACAAAAGAATTTCCAGATGGAAAAAACGACAAATAATCGAAAAAGTGACAAAAGGGAGGGTGTTTTCGACCTTGTGAAGCTGATGAGCAAATCGGAAAAGCGCAACTTTAAGCTCTACTCTACACGATTGGGTAGCAACGAGGGTGCGAAATTCTTGCTCCTTTTTGACTGTTTCGACTCAATGGAGCAGTATGACGAGGCTAAGGTACTTGCGCTCTGCCCCACCATCAGCAAGCAACAACTCCCCAATCTGAAAGCACACCTTTATAGGCAAATTCTCATTTCGCTCCGTATGCTCAGTGTGCAGCACTCCGCAGCACTCGAAATACGCGAGCAGATAGACTTTGTGAAGATTCTTTTCAACAAAGGACTCTATGGCGAGGCTCAGAAGTTGCTCGACAAGGTTGAGAAGAGGGTTAAGGAGTGCGAACTGATGGCGGACTATTTAGATGTGGTGGAGTTGCAGCGACAACTCAAAGTGCTCAGTTATTCGAGCGAGATGACCAAAGCTGCCGACCAGACGGCTAAGGCTGCTGTTGTCATTGCCGACCACCTCAACAATGTGGCAAATCTCTCGCGCCTGGCGGTGCAGTGTTATGCCCTCCACCAGAGTATCGGCTTTGCCCGCTCACAGAAGGATCTCGACAAACTCGATGGCTACTTCAAACCACGCATAGAGGCTTTCGAGGGTAAGGAGATGGGCTTTACGGAGCGTTTCTACTTCTATCAGGCGAAGGCGTGGTATTACTACATTTGCCACAAGACGGGGCTTTCTTATCGCTACGCCCTCAAATGGGTTGCTCACTTTGCCGCCCGTCCCGATATGAAGGAGTTGATGTACGATAGTTACATCCGTGGCTACTCGCAGGTGTTGGACGGAATGTTTCTTATGCACAAGTATTCGGCATTTGTCCGCACACTCGAAGAGTTCGAGAGGGAGAGCCAAACCCTCGGCACACTCAACGACAACGCCGCAATGATTTCGCAGGGCATACTCTTCACGGGGCAGCTCAACAAGTGTCTGATGGCGGGCACCTATAAGGACGGTTTGTGGATTGCCAAGAATATCGACTCCTACCTGAAAAAGTATGGCGACCGACTGACTCTCCAAGAAAAGATGCCGCTCTACTACAAGGTGGCAACACTCTATTTTGGCGATGGCAACTACGCCAAGTGCATAGAGTACCTGTCGTATATCATCTCCGTCAAGGACCACAACATACGCCGCGACTTGCAGTGCTATGCCCGAATGTTGAACCTTATGGCGCTCTACGATGCGGGTATGGACTTCAACATTGACTACCAAATACGCTCGGTCTACTCCTTCATTGTGAAGATGAGGGATATGACGGAGATGAAGGACGAACTGTTGTCGTTCTTCAAGAGCTTTGGCAGTGTGAATGCCATAGACCTCAAAAAAGAGCTCAAAATACTCCACGAAAGGCTTAAACCCTACGAGAACCACCCCTACGAACGCCGTACATTCTACTACATCGACCTGCTGTCGTGGTTGGAGAGTAAAATCACAGACAAGAGTATGGGCGAGATTGTGAGGGCAAAATTTGAGGCATCACAAGCAAAGGAAACAAATAAACCCGATAATAAAAAATGGCTACATCGACTATTCGGAATATAGAGACCGATGTGGATTTTGAGAACAAAATCCGCCCACAGGAACTCGAAAACTTCCACGGTCAGCAGAAGATTGTGGACAACCTGCGCATCTTCATCAAGGCGGCACTTATGAGAGGCGAGTCGCTCGACCACGTCTTGTTCCACGGTCCTCCGGGATTGGGCAAGACCACCCTCGCCAACATTGTGGCAAACGAGATGGGCTCAACACTAAAAGTGACAAGCGGACCCGTGTTGGACAAACCCGGCGACTTGGCAGGTCTGCTGACAAACCTCTCGGAGGGCGATGTGCTCTTCATTGACGAGATACACCGCCTCAGCCCCATTGTGGAGGAGTACCTCTACTCGGCGATGGAGGACTACAAGATTGATATTGTGCTCGACAAAGGTCCTTCGGCACGCTCCATACAGATAGAACTTGCACCCTTCACGCTGATTGGTGCTACCACCCGCAGCGGCTTGCTTACCTCGCCCCTAAGGGCAAGGTTTGGCATCACCTGCCACCTCGAATACTACGATACGGATGTGTTGAGCGGTATTGTGAAGCGTTCGGCAGGGATTTTGGGAGTGAAGATAGATGACAAGGCGGCGCACGAGGTGGCTTTGCGCAGTCGTGGCACACCACGAATTGCCAACTCGCTACTGAGGCGCGTGAGGGATTTTGCGATGGTAGAGGGCGATGGCTCCATTGACCTACCCATTGCTCGCCGAGCGTTGGAGGCTCTGAATATCGACTCGCGTGGCTTGGACGAGATGGACAACAAGATACTCCGCACCATCATCGAGAAATTTGGTGGCGGTCCTGTGGGTATCAACACCATTGCAACCTCGGTGAGCGAGGAGGCTGGCACCTTGGAGGATGTCTACGAGCCATTCCTCATCAAAGAGGGCTTCCTCAAACGCACCCCCCGAGGCAGGGAGGCTACCGACCTCGCCTACTCACACTTGGGCTACACCAAAAACCCTGAGAGTGGAGTGCTCTTTTAGACTTTGGACTAAACAACAAAAACTTAATACATTAACACAAAAACAAAAGAAGTTATGATGCAGAAAAAACAAAACTTCACGTTGCCTATTTTGGTGATGTTTATGCTCTTCTTTATGATTGCCTTTGTTACCAACTTGGCAGGCTCGATGGGCAAAATTTTGCAGAACCAATTTGAGGTTAGCAACGCTCTGGCACAACTTGGCACCCTTGCCAACTTCATCGCCTACGCTTGTATGGGTATTCCCGCAGGTATCATCCTCAAACGCAAGGGTTACAAATTCACTTCTCTCCTGGCAGTAGTCATCGGCTTTGTGGGTGTGGGTATCCAATTCTTGGCTGGCTCGGCTGCACCCGAGAGCGCATTTGCCGTTTATGTTGCAGGTGCTTTCGTGGCAGGTTTCTCGATGTGTCTTTTGAATATCGTTGTGAACCCTATGCTCAACACCCTCGGTGGTGGTGGCAATAGGGGTAACCAACTCGTGCAGACGGGCGGTACTCTCAACTCACTCGGTGGCACCATTACCCCTATCTTGGTGGGTTATCTTGTGGGCGGTAGTGTTGATACTGCAACCATTGCCGATGCATCGCCCGTTATGATTATCGCAATGGCAACCTTTGCTTTGGCATTTGTTGTTATCACACTCACCCGTATCCCCGAGCCCCATATGGAGACCGCCGAGGAGAAGGCAGCACGTTTGGAGGCTAAAAAGAGTGGTAAGAAGGAGAAATATAGCGCACTCTCGTTCCGCCACTTTGCTTTGGGTGCAGTGGCTATCTTCTGCTACGTTGGTATCGAGGTGGGTATCCCCAGCACCGCCGACCTCTATATGTCGAAACTCGCCGAGGTAGGTCCCGAGATTTCGGGTACCGTTGTGGGTGTCTATTGGTTCTTGATGCTCGTTGGTCGTACCATTGGTGCCATTGTTGGTGCTAAGGTGTCGAGCCGCGCAATGATGACCACCGTATGTATGGTCGCTATGGCGTTTATGCTCTGCATTATGTACATCCCCGAGACTATGTTGGTAACCATTCCTATCGTGAGCGTTAAGGTTCCTCTGGGTATGTTCTTTATGGCACTTACGGGTCTTTGCACCTCGGTTATGTGGGGCGCAATCTTCAACCTCGCCACCGAAGGTCTTGGCAAATACACTCCTATGGCTTCGGGTATCTTTATGGCACTTGTTTGCGGTGGTGGTATCATCCCCTTCTTCCAGGGCTTGTTGGCAGACGGCGTTGGCTACCTCGGCAGCTATTGGTTGCCCTTCGCTTGCCTTGCATACCTGCTCTTCTACGCACTCGTAGGCAGCAAGAACGTGAACAAAGACATCCCCGTAGAGTAGTCACTCCCGACTCGCCCTACGGCACACAAAAAAGGCTCTCCACTGCGGAGAGCCTTTTTTGTGTGTTGTCTTACGACTATCGGGGTTTAGCGCTTCCAAACCCACACATCTTTTTGGAGTTTGCGGTATTTGAGTCGCATCTCTTCGGCCTTGGCAGGCGAGTTTGTCGAGTAAGCCACCACCGCCCACAAACCTCTGGGGTAGGGGGTTATGAGGTAGTTCTCTTTGCCGATGCCAAGGGGGTCTTGTTTCGCGCACGCGCGTGCGTTGTACTTAATAGTGAAGACACCCACCATAACATTGTAGCGTTTGTCGGCTGCGGGGGTATTCACTACGGGCGCAGTCTCCACTGCGGGTGCGGGCTCTACCACCACCTCGGCGGGCTCCTCTGCAACCACCTCTTCCACTACGGGGGCTTCGCATTGGCGCGAACAGCAGTCGCAGTTGCTGATGCAGTAGATTGCTACGCCAACAACAACTATAATACCCACAAGCCACCATACCCAGCCCAACGAGGAGCGTTTGCGGAGTGTTGCTACGGGGATGTCGTTGCCATTGAGTGCGCGGTGCAGCTCATCGTCTATATCGAAGTGGCGGGGTGTGATTGTGCCCACTCCTTCGGCGTAGATGGAGCCATCCTCGCGGCGTGCAGCTGCGAGCCAATCATTGTAGAGGGCAAGAGCCTCCTCTGCGGAGATGTTGCCCTGCTCGGCAATGATGTCGGTAACAAGGATGTGATCGTCGGAGATTTTCTCCGAGAAGAAGACGTGTTTAGGTGTTCCTTCAACCTTCAACGAGCCCACCTCGGGGAGTGCCACGTTGCCATACTGCACAAGGCAGTTGAAGATAAGTTTGTTTACTGGGTTGCTCATATTGTGAAATGCTTATTATGTGTTACTTCTTTGCTTTGGGAGGTGCTGCTTTTTTGGCGGCAGGTTTCTTGGGCTCCTCTGCCCAAGCAATGCGCTGGGGCTTGCTCTTCAAGCCCATAACGATAAATACCACGCCTGCGATGACAAAAGGAATACTCAACAGCTGTCCCATATTGAGTGTCATATCAGCCTCAAAAGCCACCTGGTCGTTCTTTATGAACTCCAAGAAGAAGCGCGAGAGGAAGATTCCAATAAGACCAACGCCGAACATCAACGCGGGGTGCTTGCGACCTGCATCGCCCTTATAGTAGAGCACCAAAAGAACCACAAAGACCGCAATATAAAAGAGTGCCTCGTAGATCTGTGTGGGGTGCATAGCCACCGTTTCGCCATTGCGCTCGAAGATGAAACCCCAAGGCAGGTCGGTAGGTCTGCCGTAAATCTCGGAGTTCATAAGGTTGCCGAGCCTCACACCCGCACCACCTATGGCTACGGGTATCATTATGCGGTCGGCAGCCCACCAGAAGGGCATTTTGTTGCGCCACGAAAAGAGAATAAGACCAATGAGAAATCCTATTGCCGCACCGTGTGAAGCCATACCACCCTCGCGGATGTTGAGCATACGCAGCGGGTCTGCCAAGTACACCTCAGGCTCATAGAAGAGGCAGTGTCCGAGCCTTGCGCCGAGGATGCCGAGAATGGTGGCATACCAAAAGAGCGAATCCACGAGTTTTTCGGGCAACTTCTCGCGGCGCACAAAGTTCGTGAAAAAGTAGATACCCGCAATGAAAGCCAAAGCCCAAAAGATACCATACCACCTAATCTCCAAGCCAAAGAGCGAGAAGGCTACGGGGTTGGCATTCCATACAACTGAAAGAAAATGGTTCATATCACAAAAAATCTTTAATTCTTATTTGTGGCAGGTAAAGGTAGCAAAAAACCGCTAATTTTTACTCAATGTGAAGGAAAAAGTGCTACCCTTGCCCAATTCGCTACGCAGATTGATGGTTTCGCCGTGCGCCTCCAAGACGTGCTTCACAATCGAAAGTCCCAATCCTGTGCCACCCTGCTCGCGCGAACGCCCCTTGTCGGTGCGGTAGAAACGCTCGAAGACGCGCGGTATATCCTCCTTAGCAATACCCCTGCCATTATCCCTCACCTCCACCAACACCTTGTCGAAGAGGTCTATGAACTTAATGAACGTCTCGCCACCCTCGTTGCCGTAGCGTATGGAGTTGATGATGAGGTTTATGAGCACTTGCTCGATGTAGTAGCGGTCGGCCTTAACCCATACGGGAGGGTAGGGTACATTGTAGGACGAGCCCACGACCACATTGATATTCTTCTTCGTAGCCTCAAACTCTATGGTATCCACAATGTCGCGCGTCAGAGCCACAATGTTGAAACGCTCGTAGTTGAGGTTCAGAACGCCCGATTCGAGCTTAGAGATAGCCTCCAAGTCGTTTGTGATGTTTATCAGGCGGTCTATGCTCTTCTCGGTGCGCTCCAAGTAGCGGCGCATCATCACAGGGTCGTTCATACCACCATCGAGGAGTGTGGATATGTAGCCTTGAATGTTGAAAATAGGGGTTTTAATTTCGTGCGACACATTACCCACGAACTCTTTGCGGTACTTCTCGTTCTCTTTTAGGCGTGCAATCTCCTTCTGGTTCTGGTCTGCCCAGCGGTTTAGCTCGGCACTTACCGAACGCTCGGGGTGGTCGGTCTGCTCCAATTCGGCTGCAAGTTCGGTGGTCTTGATGTCCCTGCCGAGCACTATGCGATAGAGGGGCTTGATGCGCTCCAAAAAGAAACGCTTCATCACAAACTTGTCGCCCACAAAGACTATCACACCGCTACCTATGGCGAAGATGAAACCCCACCACCAACCATCGGTGCCAAAGAAACGCCCCATCAGCAAACCTACCGCCACGCAGAAGATTGTGATTATGCCAACAATGAAGGCCGCAGCATTTATCGTTTTGATTTTCATATACTAAGAAATTATCTGTTTTTCCATTCTAAAACCGCCACAACCTCATAAATGGCTTTGATGAGTGTAACATCGAGGCGCACTGTGTGGGGCTCCGAAGACTCCATCCCAAGCAATAATTCCGCCTCTTCAACCCTTGCCACTTTGCGCACCATCGCCTTCCGAGTGCAACTTACCACCACAATGTCGCCCACGCGCACATCCTCCACCTCGCACCTCTTGCAAAAGAGCATACTGCCTTGCTTTATGGCGGGCTCCATATCGCGCAAGTTGTAGGGCGCCACAAAGTCGCACTCGCCACAACGGGGCATTGCCACCAAGCCCGAAGGTGTGAGATGTGTGCCGAGAGCCACATCCGTACAATCAATTTCATAGTAGGGTATTTGACGCTCTTGTGGGCGCAACATCTCTCCCTCGCCCGTCAGTAGCCAGCCGAAATCCACTTCGGGATAGCGTGTGCAGATGCGCTCGGCAAGTGGGCGCGATATTTGGTGTTTTTCGGATTTTATTTGGTAGAGAGTCTGCGGCGAAGAGAGCCCAATCTGCATAGCAAAGGCGTTCGTGCTGAGCCCTGCCCAACAAACAACCTTTTCTATTCTCTCTTTTGCGGTGAGTCTAACCATAAGTGGGAGATTGCGTTTTGTCTGCCGAAAGAGCAAAACTACACAAATTTTGCGGTTTTCTCAAATAAAACCACGATATTTGCAATGTAGAGAGCGGAAAATGCGTTTCTCTCTCATAGATGCAAAAACCCGACCCCGTAGTTTAATGGATAAAATTTAGGATTCCGGTTCCTACGATAGCGGTTCGATTCCGCTCGGGGTTACAATTTGGTCTAACGTCTAACGTCAATAGTCCTAAGGCTTATGATAGAATTGAAAATTGAGAATTGAGAATTGAAAATTATGGTGCAGGCTACGCCTGCGAGTAATTTATCCCACCCCTAAGTAGTTCCTCCCCTACGAAAGGGGAGGATAGGAGGGGTGGTCGAAATTGCGCTCGGCGTCCCCGCCGAGCAGGGAGGGTGCCGAAGGCGGGAGAGGTCTGTCCGCCTTGCCACGCCTGCCTGCGGCAGGCGGTTGGCATCTACCTATCTTGTTTTTCTTGCAGGGATAACAAGGGTAGCAGGTGTAACAAGGATTACAGGGGAGTTTGAGAGGAGTCTTTTTTCGGTGGTGTGGGATGCTCCGAAGGAGCAGAAATGAGGAAAGCACCATCTCTCAAACTTGTTTGAAAGAGATTGGTGCTTTGCTCATTTCAGACCTGCCGCAAGGCAGTCACACCACCGCAAGGGCGTCAGAGTGACGCTTTTGTGTAGGTGGCTCCGAAGCCACTCCTAAGCAAAACGGTAGGTAGTACCACAATTGGTCGGTACACGAAAAGTTTTTGGTAGCACCTTTTTACAAAAAGGTGCGAAAAAGAAAGTCGCGAAAAAAGAGAAAAAAAGAATATGAACTTCAAGTTGGTGTCGGATTACAAGCCCACGGGTGATCAGCCCGAGGCTATTGAGGAGTTGGTGCGCTCTATTGAGGGCGGTCAGCCCCACAATACGTTGTTGGGTGTTACGGGTTCGGGCAAGACTTTCACGGTGGCGAATGTTGTGGAGCGTCTGAACCGTCCCACGCTTGTGCTGAGCCACAATAAGACTCTTGCAGCACAGCTTTATAGTGAGTTCAAGGCGTTCTTTCCCGAGAATGCTGTGGAGTACTTCGTGTCGTACTACGACTACTACCAGCCCGAGGCGTATCTGCCTGCAAGCGACACCTACATCGAAAAAGACCTCGCCATCAATGACGAGATAGAGAAACTCCGACTGCGCACTACGGCTTCGCTGCTTTCGGGCAGACGGGATGTCATTGTGGTGTCGAGTGTGTCGTGCCTCTATGGTATCGGCAACCCTTCGGACTTCCACGCCAATAGCATTACCATAAAGGTGGGCGATGTGATACCTCAGCGCAGACTCTTGTACCGCCTTGTGGATGCGCTCTATACCCGCACCGAGAGATATTTGGAGCCTGCCACGTTCCGCGTGAAGGGCGACACCATAGACATTATGCCCGCCTACTCGGAGAGTGATGCTTGGAGGGTGTCGATGTTTGGCGATGAGGTGGAGGCTATGTGGAGAATAGACCCCGCTACGGGCGCAAGATTGGAGAGCGTGGAGGAGGTGAGTATCTTCCCTGCCAACCTCTTTGTTACGACCAAGGAGCGCACCGAAGACGCTATCCGCCAAATACAACTCGACTTGGGCGAAAGGATTGCTGAGTTCGAGCAGGCTGGTAGGAGTGTTGAGGCTCAACGCATTAAACAGAGGGTGGAGTACGATGTGGAGATGATAAAGGAACTCGGCTACTGCTCGGGTATTGAGAACTACTCGCGCTATATGGATGGTAGAAAGGCGGGCGAACGCCCCTTCTGCCTACTCGACTACTTCCCCGAAGATTTTTTGCTGGTGGTCGATGAGAGCCACGTTACAATACCTCAGGTGAGGGCAATGTTCGGCGGCGATAGGGCGCGCAAGGAAAACCTTGTGGAGTATGGCTTCCGCCTGCCCGCAGCCATCGACAACCGCCCACTCACTTTTGCCGAGTTCGAGAGCTTCGGACATACGGTTTTGTATTGTAGTGCCACCCCTGCCGACTACGAACTCATAAAGAGCGAAGGGGCTGTTGTAGAGCAACTTGTGCGCCCCACAGGACTCCTCGACCCCGAGATAGAGGTGCGCCCTACGGACAATCAGGTTGATGACCTTTTGGAGGAGATTTCGGAGGCTGTGCATAAGGGACAGAGGGTGCTCGTTACAACCCTTACGAAGCGTATGGCGGAGGAACTCTCCAAGTACTTCGACCGCATAGGCATCCGCAACCGCTACATCCACTCCGATGTGGAGACTTTCGATAGGGTGCAGATTTTGGAGGACCTCAAAGCGGGTTCTTTCGATGTGCTCATTGGCGTGAACTTGCTGAGGGAGGGCTTGGACCTACCCGAGGTGGCTCTGGTGGCTATTATGGATGCCGATAAGGAGGGCTTCCTGCGTAGCGAGAGGGCGCTGACGCAGACCGCAGGACGTGCTGCGAGGAATGTCGAGGGTAGGGTTATTATGTATGGCGACACCATAACCGATGCTATGCAGGCGACCATCAACGAGAGCCGCCGCAGACGCGAAAAACAGATGGCTTATAACGAGACTAACGGCATAACGCCCACACAGATACGCCGCTATGCCCGCACCACCATTGCGGGAGTTACCTCCGAGAGCGCAGAGCCCTATCCGCTGGGTGTGGGAGGAGCGCAGATGGCAGCAGACAAGAGGAGTGTCTACTCGCCCGAGGAGAGGGAGGGTGCCATCAATGATGCCCGCCGCCGTATGGAGGAGGCTGCTAAGGCTTTGGACTTTGCACAAGCGGCACTGTGGCGAGATAGGATGTACGAGTTGCAAGGGAAGAAATAGCGAGTGTGCCTTGTGGGCGAGCGTGCCTTGTGGGTGCTTTTTGCACCAAACCGCGCATCGCAACTTCCTCATTTGCGCTGAGCAAACTGCGGAGTTGTTCGCTTGTTTGGCACAAAAATCTCCTCACAAAACCCACTCGCGGTTTTAGGGTCTAACGTCTAAGGTCTAACGTCAATAGTCCTAAGGCTTATAGGAGAATTGAGAATTGAGAATTGAGAATTGAAAATTATGGTGCAGGCTACGCCTGCGAGTATTTTATCCCTCCCCTAAGTTAGGGGAGGGTCCGCGAAGCGGGGGAGAGGTCTGTCCGTCTTGCCACGACTGCCGTAGGCAGGCGGTTGGCATCTACCTATC
>JAFTUI010000003.1 GCA_017466345.1 Tidjanibacter sp. | reverse complement strand
GCGGGGACGCCGAGCGCAATTTCGACCACCCCTCCTATCCTCCCCTCATCGTAGGGGAGGAACTTCTTTACAGACCTCTCCCGCCCTTTGGGCACCCTCCCCGAAGTTAGGGGAGGGTTGCAGGGGTTACAGGGGTTACATGGGTTGCAGGGATTGCAGGGGTTGCAGGGGTTGCAGGGGGGCTCCTTATTATCCTTGTTATCCCTGTTATCCCTGTAACCCTTGGAACTCTTGCAAAGAAGGAGCGGGCTCCGCAGTTTACTAAGCGTAAATGAGGAGTCCGCTCTCTGAATTTTGGTGCAAAAAGCACCCGTTATATGCGTTTTTTTACCAGGCGAAGAGAGGATAATCTGCCATCAAAGCATTAACATCACGCCTTACTGCTGCGATGTTCTCCTCGTTCTCGTGGTCGGAGAGCACACGGTCTATCAGCTCTACGATGTAGTCCATCTTGTCCTCTTTCAAACCACGGGTAGTAATTGCGGGAGTACCGAAACGCAAGCCCGAGGTCTGGAAGGGCGAGCGGCTGTCGAAGGGTACCATATTTTTGTTGGTGGTGATGTCGGCTGCTACGAGCACCTTCTCTGCCACCTTACCGGTCAGCTCGGGGAATTTGGTGCGGAGGTCGATAAGCATCAGGTGGTTCTCGGTCTTACCCGAAACAACCTTGTAGCCCCTCTTGGCGAAAGCCTCTGCCATTGCGGCAGCATTTTTCTGCACCTGCAACTGATACTCCTTGTAGGAGGGGTCGAGAGCCTCGCCAAATGCCACAGCCTTAGCAGCGATGACGTGTTCGAGTGGACCGCCCTGAATGCCGGGGAAGACTGCCGAGTTGAGGACTGCCGACATCTTCTTCACTACGCCTTTGGGAGTGGTAAGACCCCAAGGGTTGTCAAAGTCCTGTCCCATAAGGATGATACCGCCACGAGGACCACGAAGAGTTTTGTGGGTTGTGGAGGTTACGATGTGGGCATATTTAACGGGGTTGTCCAAAAGACCTGCGGCAATAAGACCTGCGGTGTGAGCCATATCAACAAGCAGAATTGCACCTACCTTGTCGGCAATCTCACGCATACGCTTGTAGTCCCACTCACGCGAGTAAGCCGAAGCACCACCGATGATGAGTTTGGGACGGTGCTCCAATGCGAGAGCCTCCATCTGGTCGTAGTCTACGGTACCGGTCTCGGGGTTGAGCTGGTAGCCTACTGCCTTGTAGTTCACACCTGACATATTTACGGGCGAACCGTGCGATAGGTGACCGCCGTGTGCCAAATCCAAGCCCATAAAGGTGTCGCCCACTTTCAAACAAGCGAAGAATACTGCCATATTAGCCTGAGCACCGCTGTGGGGCTGTACGTTGGCGTACTCTGCACCGTAGAGTTTTTTGAGCCTCTCCTGAGCCAAGAGTTCCACCTTGTCAACAACCTCGCAACCGCCATAGTAGCGTGCTGCGGGATAGCCCTCGGCATACTTGTTGGTAAGGATAGAGCCCATAGCCTGCATAACCTGCTCGCTGACGTAGTTCTCGGAGGCGATGAGTTCAAGACCGTTGGTTTGGCGTGCACGCTCCTCGCCAATGAGGTCGAAAATTTCGTTGTCGTGTTTCATTGTTTTTTTGTGTTTTATAGTTTTAAGTTTAGTCGGTTCCTATGTCAAGGGATTTACAAAATTACGCATTTTTTCCGTTTGTGCTCTCTCTAAGACGAATAATTTTTGTACCTTTGGAAAACTTTTAATGAAACAACAACAAAATTATGGGACTTTTATCAGGTAAAGTGGCACTCGTGACGGGTGCAACACGCGGTATTGGTAGAGCAATAGCCACCAAATACGCCTCCGAAGGCGCAGATGTGGCTTTTACATATCTCTCTTCGGCTTCGGCTGCCGATGAACTCGTGGGAGAACTCTCGGCTATGGGTGTTAAGGCTGTGGGCTACCGCTCCGATGCTTCGTCCTACGAGGAGGCTCACGCACTCGTAAAGGAAGTGCAGGGTGCTTTCGGTAAGATAGATATTTTGGTACACAATGCGGGCATTACGCGCGATACGCTCCTGATGCGTATGACCGAGGAGATGTGGGATGCGGTAATTACCACCAACCTCAAATCTGCCTTCAACATTACCCACGCCGTAGCCCCCGTTATGGCTCGCCAGAGAGGCGGCTCGATTGTCTATATGAGTTCGGTTGTGGGCATTGGCGGCAATGTGGGACAGGCAAACTACGCAGCCTCCAAAGCGGGACTCATTGCCCTCAGTAAGTCGGTGGCAAAGGAGTTTGGCGCAAGGGGTGTGAGGGCTAACTGCATCGCACCGGGCTTCATTCAGACCGATATGACAGCCGTACTCTCGGAAGAGATTAGAGCCTCATTTATAGAAGGTATTTCGCTCCGTAGGGCAGGAACTCCCGAGGATGTGGCAGGTGTGGCACTCTTTTTGGGTAGTGACCTGAGTGGTTATGTCACGGGGCAGACCATCGCTTGCTGCGGAGGAATGCGCGGATAGAGAAAATTCATAATCCATACATAATTCATAATTCAAAATTAAAATGGCAAGTATTAAAGGTACGCTTACTGAGCAGAACTTGCTCAAAGCATTCGCTGGCGAGAGCCAGGCAAGGAGTCGTTACACATTCTTCGCTTCGCAGGCAAAGAAAGAGGGTTTCGAGCAGATAGCAGCAATTTTTATGGAGACTGCCGAGCAGGAGAAAGAGCACGCTAAGAGGTTTTTCAAATTCCTCGAAGGAGGTATGGTGGAGATTACAGCTGCCTATCCCGCAGGTGTCATTGGCGACACCGCAGCCAACCTCGAAGCAGCAGCCGCTGGCGAGCACGAGGAGTGGGCAGACCTCTATCCCGAGTTCGCAGCCGTAGCAGACGAGGAGGGTTTCCCCGCTGTTGCTGCCGCTTTCCGCAACGTTGCAAAGGTTGAGGCTTACCACGAGCAGCGCTATCGTGCGCTCTATGCCCGTGTATCGGACGGCGAGGTATTCCTCCGCAAAGACGAAATCACTTGGCAGTGCCGCAACTGTGGTTTCATCTATGTAGGCAAAGAGGCTCCCAAAGCCTGCCCCGCTTGCCTACACCCACAGGCTTACTTTGAGCCCTTGAAGGACAATTTCTAAACGACCTCGTAGCGTTCCCAAGTGTTCTCACATTTTTGGAGCACGCCTGTGGGTGCGTTGCACAGCGTTTACATTCCCCCTAAATCCCCCTTTGACAAAGGGGGACTTACGGCTATCGCCGATGGGCGTATTTCGAGCCTTTGAAGGATAATTTCTAAACGACCTCGTAGCGTTCCTGAGCGTTGCTACATTTTTGGAGCACGCCTGTGGGTGCGTTGCACAGCGTTTACATTCCCCCTAAATCCCCCTTTGACAAAGGGGGACTTACGGCTTACGCCGAGTGGCATATTTTGAGCCTTTGAAGGATAATTTCTAAACGACCTCGTAGCGTTCCTGAGCGTTGCTACATTTGTGGAGTACGCCTGTGGGTGCGTTGCACAGCGTTTACATTCCCCCTAAATCCCTGCTCGGCGAGGACGCCGAGCGTAAATTCGACCACCCCTCCAAACCTCCCCTTTTCGTAGGGGAGGCTTGCTTGGGGTTTATTTTGAGCCCTTGAAGGGCATTTCTAAAAGAGGCTGTGTCAAAATCTACATTTTGACACAGCCTCAACTATTAAGTACTATCTACTAATTACTCACTAATAATCAAACTCCACGATACTCTTGGCATAATTTTTCCAATATGTTGCGGTCTTATAATCATCTACGCTCTCGGTGGGTACAAAAATCGTGCGTTTGCTGTGATTGTTGTTAAACATCATATTGCCACCTGTTGGAGGAGTTGTGCCTTTGCAGTATACTTCTGTCAGTTTCGTGCACAGATTGAATGCGTTTTGTCCAATGGAGGTAACGCTCTCGGGAATTATGATGCTCGCAAGTTTCGAGCAACTCGCAAACGCATACATCCCGATTGAGGTAACACTGTTGGGAAGAGTTATGCTTGCGAGGTTGGAGCACTGCTGAAATGCATACTTTCCAATTGAGGTAACACAATCGGGAAGCGTGATACTTGTAAGGTCGGAACCATATCGGAATGCATACGGAGCTATCGAGGTAACATCTCCGTCAAAAGTGATTACCCAACACTCCCTATCACTATCGTACACATGTGATTTCACTTTTGCATCAAAATCGGTGGTATCAATATATGTGTTGGTGGTTGTGCTACCATTGGTATACCAAAGTTCGGTATTTGCGGGTTTGGGTATCACAAACTCTGCACTAAGAGCCTTCATAGGCTGCACCTCATTGCGAACAACAGACACCGCTTTTGTTGTGGTCCTCTTAAAGAAGTTGCCTTCGATGTCGGTTGCGGTAATGGTAATACCGCCATTAAAGGTCATCTCGGGCAAAACAAACCAAAACTCGGTTGCATCATCGGCAGTGGTGCCAATTTCTACACCTGCGCCACAATCCATTGTTATATAGGTTGTTGCGTCATCTTCCATTGCTACCGAAGGCGCATCATTGTAGGTTGCGGTGATTGTTGCCTCTCCTGCTATCTTCTCGCCCGCGTTACCCTCCAACAAAATACTCTTAACACTCACACCCTCGGGATTGTAGAGCTTTATTACAAGGTAGCCGCAAGCATTCTTGAAGAACAACTTATCATCGGTAGCATCTTTACCAACTGCCACCATTGTATTTGCACCCCTGCCAAATGAATTCACACCATAGGCTTGTATGATGGGCAAACCTACGGTCAACACGCCAGCAGTACTGAGGGAAATAACACTGTAAGGATAGACGCCATAGGTTGTTGCAACGGCGGTGCCACTGCCCGTTGTTACGGCGTTGAACTCGCCACTCTCATCGCCCGTCTCGCCGGCGAAGATATATTTGCTGTTGTAGGTGTCTGCATCGAAGAACGAAATCTCATCACCCGCGTGCCAATGTGGCGATAAACTCTCATCAAGATAGGTTTTTGTTCCATCATTCTGGAACAAGGCGTAGATGACACGACCTTTGACTTTGTTGTTGGGATTTACAACATCATCATTGTCCTGACCACAACCGCAAAGCAGTGCCCCCAAAAGCATAATACTTGTAAACTTTTTCATACCTCTCTCTGCTGTTAGTTCTACCAATCTTGTTCCCCGTGTACGGTCTCAATCTTCTCCATATTTGGAGAAGTCGCAATTCCCTGCTCTATGGCAACGTAATACACCTCTATTTCGGGGCTGAGGTATCCCTTCTTCGTTTTCATAATCATTTTATGTTTAGAGTTAATCATTATTCTCTACTAAAAACCACACAACTCCTCTATGGCGGGTTATTATAAAAAAAAGAAAGTGTGGAGTTGATTTTCGTATGTTCGATAGATGGTTGTGGAAGAACCCGAAGAAAACAAACGATGCAATGCCCCACACTTGAATAGTATGGGGTGTGTGCACACAGGAAACGGGCATAGCCACATAACTACACAAGAAATGGGTGCCATTCGTCTGCCCTTTCTTCCTTGAAAACTTCCACATTTTCTATCGAGGACAAAAGCGAAAAACACTTTCAAATATGTTCATCCAACGAATAAATCGTTAGACACCGCAAAGATATAAAAGTTTTCGCAAAACGGACAACACTCCTGCGTGAAATTGCTCGGATAGATACAAAAAACCTCTCGTAAATAGCGAGAGGTGGGCGGTAGAAAAGGCGCAGTAGATGCCAAGCGCTCCTGAAAGGCAATTTTTAGTCGGCATTATTGAGAATGTTTAAGGGCTTATAGGTCACAACCTATAAGCCCTTGCTTTTTATACAATCTTCATTCCCGCTGAGCGGAGGTTCTCTCTGGCTATCGCGGGGGTTATTGCCACGTCAAGGGGCATATCGCAAGGTGTTGAGGCGATGATGTGGGCGAAGCCGCTCTCCGCCAACTCCTCGCACATCTCCACGCTACCACCCACTGCAACGGTGGGGATGCCATATTGTTTGGCTCTTCTAAGCACCTCGAAGGGCACCTTGCCCAGGAGCGTCTGGCGGTCTATGCGTCCCTCGCCCGTGACGACAAGGTCGCACCCAGCAAGCACCCCGTCAAACCCCACGCACTCCATAACCACCTCGGCTCCCGAACGGACGGTTGCGCCGAGGAGTGCCACAAGGGTGCCCGCAATACCTCCTGCCGCACCTGCGCCCTCCAAGTGGGTGACATCCACGCCGCAGTGTCGCTCCACAACCTCGGCAAAGTGAGCCATACCCTCATCGAGCCTTGCAACCATTGTGGGTGTAGCCCCTTTCTGGGGCGCAAAGAGTGTGGCAGCCCCCTCTGCTCCGCAAAATTGCGCACGGACATCCACCGCAAGGGTTATCCTACACTCCGAGAGTCGGCTATCTGCCAAGTGGTCGTCTATCCTCTCTATGTTGCGTAGGTTGCCACCACAAGGCTCCACCTTCCTCTCCGAGTTGTCCACAAAGCGGTAGCCGAGTGCTGCAAGCATTCCCACTGCGCAGTCGTTGGTGGCACTGCCGCCTACGCCCACAATGAGGTGACGACAACCCCTATCGAGCGCATCAATCATCATCTCGCCCACGCCCCTCGAAGAGGTAATCAGTGGGTTGCGCTCATCGGGCAGGAGGAGTGTCAGCCCCGCAGCAGAGGCGACATCCATCACTGCCGTAGTGCCCTCTATGATGTGGTAGCGGGCGGCTATGGGGCGACCAAGAGGGTCGGAAACCTCCACCTCTATGCACCTACCCCCGCACGCCTGCGAGATTATCTCGGCAGTGCCCTCGCCACCATCGGCAAGCGGCACAACCATCACATCGCACTCCTTTTCGGAGGCGAGAATACCCTCGCGGAGAGCCTCGCAAGCCTCGCGGGCAGTGAGCGACCCCTTGAAAGAGTCGGTGGCTATGACAATACGTTTGCTCATATCAACCACTAAGATAGTGTTTTTCTTGCTTAACCCCAAAAACAAGGGGAAGAACCCCCAAAAAAGTTCTTCCCCTCTATCTGAGAAATAAAGTGACCTAACGATTAGTAGATACTTGCGTTCTCCTTAACGAAGTTGAGGTTGATGATGTATGCACCGTTGGTGGTTTTGAGAGTACCTACCATAGTGTGCCTCCAATACTCAGCCTCTGCATCCCATTCTGCCGTTACGTCAATGTAGGCGTCCTCGGTGTCGCAAACAAATGGGAGTTGGTCGGAGGTGCGGATAACCTGAGCATACGACTTGGTGGCATCAATCCAGAGCGAGCCATCGCCGGGGTCGGTGCTACGCAAGTAGTAGCGACCTGCGGGAAGGTGCTCGGCTGCATCGGTGCCGGTCATAAAGTAGAGGTTCATATTGAACTTCAAGCCGAAGCATTCGAGCCACCAGCACTTGCCAATCTCGTCCCAGGTAGCCCAAACAGCCATACTGTTAACCATCTCGCCCTCGGTATATACCTCAGCCTCCTCTGTAACCTCCTCGTAGAGTTTGAAGGGACCTGCGTTGTTGATTTTTGCCACAGCAGTACCAGCCTTAACCATAACATCTACGCTGATGAAGGTCTCCTCGGTAGCCTCATCGTAGTTGATGATAACCTTGCTCTCGTAGGTGCTACTCTCGGCAGCGGCGGTAGATACATTGTTCACAATCATCTTGTCGATGGTAAGGTTGTTGCCAATGGTGTAGGTGCCAGAGGGGATGTATGCCTTATCTTCGCCCAAGTCGATAGCGAAAGTGAAGGTGTTGTCTTTGTCGTTGGCAACCGTGAGGTTCCATACGTTGGCGTTGTCGGCACTCTTCTCTGCCTCTGCCGAGAGAGGGATAATCTCGCCATTTCTGTCCGTAATGGGGTAGATGAACTCGTAGGGCTCGGTGCGAGTGATGCCACTAATGTCTTTGCCTTCGGGAATCTCAATCTCCAAGGTCAGCCACGAATTCTCCTCGCCAGGAACAGCAAAGCAGAACGAGCCGTAGGTCTCCCATTTGCCTGTCACAACATTCTCGTAGAAGTCGATGTTGCCGATGGTGGGATCGAGTTCGCCATATTCAATCCAGTTGTTGTCCAAATCGAGAGCCTTGAACGAGGAGCCCTCGGCCACGAAGCCCTGCACGGTATCTTCATCGCAGTTGTCGTAACGACCGCCAAAGGTGTCGCCACCTACCAGGTGAATCTTCATCTCATAGAGAGCGGTGGACATTGTAAGGTAGTAGTCGGGAGCAGCGCTGATAACCGAAAGGCTTGTGGGGTTGAAGCGCATTTTCTCAACGATGATCTCCTGTTTGAGAGTTGTGAAGGTAGCCGATTTGAGCACCTGAGAAGTGCTGTTTTTGGCTGCTGCCACAACAACATAGTCGGTTTCGTCTTCGAGGTCCTCCTCGAAGGGGATGGGCATAGGCTCCTCCCACGAGTAGTTACCCCTTGCGTAGTCCTCGTACATAAAGTCGCCACTATTCTCAATTACATAGTCTACGGTAA
The DNA here is from genome assembly GCA_017466345.1 of Tidjanibacter sp. GTDB lineage: Bacteria > Bacteroidota > Bacteroidia > Bacteroidales > Rikenellaceae > Tidjanibacter. Next base: position 11,879 of record JAFTUI010000003.1, on the reverse strand, counting down.
CATCCTCTGCTTTGTACTCCTCTGCTTTGATTACCATAAAACCAAAATCGTCCATATTGGTAACCGTTACGTTGAAATAGGCGGCAATATCGAGCACATCTGTAATCTCGATATCGGTCATTGTTACGGCACCCTCGGTAGGGGTGGGTTCTGGTTCTGGTTTGGGAGTTGGGGTGGGCTCGGGGGTGTCGCAAGCCACCACGAAGAGCGCCGCAAAGAGACACATCAGTTTGAAAAGTTTTTTCATAGCGTAATTAGTATAATAATTTGAGTTGTTTGTGTATTTATACTTGCAAATATACAATTATTGCTGAAATTATTGTATTGTGGTTAAAAAAACGTGGAATTTATTTTCCACGTTTTTTTGTTCCTAATAATTGAGGTGTGTTCGGTAACTATCAGCCTTCACTTTGAAGAAGTTGTTGTTATCTTCCAAGAGCCTATACTCGCCGTGGTTGCTCCACGAGGCGGGTTGGTCGTAGATGCTCATATCCTCGCCCGTATCGTTCGACACATAGTCTTTGATTTTGTTGTGCCAATTGCGGATACGAGCCACACTTGCATCGTAGTGGAAGTAGCCAGCCGAGGCATCAACCAACTCTTTGAGGTAACTAATGTAGAGTTCTTTGTATGAAGGGTCACATTCGAGAATTGTGTTGATGAGGGGGTGGTTTGCGTTGCTACCCCATTTGAGAGGAGTGTCACGACCCGAGTCATTAATGCGCATCTTTTCTCCCGCATTTACCGATGTACCCAGTGTGTTGTCGTAGTCGTAGGGAATGAAGTAGAACTTGTAGCCACTCGTACCGCCTGTGTTGAAGTACATATAGTAGTTGTTGCCGTTGTTCCAATAGTCGTCCCACATACCAACCGTAACATTCACAGCATAGGTTTTCAGCAGCAGAGGAATGTCGATAGTCTCTTCGAGCCACGCCTTCAAATCTGCGCCCGACTTGGTTTTGAGTTTATACATAAAGTCGATAAGCTGAGCCTTTGCCGAGTCGAAGGAGTAGTTGTCGGTTTTGAGTTCGTAGGTCCACTCTTGGTCGGTATCTACATCCAAACCGAAGAGGTGGCTCTTGTTGGCATCGGTGTCGTATTTGATGGTTGCAGGACCATCGGCGGAGTTACTACACTTCCAGAGGTTACCCTTGTGACCGCCAAACTTGTCGGAGCGCACTTCGAGGTACTCATCATCGACAGTCTCCTGCATCTCGTAGACACCAAAGTAAGCGGGGCTCTCGTTGCCCACCTGAATCCACAGGCGGCAGTAGATGTCGTTGATAGCAGTCCAAACACCATAGCGGCGGAACAGATCGTAGCAGTACATCTCCCTGACGTACATTGGGTCGTCTTTGTGCCATTTCAGGTACATCTTCCTCACGCCATTAATGGTGTGCTCTGTGTCCTTGTGGAATTTGCGGAAGTTGAGCTGTGTGTGGAAGTGGTGCCAATCGGGATTGGAGGCGTTGTGCATCTCGCCACCATTACCCTCTGGGCGGCGGCGCGAGGTGTTACCCCTAAGCCTCCAACCAGCCTCCGAGAAGTTATAGGTGTCGGTGCCGTTGTAGAAGGTTACATCGCCCTTGAAGTATGCTTTGGTGCCATTGTTCTGGTCGTAGGTCGTGAGCATACGGTTCCACTCATCAACGCTCACTTTGAGTGTGATTTCGGGGAAGGTATCCTCGTTCCACACATACTTCACAGCCTCGGCAAGGGGCGAAGTGGGTGGAATTGGGGTGTCGCCCGTATTATCATCGCCTCCTGTGTTGTCATCGCCACCCGCAGCGGAGAAATCTACCACAGTATTCACAAATTGGGCAACAGTGTCGTTGGCATTGGTAGCACCAACAGTGGCTGTCGTTACGACATACCACGCACCACCATCGGGCACGCGGCAAGCTACATCGAAGGTGTGCTCCACAGCACCGTCCCAAGTATCTCCCACCGCAGGGGTAGCAATGGCGGTATTCACAAAGTAGTCGACAGTTGTGCCCTCGGAGTCCACAAGTTCCAGAAGGAGCGATTTCTTGCCCGAAACGCCCGAGTTACTCACGCCGAGGTTAATGGCACTGTGTGTATTACTTGCGCCCTTGCAGTTGAGTACGGCATAGCCGCCCGCGGGCAACACAGTACCCTCGGCAATCACATACAAACCCTCGCCAGTCTGGTCACTAATGGCACCCTCGTTGTTCTTGAAGATTGTCCAGCCGCTGAGGTCCACATCGGAGGAGGTGGGGTTGTAGAGCTCAATATACTTAGCATCGCTATTAACCTCGTTGATAACCACATCGCCTGTGGGCTGATTATTGCCGCCACCTGGGGTGTTGCCACCTTGGTTGCCGCCATCCTCCACAGCACCTGCTTCGAGAGGAATGGTTACTACGGTACCGTCCGAGAGAGTAAAGTAGGCGTTCTTATCATCCCAAGTGACGCTCACAATTACCGAAGTGCCATCTGCACCATCTTTACCGTCTTCGCCATCGGCGCCATCTTTGCCATCTTCGCCATCAGCTCCGTCTTTGCCGTCCTCGCCATCTGCACCATCTTTGCCATCCTCGCCGTGCCTGATGGTAATCTCAGAGTCGTCCGAGAAAGTGATGATGTAACCCTGCTCGGTCTCTACAACAGAAGTGATTGTGAGGTTGTTAGAGAGTGCCACGAGGAGAGTTTGGGTGTTCTTGACCTCCTCTTCGAGTTTGTCCAAACGATCCAAAATGTCGCTGTGGTCGTAGGGTAGTGTGCAGCTTGTGAAAAACATCGTCACTACCGAAAATAGGAATAAAAATCTTCTCATATTACTAATTTTGTTTGTATTAATCTTTTTGCAATTTTGAGTTTTCTCTATCGGATGGGGGCGAACATCTCGCTGCCAATGCTAACCCTCAGCGACACCACCTGCTGCCATCCCCAATGTATGCCGTCCCAATGGTGTACGGAGGAGATGCGCAGATTCAAACCCTCGCTCAACTTGGGCTCCCAATATAACTCCAACCTGTTATAAAAACCCTTCTCGCCCACACGATAGAATGGATCGCCAAAGTAGAGATTGTCGCCATAGATACCGCCCGCACCATCCTCGTAGGGTAGGTTCCAGTAGGGCATCAGGTCTTCGCCCTTGTAGAAGGTGTCGCGCAGACCTATGTCGTTGCGCCTCATACTAACCTCCAACTCGTAGCCACCCGGCATAATGGGCGTGCCTATATGGTGGCGGTCGTTTTGGTAAGCCTGCACCCAGGCAGCCTGACACGAGAACTCAATGTCATACCAGAGCGAAGAGAGGTCCAAACCGATATAGAAATCCGCCAAGCCATTATCGACCACCCCGCGTGCCGAGTCGCTCGAAGCGTGATGGTGGAGCGTTGCGGTGTAGCCCGCATACGAAAGCCCCTTGCGAGCCTCGCCCGCAAAGATTATGGTGAACATCTCGCAGCGGGTTTTGGAGCGCAGACCATTCCAATCGCAACCCAACTCCACAAACCAATCGGGCTTGGAGTACTGTATGAGCATACCCTCAATAGTGGGCTTATAGAAGCGGTAGGAATCGCTGAAAAAGGCGTAGGAGTAACGACCACGAAGCCTCTTGCGGGGGAAGAGTCCCAACGAAGCAGAGAATTTGTCGCCATCGTAGGCATAATAGGCGAGCAGTTCGGGAGTGCCCATAAAATTCTCACTACCCATATCGGCAGGTATGGTGGTGCCGAGCATCAACTTGTGACCGTAGCCCCAGCCCAAACCAATCTCGGGACGCATATTGGCACCAAAAAGAGTCCCCGAGGGAGCAATCATCTTACTCGGGTCGCCATATTCGCGGTTGTCGAAACGAAAGTCGAAATCTGCATCCCACAATATATCCTGCGCACTCGCTACCATAGGGGCAGCAAGAGCAAGGCAGAGCCACAATCCGAGTATGCGAAATATCACTTTCATCCCACAAATGTAGGGATTTTTTCTGGTTTTGTTATAAAAATAGGTATATTTGTGGACAAAACACTAAAATTTATGAAGGACTTTTTTGAAAATGTGGCGGTGTCGATGACTGTCTGCGATAGGGAAGGCAATGTTGTCTATCAGAATGTAAAGGCTGTGGAGGCTCTGGGCGAGGCGCGTGGCGCAAACCTCCAAGAGTGCCACCAAGCCGCCTCGTGGGCAAAGATTCAGGAGATGCTCGCGGCGGGTACCACCAATGCCTACACCATCGAAAAACGTGGCGTGCGCAAACTAATCTACCAAACTCCTTGGTACGAGGCGGGCGAGGTGGCAGGACTTGTGGAGTATTCTATCGTGTTGCCCGATAATATGCCCCACAAGGTGCGCGGATAGGGGCTTGTGAGCACTCTGTTGGAGGTGTTGAGGTGCTATGATAGAGTGGGGGAATGAGCTTTTGGGAATTTTTTTTGAAATTTTTTGCCCGATTTTTTTGCTTTGAAGAATAAAGTTATTACTTTTGTCCCCGCTTAACGCTTCTTTAGCTCAGTTGGTAGAGCACGACACTCTTAATGTTGGGGTCCTGGGTTCGAGCCCCAGAGGGAGCACTGACGAGGGAAAACGCAAGTTTTCCCTCGTTTTGTTTTATATCAGAAAGTTAGCCCCAATTTATGCTGTAACTCGCTGAAATAGCGTGTCTTACTTTGTCTAACTTTTGTCCATTTTTTGTCCAACTTCATATCGTTTTTGTCTAGCCATTAGACAAAAGAGATGAAGAAATAGAGAAGAAACTCGATTTTCTCTCTTTTTTCTTCACTTTTCTTCTTCATTTGGCTCTATTCCCAGACATATATTCTTCGTTTACAAATAGTTGCGAATTAACTTGACACTTAAAAATAGTGATGTTATGTTTGCATCGCAAATGGCTCATTGAGAGAGTGTTAAGGATTTTTGAAGACTGCATTGGAGTCCAAAAGTGTCAAACAATTTTCTGGGTTTGTCTAACGGATTTCAAGGTTTGTCTAAAAACTGTCCAACTTATTTTTATGCACTCTCGCCCATTGCACCCAAATTTGCAACACAAACAGTAAAAAACGAGTGAATATGAACAACCAGACAATCGCTGTACGCATGTACGTACAAAAGAACAGAGGCAATGCCGCAGGCAGAATTCCAATCTTTGCACGCATTATTCTTGGTGGCAAAAGTGCCGCAATCGCCACTAAACTCTACATCGAGCCTGACCAATGGGCTTTTGGTGAGACCATAGGTACTACCAAAGAGCTCAAAGCCATCAACAAACTCCTGGAGGAGATGAGAGTTAAAATCTTTCAAACTCACACCGAGCTGATTCGCCAGGGCATAGATGTGGACTTAGAGAAACTCAAACTTGCACTGCAAGGCAAGTCTTACAGCAACGACTGCCGCTATCTCATACAGCTCTTCAATCGCTGGCTGGAAGAGTATCAGAAGCAGGTCGGACTCAGCACTAGCCAAAAGACCTACGAACGCTATGTTGTAGTACGAGACCGCGTGCAGGAGTATATAAAGACAGTAACCAAGATGGACGACATCCTATTGAGCGATGTCACCCCCATGTTTGTAAATGGCTTCGACACTTATAATCGCACCCACTATGAGATAGCAAACAACCACGCAATGAAACAGATGCAGAAGTTCCGCACCGTTTATAGGACAGCCATCGACAATGGTTGGGCTACCAAGAATCCATTTGCTTCGTTCAAAATAAAGTTCGAGGATGTGGAGCGTGAGATACTTACACGAGAGGAACTATCGCGCATAATACAAAAGGAGTTCACTTCTGTACGCATGGACCAAGTGCGTGATGTATTCGTTTTCTGCTGCTTTACGGGGCTAGCACATTGCGATGTATTGGAGCTTACCGAAGAGAATATCCGCATTGATGACGATGGCAATAAGTGGTTACGCACACACCGCCAGAAAACCGACACTCCCGTTGACGTGCCACTTCTGGAAATTCCTCAAATCATCATTGAAAAATACAAAAGCAAACGCAAAAAACTGCGTGGCAAACTCCTGCCTGTCGTTAGTAACAGTTGCACGAATGTGTACCTCAAAGAGCTAGGTGATGTGTGTGGCATCCAAAAAAACATAACCTTCCACATGGCCCGTCACACATTTGCCACCACTATCACACTTACGAATGGTGTACCTATCGAGTCGGTGGGCAAGATGCTTGGACATAGGAATATACGCACAACACAAATATATGCAAAAGTGCTACACGAGAAGGTTGCCAATGACATGGCAATGCTCGCCAGCAAAATTGGTGGTGACTACTCAATCCCTACCAAAAGGAAAAGGCAGGCCATTTAATAGCCTACCTTTATATTCACTCTGTTTGCAGCCGTCCCAGACTCTGGGGCGGCTATTTTATGCATTATAACAAATGCTAATAAGTAAAACATATAGTGTTTTAATTACAATATTTGGAAAAATTCATACCTTTGTATCAGAAAGCACACAAAATCAAAGTTATGAGTAAGAGTGAATCTGGATATGTATATATCCTAACTAACCCTAGTTTTAAGGAAGATTGGGTGAAAATTGGCAAGAGTTCTCGCCCCGTTGATGTTCGCTCCAAAGAGTTGGACAACACCGCAGTACCACTTCCTTTTGAGATTTATGCGACACTTAAGACCGTAAAATACAATGAAGTTGAAAGGCAGCTTCACCGCATGATAGATCGCTTGACCGACTTGCGTATTCGTCAGAATCGAGAGTTTTTCAATGTTGAACCAGCCAAGGCACTGGAGTTGCTACGTGACTGCGCAATGGTACTTGATGACGCTGAGTTTTATGTTTCTGATAATGCGTCAGACTGTCCAAAGAAAGTACGAAAGGAACAGCATAACAATAAAGGTAACACTACTATTACTCGCCACAAAACAAGAGAAAACTTCAAATTTAGTCTCATAAATATAGCTATCGGTGAGACTGTTGTTTTCACACCTACAAACATCGAGGTTAAGGTTGCTGATGATGATAAGGTTGAATTCGAAGGTCGTTTATACAAACTCTCTCCTTTTGTTGGAACATTTATGCCAATTGAGAAGCGTAATTCATCGGGGGCATATCAAGGTGCAAAGTATTTTACCTATAAAGGAGAAGTGCTTGATGATATTCGCAAGAGATTAGAATCAGGAGATTTTGAAAAAGAATAGACACAAAATAAACATTGAATAGCCGCCCTTTATTAGAGCGGCTATTTTACTGTTACCTTGGGAATGTCCGACCAGAGAGTTGTGTAGTGTGGTGATTGGCTTTCGCTAGATGACTTTATTCGCCCGCTGCCCTGGATGCCCATTTTTACCGCACCACGCCCAAATGTATGGTTTATGGCATCCATGGCCGAGGATAACTTACTCTCGCGCTCTATGGTGGCTGTGTCGCTAAACAACGAGCGAACAACGCCCGACTCTGGAATCAGCTTGCTGATGACAACACCTGCCTTCTTGTAGCCGAAGCCTCTCTTATAGACCTCGCGTGTAGCATTGACGGCTGCTGCGATAATCGCTCGATGATCGTTTGTGGCTTCGGGGAACGACACCAGCACCGAGCCATAGGTCTGTGGCTCGTTCTCCTTGAAACGATTTGTGTAGGCAAATACCATCATCTCGACACAAGCGGAGTGTTGTGCGCGGAGCTTCTCGGCTGCCGAGGCTGCGAAGTTAGCTACCTGCTCGGCAAGCTCTCCGACCTCGGTTATTTCCCTGGCAAAGCTGCGCGATACACATATTGACTGCTTAGCCTCAATGGTATCCTCAAACTCGATGGCTGGTATGCCGCGCAGCTCCTGCCAGGTGCGCAAGCCTACGATGCCGAACAGACCTCGCACCAACCCCTCGTCCATCTGTGTAAACTCCCAGGCGGTGGAGATATTTCTATCGTGGAGCTTGCGGGCGGTCTTGCGACCAATGCCCCAGACATCCTCGATTGGGAATTTGCGCAGCACCTTTTCGATATCCTGCGGGCGGTGCATATAACACCCTCCGCGCAACTTTGGGTACTGCTTGCAGAGCTTTGATGCAATCTTGGCGAGAGTCTTTGTCGGGGCAATGCCGACTGATACTGGAATAGATGTTAGTCGCCAGCACTCGCTCGATATCTTCTTGGCATAGGCATCGAAGTCGATGTTATCCATACCTCGCAAATCGAGGAACGCCTCGTCTATGGAGTAAACCTCCACCGATGGTGCATACTCCTCCAGCACCCAACGCACTCGCTGAGACATATCTCCGTAGAGAGCCATATTGCCAGAGAAGACAGCGACATTGTGTTTCTCTACAATGTCGCGGATTTTGAATAGCGGGTCGCCCATCTTGATGCCGAGAGCCTTCGCCTCGTTGGAGCGTGCAACAGCGCAGCCATCGTTATTCGAGAGTACGATGACTGGCTTACCTTGTAGGTCGGGTCTGAAGACTCGCTCACACGAAGCATAGAAGTTATTGCAATCGGCCAGGGCGAACATCGCTACATCTTTTTAATAGTGTAGGTCACAACGCCCCAGATTATAAACTGGTTTTCGGGTTGCACCTCGATAGGCTTGTATTTCGTGTTCTGCTCATTGGCGGGCATAAGGCGCACGCGACCATCGAGCATCTCTACACGCTTAACGGTGTACTCGCCATCGATGTAGCACACAGCCTTGCAGTTGTTGTAAGGCTCTACTGCTCGGTCCACAATAATAATGTCGCCATCGTCCATAGCAGCATCTACCATTGACACTCCATCAATGCGGAAAAAGAAGGTCGATGCCTTGTGGCGAACAAGCAGTTTCACAAGGTCGAGCTTCTCGCGCATATCTTCTGCGGGCGAAGGGAATCCAGCCTTCACCTCGCCCATCACCAGACTCTCGAACGTCGAAGAGTCATCGATTGCATAAGGTTTCATCTTCTCCATACGAGGACAAAGATAGCGAAAATTGCTCAAACCATTACTGCAACGTCCATCCTTTATTCGTGGCTATTGCCTTTTGATCGTCTGTGAGTTTGCCAAGATTTGTAGAGCCAATCTTGCAGATCTTGTCGGAAACATTATCTGCCAGCGCATTAAATAGCGAAACGAGGCTATCCACAGATAGTTTCGAGCAACCACTCATGGTGATATTCACATTGATACTCCCTTTGAAACTTACATTTACCAGCGACTTACATGTGGTAAAGGTGTTTTCTATTTTACTCGTGACATTTGAAAAGTCCAACGGAGAACCAATGGTATGAAGCGATGAGCAGCCATGAAATAACTCATTGGCTGAGGTTATATTATCAGTAATTAAGCCATCGATTCTTTCCAATGCAGAGCAACCATAGAAAGCCCACATCATATTCGTAACATTGGCTGTGTTGAGCTGCGGGACATAGCGTAGAGCTGTGCATTTGTAGCACATCTGGTACATTGAGTCGAAATACGCCACATTGAGGTGGCTCGGAAAGTTTACCATTGTGTCATTCTCCGAAAAGAGTTGATAGCCATTTCTGACATGATTCATACCAACAGCGAGACCATATACTGCTGTCGAAAGTTCCGCAAACGACATCGAGTAGTCTGCTTTGCCCTCTTGGTCGAGAATTGCATCGACCATAAAGTCTCGCACTGTCGCAATGCGATTGATGATATCTGTAAATACTCCCATTAGCCAATAATCTCCGTTAGGGCATCCACGAGTTCCAGGAGGCCGAGTGTTTCTTTAAGTTCTGATACGAGCATGTCGTAGGTGATCGAGTAAGCTCCACCCTCACGATCAACCTCAAATCTGTCGGTCGGGTTAAGCATTGTTGTTGCTGGTAACTGCGAAATAGTTACACCTGTTGTTTCTGCCATAGTTATGTGTTATTTTTTTGGTAATAGAGCATAGTGTTGTAGGTCTCCATCCAATAGCAAAGCGACGAGGTTATGGGCACTGCAATCAACTGCAACATCCCCGCGTGCATGATCAGTTGGTTTACGGGAGAGTAGCCCGTACCAGAGGAATCCTTTGAGATGGGTGTTAGTATGCCAGACTTCTCATTCTTAACTGCTACCACCAGAGAGGGTGCGGAACGAGATCGCATAGGGTTGTCGAAAATCGTCAGTACACTGCCTGCGTATTCGGGTGTGGTGGGTAGGTTGAGCCAAATGGTATATGTACCCACACCTTTGGTTTTTCCCGAGGATATCAAGTTGAGATTCTTGTTGACTGTATACTCTTCATTCACTGTATCCCAGTCTGTTCCCTCATCCATTAGACTCTTAAACGGCACTTTTACATAACCACCAAACACGCCCGTACCCATCTCGACATGTCCATCCTCGTAGATGCGTGTTGTTGCCGAGCCTGCGTTCTCTATGCCATCAGCACCCGCAAAGAACATCAGCTTGCCATGTTTCGGGTCGGTGGTTCCTGACAAGTCACAGCCCGCCATACCTGCTACCACCTTCTCGTTGCCCTCGTCCTTGACACCCACGAAGCCAGATAGCACCACCCCCGACTGCCCATCTACATCGGTTGTGGAGTTTTGGAAGTTGTCGCGCAGGTAGTCTAGGTCGGTGGATGTCGCTGCTACTTGGCTCAGTGCTTTGGCTATCGTGGCACGAGCCTCGTAGTATGCCCCAATATGGGCGAAGTCGTCCTCTATCTCTATGTATTCGGGCGTGGCTGCGGTGTACTTTTCCAAAGCCGACACAGCCAAAATATATGCGTTTACATAGGCATCCCAAGCATCGTTCTTCTTGGACACCTTGCGAGGCTTCCCTCCCGCAGTTCGCACAACGCCATTTGCCACTCGCAGATACTCGGCAACGATGTAGCGTTCCGCATCCGATAGTAGCTCTTCATACTCGGCTCTAATATCCGATAGTCGTTCTCGCAGGTAGGTCTTTTCGATGGGCGAGATTACAGAGTCGGAGTTCATCTGTTGGAGCGACAGCTTGGTGGAGGCGATGTCCTCTAACATTGTATCGAGGTCTGTTCCCTCTTCGGGATTAGTGGGGTCTATACGCCCGAAGCGGAGCACACCATCTTTGAACGATATGCCACATCCCGTTGAGCGGTCATAGAGCTGCGCATTGCCCGACACCGAGTCAAACCACGAGTCGCCCAGCGCATCGGAGATGTAGCCTTGCAGATAGATGTTTTTCAGATAGGCAGAGTACCCTCGCATATTGAGTCCATGAGCAGAGAGGTTTGAGAGGTCGCCAAACTGTGCAGCAATGTTTTTCACATCTATGCGCCAGGAGTTCATACCTACAAGGTAGCGTTCGTATGTCCTGGTTGCATAGCGAGATGTCTGACGCGTGGTGTCGGTGGTGTTTCCGAATGCCACGATGTTCATCGCCTCGGCTGGGTGGTATGGAAAACCCTCGCGCAGCTCGTATTGCCACTCTCCGTAGGTCGAGGTGTTGAGACACTCCACCAAGCGGAAGTAGCAAGTGGTAAAGCCTGCGAAGGTGCGAGTGCCGAAGGAGTCGTCCGAGTCGATTGTTGGCTCGGTGTAGTTGCCAACCTCCGCGTTTTTGAAGATGCCCATGCAGAGGTCGTTGGAACGGAGGGAACTTATCTCTCCCACCTCCAACTTGATAACCAGGCGGCAGGTCTCTCTATCGACCAGCTCGATAATGCCCGCGCCAGGTGCGGACCACTCATCGCCAACACTCGTCTCGACACGATTGTAGCGGAATTCTGGCACTTCAAGGAACTCCTCCAAGCGAAGGTTGCGCAAATAGGCGTTGCCCTCGACAGAGAAGTCGCCCGACACGACACCGCCCGTTTTATTGAGCTTCTTGTCGAGTGAGGATTGCAATCCCTGCACCTCGCCTATCTGATGGGTGTGTGCCGAGGGCGCAACACGCTCCTGGAGCTCCTTGCCCTTTATCTTCATAGAGGCTTCTGCTGCGGGGACATCGACAATAAACTCGAACTCATCGAACTT
>JAFTUI010000025.1 GCA_017466345.1 Tidjanibacter sp. | reverse complement strand
CTGCCCTCGCTTACTCGCATTTGCCTCAATTGACCAGCCTTCGGCTGCTCTAAAATGCTCCCGCTCGGCATAGTCTGCAAGCAGCCTCTGCCCTCGCTTACTCGCATTTGCCTCAATTCTCAATTCTCAATTCTCAATTCTATGAAGAATCGCTACTATTTTCTCGACAATCTTAGGTGGGTAACGGTGCTGTTGGTGCTGTTCTACCACGTTTTTTACAATTTCAACTCGGTGGGAGTTTTCGGCGGTGTAGGTGGTTTTGCCGAGCACCAGCCCCAAGATGTGGTGTGCGCACTGCTCAACCCTTGGTTTATGACCTTGCTCTTTGTTGTGGCGGGTGCTTCGAGCCGCTACGCACTCCGAGGTCGCACCGCAAAGGAGTTCCGCAGGGAGCGCACACGCAAACTCCTTGTTCCCTCCACACTCGGACTCTTTGTCTTTGGCTGGGTGCTCGGACTGCTCAACTCGCGCGGTCATATTCCTGCCGAGGTGCCGCTCTTTGTGAAGTACCTCATAGCCATACCGAGCGGTACGGGTCCGCTGTGGTTCATCCAAGACCTCTTCGGCTTTTCGCTGCTGCTCCTTTTGGTGCGTAGGGTGGCAGATGCAGAAAAGGTCGATAGGTGGCTCTCGGGACTCCCTAAGTGGGCTTTGGGAGTCGTTATGGTGGGCTTCTTGGGAGTGCTATGGCTCGCCTCACAGACTCAGATTGACAATCCTACCGCAGCACAAGGTCTGCTCAACCTCTACCGCCCCGTATTCTACTTTGTGGCGTTCCTTGCGGGCTATTACATCTTCTCCTCGGAGCGTGTGCACGACTTTCTTGCCGAACGTGCAGTGCCTCTTACGATAGCGGCAGCGGTGGCAGCTGTGGGCTTCTGCTCGGAGTTCTACGGCAAGGACTACACCTCGCCCGAGGCGGTGCAGGGTGTTTGGTGCAACCTCTTCTGCTGGGCTATGACGCTGGCGATGATGGGATGCTTCAAACGCTGGGCGAATGGCACCTCGAAGTTTGCGGGCTATATGACTCGTAGCAGTTTCGGACTCTACATTGTGCATATGACCGTCTGCACAGCGGTGTGCTTGTGGCTCAAAACCACTGCGCTACCCCTGTGGGCTATCTACTCTCTTGCCATTGCGATTACCTTTGTGGGCAGTGTGGTGCTGTGGGAGATTTTGCACCGCATACCTCTTGTAAGGTACTGCGTCTTTGGAATAAAAAAGTCGGGAACTCGTTAGTTCTCGACTTTTTCGTATATCGGTGTTATGCCGTCCGACACATCCACATCTATCACTCTCGGACCCTTTATGACTCTCTCACTCCACGCATCGCGCCACTTGCCTTTGGGCAGTCGCACCATCCTCACGCCCCCGCTATTCACCACGGGAGCCACCAGCCACTTCGAGCCTATCATAAACTCGTCACGCGCATTGGTGAAACCCGTGCGTGGGAACTGATACTCCAAGTGTCGCAGTATGGGCTCTGCCGAGGAGGCGCCCTGCTCGGCAAGCGAGAGATAGTAGGAGCCCTGCTGACTTCTCCACTTCAAGAGCGAGCAGAAGGGGGTGGTATCTTCGAGCGACCACACCGAGTAGGGGATTATCGCCACGGGCAGGAGTGCTGCCAGCGAGGCTGTGCGGAGTATTAGTTCGGGGTTTTGCTTGGCAAAGTTAAGATCGGCAGCGAGTGTGGTGCGCGAGAAACCGAGCACCGAGGCGTCAATAGCCCTTTCAAGGCTCTCTTCAAGACTCTCCCAGGTGTAGTTGCGAGTGGTCGAAACCGAAGAGGCGATGCTGCCGAGTTGCTGCCCCATAGGCGAGGAGTAGATAGCCACATCAATACCCTTGCTAATGGTGTGCCAAGCATCCAAGAACTCCCTGAGCCTCTGTGGATTGTCTGCCAGAAGGTCCATAGCGTCCAAACAATCGAAGTAGAAACCATCCACCCCATAGTCGCGCTGCAATGCTTTCAGGTCGCCATTGGTCTTCTCCACCCCTTCGGGAGTGAGTGCTCGGCAAGCCGTATAGCCCAAACGACTCTCAAAGACTACAACCTTGTTCTCTCTATCGGTCAGCAGAGAGCCATCTAAGAGGTGCTGCTGATAGCCCCTGCCCGCCGCCATAACATAGGGCGTGACGGTGAGCATAACCTTCATACCCTCCGAGTGGAGATGCTCTATCATCTCTTTGGCATCGGGATATGCCTCCATATCGAATACCATAGCCCCCGAAGGACTGCTCCAACCCTGTGGCAGTAGTATCGTGCCTTTGGGTGCGCCCCTTGCCACAAGCATATCGGCAAAGGCGAGAACATCGCGTGAGGTGTAGAGTAGAGAGTTGCTACCCCCAAACTCATATATGGGGCTCTCGAAGAGTGCCGCCGCAGAGCCTATGTGCTGGGGAGGAAAGTTCTTGTGGCAACACATCAGATAAGCCTCTCGCAGCGTGCGCCCCGACTTCTCCACCGTGGGAGCTTTCTCGCCTTTGGCGGGTGTGAGAACAATCTGCTTGCCATCGTAACTCGCTGTAAAGGGGGTGCTGCTCCACACATAACGCCCACGGTTGGAGAGCATCATATTGGCAGAGTAGTACTCGGGCGAGAGGTTGGAGGTATCAATCGAAAAGGCGTTCTCGAAGGGTAGGTGTACGGTCTTGGGGTCTACTACCAAGCCCCACCACTTCTCGCCACTCTGTATCTTTATGGTTGTGGTGTTATCCTTTGCTGCAAGCGTACCTGCGCCAAATAACAGCACCCCAACAAGCATTATAACTATGTTTCTTACTCTTTTCACTTCTCTAAAACTCTTTTTTGACTGCCAAAGGTACATTTTTTTTGGTAATTACGAACACTCCATCTCGCTTTGTGTCATTGCGGGGAAGAGCGACTCCTCCAACAAGATGTTCAGTGCCGCCTCGCGGAGTGCTCTATCTTCGCTCGTTGAGAGTTGCCGAGCCAACGCCACAGCATCGCCCACACCCTCCTCTGCCGCCAACCTCAGCAGGAGCATATCCACTCTCGGAGAACTAAAACTCTCTCTGTTGGGCTCCACAAGGCTGCGGTAGTGCATCTTCAAGACCTCCACAACTTGCCCCGCCTCTTCCCACGAGAGAGGGTAGGGATGACGTGCCACCAACTCCCAAACCCTCTCGGGCACACAGTAGAGCACAAGTAGTAGTTGCCCGAAGGCTGCCGAGGGCGAGGTGTAGGTGCGCCTCACAACCCTGCGGACACACTCCTCGCTCGGATGGAGCCACCTGAGATGCTCCAATGCCACCACACGTCTATGCCCCCAAGAGTGGTCTATGCGCCACACCAAAGCCTCTTCGAGCCCCCACGCCACCGCCACACACCGTATGTGCTCCGCCTTGCACTCCACAACACTCCGCGAGAGCGATGCCACAACCTCTGCAAGAGCCACCCTTTCGAGCCTGTTGGGAGTGAGCGATAGAAGGTAGTGCCCATCGGGCGGAGTGTCGCCACAGAGTAACTGGTAGAGTGGCTCCACAAGACTCAGCGCATAGGCGCGAGGCATAGGGTGGAGCGCACTACTCACTCTGCGCAGTAGTAACCCAACGACTGCTGTCAAAGCCACCACAGCCCCAATGATGTAGATAGCCCACAGCATAGTCATAACGTAATGGTTTTAGAGATACGATGCTCTATTTTGCTCCTCAGGCGAGTGATGCTTACGGGTAGCGAGAGCACCTGCTCCACACCCCTTTCGAGCAATACCACAACCTCGTTTGCTGAGCGAGAGGTGGTAAGTACAAATATGGCGGTGCCCTCCGAGCCACGCAGTAGCCTCGCCATACGATAGTCCGATAGTAGAGGGGCGTAGAAACAAGTGAGGATGAGGGCGTAGTGATGTTGGCGAGTGCGCAGCAGTAGTGCCTTGTGCGAGGTCACACGCTCCACCCCGCACCCCATTGAACGTAGTGCGTGAGCCAACACCCTGCCGAGTGGCTCCTCGGCACAGGCTACGATGATTGAAGGACGGTCGATACTCTCTTTCATTGGTTTTATAGGTGCATTTTGTGCACCTATCGAGAGCCAAAACCGTGCCTAATATGTTGTCTTACGTCAAAAGTCGCGGGCTCGGCAATTTTGCCGAACCCGCGACTTTGTTTCAACCTTCAACCTTCAACTTTCAACTCTCAATTCTCAATTCTCAATTCTCAATTCTCCCCACGTCCTCTCGAACTCTTCACGCAACCTTTCGGGTTGTGCTATTATTTGCCTTAGTTCTTCGAGCTGCTGGGCATTGTCGGAGTGGGGGATGTAGAGTTTGAGATAGCCACCATAGTCGTATTTCTCCCCGAGGTGCGCCACAAAACGCTCCCAATGCTCCTCTTTGGTAAGGTGTGGATAGTGCGCCAAACCATACTGCACCGTGCGCATCATCACCACTTCGGGCACAATCTGTCGATCAGCCTCGGCAACAATCTCGCCATAGATGGTGCGTGGCGAGTGGTCGGCAGAGGCTCGGTGGTCCTCCACAGCCTCACGCATAACCTCCAACTGCTCCTCCGAGAACCACCTGCGCAACTTTTTGTCCTCCAAGAGCATACGCCCCGAGGAGATGTGGTGCAACTCCCTGCCCTCCGCCAGCCCTAAGTCGTGATAGGCGGCAATGGTGTAGACCATATCCTCATCCACATCGTAGTGCTCCGCAAGCGCAAACGAGCGGGCAATGACACCCTCTATGTGGTCGCGCCTGTGGGCAGCATCGTACCCTTCGTAACGGGGCAAAATCTCCGCCTCGATGTATTCCCTAAGAGATTTATCCATAATTACTTACGACAACGATAGTAGACACCCAGAGGGAGCGACTTGCCTGCTCGGTCTGTGAAGTAGAGTTCGCCAAACTGCTCCATCGATGGGTTGGGTATCACTTGATTTACGGCACTTTTGGCAAGCATTGCCGAGAGCCCCATAGAGTAGAGATTGAGCACCAAGAAACCGCCCTCGGAGAGCATCTCGCCACACAGAGAGAGCATCTCGGCGATGTTCTCTTCGAGCACCCACTTTTCGCCCTCGGGTCCTCTGCCATAGGCGGGCGGGTCGAGGATTATGCCATCGTAACGATGCCCACGCTTAACCTCTCGGCGGGCAAATTTGAGCGCATCTTCCACCACCCAACGTATGCCGCTGAGCCCACTTGCCTCCATATTCTCCCTTGCCCAGGTTATGCACTGCTTAACACTGTCAACGTGCGTCACATCGCCACCTGCCGCTGCTGCCGCCAGAGATGCACCACCCGTGTAGGCAAACATATTGAGCACCTTGGGACGTGTGCCCTCCTGCGCACTCTCCTTGCCAAGAGCTTTCACACTCTCGAAGATGAAATTCCAGTTTTCGGCTTGCTCGGGGAATACGCCAACGTGCTTGAATGATGTGAGCCCCAAACGGAGCGTAATGCGCCCACTGCCAATCGCTTGTGATATGTGCCACTGCTCGGGCTGACGAGGTGCGAGCGACCACTTGCCCCGCTCCTCGCTACCACCCTCACGGCGGAACGAGGCGGTAGCCATTCTGCGCCACTCCTCTTCGGCGAGTGACTTGCGCCAGATGGCTTGTGGCTCGGGACGGCGCGTTATGCACCTGCCAAAACGCTCCAACTTCTCAAAATCGCCCGAATCAATCAGTTCATAATCCTCCCACTCGGGAGTAAGCAATTGCGGCTGTTTCATATCTCAAATTTTCAATTTTCAATTTTCCATTTTCAATTCTTCCTCTTCGTGACGTACATCATACAGTTTTTGCAGTCGAAGCGGAGGAGGTAGTGTTCGGTGCCGTGGACGAGGGTGAGGGGTTCGGGCAGGCGTGAGCCTTTGCGGAGGCAGTGTCCTATCTCGCGGCGGAGGCAGTAGGGGGTGCGCATAACATCCACGCCCTCCAAGTCGGGCAGGGTGTCATATCCCTCGTCAATACGTTCCACCCCGTGCTCCTCGTAAAACTTCCTTGCGAGCGAATTGACCACATTGTGGTCGCCGCCGATATGGCTCTGGGGGTAGCGTACCTCGGTGTCCTCGGTGGCGATATTGCGGGGCGGTAGTTGTTCTCTGAGTTGCTCCTCCAAGCGTTCCAAAACCTCCCTGCGCAGTCCGTTAGCCACACCCGCAGGCACAAAGGGCACCTCGCCCTCGAAGTCGAACACTACATCCACAATGTCGAAGACCGAGCCGCCACTCTTACCGAGCGAAGAGCGCATAGAGCCAAATGCCACCTCGGGCTTTGAGGCGATGTCGAATGCTTGGTGTAGTTCCGCCTCGGCAGTGGTGCCGCACTCGTCTGTGGCAGTGAGTCTTAGGCGGTTGGTGGAGCCCGAGAGAGTGAGCGTTATGGGTAGTGTGCGGCGTGTGCGCGAGTTTAGGATGGTGTCGTAGAAGTGCTTGTCGTAGTTGCGGAACAGGTGTGCCCCGAGCGATATGCCCTCCATACGGTTTGGGAAGATGCGCCCCTCGTCCACCTTGTTGATGTTGGTGCCTCGCAACACTCCGCCCTCAATCCAGCATATGCCATCGCCAGCCGAAAGTGTTGCCTTCTTATCGAGCGTGAACCACCCTTTACCCATTTTTGCCACCTTGCCTATGGGTTCGCCCATAGCCTTAGGGGTGTCGAAAGAGGCGAGCGAGGGGCGTTTGCCCGAGAATATGTAGTCGCCACCGCTGCGGGTGAAGGTCTTGGAGGGCGAGGGTGTGAAGTCGAGCGCAACTCTGCCTCGTGAGGCACGAGAGTAGCCCTCGCGCGAGGCTATGACTCTATTTAGCAGTTGGCTGTAATGTGCCGTAATGTTGCGAACATAAGCCTCGTCTTTGAGTCTGCCCTCAATCTTGAACGACACGGCACCCATATCCACAAGTTCTCCAATGTGAGCCGAGAGGTCGAGGTCCCTCACCGAGAGTAGATGTTGCCCTTTGCGGATGGTCTTGCCGTTGCCATCTATAAGGTCGTAGGTCTGTCGGCAGGGCTGGCTGCACTCGCCACGGTTGCCGCTACGGAAAGAGAGCGAGCGGCTCATATAGCACCTGCCGCTACCCGACACGCAAATTGCCCCGTGCACAAAGACCTCAATCTCTGCCTCCGTAGCATTGCAAATCTCCCTCATCTCTGCTGCCGTAAGCCCCCTTTCGAGCACTATGCGCGAGAAGCCTACCTTGCCGAGAAAAGCAACCCTCTCGGGCGAGGCGTTGTACATCTGCGTTGAGGCGTGAAGTTCGGCATTTCGGAGCCCCATACGGGTGTAGGCTAAGTCCTGCACAATCAGCGCATCGACACCCAAGTCTATCGCCTTTTGGGCAATCCTCTGCGCCTCCTCCAACTCGTGCTCATAGACTATGGTATTCATTGTCATATAGAGCCTTGCGCCAAACAGGTGGGCGTAGCGTGCCGCCTCGCGGATGTCCTCCAACGAGTTGGTGGCTCCTCGGCGTGCACCAAGTGTGGGACCTCCCATATAGACAGCATCGGCTCCCGAGTCGATGGCGGCGCGGGCGGTGGCGAGGTCTTTGGCGGGTGCGAGGAGTTCGAGTTTTTTCATCTTTATGCGGTCTTCTCTTCTTGCTCTTTGAATTTGCGGTAGGCGGCGGCGAGTTTTTCGTCATAGCGATTAGCCTTATATCCGCTACCGTTGTATCTGAGTGCAAAGGTACACCAATCTTTTGTTTTAAGATACACCGCAATACCCGTTTTTTCGAGAAATTTCATCGCTAACCTCAATTGCTCCCCCTCGCTGCGCTCCATAGCCCTGCGGAACTCCTCTGCCGAGCCGCAACCGCAGGTCTTCCAATGAAATCCCATAATCTGAAACAGTCCCCAACTTGCCGACTCCACAGCCGCACTCTCGCATATCGCCGCCGCACGCCCAAAACGCTCCCACTCGCCTTTGCCACCTTTGTAATGGGTGCGTGTCCAACGGGGATAGAGGATGTCGGGGTTGGAGGTGGCGAGTGTGGAGGGGTCTATGCCTCGCCTTTGGAGCCTCTGCCAGAAGATGTGCCCCTCGAAGAGTATTCGGGGTCTGCCGTCCGCAAGGAAACCGCCCTTGGAGGAGCACTCCACCTCCACCACAGCCCTCAGCGCAGCCTCTTCCACGCCAAGGCTCTCGGCAGCCCTGCGGAAGTCCTCATCCGTGAGGCGTTGGGGTGGCTTGGGTGGCTCCTTGGGGCGAACACAGTTGCGTACCGAAAAGCCCGTGCTGAGTATTCGTTTGCGGAGCGTGCGTCCAACCTCGCACTCGACAATGCCCGTCAGCACATCTGCCGCATCGTGCCAGCGGTTGGTGCGGAAGCGGCGGTTGTAGCCCATAAGGTGTGCCGCCCAATCGCCCCATCGCTCCTTCCAATCTATGGGCATACGGATGGTGCGCAGAACTGTGGAGGCGTTGGAGAGTATGCGGGCCTCCTTGTTGGCACTCTGGTGAAACCACGCCACCGAGCAACCCGGGGCAAGTCGTCCCACATTGCGGGCAAAGCCCCTGCCACCATTGTTGCTCTCGATGAGTGCCTCGCGGGTGCCCCGCTCGGTGAGCATCTTCGCAACAAGCGGCTCGGTAATCTCCATCTTCTCACGCGAATAGACCACATCTTCGATGTAGATATCCCCGTCTAATCCCACCGAGTAGCTGACCGAGCAGAGGTAGTCATCTCCCGTATCGGCAGTGTCGGTGTAGTTTGCCTTGCGAGTAACCTCGGTGGATTTTGGCAGAACGGTGTATGTCTTAAAGTTGTCGCCATAGAGCAGACCCGCAGCATCCGAGGGACGACCTTGATACATAGCCTCGAATTGCAGAGTGTCGAGTCGCTGCTTCTCCCTGAGGAGTTCTGCCGAGTGTCGCTCCTCCCACAACGCCTCGCCCACCTCGCGGGGGTCGAGTTCGGTGGCGGGGGTGGTTTTGAGGGCTTCGAGGTTTAGGTGGAGCCACTCGTTGGACTTTATGGTGTCGAGTTGGCTCCACTCACGGAGTTCTACCACCCTCTCTTTCTGCATTATGCGACCTATGAGGTCCTCCTTGTGCCAGCGTGTGAAGACGATTAGTTCCTGAGAGTTGTTGTGCTCCCTGGTGCGGACCACCGAGGTGTACCAATCCCAGCAGTTGTCCCTCACGGTTGGAGAGTTTGCCTCCATAGCGTCTTTGTAGAGGTCATCAATAATAAATACATCGACAGGGTTGCCCGTCAGCGAGCCCTCCCTGCCAACTGCCACCAAGTCGCCCGAATGTCCCACAATCTCCGTTAGTTCGCCGGTGCGCTGGTAGGAGCCCGTGCGGCCTGATGCCTTGATGGTGGTGTCGGGAAAGAGGTCGGTGTAGGCGGGCGAGTCGATGAGTCGCTGCACCCTCTTATTGAACTTCTGCGCCAAGGAGGCACTATAAGAGGCTATGGCAACGTGCAGGTTGGGGTTGTTGCCCAGCAGCCACGCAGGCAGAGCCACCGAGGAGCCGAGCGACTTGCCGTGCTGTGGGGGAAGTGTAATCATAAGTCGGCGCACCTTGCCCTCGGCAAAGGCTTGAAGAAGTGCGTAGTAGCGGGTGTGGAACGGTGTCGCCCTAAACGAGGGAAACATCCGAGATGTGAAATCGAGAAAGGTCATAAGAATTCAAAATTCAAAATTCAAAATTGAAATGGGAATAATGAGAGAAATGGGAGAAATGGGAGAAATGGGAGAAATGGGAAACTTTCAACTCTCAACTCTCAATTCTCAATTCTCAATTCCCTTTGCAGACTCTCCTAAGGTCGCAAAACTCGAAGTCGTTGGGGCACTCCTTGCAGAGTTCGCCTTCGCCATCGAAGTTGGAGTAGGTCGCCATTTGCCACCAAATGGGCACAATGTCGCAAACGGGACATTCGGGCTGCTCCCTATCGCGGTAGATTATCACCGAGATGGTCAGCACCGAGCAGAAGCCCTCGTGGTCGGTATGGATTTTGCCACTGAAATAGTTGCTCTCGCCAATGGCACCAAGAAGCGACTCCCAAACAAGGGTGTAGTCCTCATCTGTGAAATTGAACTCGGAGCGTGGGTCGGTATGTTCAGCACAACCGAACAATCGCTGTGGGGTTTTGTCTTTTTCGTGCATCTTGTGTAAAATTTTAAGGTTTGTAGATTTGTTCAATCGAAATAAATTTCTTAACTTTGCACCACAAAGGTATGTTCAAAAATTGAATTTACAACCACCCGAAGAGGAAAAAAATTCAAAAGAGTATCTATATGGCTGATAGTAAGGGACAACGAGTAAAGAGAATTCGTAAAAATTTAGAAATGACGGGAGAGGCCTTTGCGGCGGTGCTCGGAGTGGGCAAAAGTGCCCTCTCGATGATAGAGAACGACAAGAGCGCACTCTCGGAAAGAAACAAAAATATATTAGTTCAGGAATTGAATGTAAACCCCGACTGGCTCGACACCGGCAAGGGCGAAATGTTCAACTGCCCCAAAGAGGAGTGGCAGCGTTTTACCCTCCGCACCGACAACACCATACCCCATCAGAGTGTGCCCCTCTATAATATGGAGGGTACCGCAGGTTTGGTGCCTCTCTTTTTGGACCCCTCGAAGGTTAAGCCCGTAGACTACATCCACATCCCCAATCTGCCCAAGTGCGATGGCGCGATTTATGTTGTGGGCGACAGTATGTACCCCTTGTTGAAGAGCGGCGACATTGTCCTCTACAAGCAGATGAACGATTGGAGCAACATCTTCTGGGGCGATATGTATCTGCTCTCCATAGACCTCGAAGGCGAGGAGTATGTGACTGTCAAATACATCCATAAGTCGGAGCGACCAGGGTGCATAAAGCTCGTGAGCCAAAACCCCCATCACGCCGACAAAGATATTGAGATTGAGCGTATTCGTGCGCTTGCCTTTGTGAAGGCGAGCATCCGAATGAACTCGATACGCTAAGAGAGTATCGAGTTCATTCGGGCGAGTGTGCCTTGTGGGTGCTTTTTGCACCAAACTGCGCATCGCAACTTCCTCATTTGCGCTGAGCAAACTGCGGACTTGCTCGCTTGTTTGGCACAAAAATCACCTCACAAAACCCACTCGCTGGGATTATGGTCTAACGTCTAACGTCTAACGTCAATAGTCCTAAGGCATATAGGGCTTATAGGGCGTATAAGACTTATGGGAGTTATGGGAGAACTGAGAGATATGTGATAAGACAAACCTTCTCTGTTGCTGTCCGTCTTGCCACGACTGCCGCAGGCAGGCGGTTGGCATCTACCTATCTTGTTTTTCTTGCAGGGATAACAAGGGTG
>JAFTUI010000002.1 GCA_017466345.1 Tidjanibacter sp. | reverse complement strand
TTCAATTTATATTCTTATTTTTGTAGGTTGAAACAACATTTCCACGCGACAAGTAAAACAAATAACATAAAAAGACACTATGAATATCTCTTACAATTGGCTCAAAAACTATCTCAAAAGCGACCTCACAGCCGAGGAGGCATCGGTAATTCTCACGGATATAGGTCTGGAAATTGAGGATTTCGAGAAATTGGAGGCTGTAAAGGGCGGTCTTAAAGGCGTTGTTGTGGGCGAGGTGCTCACTTGCGAGGACCATCCCGACTCTGACCACCTCCACATTACCACCGTAGATGTGGGTGCCGAAGAGCCTCTGGGTATCGTGTGCGGTGCTGCAAACTGCCGCAAGGGCTTGAAGGTTATGTGCGCCACCGTAGGAGCAGAGTTGCACCCTATTAATTCCGAGGAGGTATTCAAAATCAAACGCAGCAAAATCCGTGGCGTGGAGTCGCTCGGTATGCTCTGTGCCGAAGACGAACTCGGCATTGGTGCTTCGCACGATGGTATTATGGAACTCGACCAAGACGCCATCCCCGGCACTCCCGCAATGGAGTACCTCCGCCTTACCAACGACTACCGCTTGGGTATCGGCTTGACACCCAACCGTATAGATGCAGGCTCGCACTATGGCGTAGCACGCGACCTCTATGCCTACCTCCGTTCTCAGGGCAGAGAGGCAGAGTTGGTGTTGCCCAGCGTGGAAGATTTCAAGGTTGACAACACTTCGCGCGTAACGAAGGTAAGGGTTGAGAACACCGAGGCAGCACCCCGCTATGCGGGCGTGAACATTTCGGGTGTGAAGGTTGCACCCTCGCCCCAATGGTTGCAGAACGCACTTAGGGCTATCGGCATCAATCCCAAAAACAATGTAGTGGATGTAACGAACTACGTTCTCCACGAACTCTGCCAGCCCCTCCACTCCTTCGATGCAGACAAGATTGAGGGTAATGAGGTGGTTGTTCGCACCTGCGCCGAAGGTACCAAATTCCGCACCCTCGATGGCGTGGAGCGTACCCTCTCGGATAGGGACCTTATGATTTGCGACAGCGAGAAGCCTATGTGTATTGCGGGCGTCTTTGGTGGCGAGCACTCGGGCGTTAGCGAGAGCACTACCAACGTATTCTTGGAGAGTGCATATTTCAACCCCGTATGGGTGCGCAAGACCGCTAAGCGTCACGCCCTATCGACCGATGCATCGTTCCGTTTCGAGCGTGGCATAGACCCCAACATCACGGTCTACGCCCTCAAACGTGCGGCATTGCTCATCAAGGAACTCGCCGGTGGTGAGATAACCTCCGAGATTACCGACCTCTACCCCGCCCCCGTAGCACCATTTGCTATTGACATCACTTTCGACTATATCGACAACCTCATAGGTAAGAAGATTGGCAACGAGACCATCTGCGAGATTCTCCGCGACCTCGACATCGAGATTGTAAGCAAGAGCGAGAAGGGCTTATCGGTGCTTGTACCCGCTTATAGGGTTGATGTTCAGCGTCCTGCCGACTTGGTGGAGGAGATTTTGCGCATCTATGGCTACAACAACGTGGAGATTCCCGAGCACGTCAATTCTACCCTCTCCTACGAGCAAAAACCCAACCGCGACAAACTCCGCAATATGGTTAGCGATATGCTCTCGGCTTGTGGCTTTGCGGAGGTTATGAACAACTCTCTCTCGAAGAGCAGTTACTACGAGAACTCCGAGGCGTTCCCCGCAGCCAACTGCGTGAAGATTATGAACCCCCTGAGTGCCGACCTCGGTGTTATGCGTCAAACCCTGCTCTATGGTCTTTTGGAGGTTGTGAGCCTCAACGTGAACCACAAAGCACAGAGCGTGAAGATTTATGAGTTTGGTAACACCTACTCTTACGCCCCTGAGCGCAAGGAGGAGGGCGGCTTGGCACCCTACTCGGAGGGTAGCCGCCTGGCAGTTGCCATTTCGGGCGCACAAACCACCCAGTCGTGGAATAGCAAGGCTACGGCAAGCGACTTCTTCTCGCTGAAAGCCATTGCAGAGAAGATTTTGCGCCGCTTTGGTATGGATATTTATCAATTGCGCAGTGAGCCCCTCGTGAACGAGCTCTACTCGGAGGGTCTGAGCCTCAAAGCGGGCAACAAGGAGCTGTTGCAGATTGCTACCGTTTCGCCCAAAGTGCGCAAGATGTTCGACCTGAAAGGCGAGGTCTACTACCTCGACATCGACTTCGATACCCTTTTGAAATACACTCGCAAGCACAAAGTTACGGCACACGAACTCGCCAAGTTCCCTGCCGTTAAGCGTGACCTTGCACTGCTCGTAGATAGTGGCGTCAGCTATGCCGAACTCCGCCAGATTGCCTTCCAGACCGAAAAGAAATTACTCAGGGATGTAACACTCTTTGATGTCTACACGGGCGACAAGTTGGAGGCTGGAAAGAAGTCCTACGCTCTTGGTTTCATTCTCCAAGACGAGAGTCGAACCTTGGACGATAAGACTATCGACAACACTATGAATCGCTTGATAGACGCATTTGCCAAGAAGGCCGGCGCAACAATCAGGTAAAGTTAAAAGTTGAAAGTTTTTTAAGGTCATTAAAGTCCCCTAAGGCTTATGTGCCCTATAAGCCTTAGGACTATTGACGTTAGACGTTAGACAATAAAAAAGTGGGGAGTTCTTCGGAACTCCCCACTTTTTTATGATTGTGCCTTTTCGGCACGCTTACGGTCAATCTCGCTCAACAATATCTTACGCATACGCATAAACTTGGGCGTAATCTCCACATACTCGTCCTCGCGGATATATTCAAGTGCTTCCTCCAACGAGAACTTCACAGCGGGCGCAAGAATAATTTTATCGTCCGAGCCGCTGGCACGCATATTAGTGAGTTTTTTGCTCTTGGTAAGGTTCAGACAGATGTCGTTGTCGCGGGTATTCTCGCCCACCACCTGTCCGCAGTAGATCTCATCGCCGGGCTCCACAAAGAAGCGGCCCCTATCCTGCACCTTGCCGAGTGCATAGGCGTATGCCTGTCCCGTCTCCATAGCCACTAACGAGCCTACCGAGCGCATCTCTATCTCGCCCTTGTAGGGCTCAAAGCCTTTCAGGCGGTGAGCCATAATAGCCTCTCCGGCAGTGGCGGTCAGCAGGTTGCTCCTCAGACCTATGATACCACGCGAGGGTATCTCAAATTCGAGCCTTGTGCGCTCGTTGCGCGACTCCATATTTTTGAGCGTACCTTTGCGCTTGGTCGTAAGTTCAATAGCCTTACCTGCGTAGTCATCGGGCACATCAATCGTAAGTTCCTCCACGGGCTCACACTTCACACCATCAATCTCCTTGAAGATGACCTTAGGCTGACCTACCTGCAACTCGTAGCCCTCGCGGCGCATAGTCTCGATGAGTACCGAGAGGTGCAGCACACCACGACCATAGACAATGAATTTGTCGGCACTCTCGCCCTGCACAACCCTCAGTGCGAGGTTTTTCTCCAACTCCTTGTCCAAGCGCTCCTTGATGTGGCGGCTGGTCACATACTTACCATCTTTGCCGAAGAAGGGCGAATCGTTGATGGTAAAGAGCATACTCATCGTAGGCTCGTCAATGGCGATAGGAGGCAGTGGCTCAGGATTTTCGTAGTCACAGATGGTATCGCCAATCTCGAAACCGTCAATACCCACCAGAGCGCATATCTCGCCACACTCCACACTCTCCACCTTCGATTTACCCAAACCCTCGAAGACCATAAGGTCTTTGATTTTGGTCTTTATGAGCGAGCCATCACGTTTGGCGAGCGTCACGTTCATACCCGAGCGGAGCGAGCCACGAGTGAGTTTACCCACAGCAATACGACCTAAGTAGGGTGAGTATTCGAGCGAGGTGATGAGCATTTGGGGCGTTCCCTCCACCTTTTCGGGCTCGGGGATGTCGTCAATAATCGTATCGAGCAAAGGTGTAATGGAGTTGGTCTTCTCCTTGTAGGAGTGGCTCATCCAGCCCTGCTTTGCGCTACCATAGATGGTGCGGAAGTCGAGCTGCTCCTCGTTGGCATCAAGCGTGAACATAAGGTCAAAGACCTGCTCGTGCACAAAGTCGGGGCGGCAGTTGGGCTTATCGACCTTGTTTACCACCACGATAGGCTTTTTGCCCAGCGCGAGAGCCTTTTGGAGCACAAAGCGAGTTTGAGGCATAGTACCCTCAAAGGCGTCCACCAAGAGGATTACGCCATCTGCCATATTCAGCACCCTCTCAACCTCTCCACCAAAGTCGGAGTGACCAGGGGTGTCAATAATGTTAATTTTGTAGCCGTTGTAGATTACCGACACGTTCTTGGAGAGAATGGTTATACCCCTCTCGCGCTCCAAGTCGTTGTTGTCCAACACAAGAGTGTTTTGCGCCTCCTGATTGCGTATAAGGTTGGCTTGGAGAATCATCTTGTCCACGAGTGTAGTCTTTCCGTGGTCAACGTGTGCGATAATTGCGATGTTGCGTAGTTTCTGCATCTGTTTTCCTATTATTTTGGTCGCAAAGGTAGTAAATTATACCCTTTTTTGTACTACCTTTGTATAAAATTAAGGTATGAAAATGATGAAAATTCTCTCCGATATACAATTTACCCGCTCTTCGTCTACTCGTATTGTAGTGGGCTCGGTGCGCAAAACATTGGCAGAATTGCTCCCCAAAGGGCGTGTTGTTGCATTTGTCGATGCCGAAGTGGAGGCTCTGCACAACCTTTCGGAGTTGATTCCCGAAAGTGTCGTAATACCCGCAGGCGAGGAGAATAAAAACCTCGAACTTGCCACAATGCTGTGGCAGGAACTCATTGAGAGCAAGGCTGATAGGCAGACCTTCCTGCTTGGTATTGGAGGAGGTGTGGTATGCGACCTTGTTGGCTTCGTGGCGGCGACTTTTATGCGTGGTGTACGCTTCGGACTTGTGCCAACTACGCTTTTGGCGCAGGTCGATGCAGCCATTGGGGGCAAATGTGGCGTCAATATGGGGGGATACAAAAATATGGTCGGGGCGTTTGCTCCTGCCGACTTTGTGCTGTGCGATGCTTCACTCCTCTCCACGCTTCCCGAGAGGGAATTTCGCTCGGGGCTTGCCGAGATGATTAAGGCGGCAATTATTGGCGATGGGGAGCTCTTTACGCTCTTTGAGCAGAACGACCTTGCGACCTTGCGAGGTAAGGAGGCACTCTTGGAGGAGGCTGTAAGTCGCAGTGTGGCAGTAAAATGCGCCATCGTTGGGCGCGACCCCTACGAGAAGGGCGAAAGGCGTATTCTCAACCTTGGGCACACCTGGGCACACGCCATAGAGAGCCTCACAACCGACTATACCCACGGCGAGGCGGTGGCTATCGGCACCATTCGTGCCACCCGAGAGTCGTTGCAGAGGGGCACAATCTCTGCCGAAGATGCCGAGCGCATCGAGAGGCTCATTGCCCGCTATGGGCTACCCACCGATTGCACCCTTACGGACGAGCAACTCCGTGAGGCGATACAGCACGACAAAAAAGCAACCTCGGAGGGGATAGGCTTTGTGCTCCCCACGGGGATAGGAGGAATTGAGAATTGAGAATTGAGAATTGACAAAACTTTGTTTTGTCTAAAATGCTCTCCTAAGTTAGGTAAGGGACATTAAGGACATTAAGGACATTAAGGTCGTTAAACTCCTTAAACTCCCATAAGCCCCATAAGCCCCATAAGCCCTATAAGCCTTATGACTATTGACGTTAGACGTTAGACAAAATACAGCGAGTGGGTTTTGCGGAGGGATTTTTGTGCCACCATCCACAACCTGCGGGTGATTTATGTGTGGCGAGTTCAAGGCTTGCGAAGGGCGAGGAAGCGGAGTTTACTCAGAGGTAAATGAGCATTCCGAGCCCGAGCGTAACGCAGAAATCGCCCACAGAAATCAGCCGCCCGTAAGGCACACTCGGGCGAGCGGGTTTTGCGGAGGGATTTTTGTGCCAAAAGAAGGAGCGACACCGGAGTTTGCTTGACGCAAATGAGGATGTCGCTCTCTGAATTTTGGTGCAAAAAGCACCCGTAAGGCACACTCGCAAAAAAAATTTCGGACTGATGAGTCCCCTCGTCAGCCCGAACCTGCGTTTGTTTGTATATAATGAGAGTGTTTTATTCTTTGTATTTGAGCCAAGTCTGTGTGCGACCCAAGAGGCCCTTCTTGTCGAGCGAACCACGAAGGTTGAGCTCCTCTTTGGCTGCATCGTATTTGATGGTGCAGTAGTAGAGTTTGTCTGCATCGGGATCGTAAACCTTGCCACCCACGAGTTTGCCATCCTCATACTTCATACCCCTGACAATCATAGTACCAATGCCGCTCTTATCATCGCCATAGACGCCCACGAGTTTGCCATAAATAAGACCATCGGCGTCCTGGTAAATCTCAACGATACCTGCGGGCTCTTTGGTTTTGTCGTCTATGGTGGTCCACTTGCCGAGGAATTGGCTCTGTGCCGAGAGTGCAAAGATGCCCATCAGCATCACTGCAAGAGTTGTAAAGATTTTTTTCATACTCTTTTGTTTTTAATTTGTGTATTTCTTTAACATTACAAATGTACAAATTATGTGCAAACGACAATCCCAAGATAGAAGTAAATTTGCATTTTCAAGCACACACATTACAACACAACCTATTGTATATCAGCGAAAGATAGTGGTAAAATTTACGATACCCAACTACGAGTCGCTGTTTTGTAGCTTGCTCGAAGGGGTGTAGCACTTGGGCGAGGGCATATCATAGACCGCACTACGCAGAAGGGCTCTTATCTGCTCGCTGCCACCTGCTGCCCTCAACTCTTCGGGGAGTATTGTCTTGCCAATGGTCACTCGGTGTTTGCCACGCCCCTTGTTGAGCACCTCGCGGGGGAGCCTGAGGAGTCTTATGCGCCAGTCAATAAGCCCCAACGAGTAGTAGAAGAGCGAGTTGCGCCCCTCGAAGTGGATGGGCACTACGGGTACCCGCGCCTTTTCGATGAGTCTTACAACGCTCTCCTGCCACTCCCTATCGCTGATGTCGCCACGCCAAAGGTGCAGGTCGGACACTGCGCCCGAAGGGAAGAGTCCCAGAGGGTGTTCCGCCCTCAGGTGTGCGAGGGTTGCCCTGAGGGAGCCGAGAGTTTGGGCATCGGCACTCTTCTTCTCGGTTTCGGTGGGCGTTACCGTAAAGAAGTTGTCGCGCATACTCTCCACCCTGCCGAGTATCTTATTGACCATAATCCTCAGGTCGGGGCGGTGATGACCAATCATATCCAAGAGTATCACTCCATCCACAGCCCCGTAGGGGTGGTTGCTGATAGTGATAAAAGCCCCTTCGGGGAGCGTATTGAGCCTTTCGGGATTGCCCACAAGGTAGTCACAGCCCAAGTAGTCGAGTGCCGCCCTTGCGCCCTCAACCCCTTTGTGGGGGTAGATGGTGTCGTAGAGGCGGTTTATTCGTCCCACGCCGCAGAGCCACATAGCAAAGCGGGCAAAAAGCCTACCCAACGTTCCCCTAAACAGAGGAGATAACGAGGCGAGTTCCTCCACCGAGAGGAGTTCGTGCTCGGGGCGAGGCTTGCGTTGGCGGAAGACCACCGACTCGGAGAGGAAGAAGTTGAGCACGCCCGATATGCAGAGTGCCACAAGGTTGCAGACCACAACACCCCAGCCAAAGAGTCTCTCGAAGAGGAGCAGAAAGAGCATCTTCACAAGGAAGCCCGCAAGCGATGAAAGGTTGAACGCCACAAAGTGACGCCAGAAGGAGCGGTTACTATGGGTGGTTATCCTGTTGCGCCAAATCCAAAAGTAGGAGCAGAGGAAGTTGCACATCACAGCCGCCTCGAACGAGAGAATGGGCGAAATGACGTAAGTAGCCCAATAGCCCCCGCCGAAAACAAAGTGCGAAAGGAACCACAGCACAAGCGTATCCACACCCGTACCGAGAGCCCTGCTGAGCATAAATTGGAGATATTTTGTGACCATAAGGTTTCTTGTTTATTGTCTAAGGTCTAACGTCAATAGTCCTAAGGCTTATAGGGCTTATAGAGCTTATAGGAGTTAATTCTTTCTAAGGGGGTCAATAATCGAGAGTTTCTTGCGATCTATGAGCCATTGGACGAGCCACAACACCATAATAATTACGACCACTCCCGAGGCGATAAGGTCAAAAAGCGTAAAAACCTCTTTACCAAAGGTATAGACATAATCACTCCACGGGGTAAAGATGAAGATGGTATTGAGGATGATAACTATCAGTCGGAACTCCGTAGGTCCGAGTTTGCCATAAGTAAGGCGCATTTCGCCTGTGCAAATGGTGCAGACGTAAGTGTAGACCGAGAGAATAAGATAGGCGACCAAAACACACAAAGCCACATCCAATCTCAGCAGTGGCGACAAGCCTGCGCCCACACACATCAACGTAATGGTTATAGCGTCTATGGAGTGGTCAATAAAGAACCCATACTTGGGGCGTTGCGTGCCTCTCACCCTGGCGAGGGTGCCATCGAGCGAGTCGCCATACCAATTTACGACAAGTCCGAGCGAGGAGAGCCAAAGGTAGTTGAGGTTGATGCTTGATAGGGCAAATCCGAGTCCGCAAAGGAAGGCTCCCGCAACACCTATATATGTAAGTATGTCGGAAGTCACCCAGCTTGGCTGTCGGTGTGCGAGCCAAACAAGTGCTCGTTTCTCTGCCGCATTGAGAATGGAAGTTTGGATGCGTGCGGCTTTTTCTGTACTCATAGTGTGGTTGTTTTTACGTTTCGAGGGGCTGTTATTCCATCGCTCCTTCAAAGGAATAACTCTCGCCTGCGAATTATATTTTACAACCTGCTGATGATTGGGACGATTAGGACACATAAAACGAAAAGATGAACATACACCCTCCGCTGAGTACAAATTGCGTGCCCGAGATAAGGTCAATTGAGAATTGAGAATTGAGAATTGAGAATTGAAAATTGAAAATTGACAAAACTTTGTTTTGTCTAAAATGCTCCCCTAAGTTAGGTTAAGGACATTAAGGACATTAAGGACATTAAGGACATTAAGGACATTAAGGTCGTTAAACTCCTTAAACTCCCATAAGCCCTATAAGCCCTATAAGCCCTATAAGCCCTATAAGACTTAGGACTATTGACGTTAGACGTTAGACGTTAGACAAAAAAACAGCGAGTGGGTTTTGTGGAGGAAATTTTGTGCCACCCCACAACCTGCGGGTGATTTATGTGAGGGGTTTTCAAGGCTTGCGTAGCGCGAGAAGGCGGAGTTTACAAAAGTAAATGAGCATTTCGAGCGCAAGCGTAACGCAGAAAACACCCACAGAAATCAGCCGCCCACAAGGCACACTCGCTATTTGTCTATCCCAAACTCAAATACAATATGTCGCTCATACCTCTCGCCCTTGCGGAGTATGGCATTGGGGAAGTGGGGTTTGTTGGGCGCATCGGGGAAGTTCTGGCACTCGATAGCCACGCCCGAATAGTCCTCATAGCGCACGCCACCCTTACCCATAGGGATACCCGACAGCCAATTGCCCGTATAGACCTGCACACCCGGTTGGTCGGTAAGCACCCTCAGAGTACGTCCCGATGCGGTGTCGGAGAGCAGCGCAGCCTCCCTAATTTCGCCCTCCTTGTAGTCGTCAATTGCCCAGCAGTTGTCGTAGCCCTTGCCATAGATGAGTGCGGGGAAGTCGGCCTCCAAGTCCTTGCCGAGAGCCTTGGGGGTGCGGAAATCCATAGGCGTACCCTCCACCTCTGCCAATGCGCCCGTAGGGATGAGTGTTTGGTCGGTGGGCAGATAGCGCGAGGCATTAAGGCGCAAGGTGTGAGCCTTAATATCGCCGCTACCGGCACCTGCGAGGTTGAAATATGCGTGGTTTGTGAGGTTGATGATAGTTGCGCCATTGGTCTGTGCCAAAAGCGTGAGTTCCAAGCGATTGTCGTCATCCCAATCGTAGACAGCCTCAACATAGAGGTCGCTGGGGTAGCCCTCATCGCCATCGGGCGAGTCTATGGCAAAGACCACCCTATTTTCCTCCACACGTCCCTCCCAGAGGCACATATGGAAGCCCTTGGGGCCTCCGTGCAGTGCGTTGGGCGAGTTGTTGATTGCCAAGCGGTACTCCTTATCATCGAGCACAAAGTGTCCTTTGGCAATGCGGTTGGCGTACCTGCCGGGCACCTTACCCATACAAGCACCCTCAGTGAGGTACTCCATACGGTTCTCGTAGCCGAGAGCCACATCGCCTACCCTACCCTCTTTGTCGGGCACCCTCACAGCAACAATCGCTGCGCCCACATTACACAGTTCCACCTCGTAGCCCTTTGAGTTACGCATAGTGTAGACCACCACTGCATCGCCCTCAGGCGTAAAACCTGCCACTTTCTGCTCAATATCCATAGTTTTGTCTGCTTAAAGTCAATTTAGTTTGCGAAGTTAGCACAAAAATTCGTAACTTTGGAAAAATTAGAGCGACTTTTATGCAGACAAGAGTAGATAAATGGCTGTGGGCGGTGAGGATTTTCAAGACCCGCAGCGATGCAGCCGAGGCGTGCCGCACAGGCAAAGTGACGATAAATGGTTCGGAGGCAAAACCCTCCAAAGAGGTCAAGGAGGGCGATGTGCTGACAGTCAAGAAGGTGCCCGTGATGCGCTTTACTTACAAGGTATTGGGCATTGTGGAGCGCCGCCTGCCCGCAAAGGATGTGCCCACCTACTGCCTCGATATGACTCCCGAGGAGGAGATGGCAAAACTCAATCCACCCAAGGAGACCATCTTCATTTCGCGCGACAGGGGCACAGGTCGCCCAACAAAGAAAGAACGCCGCGACTTGGACGCACTGATGGATATGTTTTAGTTTTTTAGGGCAGAGTTTTCTGCCCTAAAATGTCTAACGTCTAACGTCAATGGTCCTATGGCTTATAGGAGTTTAATATCCTAAGGAATAGTGTCTATTTAGAACGAGCGTGCCACACGGACGCCCAAAGCCCAACGCTTGTTATAGATGGAGCAGTTCAGCG
This sequence comes from Tidjanibacter sp., assembly GCA_017466345.1. GTDB lineage: Bacteria > Bacteroidota > Bacteroidia > Bacteroidales > Rikenellaceae > Tidjanibacter. The sequence continues at coordinate 16,417 of JAFTUI010000002.1, read as the reverse complement.
AGTACCACCACGAGTTGTAGGAGTGTTTGCAACGCACCCTTGTACCCCAATCAACAGCCAAAAAAGGAGTTAGGTGGTGGCAATCTATGCCCGCTTTGGCACCCACAAATGGTGCTACACGACTATGGCTAATCTGCCAGCGCACATTGAGGTAGGCAGGAACACAGAACTCTTTCGGCTCGCCCAGTGGCAGTGCATACCCCACACCGGCACCCACAAAAACATCCTTATAGTTATAACCATAGACAATATCTGCCGATGGAGCCGCAGAGAGTCCCAATTCCAGCATACCGCGAAAACCGACAAACTCGCTATCTATATTGAAAGTCGACAAATCACTCTTGCCCAAATGAACACCCCAAGTGTAGTATGGCAGTGAGTATAATATCTCAACAATCCCCACAGTCGCCATTCCAATTCCTACTACGCCGAGTGTGGATGTCAGAAATAACCCAAGTATACCTCCTGCCACATTTCCTTCGGCATTTGCCTCGTCCATCACATCGCGAATAATATCTATCGTTTCCCACGTCACTGCTATTCCAGTAGCGGCGATAACACTTCCCGATGCCATTATCGTTCTACCTTTACGCTTGATTTTATCGCTCCTTTCCCACGCATAATAGTCGAACCACGAGGGCTCATCGCTCAACTCCGACTGACTGCTCAACTCCAAATCATAGAGCGAATACTCAGGCGCATTAGCCACCAAACCATCGGGAGTGGCAGCCACAACACTCTTGGACAACACAAGTGCCACCAAAAGCAAGAGGTATGGTATCGGAGTTCGCATAATTGTGAGTAGTTAGAAATTATTATGGCCATTGACAACCTCAAAAAAATTTTTCAACTTTCAATTGACCAGCCTTCGGCTGCTCTAAAATGCTCCCGCTCGGCATAGTCTGCGAGCAGCCTCTGCACTCGCTTACTCGCATTTGCCTCAATTCTATAAGCCTGCGCCACTCATCGGGGAATGGGATGGCACGTTGGGTGGCGAAGTCGAAGCAGACAACCACCGTGTGGCACTCGGCATTGGGCAGTCCGTCATCGACATTGATGAGTCTTTGGTGCACCTGCATACTCTTCGTGCCGAGGCTCTCAACCCACGACTCTACCTCTATGTTGTCGCCCAGGCGGGTTTGGCGCATCATATCGGTCTTGATGCTCACAAGCACCAGATTCACACCTCGCCAATCTATCCTATCGCCCAAAATGTCGGCATAGAGCTCCATCTTGCCCAAATCGAAGTACTCCTGCAAGTGGATGTTGTTGATGTGCCCCAGCGAGTCCGCATCGGCAAAACGCTGCTGTATCTTGGTAGTCTGTTTCATCGTTTTATAAAATTAAAACGCAGAGAGTGGAGGAAATTTTGTGCCAAACAAGAGAGCGAGTCCGCAGTTTACTTTGAGGTAAATGAGGAACTCGACTATCGAAGAGCGGTGCAAAATTTACCCACTATATGTGTTTTACCTCAAAATTTTGAACTCTCCGTCCTCCTTTATGCTCATTATGGAGGAGGCTTTGCGTGTGGGCTTGCCCTCGAAGGCGGGGTTTACGACCATATCAACACCCTCTTTGATACCCTCTACAATATCCTCGAAGCGGAGTGGTGTGGCCTCGCCCGAGAAGTTTGCAGAAGTGGAGACCAACGGACGGCGAAGCCTGCCCACAACCCTACGACAAAAATCGTGGTCGGGAACTCTTATGGCGAGCGAGCCCTCCTCGGGGATGAGGTTCGGAGCAACTCCCACCGCACCATCCAAGATGAGTGTCAGGGGCTTATCCGTTAGTTCCATAAGGTCGTATGCCACCTCTGGCACACGGCGAATGTAACGCCCCACCTCGGCGGGCGTGTCCAACAGGACAATCATACCCTTCTTATTCACAGAGCCTTTGAGCGTGTAGATGCGCTCCACCGCCTCTTGGTTTGTGGCATCGCAACCAATGCCCCATACCGTATCGGTAGGATAGAGAATTATTCCTCCCTTTTTCAGCACCTCTACTGCCCTATTTACCTCGTCTTGAATCATAGTCACCATTGTTAATTTTTGCAAAGATAGCAGAAATTGGTAGAATTCTCAACTTTCAACTTTCAACTTTCAACTTTATTTCTTACTTTTGCGCCACTTGACAAAATATATAATTAATAGATAATAACATCCACACTATGGGAAGGGCTTTTGAGTATCGCAAAGCGCGTAAGCTGAAACGCTGGGGCAATATGGCTCGCACGTTTACTAAAATTGGTAAAGAGATTGAAATCGCTGTTAAGGCAGGCGGTCCCGATCCTTCGGGCAACACCCGTCTGAGGGTGCTCTTGCAGAATGCTAAGGCAGAGAATATGCCCAAAGAGAACGTAGAGCGTGCCATCAAACGTGCAGTATCCAAAGATACCACCGACTACAAAGAGATGGTATATGAGGGTTATGGTCCTCACGGTATCGCTGTTTTGGTGGAGACCGCAACCGACAACACCACCCGTACTGTTGCCAACGTGCGCAGCTACTTCAACAAGTGCGGCGGTACGCTCGGCACCAGCGGTAGCGTAACCTTTATGTTCGACCACCTCTGCGTATTCAAAACCGCAATGAAGGAGGGTATCGACATTGACGAACTCGAATTGGAGCTTATCGACCTCGATATGACCGAGCTCTTTGTGGATGACGAGAACATCATCAACATCTACGCCAAATATGAGGCTTTCGGTGCTATCCAGTCCTATCTTGATGAGCACAATATGGAGATTGTCAGCGGTGAGTTCGTTCGCATCCCCACCGACACCAAAGATGTCACTCCCGAGCAGCGTGAGGCACTCAACAAACTCATCGAGAAGCTCGAAGAGGATGATGATGTGACTAACGTTTATACCACAATGTCCGAAGAAGAGTAAAAAAACGCAGATAACGGGTGCTTTTTGCACCAAAATTCAGAGAGCGGCTTCCTCATTTGCGCTAAGCAAACTGCGGAGCCGCTCCTTCTTTTGGCACAAAAATCCCTCCGTTCTCTGTGTTTTTACCGCTTTGAGAACTCTCCCCCCCAAGTTAGGGGGAGGGAAGATAAGGACATTAAGGACATTAAGGACATTAAGGACATTAAGGACATTAAGGACATTAAGGACATTAAGGACATTAAGGACATTAAAGCCCTTAAACTCCTTATAAGACCTATAAGCCCTATAAGCCCTATAAGCCTTAGGACTATTGACGTTAGACGTTAGACGTTATTAAACAAAGAGCCAACTCGCTAAGAGTTGGCTCTTTGTTTAATAACCGAGGATGCGGAGCATAGAACGATAACTCTGCTCCTTGGCAAAAAGTCGGGTGTAGTACTCGCCCGTCTCCTTGTCAATATCAATAAGGATGTGCTTGGGTGCAGGGGTAAGGCAGTGCTGGATGCCACCAAAACCACCCACCGACTCCTGATATGCGCCCGTATGGAAGAATCCGACATAGAGAGGCTCCTCCTCTTCGAGTTTGGGCAGGAAGACCGCATTGGAGTGCGACTCGCCACTATAAAAGTCCTCGCTATCGCACGTCAGACCACCGAGGAAGACACGCTGATACTCCTTGTCCCAATGGTTGATGGCGAGCAGAGGATAGCGCTGGTCTATACCCCAGATGTCGGGCAGGGTGGTCATAAACGAACTATCTATCATATACCAACGCTCCCTGTCGTTCTGCTGCTTCTGGTTGAGCACCGAGAAGAGCGTTGCGCCACTCTCGCCCACCGTAAAGGAGCCGAACTCAGTGAAGATATTGGGCTCTTCCACTCCGTTTAGATTGCAGTTACTTTTGATTTGTGCAACAATTTCTTCTGCCATATACTCGTAGTCGTAGTCGAAGTTGAGCGAGTTCTTGATGGGAAATCCACCTCCGATATTTAGGCTGTCGAGGTCGGGACAAATCTTTTTGAGTTCGCAGTAAACCTGAATACATTTGTTGAGCTCGTTCCAATAGTAAGCCGTATCCTTCATACCCGTATTGATGAAGAAATGGAGCATTTTGAGTTTGAGTTTCTTGTTGCCCTTGATACGTTTTTTGTAGAACTCAACGATGTCGTTGTAGCGTATTCCGAGCCTCGAAGTGTAGAAGTCGAACTTGGGCTCCTCCTCTGCTGCAATGCGGATGCCGAGTTTGCAGGGCTTCTCCAACATACCCTCCAACTGGTCCAATTCCTCTTTATTATCCAACACAGGGATGGTATTCTCGAAGCCCGAGTTGATGAGTCCGGCGATGTTCTCGACATACTGCAAACGCTTGAAACCATTGCAAACCACATACATATCCTTGTTTATGAGTCCCTGCTCATAGAGGGCATTGATGATGTGGATGTCGTATGCCGAAGAGGTTTCCAGATAGATGTCGTTTTTCAGAGCCTCCTCCAACACAAACGAGAAGTGGGAGGATTTGGTGCAATAGCAGTAGTTGTAGCTACCCTTGTAGTCCACCTTTGCCATAGCCACATTGAAGAGTCGCTTGGCACGCTGAATTTGCGAAGATATTTTGGGCAGGTAGGTAATTTTTAGCGGAGTACCATACTGCTTGATGATGTCCATCAGTGGCACATTGTGAAAGTAGAGCTCGTTGTCCTCAACCGAAAATTCGTTTTGTGGCCAATCGTAAGTTTGCTCAATAAGGTCGGTGTACTTGTTCTTCATTTTTTCAAAAAAGAATAAAATTCAACAATCCGTCTTTGCTACTTTGAAATTTTTTCGGCAAAGTAATCGAGTTACTTTACCTCCATTTTCACAATGCAAAACAAATAATTCTTTTTGATATAATCAATGGTCGGGCGCATTTTGTGTCTATTTTGTCAGTTTTTTCTGCCTTTTTGTCAGTTTTTCAATAATAATAGCTAACTTTGGGGGTTAATTAGAGTGTAATTTATATAAAATATACGGTTATGACTACTAAGATTAGCGCAATCATTGCACAGTACATTGCAGCCCAAACGAGGCTCATCATCCCCGAAGTGGGCACGCTCATCCGCCGCAAGGAGAGTGGCGAGATTGTCTTTATGGAGATGCTACGCAAGAGCGATGGCGTCCTCGCGGGTCTTGTTGTCAACACCCTCGATGTAAGCCCCAGCAAGGGTAGTGAGATTGTAAACGCCTACTCGGCAACCATCAAACAGCAACTTGCCACCAACAAGAAGTTCGTGATTGATGGCGTTGGTGTTCTGCTTGCTCGCCACGATGGCGGCACAGATTTCTCGTTCAATCCCTTTGCTCAGTCTATTCCTGAGCCTTCGAGGGGTGTGGAAATCCTCGAAGAGGATGCGGAGGTGCCCCCTATGCCCAAGCCATTAGCACCCGCCAAACCCGTAGCTCCTGCGGAACCCGTAGCTCCCGCTATGCCTAAGGTGGTGGTTAGTGCGCCTAAGGTGGAGGTTGCCGCGCCCAAGACAGCGCCCAAGCCCGCAACTCAACCCACTCCCAAGCCCACCATTCAGGCGGAGCCTCAGCCTCGCAAGGTCATCTACCGCACCGAGGAGGAAGATGAGGTTTTGGATCGCAAGAGCCGCATACAGCCCCACCAAACCCGCAAGAAGATAGACGGTATAACCATCGCAGCATTTGTTGCGTTGTTGCTGGCCCTCCTCTCGCTCATCTGGGGAGCAATACCCTCTGGCGACCGCGTAGAGGTCAATGTAGAGCCCACAGAGGTAGTTGTGAACGAGTAGAGGGGACTTGAGAATTGAGAGTTGAGAGTTGGGAGTTGAGAGTTGAGAGTTTTCCCATATCTCCCATAACTCCCATAAGCCTTAGGACTATCGACATTAGACGTTGGACGTTAGACAAAAAAGGTATGTTAGATTTATTTGCTATAAAACAACGATTTGGAATCATAGGCAACAGTGAGCCGCTCAATAGGGCTATTGAGATGGCAGTGAAGGTTGCCACAACCGACCTCTCGGTACTCATCACGGGCGAGAGCGGTGTGGGTAAGGAGTTCTTTCCTCAGATTATCCACGCCCACTCTTCGCGCAAACACAACAAGTATGTGGCTGTAAACTGTGGCGCCATACCCGAGGGAACGATAGACTCCGAGCTGTTCGGTCACGAGAAGGGATCCTTTACGGGTGCTGTGGACTCTCGCAAGGGCTACTTCGAGGAGGCTGACGGTGGCACCATTTTCCTCGATGAGGTTGCCGAGTTGCCCCTCGCCACGCAGGTACGCCTGCTGAGGGTGTTGCAGACGGGCGAGTTTATGAGGGTTGGCTCCTCGAAACCCCAGAAGACCAATGTGAGGGTTGTGGCGGCGACCAACATCGACCTCCCGAAAGCGATTGCAGACGGCAAGTTCCGCGAGGACCTCTATTATAGGCTTGCTACGGTGCCCATTGCCGTACCCCCTCTGCGCCAGCGCAAGGAGGATATACATCTCTTGTTCCGCAAGTTCGCTTCGGACGTGTCGGTAAACTGCAAGATGCCCGCCATATCGCTCGATGAGGGCGCAAGGGCACTGCTCGAAAACTACTATTGGAAGGGCAACATCCGACAGCTGAAAAACGTAGCCGAACAGATTTCGGTTATTGAGCCTTCGAGGGTTATCTCGGAGCAGATACTGCGCAAATACCTCCCTATGGATGGTATGGGCGGTACACCGATAGTGATGAACGAGGGCACAAGGGACGACTTTGCGGACGAGCGAGAGTTGCTCTACAAGGTGCTCTTCGATATGAAGCGCGACATCTCGGACGTCAGGCGTATGCTGTTGGAGGTTATGAGTGGCAACAGTGCCCCCTACCCCGCCCACGACACCCACACCGAGAGCGCACCCGTTGCGGGTTACCTTCCCTCTTCGGGGCACTACTCCCGCCACGAGGCTCAGGATGCCATTGGCGAGGAGGTCTTCGATGAGCCTTCGCGCCCACTCTCCAAGGAGGATATGCAGCGCGAGAGCATCATAAAGGCTCTCAGGCGCAACGGTGGCAAGCGCAAAGAGACCGCCAAAGAGCTCTTTATGAGCGAGAGAACACTATATAGGAAACTTAAAGAACTCGGAATAGATGAAATTTAATAGGATACTGATGGCGACACTGCTCGCCCTGATGATTGGTGCGATGAGCGGTTGCACGGTTAAATACTCCTTCTCTGGTGCCTCCATACCCTTGCAGGCTCAGACTGTGAGCGTTCCCTACTTCCCCAACAACGCGCCTATGGTTGCGCCCTCGCTCTCCTCAACGCTTACGGATGCATTGCAGGACAAGTTTGCTCGCCAGACCAAGTTGCAACTCGTCTCCACGGGTGGCGACCTTGCCTTCGAGGGCGAGATTACCAACTACACCTCCACTCCTGCGGCAATTACGGCTGCTGAGACGGCAGCGATGAACCGCCTAACGATTACCGTAAAGGTTAAGTTTACGAACATCTACGAGCCCCAGAACAACTACAACAAGTCTTTCAGTGCCTTTGCCGAGTACGATGCCACATCGCTCTTGCAGGATGTTCAGGACTCGCTCATTACGGAGATTTGCGAACAACTCGTGCAGGATATTTTCAACGCCGCAGTGGCAAACTGGTAGAAAGAGAGTATGGCTACAAGCAAACAACTTACCCACTCGGCACTCTCTGCCGAGCAGCTGAGGGAACTCTCCAAGAAGTACCCTTGGTGGGGTGCGGCAAAGGCTGCGCTACACTCGGGGGGCGAGAAGATTGAGGGCAGTGTGCTCTACGCCCTGCGCCTTAGGGAGCGTCAAGAGCCCATCCACTCCCTGCTCAAAGAGGTCAGCGCCGAGGAGCTGCACCGCAGTCCTATGCTCGGCATCATAGACGATTTTCTCCGCGAGGGCGAGCACCGTATCGTAATAGACGACAACACAACGGATGCGCCCATCGAGAGTGCAACCGAGGCAGACGAGGAGTTGGAAGAGGAGTTTGTAAGCGAGGAATTGGCAGAAATTTACGCAAAACAGCACCTTTTTGACCTCGCAATTGAGATATATCAAAAATTAAGTTTGCAAAACTCGCAAAAAAGTATTTATTTTGCCGAGATTATTGACCGACTCAAACAAGAGCGTTCGGAAGAGGACAAAAAATAATTAAAAAACACATAACACAATGTACACATTTCTTGTAATTTTGATTCTTATTGCCAGCATCCTGCTCGTATTGGCAGTGTTGGCACAGAGCCCCAAAAGTGGTATGGCTGCAAACTTCGGTGCATCGAACCAGGTTATGGGTGTTCGTCAGACTGCTAACTTCCTCGAAAAAGCTACTTGGTACCTCGCAATCGGTATCGTTGTACTGAGCTTGCTTTCGACCGTTGCTATCTCTTCGTACAAGAAGGCTAACTCGCCCGCTGGCGATGCCATCATCGAGCAGATTATGACCGAGGAGGAGGCTCCCGTTATGCCCAACCAGGTAGAGGCTCCCGCTGCTGAGGAGGTAGCCGAGTAGTCGCTCCGCCATTTTAGTAAGAGTTAAACAAAGGTACGCCAACCGACTTTTTCATAAGGTCGGTTGGTTTTTTGTTTCTATTTTTCTAACTTTGTGGGTAACAACACAAGAGTAATATAACAAAACCCCGTATATGAAAAGACTACTTACCCTCCTTGCACTACTACTGACACTCGGTGTAGGCAACTCTATGGCACAAAATGTTAATCTGAGCAACCTCACACAAAAGCAAATTGATAATATCTACAATAAAGCTGTTAACGGAATGGCCGAGGCGCAATTTGTGTTGGGGCAAATGTATGATTTCGGTTTGAGCATTGCCGTAGACAAGCAACAGGCCGTCTATTGGTTTCGCAAAGCAGCAGAGCAGGGATATGCAGATGCGCAATATAATTTAGGTATTATGTATGCAAGTGGCGAAGGTGTTGCAGAGGATATATCCACTGCGATTGATTGGTATAGCAAGGCTGCGGAGCAGAACCATCCAGCCGCACTATGCGAACTCGGAGAATTATATTTTATGGGGGAAAAGGTAGCACAGAATTATGATTTAGCATTAGAATACTTAGCTAAATCCACCGAATCTAACTTAGATTCCTATCCTATTAGTAAGGCTAAGGTCAATGTAATGGCATCAGCATTAGTGGAAGCATTTACATACCATAAAGATGGTCTTATGTGTCTTTACGATGAGGACTACTCAGCTGCTGCTGATTGCTTTCTCGAAGCAGCAGAGTGGGGTTATGCAGTGGCGCAAGTCGATTTGGGAATTCTATATTGTAATGGCAAAGGTGTTGCACAAGACTACTCAAAGGCCGCCTATTGGTTTAACCAAGCAGCAGAGTTAGGAAATATAGATGCGAAATACCACTTGGGTTTGATATATTATTATGGCGAAGGTGTTGCACAAAACTACTCTACTGCCGCCGATTGGTGGCGTAAAGCAGCAGAGCAGAACCACTTAGGTGCCTTATACCGTCTCGGACGCCTCTATTACTATGGAGATAAGGTTGGCGAGAATTATCCTTTGGCAAAAACCTACTGTGAAAGATACCTCAAATATGACGATAGTTCTGACCCTGGTCGTACAGCAGCTATCGAAATGTTCTTGGAAAATATCTACAAAGATGAGGCGGAGGCTCGCGCAAAAGCCGAGGCTGAGGCTCGCGCAAAGGCTGAGGCAGAGGCAAGGGCACGAGCCGAGGCGGAGGCAAGGGCACGAGCCGAGGCGGAGGCAAGGGCCAAAGCTGCGGCTGAGGCGTTGGCTCGCGACAGGGCAAGGCATCCGTTGCGCTACTTCATCAAGGATAGCAAAGAGGCTTGGAAGGATTTCAAGGAGGATGCAGCATATTGGCTCTTCGATGATATGCACGACTTCGAGAACTACATCTTTGCCGAGGCTACAATGAGCCTTTCGGACAAGCTCAGCACTATGGTGGGCGCAAATCTTGACCTCTACTTCAACGACAGAGGACGTTTGGGTCTACACTCCTCCATAAACTTTATGGACAATGGTAGTTGGGGTTTCCGCTTAGGTCCCGTTCTTAGACTCAACCAATCGTGGGACAACATAGAGTGGCAGCTCTATGGTGGCATAGGTCCCCACTGGGCTATCAACGCCCCACTCGATGCTCCCTACACCGAGACCTGCCACCTGAGTGGCGATGTGGGCATAAGGGCAAACTTCCACAAGCTGTCGGAAGACTCGATACTCTCCTACTCCTCGCTCTCGGTAGGTTGTCAGATGATGATGGGCAAAGCAGTACCCGTTGTTGGTGTGTCGCTATGGCCCGCACTGCTCTTCTCCAACATATCGCTGTCGGAGAACCTTACCACACTCGCAGGCGAAACTATGGTGGCTTTCGGCGATGGTTTCCTGATGGGTGCCTCGCTGTCGTGGACTCCCACCACCTTGGGTTGGTATGGCACCATACTCGCACCCATAGATGCCGCCGGTATGACCATAACCACAGGTCCCGTATTCAGTATGTTGGACGGTATGTTCCAAGTGTATGGTGGTATGGGTTTGGTGGATGATGAGTTCGGTGGCGACTTGGGCGTAAGGCTCGTTTCGGACTACTCATACAGCATCGGCTTCCAATTCTCCTCCACAGCCTTCCTCACTCTCGGCATAGGCTTGGAGTTCTAAGCAGAGCATATAACGTAGCAGATGCCCCGCGAGTTGTGCTCAACAGCGAGTGCATATCGCTGAGGGAATTTTTTGCGAAATGAGAAAGCGGCTCCGCAGTTTACTTTGGCGTAAATGAGGAAGCCGCTTTTGAAATTTGGTGAAAAATTCACCAGCGATATGCACTCGCATCTATACGGGAATGTACTTATACAGCCTATCGCCACGATGTACAGGCTGCGGCAACTTTATGGAGCACTTCTTACCCTGCAAGGCAACCTCTGCGGGGCGTTCATCTACCCATATCTGGTCGGGCTTGAACTCCACAGCACCCGTTGTTTCGCCCGATATGAGTATCTTACTTCCGAGTTCGAGGGGCGAAGCCTCAATGAGCACCTCGGCGACCTTTATCTTCTTAAAGACGTTAGTAACCCTGCCAACATATACCTTCTTGACCGTAGCCGAAGAACCATAGTTTTGGCTCAGTTCTACAACGGGCTGGTTGAGGTAGTAGCCACCCCAGAAGCCACGATTGAAGACCGTTGAGAGTTCGTCTTTGAGTTTGGCTCTCTTCTCAGGAGTAAACGAGCCGTGCTCAATAGCCCTCAGTGCTCTGTCATAGCACTCCACCACCCTCTTGACATACTCGGCAGGGCGAGCCCTACCCTCAATTTTCAGCACCCTCACGCCTGCATCCACAAACTTATCCAGAAAGTCGATGGTGCAGAGGTCCTTGGGCGAGAGCAGGTAGGTACCCTCGGCGTGCAGTTCCTCGCCCGTATCCCTATCCACAAGTTTGTAGGCGTGGCGGCATATCTGGCGGCAAGCACCCCTATTTGCCGAGCAGCCCGTAGCGTGGAGCGAAAGAAAACACTTGCCGCTGACACTCATACACAGCGCACCGTGCGCAAACATCTCAATCTTGACCTTCTCGCCATTAGGACCGCAGATATTCTCACTCTCAATCTTGTCGTAAACACCCCTCACCTGCTCCAACGAGAGTTCCCTCGCCAGCACCACCGTATCTGCCCACTGGGAGTAGAAGCGGACTGTTTCGCTGTTGGATATGGAGAGCTGGGTGGAGATATGCACCTCCAACCCCTTCGAGCGGGCGTAGAGTATAGCCGCCTGGTCGCTCACGATAACAGCATCAACCTTCTCCTCGGCAGCCCTATCGAGCAGTGCGTGGAGAGTTTCGATTTCGCCCTCATAGACCACCGTATTGACCGTAAGGTAGGCCTTTTTGCCGTGCTCGTGCGCAATGGCTACGATTTTTGCCAAATCATCGAGCGTGAAGTTGGCAGCCGATGCGGAGCGCATATTGAGCTGCCCCACACCGAAATATACCGAGTCGGCACCCGCAGCAATAGCCGCGTGCAACGCCTCGTAGCACCCACAAGGTGCCATTATCTCTATATCACTACGTTTCATCTATCTTTGCAACTATTTTTTCTCCGCTTTTTGTAAAAAGCGGAACCAAAAACTTTTCGTGCACCAACTAATCGTGGCACTACCTACCGTTTTGCTTAGGAGTGGCTTCGGAGCCACCTGCACAAAAGCGTCACTCTGACGCCCTTGTTATCCTTGTTATCCCTGTTACCCCTGCTACTCCTGCAAGAAAAACAAGAAAGACAAGAATTTTCAATTTTGAATTCTATTTATTTCTCCCCAGCAGACTCTGAGCCAACTCTTTGAGTGGTTCTACACGGCGGGCATCGACTTCCAAGTTGGATAGAGCCTCCATAGCCTTCGAGAAGTGGCTCGTAATCTCTTGCTCGGCAATATCACTAACACACAGCGAGTTGTATATTTCGAGCACCTCGCGCACCTTCTCCTCTGCCACAAGGCTCTTATTGCCGAGCAATGCTTGCAACCTCTTGCGCACGGTAGCGTCTGCCCTGTCGAGTGCTGTGAGCATCAGAAAACTCTTCTTACCCTCCAATATGTCGCCTCCGATGGGCTTGCCGAGTTGTTCCTCAGTACCGTAGGCATCCAGCAGGTCGTCTTGCAACTGGAACGCCAAGCCGAGCTCGGTGGCGAAAGTGAAGAGGTGCTGACGACTCAGAGTGTCGGCACCGCCCTGTATGGCACCAATCATCGTAGCACCCGCCAGCAGTGCAGCAGTCTTTTTGTCAATCATCGACATATACTCCTCCATAGTCACATCGTTGCGACTCTCGAACTCCATATCAACCTGCTGTCCCTCGCAGACGGTCATAGCCGTATAGTTGAAACAGCCAAGCACTGCGGGCAGATACTCTACGGGAGTCTGTTGGAGGAGTTTGTAGGAGTAGATCATCATTGCATCGCCCGATAGCAGAGCGGCATTCGTGCCCCACTTGCCATAGACCGATGGTTTACCTCGCCTTACGGTGGCGTTGTCCATCACGTCATCGTGGAGCAGAGTGAAGGTGTGGAAGACCTCCAAAGCCGCAGCCGCAGGCAATGCCGAGAGAACATTATCCGAGAAGATGTTGCACGCAAGCACCGTCAGCATAGGGCGCAAACGCTTGCCACCCGCCGAGAGCGAGTAACTAATAGGTTCGTAGAGCGAGTGTGGCGATCCGTCAATGTCGAGGTTATCCATATAATTTGCCACGCACTTTTGGAGTTCCGAAAGAGTGTACATATCTATAATTGGTATCAATTTTGTGCAAATATACTCATTTTACTTGTGTGTTTGAAGAAAAAAAAGTATTTTTGAGTTTGGAATGCGACAAAACAAATTATTATCATTCATAAAACACAGTCTGAAACTATGAAAAAACAACTCACCATTGGTGTTGATGTAGGTGGTACCAACACTGTACTTGGCTTGATTGACCGCGAGGGTAACTGCCTTGCACGCACCGAGTTCCACACTCAGCGTTCAACCAACGAAGATGGTCCCGTATTCTTCGATGAGTATATGGACCTGCTCTATGCAGCCATCGAACGACTCTTGGAGGCAGTCCCCGAAGATGGCAGAGTAGATGGTATCGGTATAGGTGCTCCCAACGCCAACTACTACAAGGGCGCAATCATCAACGCCGCAAACCTCACTTGGAAAGACCGTAGTAAACCTTCGAAAGAGGTGCTGGGTGAGTTTGAGAAACAGAACCGTTGCGAGGTTGTGAAACTGCTGAAAAAACGCTTCCCCGCAATCAAAGCTATCGCTATGACCAACGATGCTAATGCCGCTGCACTTGGCGAGTTGCACTATGGAGGTGGCAAGAACCTCAAACGCAAAGACCTCGTAGAGATCACTCTTGGCACAGGTCTTGGTAGTGGTTTTGTGAGCAATGGCGACATTGTCTATGGTCACAACTCCTTCGCTGGCGAGCTTGGTCACATCATCGTGGAGCCCGGCGGTCGTAACTGCGGTTGTGGCAACAACGGTTGCTTGGAGACCTACGCTTCGGCAACCGGCATCCGCCGTACTGCCCTCAACCTCATCGACAATACCGGCACTCCCAGCTCTCTGCGTAAAATCGAGCGTGACAAACTCTCCGCTAAGGATGTGAGCATTGCCGCTGCTGCTGGTGACAAATTGGCTTTGGAGGTTTGGGATATTACGGCACACTATTTGGCACTCGGTATTGCTACCGCAGTAGTTGTTACGGCTCCCGAGGCAGTCTTCCTCTTCGGCGGTCCCACTAAGGCTGGCGACCTGCTGATGACTCCTCTGAAAAAGTACCTCGACAAGTATATGTTGGCTGCTATGAAGGATACGAAAGTGATGTTCTCCAAATTGGGCGACAACGCTGCTATCCTCGGTGCTTCGGCATTGGCTCTCAACGCCATTGCTGCACTGAAAAAATAATCGCACACCATAGAGCAATCCCCCTGCTACAAAGTGTGGTAGGGGGATTTTTTAATTTTCAACTTAGACATCGTGAACAATCAACTATCGGAATTTTTGGGTGCCAAAGTGGAGGCACAAAGGGACTATTTTCGCTCAGGGGCGACACTTCCCCTACGCTTTCGTGTGGAGCAACTAAAACGCTTAGAACAAGCCCTTGTCGATTGGGAGCGTCCTCTTTGCGATGCGCTGTGGCAGGACCTCCACAAATCCTACGAGGAGGCGGTGCTGACCGAGCTGAGCATCGTAAGGAGCGAGATACGCCAACACCTACGCCACCTCAAAGGCTGGACACGCAAGGAGCGAGTAGGCTCGCCACTGAAAATGTTCCCCTCCAAGACTCACATTACCACCGAGCCCCTCGGCACTGCACTTATCATCTCGCCCTGGAACTACCCCGTACAGTTGCTCCTTAACCCCCTTGTGGGCGCAATTTCGGCTGGTTGCACTGCAGTGCTAAAAACATCGCCATACGTTCCTAACGTATCGCAGGTGCTGGTGCAAATGGTATGTGGCACCTTCGAGGAGCGTTATATCACCGCCATAGATGGGCACCGCGATGTGAATACTGCACTGTTGGAGCAACACTTCGACCTCGTATTCTTCACAGGCTCGCCTGCACTCGGTAGGACCGTTATGGAGGCTGCCGCCAAGCACCTTACGCCCGTAGTGTTGGAGTTGGGTGGAAAGAGTCCCTGCATAGTTACCGAGCGAGCCAATGTGGAGGTTGCTGCAAAGCGCATTGCTTGGGGCAAGACTATCAATGCAGGACAGACCTGCATTGCTCCCGATTACTTACTCATCCACTCCTCGCAGAAGAGTCGCTTCGTGGAGGCTTATGGCAAGGCGTTGGAGCAGTTGCACGGTAGCAACCCACAGCAAAGCAAACACTACGGCAGGATGGTGAGTAGTAAGGCTTTTGAGCGAGTGAGTGGCTACCTTGCAGATGGTAAGGTGCTCTTTGGCGGCACCATAGACCCCACAGATAGATACATAGAGCCCACGCTCTTGGAGGTCAGTGACCTTGGTGTAAGCGTTATGCAGGAGGAGATATTCGGTCCCATACTGCCCGTAGTGACCTACGAGCAGGAAGAGCAGGTTGTGGAGTTTATCAGCTCACGCCCCCACCCTCTGGCACTCTACTACTTCGGCACAAAGAGCAAGGGCGAAGAGTTGTTGCGACACACACTCTCGGGTGGTGCTTGTATCAACGATACGATTATGCACATTGTGAATGAGAGGGCACCCTTTGGCGGTGTTGGAATGTCGGGTATGGGGCGCTATCACGGCAAGGAGAGCCTGCTTGCCTTCTCGCATAGGCGCACGGTGGTTACAACCCCTCGCAACTTCGACCTTCCGCTGCGCTATATGCCCTACAAACTCTTTAAGTATATAAAGGGATTGCTCTGAGCCCACATTGCGAAGTAAAAAAACGCGCTCGGCGAAAAAAAATACCCAAAGAGTTTGCGAATAAGGAAATTTGACTTATCTTTGCACCGCTTTTGGACTGAAAGCGCGATGATTCGCTAGCTCAGCTGGTAGAGCACAGCACTTTTAATGCTGGGGTCCTGGGTTCGAGCCCCAGGCGGATCACCGGAACGAAGGGATGACTTTGGTCATCCCTTTTTTCGTTTCGGTGATCAGTATTTACATTCCCCCTAAATCCCCCTTTGAAAAAGGGGGACTTGTCGCTTCGCTCCGCCGTGCTCCTTTGGGGCTCGAACCCAGGTAAAGCCCTCCTTTTCAAAGGAGGGTTTGGGAGGATTGTAAACATAACCCCAACGGGGTGCACAAGCACCCCGAGCCCCAGGCGGATCACCGAAGAGGCGGAAGGATTTATCCTTCCGTTTTTTTATGCTTATATGGGGCTCGAACCCAGGGAAACCCTCCTTTTCAAAGGAGGGTTTGGGAGGATTGTAAACATAACCCCAACGGGGTGCACAAGCACCCCGAGCCCCAGGCGGATCACCGGAACGAAGGGATGACTTTGGTCATCCCTTTTTTCGTTTCGGTGATCAGTATTTACATTCCCCCTAAATCCCCCTTT
>JAFTUI010000024.1 GCA_017466345.1 Tidjanibacter sp. | reverse complement strand
ATTTTCAATTTTCAATTTTCAATTCGCACTTGCATCTGCCAGCGCAATAGCCACCGCTGCCTCCACAACCACTGCTGCACGCAGGGCTATGCATAGGTCGTGCCTGCCGCCAATGCTGAGGGGCTCCACACTACCCGAGAGGGTATTGAGAGTGTGTTGCTCGCGCCTTATGCTCGAAGTGGGCTTCACTGCCACGCGCACCACAATGGGGTTGCCATTCGAGATGCCGCCATTGATACCTCCTGCGCCATTGGTCGCCGTAGTACCATCGGGGCTGATGATGGGATCATTGTGCTCCGAGCCACGCTTGCGTGCAGCCTCGAAGCCATCGCCAAACTCCACGCCCCTAATGCCGGGAATGGAGAACAAGAGGTGGCTTATGGTACTCTCCAACGAGTCGAAAAATGGCTCGCCAAGACCTACGCCCACGCCCTCGGCTCGGCACTCCACGATGCCACCGAGTGAGTCGCCATCCGAGGCGGCTTGTGTGAGCATCTCCTGCCACTTTGCGGGGTTGCTCTCGCCACCAATCTCGCACACTCGGGCAGTAATCTTCGCACCCATAATCTTCTTGGCTACCACGCCTGCCGCCACAAGAGCCACCGTAAGCCTGCCCGAGAAGTGACCTCCGCCACGAGGGTCATTCCAGCCGCCAAACTTCTTGGCAGCCACCCAATCGGCGTGTCCGGGACGGGGCGTGTGGGCAAGGGGTGCGTAGTCCTCGCTCTGCTGATGGCGATTGCGGAAGAGTATCGCTACGGGTGCGCCTGTGGTATGCCCGTTGAAGATGCCACTGAGCAGTTCGGGCTCATCGGGCTCGGTGCGAGAGGTTGTACCGAGCGTGCCACCCTTGCGGCGTGCCAAATCCTCGGCAAAATCCGCCTCCGTGAGGGCTATGCCTGCGGGTACTCCGTCTATCACTACGCCTACTGCCGCACCGTGCGACTCGCCAAAGAGCGAAATGCGAAAATTGTGTCCAAAAGAGTTCATCGTTATCTCTGTTTTGCTGTTAGTTGCTCAAAAAAGTCGGGAAAGGATTTTGCCACACACTCCACATTGTCAATCGTGGGCTTTTGGGGCATAAAGAGTGCTGCCACTGCGAGAGCCATCGCTATGCGGTGGTCGTTGTGGCTCCTAAGGGGTGCCGAGCGAAGGTCGCTTGTGCCCCAAACCACCAATTCATCGCCCTCTATTGCCACCCGTGCACCCAATGCCACAAGGTTCTCCACGAGCACTTCGGTGCGGTTGCTCTCCTTGTTGCGTAGGCGAGAGAGCCCACCAATGCGCGAAGAGCCCTCGCAGAAGAGTGCCAGCACCGCAAGCGTTGGCACAAGGTCGGGAGTGTGTGTGGCATCATAGTCAAACCCCCTCAGTCTGCCCGAGGGCAAAAATCGCACCTCGCCCTCGCCGTATTCAATCTCCGCCCCCGCAGAGCGCAAAATATCGAGCACTGCCTCGTCTGCCTGCTCGGTGTGGGTTGTGGCTCGGATGGTGTAGCACTCGGCAATCCTCTTGCCGCTCTGAGCCACCGCAAAGGCTGCCGCAAAGTAGGATGCACCCGACCAATCGGCTCGGAGCCTTATGTGTGACGAGTGGTAGCCTGCGGAGTTTATGGTTATGGTAAGTTTCTCTTCGCCCTCTATGGTCACGCTTGCCCCAAACTGCTCCATCATTCGGGCGGTGAGGAGTATGTAGGGGCGGCTTGTGGGGTTTGTAACCTCCAAAGTGTGCTCGCCACCCGTTGCGCCAAGTGCCAGCATCCAACCTGTCACGCTCTGCGAAGAGTGGCTGCCGTCAATGGTTATCTTATTCTCTATTTTTGCCCCCGAATGAATAGTTATGGGGAGTTTTCCGTTCTCGGAAGTATAGTTTGCGCCAAGCCCATTGAGTGTGGCGATGTCGCCCGCCAAAGAGCGTTCGAGCAGCGTGCCCTCGCCCTCTATGGTCGCCCTTCCACCAAGCAACGCCACAATCGGCAATGTCATCCTCGCAAGGAGTGCCGATTCGCCCACCGAAAGCCTCAGATTGTCCTCGCAGAGCCTTTTGCGTACCCCCTCGACTCCTACGCCCTCAATGCGGAGCGTGGAGGGTGTAGGGTGGGAAATGTGTGCGCCAAGTGCCAAAGCAACACCCTCGGCAGCCAGCGAGTCGCCACAAGGAGTGTAGTTCTCTATTGTTGTTGTGCCCTCCGTAAGCGTAGCAAGTATTATGGCTCTTTGTGCCTCACTCTTGGAGCAGGGGGGTGTTGCGGAGTGGGGGAGAGCGATGTGCTCAAAACCATACCCCGCCCTAAGTGACTCCTCCAACTCTTCGATTGTGGGTTGCCCCTCAGCGGTGCGTTCCTTTGCGGATGGAGCAGCGTAGGTGTAGGGTGCACCCCTAAGGAGTGATAGTCGGCGCGTAAAAGCACCCTCACTACCCATCGCAAAGGCTACAAGTCTGCCACTCTCGAAGTGCTCATAGAGTCCCATAGGCACAAGTGCCTCGGCAGTTGTGGTGGCGGTAGTGATAACTTTGGCAATGTCGCACCCCTCGGCAAACATTCCCTCGGCAGTTGCCACAAGTTCTTCGAGTGGGGGAGTGTTGGTGTAGTGGCGCGAGAAGATAACTTTCACGCCCTTTTGGTGTGCCTCTGCGGCTATTCTTTGGCGGAAATCGTGTGGGCTAAGGTAGTCAACATCCACCGCCCACGCACCCGCCTCAATGGCTGCGAGGTATATCCCCAAAGCATATTCTCTGTCCTCGCTGTGGCAAGTGACAATCGCTTGGTTACAGTGGCTCAGTAGCCCTTTTAACTCGCCCTGCGAGATACCCATAAGGTCACAGCGCAACTCCACCAGCGGCTGGCTCTTTGCGAGCGTGAGCCACCTTGCAGGGTTGCGTTGGGATATGCTAAGACAAATATCCATTCGTGTATTGCCTATGGACTATTGTATGGGGCTATTTTTGACGTTCAATGCTCTCTAAGTGTATGGCATTGAGTATTTTGGTTGTACACTCTTTGCTCAGTCCGAGTTGCTGGGTGTGGGCTGTTACCCTATCTACAACCTCTTGCCAGCGGTTGGACTGCAAAATAGTGAGGTTATTTTGGCGTTTGATGGCTCCTATTTGGTCCGAGATGTCCATTCGGCGGGCAATGAGCGAGAAAATCTCCTCATCGAGGCGGTCTATTGCGCCCCTCAGCCTTTCGAGTTCGCTCTTGCAGAGTGTAGAATCGGACGATGTGCTCTTCCACACAATCTGCCCTAAGAGTCGCTCCAACTCCTCAGGAGTTATCTGTTGCTCGGCATCGCTCAGCGCACAATCGGGCGTTGGGTGGCACTCAATCATCACGCCGCCATAGTCGAGGTCAGCAGCCTGCTGAGCCACCGAAAGAAGCCCTTCGCGGTTGCCGCAGATGTGCGAGGGGTCGCAAATCATCCTAAGGTGGGGCATTCGGCGCTTCATCTCCAAAGCAACACCCCACAGAGGAGCATTGCGGTAGTTGCCCACCGAGGTGTAGCCCGCAAAGCCACGATGTATGAGCCCTATGTTCTCTACACCACACCTCTGCAACCTCTCAACTGCTCCAATCCACAACTCCACATCAGCACTTGTGGGGTTCTTCACAAACACGGGGATTTGTGAGCCTTCGAGAGCCTCGGCAATCTCCTGCACACTGAAAGGGTTGTTGGCGGTGCGTGCACCTATCCAAAGCATATCCACTCCCGCCTCGGTAGCCTTCCTGACGTGTTGTGCTGTGGCAACTTCGGTGGCTACGGGCAGTCCCGTAATCTCCCGAGCCTCGCGGAGCCACTCCAAAGCCGCATCGCCTGCTCCCTCAAACGAGTTGGGGCTTGTGCGAGGTTTCCACACTCCCGCACGCAGAACATCTACCCTGCCCGTGGCGGCAAGCCTTTGTGCAATAGTGAGCACCTGCTCTCGGCTCTCGGCACTGCAAGGGCCTGCAATGGTGGGGTGTGGGCTCTCTATGATGGATTTAAGGTTGCGCATCGTGATACTCTTTATTTTTATTCCCTACAAAGGTAGTAATAAACCCGAAAAATACCGCCTATTTTATCCCCGACTTTTTTAGAGCCTTAGTGTAGCGTGCAGCATAGCGGTTGTGCTCCGAGAGTGTTTTGGAGAAGTAGTGTGTGCCCGAAAAATCCTCTTTGGCGCAGAAATAGAGATAACTGTGGTCAGAGTAGTTCAGCACAGCATCTATTGCCGCAATGGAAGGTGTACAGATGGGTCCCGGGGTAAGCCCCTTGTTGAGGTATGTGTTGTAGGGCGATTTTACCTGAGTGTGTTTGTGTAGCACACGCTTAATCGTGAAGTCGCCAACGGCATATTTGGCAGTTGGGCAAGCCTGCAAGGGCATACCGAGCCTAAGACGGTTGATATATACGCCTGCAATTTTGGGCATCTCGCCCACATTCTTGGTCTCCTCGTAGACTATCGAAGCAAGCGTTATGACCTCCATTTTGGAGAGTTTTGTGCGCGAGAGCTTCTTGGTGCGCTCTTCGTTCCAAAACCTCTTCCACTCCTTCGCCATACGGTCAGTGAGTGCTTCGGGCGAGATATTCCACCACACCTCGTAGGTGTTGGGGATGAAGAGTCCGATGACCTCCTCTTGCGAGAGGTTGTATTTCTTGGCAGTCTCGGGGGCTGAAAGGTGCGCAAGGAGAGTAAGGCTATCTGCCTCTATCTGCTCTGCTATGCGACCTGCCAAATCTTGCAGGGTGCGAGTATTATTAAAGGTGAGCCTTACGGGCTTCTGGGCACCGCTACGCAACATATTCACAACATCCATTGGGCTTGCTCCTTTGGGCAGGAGGTAGTGTCCCGCCTTGGGGTTGCGGTCGAGTTTTTTGAGCTTGCCTACAAAGTCGATAATGCCGAGCCTTTCCACTCCTGCCTCATCGAGAATTTCCACTACCGAGACGTAGGAAGAGCCCGTAGGAATATAAATATCGGTATCTTGCTCCACGCAAGGCTTGCCCGCCAACCATAGTGCGCCAAGTGCCAACACTATGCCAATCAGCACTATAAGCGAGATGCCGCCAAATGATTTGCGATGTTTGTTTGCCATAAAGTTCAAAATTTTTTGCAAAAATAAGAAAAAATTGTACATTTGCACCTCGGGTAAGTCTTATACGACCAGCTCCTGCTGAATCCCCCAGGCTTGGAAGAGAGCAAGGGTAGGTGGTTGTAGCGGTGCGATATAAGTAGCTTACCCTTTTTTTATTTAGTTGTTTTGGCACTCTTTTCGGTATTTTTTGTAAGTTCCCTCAGTTACATAGTCCCGCTATGCTCCTTCGGGCAACTTCCAAAAAATCCTCGAAAATCTTTGCCAAAACAATCAAAATAAGAGGATGTTGATTTGTGCGATTTTCGTTCTTTTGGGTATTTTGCAAGTTCCCTCAGTTACATAGTCCCGCTATGCTCCTTCGGGCAACTTTCAAAAAATCCTCGAAAATTTTTGCCAAAACAATCAAAATAAGAGTAATTCTATTGACTATAAGTACTTTCGTATATGTCACAAACGGTTAAAATCTACCCACAAAATCCCTCGGAGCGCGAAATAGCCAAAGTTGTAAAGGTGCTCGAAAATGACGGTGTTATAATCTACCCAACCGATGGCGTATATGCTTTTGGTGCCCTGTTGAAGAGCACTAAGGCAGTAGAAAAGTTGCGTTCGCTCAGTGGGCGTGATGAAAAACTGCTCACCATAGTCTGCTCCGACATCTCTATGGTAGATAAGTTTGCCCGCATCGACAATGCGCAATTCAAAACCCTCAAACGCAATACTCCCGGTGCTTTTACGTTTATCTTGGAGCCGTCAAGCAAAGTGCCCGACAAGGCTCTATCGGGGCGTAAGACGGTGGGTGTGAGGATTCCCGACAATCAGATTCCTCTGGCTATTATCGAGCGATTGGGTTTCCCGCTGGCTACCGCCTCGGTAAAGGATGATGACGAGGTTGTGGAGTACACCACAGATCCCGAACTCATTGCCGAAAGGTATATGCAGAGTGTGGATTTGGTAATAGATGGCGGCTATGGTTCGCTTGTTCCCACAACTCTTGTGGATCTTACGGGCGATGAACCCGAAGTCTTGCGCGAGGGAGGAGGAGAACTAAAATAATTCAAAATAAAGAGTTACTTAGTAGACAATAAAAAAGCATAAAGATATGAACGAAAGCAGAAAAAATTTTTGGTTCGAGGCGCTCAAAGGTGGCACCTTGGTTGGACTTGTAACGGTCGCTTTTTCGATAGTGTTGCAGTTTGCGGGCGAAAAGACAACGCTTGTATCTATTATCAACTTTGCTTCGACCGTTGTGACTATCCTCTTGGTGTTTGGTCTGATGCGCAAATTTGCCACTCAGCATAGTGCTGCCGAGGGCTTTACCTATGGCAGAGGCGTTGGCTTTGTGGTTGCTATGATGCTTTTTGTGGGTGTCATTAGCGGTGTCTATTCGGCTGTTATGGCAAACTTTTTCATCCGCGAGGAGGTGCTGGCGAGTGTCGATATGGTTATGGCAGATATGCAGGACTTACTCCCTGCCGAGGAGTTCGATAGCACCTATCAGATGATGCGAGCATCGGTTGTGAATCCTTTGCTGCTGACTGTCTCTTCGGTGTTGAGTAACGCATTCTTTGGTCTGCTTATGGGCTTGTGCCTCTCACTGCTGACCCGCCGCCAGCCCGATATTTTTGCCCCCGAGCAGAACAATAACGAAAACCAATAGTAGAGTCTATGGATATTAGTGTAGTAATACCTCTGCTGAACGAGGAAGAGTCGCTGGGCGAACTCTACTCGTGGATTGTGCGAGTGATGGAGAAGGAGGGCTACTCCTTCGAGTTGCTCTTTATTGATGACGGCAGCACCGACTCTTCGTGGAGCGTTGTGGACCGCCTTGCCCAGAGCGACCAGAGGGTTAAGGCTGTGCGCTTCCGCACCAACTACGGCAAGAGTGCCGCCCTCTACTGCGGCTTCGAGCGTGCCGAAGGCGATGTGGTTATCACGATGGATGCCGACTTGCAGGACTCGCCAGACGAGATACCCTCACTCTACAAGATGATAGTGGAGGAGGGCTACGATATGGTGTCGGGCTGGAAGCGCACCCGCCACGATCCCAAAGCCAAAACCCTGCCGAGTAAATTCTTCAACGCAACCTGCCGCTGGGCTTCGGGCATAAAACTGCACGACTTCAACTGCGGACTCAAAGCCTACCGCCAAAAGGTTGTCAAGAGTATCGAGGTCTATGGCGAGATGCACCGCTATATTCCTATTCTTGCCAAGAGAGCGGGCTTTGGACGCATTGGCGAGAAGGCGGTGACGCACTATCCCCGCAAGTTTGGTGTGTCGAAGTATGGCTGGGAGAGGCTCCTCAAAGGCTACCTCGACCTCATTACAGTTATGTTCGTGTCGAAGTATGGTCGCTCGCCAATGTACTTCTTCGGCGGTGCCGGAACGCTGATGTTCCTTGTGGGCTTTGTGTCGGTGGTGTGGATTATCGTGCAGAAATTCACGCTCGGCAACCCGCTTACTAACCAACCGCTCTTCTACCTCAGCCTTGTGGCTATATTGCTGGGTGTGGTACTCTTTTTGGCGGGCTTCTTGGGCGAACTCATCAATCGCAACGCTCCCGAGCGTAACCACTACTTTATAGATGAAGAAATAGACTAAAAACGATTATTGAGATATGTTACAACGTGTACAAACACTCTATTTGCTGATAGTTGCGGGACTGATGACCGCACTTTGCTTTACCCCTATGGCTACTTACGCAGCCGATGGTACCGAGGGTGCATTTGTGGCTTTTGATTTTTGGTGGATTGGGGCACTTTTTGCACTCGCTGCACTGCTCGCTTTTGTTGTGGTGTGGCTCTATAAGAATAGAATGTTGCAGGTGCGACTGCTCTGTGCCGAGATGGTGCTGCTTGTGGGCGCTCAGATTTTCTCGCTGTGGTACGCCATCGGCTTTACGAATAATGTGAAGGCTCTGGGCGAGATTACTATGACGAGCATCAAAACCCCCACCTTCTTCCCTGTTGTGTGCCTTATTTTGGTGTGGCTCGCCATCCGCGGCATCCTCAAAGACGAACGCCTCGTGCGCTCCCTCGACCGCATCCGCTAATACGCTGAATAATAGTGATATAACTTTACCAAAACACTCGCGGGTATCTTTTTTGATACCCGCGAGTATTTTTTCTCTCCCACCAACCATAATAGAGCCGCTCCCTTTCTTCACGGGTATCAAAAAAGATACCCGTGATTGTTTTGTGATAGGGTGGGGTTAGGGAGTGGTTTTCAGGCCTCGGAAGCGTTGGATGAACTCCTCTTCGTGGGGTGCGAGGCGGTGGAAGGTGGTGTCGATATGGTAGTGCGAGGAGCCAAACGACACCCGCGCCAAGCCATTGTGGAAGCTATATGCCTCATTGTAGATGAAGTTCGTGAGTTTTTGTCCTGAGGTGGAGAAGTAGCCAAACTTATTGCCACATCTGCCGACCACAAAGCCCTCCGACACGCATCCCATCCAGTCGCAAGCCACCGAGGAGAGTTGTCTGCCGCAAGAGTCGTAGATATGCCATTTGCCGCCCTTGTCAGCCGCTGTCACAATCGCCTCTTGGTGGTGCCAATCGAGGTCCTCCCACACATCATTCATAACCATACGCCCATCGGTATTCATCAAGCCATAGCCACGCGAGGTTTTGACCACAGCCCTGCCATTGTGGAACTCATCTGCATAGAGCAGTATGCGTTCTATGGGCAGTCGGCTGCCATCGGTGCGGGCGTAGCCCCAAAGGCCGCTCTGGCGATACCTTACAAAACCTTCGCCAGCTGGTAGCACCTCATCGCAAGAGTCAAAATCTACCTTCAAACTCTCTGCAAAGGAGAGGTGGGGAGTGGATGTGGCGGCATATTCCTCGTTACCCGATAGGAGTCCCGTAAGGAGCGGTAGAGGGCGAAATGGCTCCATAGCTAACTCGCCGAGTGAGTCGGATATACTATCTGAGTTGGCTTTGTGCATAAGCCCTTTAATCAATCTTACAAGAGGACGTATGGTGTAGTGCTCCGAGGCTACAAGTATAGCCCTCAGTCGCTTTGCGTGCTCCTCGATATTGCGACTCTTGGTGGCGAGTAATTTATACGCATCTTTTTGACTTGCAGCGATGTATATTAATACTGCTGCTTTGGCGAGTTGCTCCACATCGTCACTCTTACGCTCGGCAATGGGATAGTCGGAAAGTTTCAAACGACACTCCTTGTCGAACCCTACATTGTGGCGCGAGAGATGACCGTGAGTGAACGAATCCCGAAGGAGCCTTGTTGTGGCGAGTGCCACGCTCTCCAAAGCTCGGCGCAGGCAATGTATATTCTGCGTGGAGTAATTCAGGCGCAGAAACTCATAGATGGGTAGCGTCTCTTCTTGCAAGAGTGCTGGCAGGGTGTGTGGTGTAGAGTTGTTGTCGAAGAGTGTTACCGCCGAGCGTATGTAGTGCGCTTCGGCAAGCAGTGACGAAGTATGTGCGAGTGTGCATCTTGTGCGAATTTCGCGCTCCGTCAGCTCAAAAGTTCCCGCTGTGGGTATTGTTAGAATCCACCTCTTTCTTCCGTCCGAAAATGGAATGCGTATGAGGTTGTGCTCAATGCGGTAGTTGTGTTTGATGGGCTCTATGGGATGATAACTATGCGCAAGTGTGGGCGCGAGCAACTGAGGTTGTGATAGTGCCTCCACAAGAGCCTCTATGGTCCAAGGTGTACCCATACCTAAAAGAGTTGGTTGATACTCAATGAGCCTATGACGAGCAGCCCTAAAATGTCATCAATAGGGGCGTTGTAGCAAATCGCCCTAAAAGGTGGTTCCTCGTTGTGCGAGGGTTCGATAGAGGAGTTGTAGATAGGCGGTAGGGTGCTCGAAATGTCGTAGAGCAGACGCGAATGGCGGTTGATTGGCAGTTGTGATCCCTCGGCAGGAAAGCGGAGCGGACGGAACTCGCTATCGTGTTGCGATGCCAGATGTATGTTCATCAGTAGTGTGCCGCCATCGTTTGTGGAGGTACTCTTTATCTGCTCTGCCAAAGCCCTAATCTTCTCTGCGCTGACATCCGTAGCCTCGCCATCGGTGATGTTTATTACGATGGGAGGGAAACTGTTCGGATGCTTACGACACCACGAGGCGACCATACGGTATGCTTTTGCAAATGCTTTGCCCATAGGAGTTTGACCGCTGGCTTGTGGTTCCAACCATTGGCGAGTCTCAACCACTGTGTCGCAGCGTCTGCCAGAGGGCAGAGTGTGTCTTACTATCTTTGTGCGCGAGGGTATGTACATAGAGTCAACGAAGGTTATGGGCTTAAAGCCGCTACCGAGCAGACTCTCTACGCCTTCGCCACCATAGCCAATTATGGCAACGTCAAAGTAGTCGCCAATAAACCGATCTCGGTATGAACGATTTATAATCTCTTCGAGGAGTGTATTTACCGCCTCAGCTGTTGCTTCGGCTTTGGTGCAGAGTCTTCCCTCGAATGTAACCTCCTCTGCCATTGAACCCGAACGGTCAATGAGTATTACAAAGGCTGCTTTGTTAAGTCGTGTGATAGGTGCTCTATACATCGTAAGTTGTGGTTTAGATTGTCGATGATATAGGTTTGATTATAAAGTGCTTCGTGTAGGGTTGTAAGCTCTTCGTATGGAGCAAGTAGTTTGGCTATTTCGCTACGATTGCCGAGCGAGGGGATAGCCACAGCACACTCGCCCACAAAGAGTTGTGGATTGAGCGCGAGTGCCGCAAGTGACACAACCAATAGTGCAATGCCATAGTCGTCTATGTGGGCATCGTAGTTCTCTCCTCGCGCGGGATGTACCCAATTGGGCGTTCCGAGCTCGCCCGAAGGTGTGAGCGATGGCGCATAGAGTGCGTCACAATCAACCAACACCATCTCCCTGTCGCTCTCTCTTAATACGATGTTCTCTATTTTCAGGTCGCCGTGTCGCCACTCTTGGTCCAATATGTTGGATGCTAAACGACAGAATTGGGCGAGGAGTTTTTGTAGTTGGCTTGGGCTGTTGTCGTGTATTGCTTTGCGGATATACCACCCCAGTGAGCGACTATCCACCCATTCATAGAGTGCGACATCTATCATTCCCTCTTTGGTCCACAACTCATTGCAGTAGTAGCGTGGATGCACAAAGAGTCCTTGTGGGTCATGGGTACTCAGATAGTTGCAACGCTCCGCCCGCAAAGTGCTTGTACTTTGGTAACATTTCAGGGCGTAATCTCTACCCTCGTAGGCAACTTTGAAAACAGCACTCTGGCGCCCTGCAATAAAAATCATTCTGCCACGAGGGTCGTATTGTGGCTCAATTCCGCGCAGAGAGGAGAATGCTTCATCTCCAATTGCGAGATAAGAAATAAGGTTATGTAGTAACATTTTTACCATAATTATCCGTTGTGACTGATAAATTGGTGTTTCGACACACGAAAATATAAAAAATCAAAAATAAATAATTATTTTTGTTGGTTGATTGGGGTGTTATTCGGGTTGAATAACACAAAAAGGCAGACGAACAAAAATTTATTGAGAAAATGAAAGCAGAATATGTAGAGTTTGTAAACGAACTCATCGAACTTGCCATCAGGGAGGATATTGGCGATGGCGACCACACAAGTCTTTCGACTATTCCAGCCGAAGCACGAGGCAAAATGAAACTCCTCATCAAACAGGAAGGTATCTTGGCGGGCGTTGAGGTTGCTGTTGAGGTCTTCCGCAGGCTCGATGAGTCGATAGAGATAGAGATTCTCAAAGCCGATGGCGACAGGGTGAAAGTAGGCGATGTGGCGTTCTATGTTGAGGGACGCATCCAAACCCTGCTCCAAGCCGAGCGCATCGTGCTGAACATTATGCAGCGTATGAGTGGCGTAGCTACCCAGACAGCAATCTATGCTAAGGTGTTGGAGGGTACCAAATGCAAGGTGCTCGACACTCGCAAGACCACCCCGGGTATGAGGGTGCTCGATAAGATGGCGGTGAAGATTGGCGGTGGCGAGAACCACCGCATCGGTCTTTTCGATATGGTGCTCTTGAAGGACAACCATATCGACTTTGCGGGCGGTATTATTCCTGCAATCAACTCGGTCAGGAGGTACCTTGCCGAAAAGGGCAAAAACATCCCCGTAGAGTGCGAAGTGCGCTCGCTCAAAGATATTGACCTTGTCTTTGAGGCAGGTGGCGTGGATAGGATTATGTTCGACAACTTTACTCCCGAACAGACCAAATTGGCTGTGGAGAAGGTGGCAGGCAGATGTAGTACCGAGTCATCGGGCGGCATTACGCTCGAAACTATGAGGGCCTATGCCGAGGCGGGTGTGGACTATATCTCCGTAGGCGCACTAACGCACCAAATAAAGAGCCTCGATATGAGCCTTAAAGCGTGCAAATAACTATTTGTAGGTATTACGGAACGAAAAAATACAATCATTGCGGTATTGTGCCGCCGACTACTAACCCGTAACTTTGCGACCGAAAATGAAAGTGAATGATATGAAGAGATTGGGAGTGCTGATGATGACTTTGCTGTTGGGCGTGATTGTGTCCAATGCACAGCCTAAGTTTACCTATGCCGACATTGCTACGGGCAAGTTTGCTCAGAAGAGTGTGGCAGGTTTGCGCTCTATGAAGGATGGCGAACACTACACCATAAGGGAGAATGACGGACTCTACCGCTGCTCCTACGCCAAGAGTGGCGAAAAGGAGTTGTTGGTAAGTTTCGGAGTCTTGGATGGTGCTGTTGCCGACTATGCATTTTCGGCAGATGAGAACAAAGTCCTCATTCGCCTCAATTCACGTCCTTTGTATCGCCGTTCACACTTCTCGAATTATGTGGTCTATGATCTGACGAGTGGCGAATTGGTGGAGGTAGATGAGAGCGGCGATGTTCGCTATGCTCTCTTCTCTCCCAAAGGAGATAAGGTTGCATACGTCAAGGATAATAATATCTACATCCACGACTTGGAGCAGAGGTTTACCTATGCAGTGACCACCGATGGCGAGTGGAACCACATCATCAACGGTATGCCCGATTGGGTTTATGAGGAGGAGTGGGGTATTGACCACGCATTTTGCTTCTCGCCCGATGGCAACCATATCGCATTCCTAAGGAGTGACGAGAGTGAGGTTGAGGAGTTTGGCTTTATGAAGTTCCTTACGGGTACTCCCTACCCCGAACTTTTCAAGTACAAGTATCCTAAGGCAGGAGAGAAAAACTCTAAGGTGTCGCTCCACGTCTTCGACATCCGCGAGGGAGTGGCTCACAAGGTCAATCGCAAAGAGGGCGACCTCTATATCCCCTTCTTTGATTGGACCCCCGATGGTAGGCTCTACTACTTCGAGATTAACCGCTTGCAAAATCACCTCGATGTTATCTTGTGCGAGGGCGAGCAGCAGAGAGTTATCTATACCGAGAGCCACGAAAAGTATATCGACTACCTCTCGAACAGCACCATAACATTCCTCTCCGACTCGGATAGGTTCTTGGTTATGAGCGAGCGTAGCGGCTACAACCACCTCTACCTCTCTTCGCTCTCGAAGGGCGAGTTGGTGCCTGTGACCGAGGGCGCGTGGAACGTAACGGAGGTTGTATGTGCTACCGATAAGAAGATTTGGTACCTCTCGACCGAGGAGTCGCCCTTACGTAGGGAACTCTATACTATAAATCTCAATGGCAAGGGCAAAAAACGCCTTTCGACCACTTCGGGTACCTACCGCATTGTGCCCAGCGCGGGATGCAAGTACTACATCTCCTACTTCTCGAACGCTTCAACGCCCAACACCGTAACCCTCCACAAGGGCAACGGTAAATTGATTGACACGCTTGAAGCCAACACCGAACTAAAACGCTACATTGCCGAAATAGGTCTTCCGGAGAAAGAGTTTTTCACATTTGTAACTCCTCGTGGCGATACGCTGAATGCGTATATTAAAAAACCGGCAGATTTCGATCCTGCGAAGAAGTACCCCGTATTGCTTACACAATATAGCGGTCCCGGCTCGCAGGATGTTAGGGATAGGTGGACCATTGATTGGGAGGACGCCTTGGTGCAGCACGGCTATATTGTGGTGGACTGCGATCCAAGGGGTACTGGCTTCCGCTCGGCAGACTTTAAGAAGAGCACCTACGGCATTATGGGTAGGCTCGAAACCGAAGACCAGATTGCCTTTGCAGAGTATGTGAAGACACTGCCCTTTGTGGATGGCGAGAGGGTAGGCGTCTATGGTTGGAGTTACGGTGGCTTTATGGCTCTCAACTGCATCCTCAAAGGTGCCGACACCTTCAAGATGGCAATCTCGGTGGCTCCCGTGACCTCGTGGCGCTACTACGACTCGGTCTATACCGAAAGGGTAAATGGTCTGCCCCAGACGAATGCTGAGGGCTACGATGAGCCTTCGCCTATTGGCTACGCCAAGAACCTCAAAGGCAAACTTCTGTTGATGCACGGTACAGCTGACGACAATGTGCACATTCAGAACGCCTACGCTATGGTGCACGAGTTTGTTGAGGCAGGCAAACAGATTGATATGATGATTTATACCGATGATAACCACTCTATGATGCCCTACGGAAAGGTTAATGTAAGGGAGAAGATGGTGGAGTATTGCTTGGAGAATTTGTAATATAGAAAGAGTATATGAAGAGAAAATTTTTCTTGTTGTGCGCTCTGCTTGTGGGCTTTGTGGCTGCGGGCGAGGCACAGAACATCAGAGGCGTTGTGCGTGACAATAGTGGCGAGGTGCTGATTGGTGCGAGCGTCTATTGGGAGGGCACAACCGTAGGCACGGCTACCGATGTGGATGGCACCTACGAACTCTACCGCGTGAAAGGACATCCACGCCTCGTGGCGGCCTATCTCGGCTATGTGGACTCTGTGCAGGAGGTTGCAGAGGGTGTTAAGGAGGTAAATTTCACACTCTCCGATGGCGTTAATATCGAGGAGGTTGTGATTGAGGGTGTGTCAAATAACAAAATCCGCCAGAGCAGTATGATGGTGGGCGAGAATATCAGCTTTGCGGGCTTGTGTAAGATGGCTTGCTGTAACTTGGCAGAGAGTTTCGAGAACTCGGCAGCCGTTACGGTGGGTTATAGCGATGCAGTGAGCGGTTCTCGCCAAATCAAGATGCTCGGTCTGGCAGGTACCTACACCCAAATCCTCGATGAAAACCGCCCCATAATGCGTGGTATTGGCTCGCCCTATGGTCTGAACTATACCCCAGGTATGTGGCTCAACTCTATTCAAGTGTCAAAGGGTATTGCATCGGTAACAGCGGGTCACGAGGCAATGACGGGACAGATTAACCTCGAATACCGCAAACCTACCGATGAGGAGAAATTCTTCCTCAATCTCTACTTCGACAACGAACTCAAACCCGAGGTTAATATCGCAATGTCTTTCGCGTTTGACAAGGATAAAAGACTGACAACCAACATTTTGTTGCACTATTCGGGCGACACTCAACCGATGGACCACAATGGTGACGGCTTCCGCGACCTACCTATGGCTCAGCAGTTCAACATCGCCAACCGCTGGCTCTATCAGGCGACAAATGGTATGCAGTGGCGTTGGGGTTGGAGGTTTGTGAACGAAAATCGCGTGGGTGGCGATATGGAGTATAGCCCCGAACGCTACGACCAGATGGTGAGCGAGAAACAAATCTACGGCTCAGAGATTAAGAATAGGGGATTGAATGGCTATTTGAAAGTCGGAATACCTGTGGGTGCTGCTGTGTGGGACGAGGAGGCTCAGGAAGAGAAGCGTTCGAGCGTTGCTTTTGTGATGGACGTGGATAACTTCAATATGGATTCCTACTTTGGTCTGAATACCTATAAGGGTGCCGAAAATTCCATCTGGGGCAACCTCTCATATCTCCACTACTTCTCGGGTCGCTCCTCGCTGACTGCCGGTGGTTCGCTGTGGGCTCGACAAATTGAGGAGAATGTGTTGCAGATGGCAAAGCCCTTGGAGAATGGCGTGGAGATGGTAGAGCCCGGTTTGTTTGCCGAGTATACCTATGCCATTAAGGATAAATTCTCGCTTGTAGCTGGTCTGAGGGGCGACCTGATGACCACTCCTCTTGCCGATGGCAGCGACTATTCGCAGTTCCTGCTCACGCCCCGTATGCACCTGCGCTATAACTTTACCGAGCAGACCGTTTTGAGGGCTTCGGCAGGCTTGGGCTCGCGTAAGGTTATGCCCTTTACGGACAACATTTGGATGCTCGCAACGGGGCGCCAGATTGTGAACAACATTGAGGCAGGTAAGGACTTGGAGCAGGCGGCAACCTTTGGCGGTAGCCTTAGCCACACGCTGAGCCTTGTGGGCTACAACGATATGACTGTAAGTGTGGATTTCTTCCGCACACAATTCAGCAATACCGTTTATGCCGACCAAGAGTGGGCAGACGGCACCATCCGCCTCTACAATACCGACCTCCCCTCGTGGGCTAATAACTACCAAATTGACGTGCAGTGGACTCCCACCGAGGGCTTGGATATATTTACAACTTTCCGCTATACCGACTCGCGAGTGACACTCGAAAGAGATGGCAACGAAATGCTCGTAGACCGCCCTCTGGTTGGTAAGTTCAAAGGTCTTGTGAATGTGCAGTACGCAACCAAGTTCCGCCGCTGGGTGTTTGACTTTACGGCACAGCTCAATGGTCCTATGCGTTTGCCCGCATTGGATGGTAACATTGCTGCTGCGGAGTACTCGCCCGTCTACCCAATGTTCTACGGTCAGGTTAGCCACCGAGTGGGGCAGTGGGATATCTATGTGGGTTGCGAGAATATCCTCAACTATATGCAGATGGACCCCATTGTGGGCATCGACACCCCCTTCTCGCCCGACTTCAACTCCTCGGTGGTTTGGGGTCCTCTGATGGGACGCAAATTCTATATCGGCGCAAGGTTTAACCTCTACTAATAGAACGAATTATAACTAAAAATAACACCAATTTACTATGAAAAAAATTTTAATTCTCTTGCTGGCTCTCACGCTGGGCGTTAGCGCATCTTCCGCACAGGAGAAAACACAGAAAAAGAGCGAAACCGTAACCTTCCAGACCGACCTCGACTGCGAGAACTGCGCAAAGAAGATTCTCAACGTCATTCCCTTCAAGAAGGGCGTTAAGGATTGCGTTGTGGATGTTGCTACCAAGACCGTAGAGGTTACTTTCGACCCCCGAAAGACCGATGCTGCAAAGTTGGAGGCAGAACTCAAAAAAATTGACGTAAACGTAGTAAAACCAAGCGAGTGCAACGGCACTTGCGCAGGTGCTTGTGTTGGCGAGCATACCAAAAATGACGCTTGCTGTGATGGTCACAACCACAATCACAATCACGACCACGCAGGGCACAATCACACACACTAACAACACTCCGAGAATATGAAAAAAGCGATTGTAATGGCTATGGCAGCCGCTCTGGTGCTGTCCGTTTCGTGCGCTCCCAAGGAGCCTGCAACGCCCAAGGTTTATATGACTACCGACATCTCGCCCGAAGGTCTTGTGAAGGTCTATGAGGCTCTGGGTGTGGATTTCGATGGTAAGGTGGCTGTGAAAATATCCACCGGCGAGCGTGGTGGTCACAACTTTCTGAGGGCTGACCTTATCAAAGACCTCGTGCAGAAGGTTGATGGTACTATCGTGGAGTGCAATGTGGCATACCCGGGTGCTCGCTACTCCACAGAGGAGCATTGGAACACTATCAAGGCTCACGGCTTCTACGATATTGCTCCTTGCGACATTATGGACGAAGAGGGCGAGATGCGTATCCCCGTGCAGGACACTACCCACTTGAAATTCAATATCGTGGGCGACCACCTCGACAACTACGATTGGATGCTCAACCTCGCACACTTCAAAGGTCACGCAATGGGTGGCTTCGGTGGTGTGCTGAAAAACCAATCTATTGGTGTGGCTTCATCAAATGGTAAGGCTTATATCCACTCGGCAGGCAAGGTGGAGACCAAAGAGGAACTTTGGGCAGGTATCGGTCAGACCGAGCAGGACCACTTCTTGGAGGCTATGGCTGCCGCTGCGCAGTCTATCCACGAGTACTATGGCGGCAAGATGGTCTATATCAACGTGATGAATAACCTCTCGGTTGACTGCGACTGCAACGCGCATCCCGCAGACCCCGAGATGAGCGACATCGGTATCTTGGCATCCTTGGACCCCGTAGCACTCGACCAGGCTTGCGTGGATTTGGTCTTTGAGTACCCTTCGAGCGAGGGCGATGACGCTGCTGCACTCATCGAGCGCATCAACTCGCGCCACGGTGTACACATCATCGAGCACGCCGAGAAAATCGGTCTCGGCTCGCGCACATACGAGCTTGTGAGCATTGACTAAGTATGATGTTTCGAGATAACTCCCAAGAAGTCCCCCTTTTCCAAAGGGGGATTTAGGGGGAATGTAAATATGAGAGCGTTAGCTCCACAAAAAAAGAGAGAACCAAAGTTCTCTCTTTTTTTGTGGAGCTGGGGGGAGTCGAACCCCCGTCCAAACAGTCTGCCTGAAAGCTTTCTACACGCTTAGCCACCGCTTAATCCTCCTACTGCAACCCGGTGAGTGGCAACCAAATCACAGTCCCAGTCCCTAAATTTTCGCCCTACGGTCAGAACCCTCCTCGGGCTATCTTCTCATTGATGATACTCCGTATGCAATGCCGACAAGAAGCGGGTCGGCTCTGCGGAGTACTCGTCCTCGCACCAGCCTTGGGCGCGTGGATTAAGCCAATTAACTCGGTTAATTAGGCAGCGAGTGCGTAGCTATTATTGCCATTTAATTGTTTGAGCGTTGAGATTAACGAGCCCCCACACAAAGCTCGGCGTGCTTACCTACCTGCATATCCTGCTGTCAAAACCGGTCAACCCCGTGTAGTAAGCAAGTGCAAAGGTAATGCAAAATTCAAAATTAATGATGCAAAATCGCATTATTTTGCGCTTTTCCTTAATGTGATGACCACAATTTCGGGTTTAACACCAACGCGCATAGGTAGGCTACTACCTACACCATCGGTAATGTTGAGTGCACATAAACCATTGTGATATAGTCCGCTCCAATGCTCATAGATGAGTGCGGCGGGCGACCAACCACGCTCTCCGAAGGGGAGTTTTAGCTGCATCGAGTGAACGTGCCCCGAGAGCGTAAGTTCGGCTTCGCAAGCGGCGAGTATATTGCTCCACACAACGGGCGTGTGGGCAAGAACGATGTTGAAAGCCCCATCGGGCAGGTTGGCAAAGTGGTGCGAATAGTCATCGCCGACCTCCACACCGTGAGCCCCTTTTTTGATTTGTTGGGGATAATCTATTGCACTGAGGTAGAGCGTGTCGCCACCGATGGCGATAGGTATGGTTGTGTCGGTAATGTTGTGCCACCCCATACCCCTCTGACGCTCCATAAGAAGACGTATGTTCTCTTCGCGAGGAATGGCTACCGTATCGCGAATATACATACCGTTGTCGTGATTGCCGATGACTGTATAGACGCCAAGAGGAGCCTCAATACGTGAGAGTATCTGCATTGCTGTGGAGTCGAGTTCGGTGTAGCGACTATTTGTTATATCGCCACAATCCACCACTATATCTGCCCCAATCTCATTCACTCTCTCGGCAACCTTTTCGAGCATAGCGTAGCGCCCACGCCCCAAACCAATGTGAAGGTCGCCAAACTGCACAATCTTCACTCCATTGGCTCCATCGGGCAGATTGGGGTAGAGGAGCTCTATCTCCGTGGTGCGCAGTTGTTTGCGCTCCCATAGATGCCCATAGAGAATAACGCCCACTACCGCCAATGCCAAGAGGTCGAAGAGTAGCGCTATATTGCGCTTGGATAACCACCCAGCAAGCAAAGAGCCAGCAGCGTGGAGTATTTTGAGTGTGGCATTTATCAGTAGTAGTATGATACTAATTTGGCTAATTGTGGTGGCTATGGGCGAGAAAATATCCCATATATGTCCTGCTGCCCAAATTAACAAATAGGGCAATGTACAAAGCGCCGAAATGAGGTAGTAGATACCCCTTAGACGAGCTGAGCGTCCGTGCAATATGGTGCGCCAAATGTGCCATTCTGAAAGCGCGAGGAGGAGTAGAATGGTGGATAGTATTGCTACAAACATTGTTGTTTCTTGGAAGGATTATTTCTCGTTGTGGGGGCAAAGGTATAAAAAATGAGCAATAAGGAGTGTGAAAATGAAAAATAACACTCCGAAATATTTGAATTTCCGCGAGGAATTCCTATCTTTGTTTGTTTTTAGAGCGCGATTTACGATGAAGCAAGAGAATATTATAAGGCTGAGTGGAGTGACGGTTTTTCAGCCCGAAGATGAGGGCGGAAATCTCTCCTATAAGAACGCCCAGCAGGTGCTTTCGGGAGTTGAACTCTCGGTGTCGGAAGGCGAGATGGTCTACTTTATCGGTAAGGTTGGTAGCGGCAAGTCTTCGCTTCTGAAAGTGCTCTATGCCGAGTTGCCCCTTTTGGAGGGCGAGGGCGAGATTGTGGGCTTCGACCTTGCGTCTTTGCGCCGCAGGGATATTCCAAAATTGCGTAGGAATATGGGTATTGTCTTTCAGGACTACCGCCTCTTGCGCGATAGGAATGTCTACGAAAACCTTCGCTTTGTGATGAGGGCTACGGGCTGGAAAAAGGAGGTTGATATTGCCGAGCGCATTGAGGAGTTGCTGAGTGTTGTTGGGCTGACCAACAAGGAGTATAAGATGCCACACGAACTCTCGGGTGGCGAGCAA
The DNA here is from genome assembly GCA_017466345.1 of Tidjanibacter sp. Taxonomy (GTDB): domain Bacteria; phylum Bacteroidota; class Bacteroidia; order Bacteroidales; family Rikenellaceae; genus Tidjanibacter. The sequence goes on along the minus strand of JAFTUI010000024.1, from coordinate 136,620 downwards.
CAAAGACTCGTAATTGCCAGAGCGCTGGTCAATAGCCCCAAGATAATACTTGCCGATGAGCCTACGGGTAACCTCGATCCCAAGTCGGCAAACGAAATTATGATGCTATTTAGGCAGATTACCGAGAGTGGTTGCGCAGTGGTTATGGCTACGCACAATATCCAACTTGCCGACAAATATCCTGCTCGAACCTTTATGTTCAAAAAGGGTAGGATACAAGAGGTTGATTTGAAGGCAGCTCTTGGGCGATAGGGAACAGAAGAAAAGAAATGAAGAAATAAATAACTTTGCAAACAATGGAAAATTTGGAACAACAGAATGTGGCTGTACAGCAGGAAGATTACTCCGCATCGAGTATTCAGGTGCTCGAAGGTCTTGAAGCAGTGCGCAAACGCCCCGCAATGTATATTGGCGATATTGGCGAAAGGGGTCTGCACCACCTTGTCTATGAGGTTGTAGATAACTCTATTGACGAGGCTTTGGCAGGCTACTGTACGGACATTAAGGTTATCATCAACGAAGATAATTCTATTACCGTAGAGGATAATGGTCGTGGTATCCCTGTGGATATGCACGAGCAGGAGGGTAAGTCGGCTTTGGAGGTCGTTCTGACGGTGCTCCACGCAGGTGGTAAGTTCTCGAAAGACTCCTATAAGGTGTCGGGCGGTCTGCACGGTGTGGGTGTATCTTGTGTGAATGCGCTCTCCACCGAACTTGTGGCTACCGTACATCGTGATGGCAAAATCCACCAGATGACTTTCTCGCGCGGTGCTGCAACTTCGGAATTGAAGGTTATCGGCACCACCGACCGCACAGGTACCACCGTACAGTTTAAGCCCGATGGCGACATCTTTACCTCTACCGAATATCGCTACGAGATTTTGGCGGCTCGCCTTAGGGAGTTGGCATTCCTCAATAAGGGTGTTAATCTCGACCTTACTGACCGTAGGGAGAAAGATGAGAATGGCGAGTATGTACACGAGCATTTCTACTCTGAGAATGGTCTGAAAGGCTTTGTGGAGTATCTTGACGAGAGCCGTGGTCAGAAGATTATTGACGACATTATCTATATCGACACCGAGCGCAATGGCACCCCCGTAGAGGTGGCTATGCAGTATAATGACAGTTTCTCGGAGAATGTACACTCCTATGTGAATAATATCAACACCATTGAGGGCGGTACCCACCTGACAGGCTTCCGTAGGGCTCTGACGCGCACTATGAAGAAATATGCCGAGGAGAACGGTATGCTCGCTAAGGTTAAGTTTGATATTTCGGGCGATGACTTCCGCGAGGGCTTGACAGCTGTTGTGTCGGTGAAGGTTGCCGAGCCTCAGTTTGAGGGACAGACCAAGACCAAGCTCGGTAATGACGAGGTGGCAGCCGCTGTGGATGGTGCAATCTCGCAGGCTCTGACCAATTACCTCGAAGAGCACCCCAAGGATGCTAAGGCTATCGTAGATAAGGTCATCCTTGCTGCAACCGCACGCCACGCAGCACGCCACGCACGAGAACTCGTACAGCGCAAGACCGTTCTTTCGGGCTCAGGACTTCCCGGTAAACTTGCCGACTGCGCAACACGCGACCGCTCGAAGGCTGAGATCTTCTTCGTGGAGGGTGACTCGGCAGGTGGTACTGCAAAACAGGGACGTAACCGCGAATTTCAGGCTATTATGCCTCTGAGGGGTAAGATTCTCAACATCGAGAAAGTGCAGGAGCACCGTATGTGGGAGAATCAGGAGATTAAGAATATGTTTACCGCTCTGGGTGTGTCGATAGGTACTGAGGAAGATGGCAACGCTCTGAATATGGAGAAGTTGCGCTACGATAAGATTATCATTATGACCGATGCGGATGTGGATGGTAGCCACATTGCAACGCTTATGCTGACCTTCTTCTTCCGCAAGATGAAACCCCTCATTGAACAGGGACACGTCTATATCGCTATGCCTCCCTTGTATCTTGTGAAGAAGGGCACCGCTAAACACTACTGCTGGACAGACGAGGAGAGGGCTAAGATAACTGCCGAGCTCGGTACTAAGGGTGTAACCGTACAGCGTTATAAAGGTCTTGGCGAGATGAATGAGCACCAACTGTGGGAGACCACTATGGACCCCGCAACCCGCATCTTGAAGCAGGTGACCATTGAGAATGCTGCCGAGGCAGACCGCATCTTCTCGATGCTTATGGGCGATGAGGTAGGTCCTCGCCGTGAGTTTATAGAGAAGCACGCGAAGTACGCCAACATTGATGCATAGTTGAAAGAAATATAACGGGTAATTTCTGCGTTACGCTCTGGCTCGAAATGCTCATTTACGCCTTGTAAACTCCGCTTTCTCGCCATTCGCAAGCCTTGAAATCCCTCCGTTCTATTCCTTTCGAGCGAGTGTGCCTTGTGGATGTTTTTGTACCAAAGGTTCATCGTAACTTGTAACTTTCAGCTTTCAACTGACAAACCGAAAACCCAAACAATATGAACGTAACAATCATTGGAGTTGCAGGCGGTACCGGTAGTGGCAAGAGTACGCTTGTAAAGCGATTGCAAGAGGCTTTCGCAGGTGACGATGTGGCAACGCTGTGCCACGACTACTACTACAAGTCGTTCCCCAATCTGACCTACGAGGAGCGTTGTAAACTCAACTACGACCATCCTCAGGCGTTTGATACGGATATGCTGGTTGAGCATATTAAGGCTCTGAAAAGTGGTGTAGCCATTGAGCACCCCGTCTATTCGTTTGTGGAGCACAACCGTACCGCAGAGAAAGTGCCCGTGAAACCTTCGAAGGTTATCATCGTGGATGGCATCCTCATCTTCGAGAACAAGGAGCTGAGGGATTTGATGGATATTAAGGTGTTTGTGGATACTGATGCTGACATTAGGCTCTCGCGCCGTATCCTGAGAGATGTGCAGGAGCGTGGCAGGTCGATGGAGTCGGTCATCTCGCAGTATACCACAACTGTTAAGCCTATGCACGAGGAGTTTGTTGAGCCCTCAAAAAAATATGCAGATGTAATCATTCCCGAGGGTGGTTTCAACTCTGTGGCGGTGTCGATGCTCATCGAGAATATAAAATCGCTCATCAGCCGCTAAGGCAGGAGTGTGTAAGGAAGAAAAAATGCGTTTGTTTGGCTTGTGGAGAGTGTGTAAAAAAGTGAGAAGCCAAATTTTAACCATTAACTAAATAGATGACAATATGTTGGTAATAAGGGAGATAACTAATAGTAAAAAGGATAAGAGGCGTTTCTTTAAGTTCCCCGTTGAACTCTACAAGGATTGCCCCTATTTTGTGCCTTCGCTCTATATGGACGAGAAGAGCGAGTTCGACCCCAAGCAGAATGGCGCTTTCGCCTATGCTGAGTGTAAGATGTGGCTCGCAGAGCGTGATGGCAAGGTTGTAGGTAGGGCAGCAGGTGTGCTCAATAAGGCTTACAACCAGAAGATGAACGTCAAACAGATGCGCTTCACAAGGTTTGACTTTGTGGACGATGCAGAGGTTGTAGATGCTCTCTTCGAGAAGGTTGTGGAGTATGCCAAAGAGTGCGGTATGAACGAGATTATCGGTCCCATTGGTTTTTCGGACTTGGATAAACAAGGCTTGGTAATTGAGGGCTTCGAGGAGGAGGATATGTACGTCACTCCCTATAATTATCCCTACTATGTGCAGCACTTCGAGCGTCTGGGTATGACCAAGAAAGTCGATTGGATGGAGTTCCAGATTACCATTCCTGAAAAGATGAACGAGAGGCTCGATAGGATTGCCGAGATGGCTATCAAACGCTATGGCTATAAGGTGCTGAGGTTTAAGAAGATTACCGACATTAAACCCTACATCATTCCTGCATTGCAAATTCTCAACGAGGCGTTCGAGAAACTCTTTGGTACGGTTTGGCTCAGCGACAAACAACTCATCGACTTCTCTCAACTGATTTTGCTCGTTGGTAACCCCGACTACGTTTCGGTGGTTACGGATAAGCAGGATAATATCATTGGTTATAGCTTTATGGCTCCTTCGATTAGTAAGGCTGTAAGGGAGTCGAAGGGTAAGATTCTACCCTGTGGTATCTTCCGCATTTTCAGGGATTTGAAGAAGAGTAAAACTCTCGACTTTTATAGCATTGGCGTGAAACCCGAATACCAAAATAAGGGCGTGAACGCTATTTTGTTGCGCGAGGGTTTGGCTGGTGCCATAAAGAACGGTATGAAGGTTGCGGAGACGGGTCCCGAACTCGAAACCAACGTGGAAGTTCAAAGCCAATGGAAGATGTTTGAACACCGTAATCACAAACGCCGCAGATGTTATACTTACTCCTTGCAATAGTCGCAGCATCGACCTACTCGATACTATTTAAGTTGTTCGCTTGCAGAGATATAGACTCTCTGCAAGCGATTGCTTTTAACTATCTTACAGCAGCACTATTAGGCATTGGACTATCGTTTGGCACACTGCGTGAGGGAGTTGTGCTTTCGGGCGAGGAGTGGTGCTTGTCGGTGCTTATGGGTGCGATGTTTGTTGCAGCCTTTGTGCTTATGGCACGCAGTACCGTAAAGGTTGGGGTGTCGGTCACTACGGTTGCGGCGAGGGTGGCGCTTGTCATACCCGTTGTGTGTAGTTACCTGCTACTACCCGACCAACAAGAGCCTCGATGGGGTGCTATTGTGGTCATACTGCTCGCCCTTGTGATGGTTATAGGACAGCGAACACCACACGCCACAAAGCAAGAGAAACACCCTATCGGCACACTGCTACTGCCTTTGGGGGTGTTTTTGCTCTTTGGAGCAAATAACTTCTGCTTGAAGTGGGCGCAGAGCAGAATGAACGCAGAGGGTGGTGCCGAACAACTTTCGGCTGCTATTTTCCTTTTTGCTGCAGTGCTGAGTTGGATATATTTCTTTGCAGCCAGCCCCAAGAGGATGTTTTCGTGGAGTGCGATGTTGGGCGGTGTAGCGCTCGGTGTGGCAAACTTCTTCACGACCTATTGTATGATTCTTGGCTTGGCATTGCTGCCGAGCGGTGTATTTTTCCCCATCTACCATATCGGCATTGTGGCTTTGGTTGCAACTTGTGGAGTCTTTGTTTTTCGAGAAAGACTCTCGAAGGTGCAGATTGCAGGCTTGGTGGTTGCCGCTTGCGGAATAGTTGCATTTTTCGTTTGAAAATAGTATATTTGTATAAGACAAAGACGACCAACGGATAGTATTATGAGCCGAAACTCAAAAATACTCGAATGGCTTGCAGCTCACAATGAGGCGTCCCATAAGGAACTTGCGGGACTCATTGCCTCTGCGGATGATTCGACACTCGACTATGCCGCAGGACTTGCAAGAGAGATTATGAGCGAGGTCTATGGTCGCAAGGTCTACCTCAGGGGCTTGGTGGAGATTTCCAACCGCTGTGCGTGTGGCTGCTACTACTGCGGTCTGAGGGCAGAGAATAGCAACGTAGAACGATATGCGCTCTCTAAGGAGGAGATTATGGGGGCGTGTAAGGAGGGCTACCGTTTGGGACTTCGCAGTTTTGTGCTGCAAGGTGGAGAAGTGAGAGATAATGCCGAGAGCGTGGCAGATGTGGTGCGCACAATTAAGCAGACGATGCCCGATGCGGCAGTCACCCTCTCGCTTGGCGAACAGAGCGAGGAGGTCTATGCTCTCTGGCGCGAGGCAGGGGTGGACAGATACCTGCTGCGCCACGAAACGGCAACCAAGGAGCACTATGCACGCCTGCATCCCGAACGTCAAACATACGAGGGTAGAATGCGCTGCCTGAGGGTGTTGCGCTCACTCGGCTATCAGGTGGGTGCCGGCTTTATGGTCGGCTCGCCCTACCAGAGAGAGGATGAACTCGCCCGTGATGTGGAGTTTTTGTTGGAGTTGCGCCCCGAGATGGTAGGAATAGGTCCCTTTATACCACAGAGCAACACCCCCTTTGCCAATATGAAGAGAGGCAGCGTGGAGCAGACTCTGTTGATGCTCTCGCTTGCGAGGATTGCGCTCCCGAAGGCGTTGCTGCCCGCTACAACCGCTTTGGCATCTTCGGACGAGAGTGGTACGGTAAGGGGAGTGCTCGCGGGTGCAAATGTTGTGATGCCTAATATAACTCCTCCCCAATATCGTCCTCACTACGCCATCTATGACGGCAAGAAGAGTAGTGGCTCGGAGTCGGGCGAGGGATTGAGATTGCTCCAAGAGGAGTTGGGGAGCGTGGGCTACACTGCCGCTATGGAACGTGGCGACCACCCCGATTTTGTAAAGAAAGATTAACCGCAAAAAATAGATAAAGATATGTATAACCCGAAGTCCAATGTTGCCGAGGAGTTTATCTCCCATAGCGAGATTCTCGCCACAATGGAGTATGCCGAGGCGAATAAGAACAATAGGGCTCTCATAGAGAGTATCATAAGCAAGGCTGAGGAGTGCAAGGGACTCACGCACCGCGAGGCAGCAGTGCTTGTGGAGTGCGAGGAGCCCGACCTTACGGAGCGGATGTTTGCGCTCGCAAAGGAGATTAAACAGAGGTTCTATGGCAATAGGATTGTGATGTTTGCCCCTCTGTACCTCTCCAACTACTGTGTGAATAGTTGCACCTACTGCCCCTACCATATTGCCAACAAGACCATCCCACGCCGTAAACTCACTCAGGAGGAGATTGCACGCGAGGTGGTGGCGTTGCAGGATATGGGACACAAGCGTTTGGCTTTGGAGGCAGGCGAGGACCCACTCCACAACCCTTTGGAGTATATTTTGGAGAGCATCAAGACCATCTACTCCATAAAGCACAAGAACGGTGCTATACGCAGGGTAAATGTCAATATAGCTGCCACAACTGTCGAGAACTACCGCCGACTGAAAGACGCCGGCATTGGTACCTACATATTATTCCAAGAGACATATCATAAGGAGCGCTACGAAAGGCTCCACCCGCGCGGTCCCAAGAGCAACTACGCTTGGCATACGGAGGCTATGGATAGGGCTATGGAGGGCGGCATTGACGATGTGGGTATCGGAGTGCTCTTTGGCTTGGAGAGCTACCGCTACGACTTTGTGGGCCTATTGATGCACGCCGAGCACTTGGAGGCAAGGTTTGGCGTAGGCCCTCACACTATTAGTGTGCCCCGCATCTGCCCCGCAGACGATATAGATGTTGCCGACTTCAAAGACGCAGTGCCTGACGAGATTTTCCACAAGATGGTGGCTGTCATCCGCATTGCGGTGCCCTATACGGGAATGATTATCTCCACCCGTGAGAGCCAAGCCTCGCGCGAGAGGGTGTTGGAGTTGGGCGTGTCGCAACTCAGTGGTGGTTCAAATACGGGCGTGGGAGGCTATGCCGATGGCAATGAGACGGAGAGCCAGCAGACAGCACAATTCGATGTTAGCGACCACCGCACACTCGATGAGGTTGTCGGGTGGCTGCTGAGGCTGGGCTATGTGCCGAGCTTTTGTACAGCCTGCTACCGTGAGGGACGCACGGGCGATAGGTTTATGTCACTCGTCAAGAGCGGTCAGATTGCCAACTGTTGCCAGCCTAACGCACTGATGACCCTCAAAGAGTATCTTATGGACTACGCTTCGCCCGAAACACTGCGCCTCGGCTTGAAAGTTATTGCCGAGGAGCTGGAACGTGTGCCCCACCAGAAGGTTAGACGCATTGCTACCGAAAACCTTGCGAAGATAGAGCAGGGCGAGCGCGATTTTAGGTTTTAAGTTGCAGAACAACAGAGATTTATGACTATGAACACTACACCTCAATCTTTGCGCACCCACATCGGCTTTTTTGGTCGTTGCAATGTGGGTAAATCATCTCTTATCAACGCCATAGCGGGCCAGAGTGTGGCTATTGTGAGCGATGTTGCGGGCACAACTACCGACTCGGTCGTAAAGAGTATGGAAATTGGAGCACTCGGAGCTTGTGTGCTGATAGACACAGCAGGCATTGACGATAGTAGCCCTCTGGGCGAGATGCGCCGCGAGCAGACGATGCGTGCAGCCGACAGATGCGATATGGCGGTTGTGGTGTGCGGTGCCGAGGAGGACTATGGGCTTGAACGGGGACTTGTGGAACGCTTTGCGGAGCGTAGGGTGCCCGTAGTTGTGGTGCTGGGTAAGTGCGATATGCTCATTTCGCCTGCCGAGCGTGTGGGGCGTGTGGAGCGAGAGCTTGGTGTGCGCCCACTGCTGGTGAGTGCTACTAATAATATAGGTATTGGGGCTGTTGTGGAGTCGCTTGTGTCGCATAGGGGCTCCAAGTCGGATGCTTCCGAGAGCCTTACGGGTTCGCTTGTTGATGCGGGCGATAGGGTGGTGCTCGTTATGCCACAGGACGAGAGCGCCCCGAAGGGTAGACTCATATTGCCCCAGGTGCAAACCCTGCGCGAACTGCTCGATAAGCACGCCATCCCCACCTGCTGCCAACCCGAGGAGTTGGAAAGTACGCTGAGGGGATTGTCGGCGAATCCTAAACTGATTATTACCGACTCGCAGGTCTTTGGCTACGTTGCCCAGAGGGTGCCCGAGGGCACTCTGCTGACCTCTTTTTCGGTGTTGCTGGCGTGCAGTAAGGGAGATAGGGAGGCGTTTATGAAGGGCGCTAAGGTCATCGATAGCCTTACCGTACAGTCGCGCGTGCTTATTGCTGAGGCTTGCACCCACGCACCCCAGAGCGAGGATATTGGCAGGGTTAAACTCCCCGCAATGCTACGCCGCAGGGTGGGCGAGGGGTTGCGAGTGGATGTTGTGGGCGGTGCGGACTTCCCTGAGGACCTTACCCCCTACGACCTTGTGATACACTGTGGAGCTTGTATGTTCACACGCCGCCACGTTCTCTCGCGCCTTGCTACTGCCGAGAGCCAGAGTGTGCCGATGACCAACTACGGATTTGCCATTGCGCACTTGCAGGGTATTTTGGATATGGTAGCATTTCCGTAGGCGAGTGTGCCTTGTGGGTGCTTTTTGCACCAAACTTCAAAGAGCGAGTTCCTCATTTACGCCTTGTAAACTGCGGACTCGCTCTCTTGTTTGGCACAAAAATCCCTCCACAAAACCCACTCGCACAACCACACTCCCCCTGAGTTAGGGGGAGATGGTCGAAACCCAGAGGCGGGGCGTGTGTAAACAAAAAAAACTCTTCCGAGATTTCGGAAGAGTTTTTTTGTGTAACCCTCAAAGGGAGTTTTAGAAATTTTGGAATGTGTCCCAACTGCTGTTTGCCTCTGCGGCACTCTCTACACTGTCGGGAAGATTCACGAAGAAATCCATACCCGTCCACTCCTCGATTTGGTCCACACTCACTGCATAGTTTGCGTAGAGGGAGTCGGAATAGTTTTGGTGCACAAACCAGAAACCAATTGCCGAGGCAGAGGTAACTGTCGAGCCGCTTGTCTCGACTTTGAGCACCACCTTGTAGAAGTAGTTTGGCACCGGCACGCTCTTGGTGTCGTCCTTTGCTTTTGTGTAGGAGATGTTTTCGTTGACTCCCACCTTCTGCAAAGCAGTACCCGTCACAACATAGATTTCTTCCTTTTCGGCAATACCTTGCACTGCTTGTTCGAGTGCGTTCCAGATGCTGCCATTGAATTTATCTTGGAGCTGAGGTACGGAGTTGGTAACGTGGAAAGTCTGCAACTGCATACCTTTTATGTTGTTGCGCGAGGAGTTTGGTATAAGGTGTCCCCTCGAATAGTTGCCGCTGTACGAATGACTGCAAAGGTCTACTTGGTAGCTCTCGTCCAGATTGGGGTCGAAACTCCAACTGCCTGGTCGCGAGAGCGAGCCCATATGACTACTGTTGAGAGGATAAGCCACCCAATAAGTGGTGTAGTCCTCTTTGTCGTAGGCTATGGTGTAGTTTCTTTCTCCGCCATAGAAGAGAGTGTTGACATAGAGGTTAGTGCCACTCATTGCTGCGGGCACCTCCCACCAGTCGGGCTGCGTTCCGTCTACGGGGTCGCTACTTTGCGATGCGCTGAGGGTTGTGAAATTGTAAATATCACTTGTGTAGGTGTTACCATCACTTGCCACAGCCCACGCCTGATAGTAGTATGTGGTGTTAGCACTGAGCTCCGTCAGAGTAGCATCGAAGTATGTTCCGTCATCGCTCAGACCTGCCTCTTCGCTGAGGCTGAGATCGCCTGCCGATGTGCCGTAGCGGAACCCTACCGAAGTAGGGTTCACGCTTTTGGCATATTCGTCATAACAGTACGCACTCACAAATGCGTAAGTTGCATCGATGCTTTTACCCATCTCGCCTATCAAGACTGTCTGGGTAGGTGTAGGCTCTTCACCCCCGGCGCCCCCGCCGGATGCACCTCATTTGGTGTAGGTTACTTCAATTTTGCTAAGACGAGTCTGGGCAGATGCGGTTGCAGTAAACGAGCTACCACTACCAGTTACGGTTACGGTAGTACCACTTGTGCTAACGGTATATCCTGCGTTTGTGAACGAGGTTTTCATCACAGTTTGGTAGTTGTTATTAACGCAAGTAATAACAACCTTAGAAATGGTACCCTCTGCAACACTGATAGTTATACCGCTTCCTTCGTATGCACGGTAGTGGGAACTATCTGATGTGCGGATCGCAGTGCTACCTTTTGTATTAGTAAAGGTAACATCGCCACTTGTCCAAGTGATGTAACTGCTGTCGCTCGCCAAAGTACCAGTCGTACCTTTAATATCCATCTCCACTGTCTGCTCGGAAGGAGTAGTAACATCGCCACCACCGGTGCTTTCGGTTACATTTGCAGAGCCATTGAGTGCATCAGAGTCTGTGTAACCATCTGCCTTAGCTACTACTGTAATATTGTAAGTGCCAGCAGCCTCCATTGTGAACTGAGCGCTTGTTGTATCTACTGTCGTGTTCTTGTCGCCACAAGTTACATAGTAAGATGTAGCATTAGCAGAGCCAGTCCATGACAAACTAACTTCGAGTTCGTTTGTTTCCACCTGCAAGTTGGTAGGAGTATCCAACTTAGTAGGCTCGGGATCGGGAGTCTCGCTGCCACCACCGGAAGTACCACCGACCTCGTAGGTCAAAGTGAAACTTTGGCAGTACAAAGAGTTTTCAGTAGCAGCAATGGTAATAACGATGTTCTTATCAGCACCAACGGTGGTCGCGGTAACAGAGGGAGTAACATCTACATACGATGTCGACCAAGCTCCGTTCCAAGATGCAGTATTGAATTTAGCCGTTGCAATCGAGGAAATCGTAGTATTGCCCACATTCATTGAGTAGTTACCAGCACCTTTGGATGAGTTGGACTTCATACTCATAGTAAGACCAGTAATCTTCACACCTGCGTAGTTAGACAACGTGAGTGTCATACTATTACCGTTGGTCAATTGGCACTTAGTATTGTATGTCGATTGGTAGGTTGCACTTGCACCAGTGGGAGCCTCGCCACTTACAGATACAGCCGAACTTGAAGTTACAGTGTAGGTGACAGTCTTGGTTTGTACTGCACTTGGCTTGCTAACGGTAATGGTGTAGTTAGCGGTCTTGCCCCCATAGGCAACGGTTACGGTGTAGTCGTCAGCGGTGTTCATATCAACTGCGCTGCTATCTACGGCAGCCGATGCGGTAACATCTTCGGTTGCACCGTTGGAGTAAACAGCTGTGACGGTAAGACCTTCGGAAGTGAATGCGTCGCCAACAGTGAACGATGTTTTTGCACCGTCAAGAGTGATGCTCTCAATTGCAGGAGCCTCGGTAGTCAAAACGATGTCATCAACACGAGCATTGCCACTATTACTATTGGTCAAAGTCAGTTTGAACTGCTTAACACCCTCTGCAAGAGTAATAGTGTAGTATTTGCTATTAACTTTGTTGATAGTCACATTCTCGGTTGCGGAAGATACCTCGATAAAGTCCTTGTTGCTCTTGAACCAGAAGTAGAGAGTCTTGGCAGTACCATCCGAAGCGATGGTTGCGGTCATAGAACCATCACTTTTGGCAATCAGAATCTCGCCTGTTGTACCACCAGCAAGCGCCTCGGCATAAAATGCGGTAGTGCCACCACCATTGGTAGTATCGTATTTGCTAACAGCCTCCTCATTGTCGAAACTCTCAGTCCAAGGCAGAGCGATGGCGGTGTTTGCAACTCGTTCTGCAACCTGCATATTTACGCCAAATGCGCTAACGCGACCCGATGTGAAGTCGATAGATTTACCCTCGGGGATAGTTACACTGTGGGTGTAGGTTGCAACATTAGTGGTAACCTCAACAGTGAAAGTCTCGCCGGCTGCAACAGTTGCGGGCATACAAGTAAAGAAGAACTCATTCTCGGCGGCTGCGGTTACATTACCATCTACGAGGTTTACATACTTGTTTGCCTGACCGTAATATCCCCACTCGCTAACCTCAGCTGTTTCAAGGTCGATATAGAGGCGACCGCTAAGAGCGTTCTCGCTGTCGATGGAGAAATTTACTTTCTCGATAACCTCAGTACCTTCAACGGGAAGGTTTTTGATAGTCATCTTACCAACTGCAACCAAACGAGCAAACTCCAATAAATGGGTGTCGGTAGTATTCTCGGGAGTTACCTCTTTCGAAACCAAAAGGTCTGCATTGGGGTCGAAAGTGCCAACGAGGATGTCTTGGTCGCTGGGAACAATGAGTTTAATCTTGTTGTAGTTGGTATTCTCATTGGTAACCCAAGCAGCCTCGGGATAAACTGCAACAATGGGGCTGGTAGCCTCAGTGAAAGTTGCGGTAATCTCTGCCAAGCCTTCGTTGTAGTTGAAAGTCACAGCCGTGCCCTTCTTCAAACCTTCGGCGGTGTTCTGTACGAAAGTGAAGGTCTCACCCTCCTCTGCCCACGAGAAAGTCGCGATATTGTCTGCAATATTCACCGAAGTCTTGCTCTCGGGTGCACCGGCAACAAAATTCATAGTGTAGGTATCATTAGCCTCAATACCCTCGTTCATAGCCTCGTTCTCGCACGAGGTCAATGCCATTGCAGCTGCTGCAAAAAGCATCAAAGATTTCATAAGTTTCTTCATAACTGCAATAGAATTAAAAATCACCATAAGAATCTACATAGCCATCATCTTCGTTGCCACTCATACCTGCGGCACCATAGTCGCCCCAAACGGGCGAAACGGCAATTCCGTTCTCTACTACTACGTTCTCAACGTAGATTTGAGGTTCGTTGTACTGTTTTTTCATTGTTTTTTGTTTGTTGTGGTAAAAAATTGTTTGTTAATATATTGTTGTTTTTGTTTATCTTGCTATAAGTGTGGCAGTTGCGCTTTTCCTTTGCGCGCTCTGCCGCAAAGGTATAACTTTTTTACATATATTTATATATAAGGCGCAAATTTTTTGCAAAATTTTAACGAGCGGTGCCTTGTGGGTGCTTTTTGCACCACACTTCGAAGAGCGGTAGATGCCAACCGCCTGCCTATGGCAGTCGTGGCAAGGCGGGGAAATAAAAACGCCACCGAGCAATCGGTGGCGTTTTTTGTTAGATTTCATCCCTCAGGTTGTCTATATCTTCGTCCTCTTCGTTGTCGGCAAACTCGTCCGCGCCTTTGAGGTCATCGCTATAATAGTCCTTATCCTCCTCTTCCTCGATGTGGTCGTCAATCTTGACCGCTACCTTGACCAAGTAACTAACCTCGTCAGTCTCGAAAGGTACGGCGTAGAAAAAGTCGCCATTGGGTTTCTCGATACGCATCATCGCCTCGTTATAGCCATAGGGGTACAACTTCTTAACAGCCTCCTGCAACTCCTCGGGAAGGTTTGCAAAACTCACTACGGAGCGTCTTTTAACTACTTTCGTTGTCATATCTCTTTACTTTATTTGCTCAAAATTTTCTGCAATTATAAGGCAAATTTCCTTATTCGATACGGTTGTTAATAACTTTTTTTCTTTTTTCGCCTTTTTTAGCCCCAGAGTGTGTTTTTGTCGCCTTTTTTTTGTACTTTTACACTGTAAAATTAACTCCTTTTGGTATGCAACAAACAATAGAGAGGTTGCGTCAGAGGCTCAACACTCTCAACTACAAATACTATGTCGAAGCCGCCCCCGAAGTGAGCGACTACGAATATGACACCCTGCTCCGAGAACTCCAAGAACTCGAAGCAGCACACCCCGAATTCTTCGATCCCAACTCGCCAACTCAACGTGTCGGCAGCGACCTGGCAAACACCTTCAACTCCGTTGCGCACCGCTATCCGATGCTCTCGCTATCGAATACCTACTCGCTCGAAGAGTTACACGACTTTGTGGAGCGCATAGAGCGCGAAGAGGGCAAGGTGGAGTTTGTGTGTGAGCTGAAATTTGACGGTACGGCAATCAGCATTATATACGAAAATGGCAGGCTTGTGCGTGCCGTAACTCGTGGCGATGGCACAAGGGGCGATGATGTGACAGCCAACATCCGCACAATACGCTCCGTACCCCTCGTGTTGCAGGGCGAGGGCATACCTCCCTATCTCGAAATGCGTGGCGAGGTCATTATGCCACACGCCTCGTTCAATCGTCTGAATGCCGAGCGAGAGGAGGCGGGAGATGCCCCCTTTGCCAATCCTCGCAATGCCGCAGCAGGTACCATAAAACTCCAATCCTCAGCCGAGGTTGCAAGGCGAGGACTCGACTGTTTCCTCTACTATATGGTGGGCGAGGGGTTGCCGCACCAGAACCAGTGGGACAACCTGCAAGCCGCGCGAGGTTGGGGACTCAAAATATCCGACCGTATGCAAAAGTGCTCCTCGTGGGAGGAAATTGCCGACTACATAACCCGCACAGACTCCGAGCGTTCCGCATTGCCCTACGACACCGATGGCGCAGTAATAAAAGTGAACGACTACGCCACTCAGCGCAGGCTCGGCTCTACTGCAAAGGCTCCACGCTGGGCTGTGGCATACAAGTTCAAAGCCGAGCAGGCTCTCTCACGTCTGCTGTCGGTGGATTTTCAGGTGGGACGCACGGGAGCCATAACGCCTGTCGCCAACCTCGAACCCGTGCAGCTGGCGGGTACTATCGTCAAACGTGCCTCGCTCCACAATGCCGACCAAATAGCACTCCTCGATGTGAGGGTGGGCGATATGGTCTATGTGGAGAAGGGTGGCGAGATTATCCCCAAAATTACGGGCGTGGAACTCTCGGAGCGCACCGAGGAGTGTCTTCCTTTTGAATATATAGACCGCTGCCCTGAGTGCGGCACCTCGCTTGTGAGGATTGAGGGCGAGGCGAAGCACTACTGCCCCAACGAGGAGGGATGTACGCCACAAATTGTGGGACGCATCATCCACTTCATCTCACGCAAGGCGATGAACATAGAGGGCATTGGTGACGAAACAGCCGAACTGCTCTACAAGAGCGGACTCATAAAGAACATTGCCGACCTATACTCCGTTCAACCTCAGCAGATTGCCTCACTGCCACGAATGGGTATCAAGAGTGCAGAGAATATAATGCACCAATTGTCGCTCTCGCGCGAGGTGCCTTTCTCGCGTGTGCTCTTTGCGCTGGGTATCCGCTTCGTGGGCGAGACTACGGCAAAATATCTGGCACAACATTTCCGTTCTATGGATGCACTTGTGGCTGCATCGGAGGCGGAACTTGCCGAGGCTGACGAGGTGGGCGAGAAGATCGCAAGGAGCATCAGGGCTTACTTCGATGATGAACGCAATGTGGCGATTATTAATCGTTTGCGCGAGGTGGGTTTGAAGATGGAGGAAGAAGAACGCGATGTGGTGTCGGATAGGCTCGCGGGCGTGTCGATAGTCATCTCGGGCTCCTTTGAACGCCACTCGCGCGATGAACTCAAAGCACTCATCGAACTCAACGGAGGAAAGAATTTGGCAGCTGTGTAGGGTGCTACGGACTACCTGCTGGCGGGCGATAAGATAGGACCTGCCAAGTTGCAGAAAGCCACTAAATTGGGCGTGAAAATCATCTCCGAGAGCGACTTCGAGCAGATGATTGCCGAGGGTGGTGTGATGGCAGTTGAAGAGCAAGAAAACTCCCCTGTGGAAGAACCAAAGCAAAATCTTCCCGTGCAGGGTGCGCTATTTTAGACGAAAAAATATATTTTTGTGACCTAAACTTCGGAATTAAAGTGAAGAGAATAGATATGAAAGATAGACTCAGTGGACTTGGCGTTGCGCTTGTTACCCCCTTTACCGATTCGGGCGAGGTGGATTATGCAGCGCTCGACAGGCTTGTGGATTATGTTATTGAGGGTGGGGTGGACTACCTTGTTGTTATGGGCACCACGGGCGAAACCCCCACGCTTGCTATGCCCGAAAGGGTGGCTGTGTTGAGGGCTGTCAAGGCTCGCAATGCGGGTAGATTGCCTCTTGTTGTGGGTGTCGGTGGTAACGATACAGCAAGGGTGGTGGAACTCATAGACCAGACCAACCTCGATGGCGTGGATGCCATACTGAGCGTCACACCATTCTACAATAAACCCTCGCAGCGAGGACTCTACGAACACTATAAATATATTGCCGAGCGTTCGCCACGCCCAATTATTCTCTATAATGTCCCCGGCAGAACGGGTGTGAATATGGAGGCTGCTACAACGCTCAGGATTGCCCGCGACTGCCCCAATGTGGTGGCTATCAAGGAGGCAAGCGGCAACATTGTGCAAATTAAGGAGATAATCACAAGTGCTCCTGAGGGATTTTTGACCATATCGGGAGATGACTCGCTCGCACTGCCCATTATGCAGGCAGGCGGTGTGGGTGTTATATCGGTGGCCGCTAACGCTTTCCCACACTATTTTGCAGACCTCATTGGCGAGCAAGCAAGGGGCGGTAGTAGAGCTAATGACGAGAAATTCGAGAAGATACGCCCAACGGTTAAGATGCTCTTTGCCGAGGGCAATCCTTCGGGCGTGAAGGCGGCTCTTACCATAAGGGGTGTTGTGAAAAATAATCTTCGACTGCCACTTGTGCCCGTATCGGAGGAACTCTATGGGGCTTTGGCGCAGAGTATTGAGGAAGGAAATTTTAGGTAGTCGCGAATGAGGCGTAATAGGCTTGTTTTAAGGTTGTTGGTTGCCGTGGTGGCAACGTGTGCTGCCATCTGTGAGGTCGCAGCACAGAGTGTGCGCGTGCCCGACAATGATGACGTTTTGGCTCGCACCATTGACTACGACTCGCCATATTTTCTCGACCGCCTTATGGCAAAATACCTCTCGTGGCAACAGCCTCTTTCGGAGGAGGAGATGCACTACCTTTACTATGGCTACGCATATAGCGACCTCTACAAACCTTTGGAGCCTATCGCAGCCGAAGATAAGGTGCTGGCGGTTGTAGAGGAGATTATGACCGAGCCTACCGAAGAGCGTATGAATAGGCTCATTGAGAGCGGTATGCAGGTTATGGAGCGTGACCCGTTCAGCCCCAAAAACCTCAACTTCCTTGCCTTCGCCTACGGGTCGTTGGGCGATACGATTAACGAAAAACGATGCTATGAGCGACTTGAAGCGGTGCTGAAAACGATAGAGAGTTCTGGCACGGGCGAGAAGGAGCATAGTCCAATGCACGTCTTGTGGTTTTCGCACGCAGCCGATGTGCTCTATGCGCGTGGCCTGGATATTAAGAGCCGCGAGGTGGTGTCGCGTACTTGCGAATATATCTTCCTTACGATGAAAGACGAGAGAGGGAACTTGGGCTACTATTTTGACTTTTCGAGGATCTATTGGGTAAGGTCTGAGGAACCATTGAAGCCCGAAAAACGAGGCTGGACAATCAATAATATCCCCCTTAGCTAAGAGAAAAGAGATTATGAACCCCCACAACCGTACGTATATAAATAGGTGGTTGCTGTCGTTACTCGCATTGGTAACGCTGGCGGGGTGTGCTGTGCAGGATGACGAGATGACCATCCTCGATACTGACGAGGTGGAGCATACGCTTGTTATGTACCTGCTGGCCGACAATAATCTTTCAACGAGCATCTATAACAACGCCCTCGATGCCGAGGAGGGAATGATTGGTGCTTCGCCCGCCACGCGACTTGTGATTTATCTCGATAAGTCGGAGGGCTCGAAGCTCTACGAGGTGCGCTATCTGCCCTATGGTGCAGGTGGAGAGCACATCCGCCACTGCAAAACCCTGAAAACATACCCACGACAGACCTCCACAACACCCGATGTTATGAAGCGTGTGATGGAGGATGTGAAGGAACTGGCGCCGAGCCGCTCCTATGGCTTAGTAATATCGGGACACGGTACGGGATGGTTTCCAGACCCCTCTTCGGATATTGGCTATGACCAGCAGAAGGTGGCACCTCTGGGGGAACAAGGTGAGAGTGTGGGGAACGAATACTTCTTTGACTTGTGGCGAGATAAGCCCCAAACCCGCTCTATGGGCTACGACTATGCGCTTGGCGATGATGGCGGATGGTATAGGGATTTGGACGACAGCTTTATCTGCTCGACCGAACTCCTCGAAGGACTCTCTCCCATCCATTTCGACTATATCATCTTAGATGCTTGCTTTATGTCCTCGGTGGAGTTCCTCTACGATATGCGCACTGTTGCCGACTATATTGTGGCTTCGCCCGTTGAGATTTTGGCGGTAGGATTGCCCTATACCGAGATTGTGCAAACGCTTATGAGCCACACCTCAAACCTTAGCCGCTTGGGCGATGTGATTATGGATGTATATATGAGGGATAATAACTTCACATCGCGCAAATCTCTGGCACTTACGATGATAGATTGCTCTAAGCTGGATGCTTTGGCAGACGCTGTTGCTGCAATTTATGCCTCCGCCGGTGTGGATGATTGCCTTGCACTTGTGGAGAGTAGGCTCCAAAAAGCGATATATGATGGCGAAGAATTGCCCTATTTCGATGGCGTGCAACCGTTAGATAGGATGCGCCCCGCTGGATTTCACGATTTGGAGGATTTCGTATGCAAGCTCTCTGACAATGAGGCACTGAGGCAACAATTTATCTCGGCTCTTGACGAGGCTGTTAGGTGGAATGTCCACACAGCAGATATATACTCGGTGGGCTATTCGCTCAATGGCATTTCGTGGGGCTATGACGACATAGAATATAAGGTTGGCGGAGAGTTGGAGCTATGTGGTATTAGCACCTATATCCCCATCAGCGAGGCTCCGACCACACTTTCGCACTATTTGCAGACCGCTTGGGCGAAAAAGATCTACGCCTTGAAATAGACAAAATGAACAAAATATGGCATAAATAGACAAAAACTCCCTCACGAGGGGAGTTTTTTGTTATCACATATAAGTATCTGATTTATAGATATTCGCAAGGGATATATCGTCTATTGTTAAATAATTGTTAAATTATTTTGTGTTTTTTCAACAAAAAGAGTTATATTTGTGTATTACAACCGAGATAAAAGTCATTATATAAACCCTAATTATTAACTAAAAACTCAAACAAATGAAGAAACTTTTACTTATTGCAGCTGTTGCTGTTGCTTCGATTTTTGGAGCACAGGCACAGGAGACCGAGGTTAACCAGTATGGTCAAGAGGTTAAATCTCTGCCAGTAGAGGCTACCATTCAGGATGGTATTATGGTATTCCAGAATAAAGATGCTGGCTACAAAATGTGGTTCGATGTTCGTATCCAGGCAGATGCAGCCGCATTCTTTGGCTATGACAAAGATGAGTATTCGATTGGTAATGGTATGAGCCTTCGCCGTACCCGTTTTGCTGTTAAGGCACAGTTGGACGATAATTGGTATGGTGAGATTGATACCGACTGGACAAGTGGTACGCCCGAGATTAAAGATGCTTACCTCAAATTCAATGGCGTAGAGGACTTGGAGATTAAAGTTGGTAACTTCAAAGAGAACTTCTCGATTCAGCGCAACACCACCAGCCGCTACTTGCAGTTTATGGAGCGTCCTATGATTACCTCGTTGGCTCCTTCGCGCCACTTGGGTATCAACTTCACCTACTCGAAACCCCTCTATTGGATTTCGGCAGGTATCACCGGTCCCGAGTTGAAGACTTTCGAGGAGCAGACTGCATTTGAGGATGCAAACAAAGATTGGCAGCGTAGCGAGGGTTTGGCCTATACCGCAAAGGCTGTATTGCGTCCCTTGCACAATATGGAGGATGGTTCGCTCCACATTGGTTTTGCCTATTCGTATCGCAACCCTAAACTTACCTCTTATGAGTTCGATACTTACGAGGTAGAGAATGAGGATGGTGAAAAAGAAGAAGTAGATATTGCATATCCTATTGCTCGCTTTGACAGCCGCAACTCGACCAATATCAACCGTGTTAAATACCTCGATAGCAAGAAATTGCAGGGTGTAGACCACGAGGATATGTACACCATCGAGTTGGCAGGTCACTACAAAGCTCTCCGCTATGAGGCTGCTTACATCTCGAAAACTGCTTATCTGAAACAGAGCCTTGCAGCAGAGTATGGTGATCCCGAATTCTGGGGTAAAAAACTCTTCAAAAAAATGGAGGAGGTTCCCGAGTCAATCAATTTGACCGGTCACGGTTGGTATGTTCAGGCAGGTTATCTTCTCTTTGGTGGTAACCAGAACTACGATGAGGGTGGTGCAAAATACACTCGCGTAAATCGTGGTCAGAAATGTGGCGACCTTGAGCTCTGCTTGCGCTATGAGGAGTGTGACTTCAACTTCGAGAAAGCTGCCATTGCAGACAAATATCGTGGTGGTTTTGCTCGCGCTTACGCAGTTGGTTTGAACTACTATCCCAGCCAGAATGTTAAACTCATCCTTAACTATCAGTACAACGACAACGATGAGTTCGCTGACGCAGGTGGTGACATTGACGTTCCCGAGACTGGTTTGGATTACAGTATGATCGCAATGCGTTTCGAGGTTGCTTTCTAATCCATAAGAGTGGCAAATTTATTGTATGATTTTTGGCGAGTGCCCCATCCCTTTGGGGTGGGGCATTCCTTTACTGCTTAATACATAAAACAAATAACACAATGTCAAAAGAAAAAATGGAGATTGGAGCAATCTCGAAACCCCGTTTTGAGTTCCGCTCCTTCGGTCAGAACTTCGAGGCTGCACACGCTCGTATGGCTCGCCTGTCGGTGCCTGTGCCCGAGAAAGTTTGGAGGCGCACAAGTGATGAAATCTACATCATCAGCCGCGCCAACGACATCAACAACACCAAAATCCGCGATGGTAAGATGGATATTAAAACCTATGTTCAGACCGTTGACGGTTTGGAGCAGTGGAACCCCCTTATGAAGGGTGAATTTCCCATCTCGCGTGAGGTTTTGGAGCAGGAGGTATTCCCCGCATTTATGGTAGAAATGCCCGCACTTACCAAGGACACCTACACCTTCGAGGAGTTCCTCGCTATGGTAGAGGCAAACAAGGACTTGGCAGCAGTAAGGGTACACAAAGAGAGATTCGGCTATATGGTAAATGACACCATCTGCGAGGTTGGCAATGTGCTTATCAACGGTGCAAAGGTTGTTACCATCAACTCCGAGTCGACCGAGATTGAGGACATCAAAAAGACCATCGCCGACTGTGGTTTGGAGGGCGTTGAGAACATCAACTACTTGCAGGCCATCAAACGTGTGATTGGTATGACCAAGAAACCTTTGGCAAACGAGTAAACAACTCTACGACTATGGCACAGGAAATTGAGAGAAAATTCTTGGTAGCCGGCGAGTTCAAGTCGTTGGCTAAGAAGGCAACCCGCATCACTCAGGGTTACCTCTCGTCCGTACCCGAGCGCACTGTTCGCGTGAGGATCAAAGGCGAAAAAGGTTTTATTACCATTAAAGGTATCGGCTCGGCAAGTGGTGCAAGCCGTTACGAGTGGGAGAAAGAGATTCCTACCGCCGAGGTGGAGGAACTCTTGAAAATCTGCGAGCCCGGCGTGATTGACAAAACACGCTATCTTGTGGAGGCTGGCGAGCACACCTACGAAGTAGATGAGTTCTACGGCGACAACGAGGGTCTTATTGTGGCTGAGGTGGAACTCGCATCGGAGGACGAGAACTTCGCAAAACCCGAGTGGTTGGGCGAGGAGGTTACCGGAGATGTGAAGTACTACAACTCGATGCTGATGAAGAACCCCTACAAAAACTGGAAATAGAACAGTTTGCCCAACGCCACCTTGGCGGATGGGTACAAAAAATCTATTGCACAAAATGCATCCTACGCCCTGTCGCCCCAAGTGCGACAGGGGTGGGGGATGCCACCTAATGAGAATCTAATTAACAAAACAACATACGGTTATGGCTGAAACTACTAATTTGAATCCCCAAGAGGAGCAGCAAGTGTTCGATCCGCTGGATATGAACAACTATAAGGTCGAGAAGTTGCCAAAAATGCAGAAGAGCGGCTTCGAGAAGTGGATGGCACGACTTGGTGGTCCGCTTGCTATTCTCGCCTTTGTACTTATCTATTGGGTGTTCGATATTGGCTTTCTGAACGACATTACTGCCGACTCGCTCACGGGCGACAAGGCTATCAAAAGGCTCGATACGCTCGGTCTGGCAGAGTTTATACGCGCCAACTACGCTATGCTGGCAATTTTTGCAGCAGCCATAGTGCTGTGGGTTACGGAGGCTATCCCCAACTACCTCACCTCGCTGTTGGTAATCTTGGGCGTTGTGCTTACAGGCGTAGCACCACAGAAAGAGGCTTTCGCTCAGCTCGGTCACCCCGTGATGTGGCTCAATATCCTCT
Source organism: Tidjanibacter sp. (assembly GCA_017466345.1). Lineage (GTDB taxonomy): Bacteria > Bacteroidota > Bacteroidia > Bacteroidales > Rikenellaceae > Tidjanibacter. Next base: position 113,991 of record JAFTUI010000024.1, on the reverse strand, counting down.
CGTTTGTGTTGGCGAGTATGCTCGTTAAAACTAAGGTTGCAAAGAGATTTGCGCTGTGGTTTGTGCTGAAATTTGGTCGTAGTGCGAGCGGTATCTTTTTCAGCTTCATAATCATCAACCTTGTGCTGTCGATGTTCATCTCGGCTACTACGGTTAAGGCTACCATCCTGCTGCCTATCTTTATGGTTGTGGCGGCTATCTATGGCGCAAGCAATGGAGATAGGAATAATTTTGGTCGTAACTTGGTGCTCCAAAACCTCTTTGCAGTGAATATCGGTGCAAGTGGTTTTATGACCGGTTCGGGTGCTAACCTGCTGGCGGTGTCGCTCATTGCAGGCGTTGTGGGTGGCTACACCATCTCCTACACCGATTGGCTCTCGGCAGCTCTGCCCTTGGCACTCATTCTACTCTTCCTCGGTTGGTTTATTGGTGCAAAGGTCATCTTCCCCTTGAAGAAAGAGGAGCGCAAACCCCAAATTGAGGGCGGTATGGAACGCCTCAGAGAGGAGCTGAATGCGATGGGCAAGGTTACCTTAGAAGAGATTAAGTCGGTGTTGATTTTTGTCGGAGTACTTCTGCTGTGGGTAACGAAGGAGTGGCACGGTATTGACGAGACAACTGTTGCATTTATTGGTGCTGTGGTGGCTCTTATGCCCGGTATCGGCATCGTGAAGTGGAACGATGTGGATATTCCCTGGCACCTTATGCTCTTCTCGGCTGGTGCTTATGTGCTGGGTACGGGCCTGAATGCTACCGACCTGCACGTTACCATTGTGGATGCGGTATTCGATAGCCTCGGCATCACTGCTAATACTCCCTATTGGGTTCTCTATGTGGTACTTACGGGCTTTATGCTGATTAGTGCTCTGGTATTTTCGAGCAAGAATATGCGTACTATGATTTTCGTGCCTATCGCTATTGCTACGGCTCAGAAGTTCGGTTATCCGATTATGAGCCTTGCTTTCTCGGTGGCACTGCTCATCGAGCACGTCTATGTTCTGCCCTTCAATAGCAAACCTGCGGCACTGCTCTACACCACCAACCATTATAGTTGGAGCGATACCTTCAAGTTTGGTATTACGATGATGGCTATCGCTTGGGTGCTCATTCTCGTGTGGGGCGAGACGGTGCTCCAATGGTTGGGCTTTACCCCTGGTTTGTTCTAAGCGACCAATAAAAATACGCAAAAATAGACGAGTGAGGGGTGGTGGAAAAACCTCTCAAATGCTTGGGCAAGATTGTCTTACGCCGAATTTATAATCTGCTCGAAGTAAGGTTTTCCTACCCTCCAATCTCGACTATTTGACTACAATACCCTTTAACTAACGAGGTCTCAGATGATAAACATTCACGCCAAAAAACACGATAATTTCTCGGTTGAGTTTAAGTTCGGTTTCGAGGGCAACCACGAAGAGGTCGGACGCCACGAGTTTGTGGTCAATTCGTGGATTTTTGTACCTAATAGCCTCGATATTAACCCGCAAACCTACGGTAAAGACCAATTCTACCGCGATATAAAGTCGAACGTAAGGCTCATTACGCCCGTCTACCTGCTTCGCGAACTCGCCGAGCCTGCGTCACTGCCTTTTGTCACTTTGCGCGGAGCTTTGGAGCGTTTGGCAATCCAACCTTCGGCAGTAAATCAGGAGAACTACGAGTCGCAGATTAAGCTCTTTGTGGCAATTTTCAAGAGCGCACTGCGCAACCATTCGATACATATTACCAAGTCGGAGAGTGCCAATGAGATTGGCTACCTTACGGACGATTTTGTGGCAAGTGTGAGGGCAATAGAGGGGGAGTACCGCCGACTCTATCAAACCATCAATGTCCCAACGGTAGAACAACGCCTTAGGAACTACTATCTTTTTGGCGATGAAATAATGAGTCATATTGTTGATGTGCAGAGCATTAGGGTTGTTAAACATATTGACTCATTTGGAGATAAGTCGCTTGCCCCGATCCGCGAAAAGTTGGTTGGCTTGCTGCGCTCCGAGAAGAGCTACAAACTCTCGCAGGGGTATGAACTTTTGGAGCCCGAAGATGCTGTGGGTAATCGTGCGCTCGTGTTCCGCTATGGACTGCTGAAAAAGTATGTTGAGAGCGAACTCTACATAAAACTCAACAAGAAACGCGATGGTTTTGCAGTAGAACAGGTCTATTATAGCCTTGCGGCAGGCTTAGCGATGATTTTTGCTACTGCTGTGGCGTGGTTTGCGCAACTCAAATATGGCAACATCACGGGCCCGCTGTTTGTGGTGCTGGTGGTTAGCTATATGCTCAAAGACCGCATCAAAGACCTTATGCGCTACTACTTTGCCCACCGACTCGGCAATAAGTATTTCGACAACAAGGCGGAGGTTAGAATTCACGACAAGTCTGTGGGTGTCATCAAGGAGGGTGTGGACTTCATTAGCGAACATAAGACTCCTAAGGAGGTTATGGAACTCAGGGGACGCTCCTCGTTGGTGGAGGCAGAGAATAAGATATTCGAGGAGAAAATTCTGCTCTACCGCAAGCGAGTTGTGATTGACAACGAGCAACTTAGTGCGGCGAGTGTCTATACGGTCAATGGCATTAACGAGATTTTGCGCTTCCATATGCACCGCTTCACGCAGAAGATGGACAATCCCGAAGTGCCCGTTGATACGCTCGGCTCGGATGGCAACCTCACTACCGTCAAGGTGCAGAAGATATACTATATCAATATAGTGATGCAACTCACTGATGGCTCAGATGTGTCGCTGCGCCGCTTCCGAGTGGTTATGACTCGCGATGGTATCCTCGGCATCGAGAAGATGAAATAAACACCCCAAAGGGCTACATACCTCGTATGTAGCTCTTTTTATGAATACCCCCCCCAAAAAAAATATCCACTATTCTGTGCACCCTGCGGAAAAGTTTACTATTTTTGTAGTAGTGTATTGATGTTATGCGGAAAGTGTAAGTTTATTTTCACTGTGTGAACGTAGGAACTTCAACAGACAACCTACTGAACCAAGTAAAATAAATCTTGTAGCGCCACGCTTTCTTTTTGTTTATAGATTACCCTTTGGTGCTGGGGTAGATATTTAACACCGAACAAATTATGATGAAATTTACGAAAGTGGCACTTTTGCTTTCAATGTTGGTTTTGGGTGTGGCTTGCTCGGAGCCCGAAGAGTACAATCCAACTATTGACAAACCAAGCACCGACAATGGCGACAACGACTACAACACCGACAAAGAGAAGGTTAGCATTGTGGGTAGCTGGCAGCGAACAATGCTTGGTAATGGCTATACATACAAAACTACGTTTACTTTCAACCAAGATGGTACAGGTGTATATTCCCTATATCGACCTACTTGGGATGAAAATGATAATCTTGTGTACCGAACATATTTGCGACCTTTTACCTATGAGTACAGATTGGAATTAGGTCTTCTTAAAATCAAAAATATGAACTTCTCTGATGAGGCGATGATTTCATTTGATTGTTCTGTATTCATTGTTTCTCATAATAATGAATATGTATTGCATGTTAGCTATTGTACAGTAGAAGATATTGATCTGAGCTTGTCGGGAGCATATACGAAGGTGCAGTAATATACTAACTATAATCCATTATTATCGGGTGGCGTTTTCGCTACCCGATTTTTTTCAGCCCCACTTCTTTACGCAGGTCGGTGGTTACAAGTGGCAAAAAAAACGGGCGGAGGGCAACCACAAAAATCCCTCCGCCCAACCATTCGCTTTCTCTCGTCTGCGAATGGTGTTTAACCTAAATAACCATTACTATATTACAAACATTTGTCTATCTCATATGGGGTGGGGGACCCATTGGGCGACCACCACCAGGAAAGCCTCCGCGTGAAGCACCCCCCATACCTATATTATCGAAATCCTTTGCCGAAGACCCGTTGCCAAATGCGCGAATGTTGTAGACAAACTGCACTGCAACATATCTGCCAATGGCGAGGTTGGTGGTGTTCTGGATGTAGTTCGCACCTACCGAGCGGCGGAAATCGCGGTTCTGGTTGAAAATGTCGTTCACGCCAATGCTCAGCTCGCCACGCTCGTCCTTGAAGAGTTTTTTGCCTATATAGGCGTTGCAGAGCAATATCTCCTCGTTGTAGCTGTCGGTAATGCCTTTGTATTGGTTATAGGTGGCATTTGCTGTCAGCGTAAAGCCCTTCCAAGCCACCCATTTGAAGTTCGCCCTTGCATTGTGGCTCAGGTACCTATTGAGCTGCGAGTAGATAGCCGAAGAGTTGTCGTTGATGGAGTAGCTGAAATTGTAAGCCAGCGTAAAGTCCAAATTCTCGCTCACATTGCTACCAATCTGCACACCCGATGTGTAGTACTGACCCTTCATAATGTTCAGGTAGTCGTTGATCTTGCTCGGAGTGTTGTTGAAGTTGGCGTTGAGTGACAGCGTAATGTTGCTTTTGAGAGCAGTCAGTGGGAAGCCATAGCTCACACCCGTAAAGATGTTCCAGTTGTTCCAACCTGAGATATTCTCGTAGCGACTATATGTCTCGCCCGCCCCCAAAGGCATACCCGTCACGGGATTGGTAAATGCGGGGTTGTTTATCTGAATAGACGAGGCAATAGACCTTGTCGTAAGCCACATACCACCGTGCAACATAAAGGTTTGTCCCTTCTCGATGTTCGTATTGGTGTAGAACGTCATAAGGCTGTGAGTGTAGCTCGGTTTGAGGTCGGGATTACCCGCTGTAAAACTCGTACCATTGACGTCCGTAGCATCTTGCAACTGACCGATAGAGGGATTTTGCGTGCGTGAGTGTAGCCTCATTCTCAGCGAGTTAGTCTGGTTGAAGTTGACCGTCAGGTTGCCACGATAGGTTACATCATTGAAATTGTAGGACTGCGACAACTCTTTGGGCAGTGTCTGAGAGTTATCCAACGAAGAGTACTGATACCTCACCTGTGCGTTGAACTTAACCTTGTCGGTCGAGAGGTTAATGCCGGGACCTACTCGGTGGATGGTATAGCCACTCTCGGAGATGTTGGAGAGTAGGGTGCTGAGCGTCTTGTCCTCCACATTGTTGATACACACCTGAGCCACCTTGTTCTGGTTGTCCATATTGTGGCGGAATTCATACTCAAAGTCCATCTGTACCTGCTTGCTGAGGGGCTCGGTATAGGTCGCCTCGGCACGGAAAGAGTTGCTACCACTGAGGTTGTCTATTATGTTCTGATAGAGCGAGTCGGTAGGAATGGTAAAACTGTAAAGGGGAATGTTGTGACTCTCGTTGGAGTTCCAATTAACCCTCGAATTTACCGTAATGGTCCTACCTGGTTTGCCCAAGCGTGTGCGGTAGAGAGCGAAGATGTTACCGTATGTACCGATGCGTTCATCGTTGTTCTCGGAGGTCATACTTTTTAGAGCCTCGCCCGTTGCGGCGTTGCTGATATTTTCCGACCCTATTATGGTGTTCTCGTATTGTTGCAAGCTGGCGTTGGCACGCACCATCAGCGAGCTGCTCTTGCTGAACTTATAGTCCAGACGCAAATTCAGACGGTGGTTCCAGTTCTCGCCATCGGAACTACTCTCGCTCAGCGAGTGCTCCTTGTAGGAGTCGCTACTAAGGATGGTCTTGTCTGTGGTATTCTCGTTGATGGTTGTGGAGTGGTTGAAGAAATAGCTGCTCTGCACCTCCAACTTATCCCATTGGTTGGCGTAGTTCACACCAACAGACTGCACAGTGGAAATGCCCGACATAGGACGCACCATAAAGTTGCGGGCCTGACGCATACCGCCTCCTCCGTGCATACCTCCACCGCCACCTCCCGAAGAGGCTACGTTTGCAGATGAGGTGGCTCCAACAATATCCTCAAACGAGAAGTTGAGTTGGTTGATGTTGTTAGCCATAGCGATAATCGAAATCTTCTCATCGCCATTGAAGAGGTTGGCGTTGCCACCCACGCTATATTTGTCGGGGTAACCGTATGAGCCATAGACCTTGCCAAAGACACCTCGGCGCTTGCCGAGTGAGGTTACGATGTTGATAGCCTTATAGCCCTCGCCATCGTCCAAACCCGTAAACTCTGCCTTGTCGGAGAGTTTATCATAGACCTCCACCTTAGATACCATCTCGGCAGGGATGGTTTTGATGGTTGTTGATACGTCCTCGCCAAAGAACTCTTTGCCATCCACAAATACCTTCTCGACACTCTCGCCCTGAGCTGTTACCGATCCATCGCCACCTACGGTAATGCCTGGCATCTTGGATAGCAAACCCTCTACGCTCGCATCGCGTACGGTCTTGAATGCCGCAGCGTTGTAGCTTACGGTGTCGCCTTTGGTCGAAGTGCCCAAAAAGCCATTAATCTCTACCTGCTCAATGATGGTGGCGTCTTCCTCTAATTTTATCGCACCGAGGTTGTTTACGCCTGCACCGATTTTTACCCTCTTGGTGTACTCCTTGTAGCCCAAGAAGGTAATGGTCATATTGTATGTGGTGGGGGTAAGGTTTTTGATCTCGACTTTACCTTGATAGCCACTCGTGTAGTACTGTGACTTGCCATTGGCAGAAGAGGTAAGTTCGATGACAGCGCCATTGATACCCTCGCCACTCTTGCTATCTTTGAGTGTCGCTTTGAGAATGCCGCTATTTTGGGCAAAGGCGAAACCAATGCCCAAAATAACACATCCTATAAACAAGATTATTCTCTTCATCTCGTTCCTGACTAACTACTATATAAATTGAGTGGGGGGGTGTTTGAAAATTTATTTCTCTGCGGGGGTAGGGATGCACTCTTTGCCCCCGGAGCAATGAGAGTGACGTTTGGTGTGAAGCTCTTTAAGTTTCGCACTCTGCTCAGGAGTGAGGATAGTGTTCAGCTTCTCGAAGGTTGCTTTTTTCGATTCGGGCGACACGAAGTGGTGGCGGCGCATAGGCTTATGAGGCTTAGCGCACTCGCCTTTCTTGGGGCAGGGCTTGTCACACTTTGCTTTGTCACAGCACTCTGCCTTCTTGGGGCAGGGCTGATCGCACTTTGCTTTGTCGCAGCACTCTGCTTTCTTGGGGCAGGGCTTGTCGCATTTTGCTTTGTCACAGCACTCTGCCTTCTTGGGGCAGGGCTTGTCGCACTTTGCTTTGTCGCAACCCTCTGCTTTCTTGGGGCAGGGCTTGTCGCATTTTGCTTTGTCGCAACCCTCTGCTTTCTTTGGGCAGGGCTTATCGCACTTTGCCTTGTCGCAACCCTCTGCTTTTTTGCAGTCGGGGCGTTTCATTTCGCCACACTCTTTCTTGGCTGCTTTGATATTCTTCTTTATCTCTTTGCCCTGTGCAAGATAGAGAGCATACACCTCTTTCTCCTGAGCGTCCGAGAGTTCAACAATGTTGTCGATACGCTCGGTTTTGTGTTTGGCGTACTCCTTGGCATCGAACTTAGGTTTGTCGTTCTGTGCGCAGCACGAGTTCATCGATACGATAGCCACAGCTGCAATCGTGAGTTTCTGGATAGTTTTCATAATGCTTCGTTTTTTATGATTGGCTAACATTTTTCTTGTCTGCGGTACAAAAATAGTACAGCGAACTCGTAAAAGAGTTCGCCATAGGGGTGAAACGCCCAAATTTGGGGGTGAAATGACCTCTTCGAGAGGGCGGAATGATGCTACTTCAACCACGCCTTAAATTCCGAGGCGCGGGCTTTGCTAACGATAATTCGCTCTGGGGTTGCTACCGAGAGGTTCACAGCAAGCCTGCCACCAAACCACACCGAAATATCCCGTATGGCCTTACGGGCGATGATGAATTGGCGGTTTGCTCTGAAAAAATGCTCGCCTGCAAACTCCCCATAGAGTCCTTCGAGGGTACCGTTGGTGGGGTAGAGTTTGCCATCGAGCGTGGAGAGTGTTACCTGCTCGTTGGAGGTGTAGAAGAAGGCTATATCCTCCTCGCCAATCGGCAAAATCTTGTCCTTAATATGTACCAATACCCTCTTGGCACGCGACTGCTCAACCATCTGACTCACGCGGCGCGAGTAGTCGGCTTGGGCTATATGTGTGAGTGAGGAGAATTTAGCCACAGCCCTCTCCAAATCCTCTTGTTTGATTGGTTTGAGGATGTAGTCTATGCTATTTACCTTGAAAGCCTCCAAAGCGTATTGATCGTAGGCGGTTGTGAAGATTATAGGTGCCGAGATGGTTACTTTGTCGAAGATGCGAAAGGCGTTTCCGTCAGCCAAATGAATATCCATAAAAACAAGGTCGGGAGCCTCGTTGTGTTCAAACCACTCCACGCTCTCGGACACACTCTCCAAGGTGGCAATGACGTCAATCTCTGGGTGTGTGGAGGCAAGCAACACTTTCAGGTTGCGACTTGCAGCGGTTTCGTCTTCTATGATTATGGCTTTCATTTCTGCGGTGCTATTAATGGTAGTTTGACCACAAAGAGGTTGTCGTTCGCCTCTACCTCTATGTTGCGTCCCACGATGAGCTCGTAGCGGCTCGAAAGGTTCCTCAGACCAATACCCGTACTCTCCTCGGCTTGGAGTTTTGGATGTATGGGGTTGCGTACAACAATATAGCCCTCCTCGGCGGAAATCTCAATGTCCATAGGCAACGAGGTGGTTATGGTGTTGTGTTTTACAGCATTCTCAATGAGTGGCTGAATGGAGAGTGGGGGCATCTGCCACGAAAGATACTCCTCACTGACATTTGTTACGATGCGCAGTTTGCCTGCGTAGCGTATCTCCAAGAGGTAACCGTAAGCCTCCACAAAGCGCAACTCCTCGCCTACGGTGGTCTTTTCTACCTGTCCCTCCTCTAGAATATAGCGGTATGTGTCGCTCATCTGCCCGATGTAGGTTACTGCATCATCGGTTTTGTGCTCCCTTACGAGCATAGAGAGTGAGTTGAGCGAGTTGAAGAGGAAGTGGGGATTAACCTGATTTACGAGTGTGTTATACTGCCAAGTGAGATTTTCGTTTTTGAGCCTCTCATTCTCCATCTCAACCTCTTGCTTGGCATAGAGAAGCTCGTAGATTTTACCATAGAGTGCGCAGACTATCAGTGTGGTAGATAGTTTGAGCATCGTCATAGGGTTGAATAGGTGGCGGGCATAGGCGTTCAATATAATCTCGCCCCTCCAAGTCATCTGCGGAGATAGAAAATAAGCAAACACCGCCACAACAGCACACATCAAGAGTCTGCGCACCCAACGATTTTGTTGATGTCGCCTTGTGTTGGTCATAATGCTCAGGAAGAGCATCGCCACAATTATATAAAAGAGTATGTCTATTCCCATAAAGAGATTGCCACGCGATGTCGCCATCGGATGTGTGTCGTTGCGCTGACGACTTTGGCGCAATATGCTCTCTTCGCGAATAATAACCTCAGCCTTTTGAGTGTCGCTCTCCTCTTGCGATAGTTGCGCCTCTTCGCCACTATACTTGTCCTTCACAATCTGCTCGGTCTTGGGCTTTATGGGGTGCTTAGGCGCGGGCTCGCGGTCCTCGCCGATCATCACAAACACCAAATAGGAGAAGTTCATCACCAAAGATATGGTTATGGCAATAAGGCAGTTTATAGCCACTTTGCGATATTGTCTGGGATGTGTCATATAGAGGTCTTTATTACTCCTTGTTTTGGGGTTTGTGATGTTGGGTTGCGGGGTGGTGCGCTACTGCTTATTGTCGATGTTGTATTCGGGGAACCACGATGCGTAGTGCATATAGTCGCGTGTGGTACGCTCCAAGGTATTTACCCTCTGTTCGGGTGTTACCTCTTTGAGCCTCTTGGCGGGCACACCTGCATAGAGTCCGTTGGGCTCCAATACTGCACCCGAAAGCACCAAAGCGTTGGCAGCGATGATGCAACCCTCGCCAACCTTAGCATTGTCGAGTACGGTTGCACCCATACCAATAAGGCAACCATCGCCTATCTGCGCACCGTGAATGATGGCGTTGTGACCTACGCTCACATTGTCGCCCAGAATAGTTACCGAAGGGTGGGGCGAGAGGTCGTAGGTGGCGTGCAGACACGCTCCATCTTGAATGTTGCACCTCTTACCGATGCGAATAGCGTTCACATCGCCACGAATAACAGCACCAAACCATACGCTGCTATCCTCGCCAATCTCTACATTGCCCACAATCGTAGCATTCTCAGCCACCATCGTGCCCTTACCAATCTTTGGGGTAAAACCCCTAACACTCTTAATTACAGCCATATATTCTAATTTTCAATTTTCAATTTTTCTTTGCCTCTTGCCAGAGGGCTTCCATCTCATTGAGGGTCATCTCGCCAACGGTTTTGCCCATCTTTGCTGCGCCCTGCTCGATATGCGAAAAACGCGCCATAAACTTCTTGTTGGTGCGCTCTAATGCGGTTTCGGGATCTACACCATAGAGCCTCGAAGCATTGATGAGCGAGAAGAAGAGGTCGCCAATCTCCTCCTCAATACCCTCCTTATTACCGTTCCTAATTTCGGTTTCTACCTCCTCAATCTCCTCCTTGACCTTAGCCCATACATCCTCTTTCTGCTCCCAATCGAAGCCTGCCGAGGCTGCTTTTTGGCCTATACGATAGCCCTTGACCATTGCGGGCAACGAGCGAGGTACGCCAGAGAGCACGCCACCTGCTGCTTTGCGCTCTTTCTTGGCTTTTTCGCGCAGTTTGAGCATTTCCCAATTGTGGATAACCTCTTCGGGGTTGTCGGCGTGAACATCGCCATAGACGTGGGGGTGGCGATAGATAAGCTTATCGCAGAGATAGTTGCATACGTCCGCAAAGTCGAATGCGCCCATCTCTTCGCCCATCTTGGAGTAGAAGACAATGTGCAACAGCACATCGCCCAACTCTTCGCGTATGCCCTCCATATTGTGATCCGCAATGGCGTCTGTGAGCTCAAAACACTCCTCGATGGTGTTGCTCCTGAGGCTGTCGAAGGTCTGCTCTCTATCCCAGGGGCATTTTTCCCTCAGTGTGTCCATAACCTCCAACAGTCGCGCTGCGGCTTCGAGTTTCTTTTCGTACATATCGTTTTCTTACTTAAAGTTTCGGTTTAACAAGACAAAGATACTCTTTTCGCCAAAAATTTGTTTAATTTTGTGAGAAATAAAATTACAAACCATCCACAATGAGAAAATTCTTAATAACAATACTCGCTTTGTTGTGCTCATTGTCTGCCTTTTGTGATGTTCACTCTCAGGAGGTGGCAGTTGTGGGGGGCGATAGGCGACTTGGCGACTACATACACCTACTACAAGGCAAAAGAGTGGGGTTACTTACCGACCACACAGCAGTGATTGATGACACCCACATTGTAGACACACTGCTTAAAAGTGGTGTGGAGATAAAACGTATCTTCACTCCCGATGGTGGTTTCTATGGAGATAACGCACAAGCACACCGTGACTCCTATTTGGGTGTGGAGATAGTCATTCTCGACCAAGAGCCCAAAGCAAACGATGTCTTTGGGTGCGATGTGGTGGTTTGCGATGTAAGGGACGAGGGTGTGAGGTGGTCGTCCGCATTGCAGGCACTCGTGAGGATTATGCAGGTGTGTGGCGATATTGGCGTGCCACTCGTAGTGCTCGACAGTCCCAATCCATTTGGCGACTCGGTTGATGGTGCAATTGCAGTGTCACCTTTCCGTGGCGGAGGAGTGTTGCCTTTGCCTCTGCTGTATGGTATGACACTTGGCGAACTGTCGCTAATGATAAGTGGCGAGGGATGGCTTGCGGGCGGTGCTAAGGTATCGCTGACGGTTGTTCCCTGTCTGAACTATGCACGGAGAGGTGAGCTAACTCCCGAAGTGCTCTCACGCGGACTTTGTGTAGAAGTGCCCATTGTGGAGAATGGTAAGATAAGTCTTTCGCGTGTAGTTTCCGCCTACGCTGGGCGCAGTAGTGAGGAAGAGTTCTTCGTTGGCGAGGAGTTCGATGTGTCAATGGGTGTAAGTTATGTACGCGAGATGATAACCTATGGCTACACAGCTGAGGAGATAGAGAGTGTGTGGCGTGATGATGTGGCGCAGTTTATTGCCGAGCGAGAAGAGTATCTTATATATGAAAATTAGATGCTATATATGGCTGTTGGCTGCAATGGTTTCGGTGCAAGCCTTTGCTACTCCTGCCGAGAGGTTGGGGTTGTTGCCTGCGCCCGTAAGCGTGGAGCTCATAGGAGGCGAGTATTGCCTTGTGCCATCCACTGCGGTATGGTGCGAGCCGAGCATTGAACCCTATGTGGATAGCTATCTTGCAGGAGGCTACGGTGTTGCGGGTGTGGTGTTGCGCATCAACCCCTCGCTACAACTCCCCAGTGAGGGCTATGTGCTCAGTGTGAACGAGTGCGGAGTACTTGTAGAGGGTGTTGATAGAGCAGGACTGCTCAATGGCTTTCACACACTGCTACAACTCTTTCCCAAAGAGATTTATGCGGGTGGCTTTCGCAGGGCGTGTGTGCTACCTTGTCTGAGGATTGTGGACTATCCCGCCTACGCCTATCGTGGTCAGCACCTCGATGTTGCCCGCACATTCTCTACCATAGAACAAATAGAGGAGTTTGTGAGCCACCTTGCACACCACAAAATAAATACCCTACACCTGCATCTTACCGATGACGAGGGGTGGAGAGTGGAGATAAAATCCCATCCCGAACTTGCCGAGGTGGGCGGTTGGCGTGGTGGCGACTCGCCCATCTGGTCGGTTTATGGTGCTTGGGGCGAGCGTTATGGCGGGTATTATACGCAAGAAGAGTTGCGAGGCTTGGTGGAGTATGCCCACCAAAGGGGTATTACCATCATTCCTGAGATTGATCTGCCAGGGCATAGCCTTACGATAGGTAAAATTTACCCAGAAGTGTTGTGTCCGGTGGAGATGAATACCGAGGCTGCTGCGGGCTACGACAAACGCAATGTGTGGTGCGTGGCACGCGAGGATAACTACCGCTTGTTGGAGGATATTTTGGGCGAGTTGTGTGACATCTTTCCTTCGGAGTATATCCACATTGGCGGCGATGAGGTAGATACCTCCTACTGGAAGCAATGTCCCCACTGCTCGGCACTCTACAAAGAGTTGGGGCTCAGCGACTACCACCAACTGCAAGATTACTTTATGGAACGTGTGGCTACCATCCTTGCCCGCTATGGGCGGAGGGCGGCGATGTGGAATGAGTCTGCCGAGAGTGGCACTCTCTCAAAGGATGTACGTATCTATGGGTGGGAGGGGCTCGAAGAGTGCCGCAAGGTTGCCGAGTCGGGCTATCCCACAGTTGTTATGCCAGGTCCCTATTTCTACTTCGATATGCGCCAGAGCAAAAACGAAGACGGACATAATTGGGCTGGTGTTGTGACACTCGAAAAGTGCTACTCCGTGAGCCTTGAAGAGTTGGGCTACTCCGAGCGTGCAAAACGCAATGTCGTGGGCTTTTCGGGTGCCTTTTGGAGCGAACTCTACCTCACTCACAGCCACAAATACGATAACTACTTGGAGTATCAGACCTTCCCGCGTATCTGCGCTCTGGCGGAGATTGGGTGGATGCCTCAGAGTCGGCGAGAGTGGGGGAGTTTTTCAACTCGCTTGGAGAGTCACAAGGGGCGAATGGAGGCGATGGGTATCAGCTATCGGCGAGGTGTGCCCACAAAGTCTCAGGGTAGGCAGATTACCCCTGCAATGGAGATTACAACCTCGTTGCCGCTAAGTAATGAGAAGGCACTTGCAAAACTATCTGCCTATGCCAACGATTTTGGCTGCCGCACCACACGCACCTGCCACGATGGCGATTGGATACTCTACTCATTTTCGCAACCGATTAATAATGTGACCATTGAACTTACTACGGGCTATCGCCACGTTCCTCGCGGTATATTCCCATTTGGGGTGGTGGAGTTGAGTGGCGATGGCAAGACCTACCGCGAGGTGGCCCCACTTGACAATGGCTCGGCGACTATCCTTGTAGATAAACCCACACATCACATACGCCTGCGCTCCACTGCCACCGGCAATGGCGATAGGTTTGTCTATCTCCAATTTCCAATAATAAGGGTAAATCCTAAATAGTAAAGGTGGTTTTGTGTGTGAGCAGTACGAAAAAACACCTCCCCTATGTATATAGAGGAGGTGTTTTGTGTAGCAGATTAATAGTTTTCAATCAATTATTTGCCGGCAGGAAATAGATCTTTGATGCCGCCGAGCGAGCCGAGAACACTGCTCGCCTCATAGGGCATATATACCGTCTTGCTATCCTGACCGCTTGCCATCTCGCGGAGGGTTTCGATATATTTCACTGCGAGGAGGTAGGTTGCGGGGTCGGTCTTGGTGTTTGCAATAGCCTCGCTCACTCGCCTAATAGCCTCAGCCTCAGCATTTGCCTGTAAAACCTTAGCCTCAGCCTCGCCCTGTGCTTTGAGAATCTGAGCCTCCTTTTCGGCCGCTGCGTAGTTGATTTGCGACTGCTTCTCGCCCTCGGATTGCAAAATTGCCGACTGTTTCTCGCCCTCAGCACGAAGGATTTTAGCCCTACGCTCACGCTCAGCCTGCATCTGCTGCTCCATAGCATCACGCACGGTCGAAGGAGGAGTGATGTCCTGCAACTCAACACGATTAACCTTCACACCCCACTTGTTGGTTGCCTCGTCCAGCACGTTGCGGAGTTTGGCATTGATGGTGTCGCGCGAAGTAAGAGTTTCGTCCAACTCCAACTCGCCAATGACGTTACGCAGGGTGGTCTGAGTGAGTTTCTCAATAGCATTGGGCAGGTTGTTAATCTCGTAAACAGCCTTCACGGGGTCCACAATCTGGAAGTAGAGCAGTGCGTTGATGCGGGTGGTTACGTTATCCTTAGTAATCACATTCTGCTCAGGGAAGTCGTACACTTGCTCGCGAAGATCAATGCGTGGAGTGTAGCGGAACGACACCACAACATTGCCATTCCAATCTTGTTGGGTGTGGCGGGTGTAGATGCGGCGAGGTTTTTCGAGGATGGGCCAAATGATGTTGATGCCCGAAGTGAGGGTTTTGTTGTACTTACCGAGGCGTTCAACAATGCAGGTTTCGCTCTGCTGAACGATGGTAAGACCCGACAGAACATAGATAACCACAATGGCTACCAATGCAATAATAACATAGAGAGTTCCCATAGTTGTATAGTTTTAATGAGTTGATTATTTGCGTTTTACGGTAAGGACGATGCTCTCGCGTGAGATGACCTCCACCCATTCGCCCTCGGCGATGTCGGTCTGCTCGTGGCTCACAGCCTGCCAAATGTCGCCATCGATAGCCACGCGACCTTTGCCACCAACCTCTATGCACTCGGTAACCTTTGCAGTACGACCGATAAGCGCGTCTGCATTGGTTGCAATTTCGTCCTTAGCCGATAGTTTTTTAAGCAGTGGGCGCACCAACAAGAAAGCAACAAACGTGGCGATGGCAAAGATGCCAAGTTGCCACTCCAAAATCGCGCCCGCAGCGGCAGCAATGGCTCCACCTATGCAACCTACGGCAAAGCAAATGAATGCAAAGCCAGAAGTGAAGATCTCGCCAATGACGAAAAGTACGGCTACAATAGCCCAGATATGCCAAATTTCCATAGTACTATAAATTATTAAGGTTTCTATAATTGTTCAAATCTTCTCTTGCCCCATAGATGTTTCCATACTATCCACCCATTGTAGATGGTGGTAGGGCGGAGATTGTGGGGTAGTAGTTGGCGTTTTGCATCGAGCGATGGGCGCATACGCTTGTAGTCGCGGTGCGCTCGGCAGACCTCACGAGCAAAAGCCCACTTGCCCGTAAGCACATAAACCATCCACGAGAGCCTATCCATCCACATCCTCACTCCAAGTCGCCACCTTTCTTCATCGGGAAGGCATTTGTGCAACATACAGAGCGAGTTGCGGAAGTTGAGATAAATCTTGCGTGGCGAATTGTTGGGCAGTGTTCCTCCACCAACGTGATAGACCACACTGCGGGGCTCTGCTGCAATCTCGTAACCAAGTAGTTGCAGTCGCCAGCAGAGGTCAATCTCCTCCATATGGGCAAAAAAGTCGCCATCCAAACCTCCTGCCTTGCGCCACGCCTCAGCTCTAATAGCCATACAAGCTCCGCTTGCCCAAAAGATGGATGTTGCAGTATCGTACTGCCCCTTGTCTTGCTCTGTGATATTCATAATGCGCCCACGACAGAAAGGATAGCCATAGCGGTCAATAAAACCTCCCGCAGCACCTGCATACTCAAACTTCGTGGGCTCTGAGTAGGATAGTATCTTCGGCTGAACGGCAGCAATTTTATCACTCTCCATTAACCTCTCCACAAGTGGCGTCAGCCACCCATCGGCAGGCTTCACATCGCTATTGAGAAGCACGAAAACCTCGCCCTCCATCTCCGCCAAAGCCCTGTTGTACCCCTCGGCGAAGCCATAATTCTTGCCCAACGGTAACCACTCCACACCCTCTTGGTGGCTCACAATCTCCTCCGAAGAGTCCTCAGAGCCATTGTCGGCAACCACAAGCGTAGCCCACTCAGGTAGTGTTGCCACTATGCGAGGCAGAAAGCGCGAGAGCCACTCTTCGCCATTCCAATTGAGTATTACGACCTTGGTGTTGAGCATTGTGTTAAAAAACTTTGTGCGGCTATTCTATGGTAGGTTGCTCTGCTGGCTTGCGGTGTTTCCACCTATCGTGTGACCATAGCCACAACTCTGGGCGGCGGCGTATTATCTCCTCTATTTTGGCTACATAGCGATCCATAATCTGCTCCTCGGATATATCCTCTTTGCCATCGTAGAGCTGTATGAAGTTACACTTGTAGTGCGATGGTTTAATTTTCTCTATGTCAAGAGTGTAGACCATCATACCAAAACGCTTGGCATAGTTGCCTATGCCGCCAAAGAAGCGAGCGTCTTGATTGAGGAAGGTACGCCATATCTTATCGCTATCCGCAATACGAGGACGTTGGTCGGCAATGAGTCCGAGAGCCATCTGCTCGCCCGCTTTAAGGTTTTTCACTACGGGACGTGCAAGTGAGTTCATAGGTGCCACCTCCATACCGAAGCGGCGGCGTATGTAGAGCATAAAGCGGTCCATAACCTTGTTGCTCAGCGGATGATAGACGCCAATGTTGTGGTAGGGGTGGTCGATAGCATAGACCGAGAAATACTCCCATTCGCCAAAGTGAGCAAGGGCAGCAATCCAGTTGCTATTACCAATCTCCCTATCGGTCTGCTCCATATTCTCCACCACCATTCGGCGTTTGAGTTCCTTGGGCGACATACTTGTCATATCAATAACATCAACAAAGACCTCCGAGAGATGGTGATAGAATTTGCGCTCAATCTCTCTTCTCTCCTTCTCACTCTTTTCGGGGAAGGAGTTTTGCAAATTTCGCCTTACAACCGCGACACGGTAGCGCAGAACGTGGCGCAAGATGAAGTATATAAAAGGTGCCAGCAGGCGATAGAGTACAAAGTAGGGGAGGTAGCCCACCAACTTGGTCACACCAAGCAGGGTGTAGTAAGCTACATCCTGTCCCAAACTACTGCTCTTTTTCTCTTTGTGAGCCATTTGTTATTCTCTGTTGTTTTTTGTGTTGTTACTCCTGAATTACCTTAATGTCGTTGCTTTTGGTGCGTACAGCCAGCAATTGGCGTACCTTTTCCAAATCTATGGGTTCGGCAGGATCGATTGCCCTAACGATAGCAACCACTCTTACACCTTCGGCAGAGCCATTGTTGTAGGCAGTGTGTTTCGAGAGCGATACCGAGCCGACATTCTCCACTGCGATAGCCAACTCACGCGAAATGTCTGCACCCGACAGCGTGTCAATGGGTGTGACAGTCGCAAGTCGCTGCTCCAAACGCCTTATGGTATTATTCTTTTCGTCTATAATGTCGGCGTAACTGTTCTGCAACTTGCTAATATCGAGTCTTTCGTCACTATCGGCTTGCTTTACAATTAGTTCGGTTTTGTGGAGCCCGAAGTCGTCCATCTGTGCGCGAGCATTGTCGATGACATCTTCCGAAAGGGGCTCGCCAACGAGCCTAATCTCTACTCGCGAGAGATCATCCTCGTAATGGAACTCTTTGGAGTAATCCACAATCATTGTGCGGTTGAATTGGAACACTTTGCTGACATATCTGTCCACATTCTCCTCAAATGTTGTGCGGCGTACAATCTGTGCGCCCAACAATATGCTCGGAACGCCAACCAAAATGATTACCAACGTGATGTAGCGGGTGTTCTTTTTTTGCTGTACGGGGTCGAGAATGGTCTTCTTTTCGTAGCGCAAAAAGAGTACTACAAGGTAGGTTGCCACTGCAATGAATACGGCATTGATGGTAAATAGGTAGAGCGCACCAAAGAAGAAATTGAAGTTGCCTGTTGCGATACCGAAACCAGCCGTACACAAAGGAGGCATCAGCGCAGTGGCAATAGCCACACCCGACACCACCGTCATAGCCTTATCCTTGCGAGTTTGGGCAACCATACCCGCCAAACCGCCAAAAAATGCTATCAGTACATCGTAGGTGGTGGGGCTTGTGCGTGCCAAAAGTTCGCTCTGTGCAGTCGAAATTGGCGAAATAAAAAAGTAGATTGTGCTGGTTATAAGGCTTACGGCAACCATTAGCAAAAAGTTGCGCCAAGAGGCTTTGAGCATCTCGAAGTCGTTGATACCCAACGACAAGCCTATGCCTGTGATTGGTCCCATAAGGGGCGATACCAGCATCGCACCAATAATCACAGCCGTAGAGTTTACGTTCAGACCAAGCGAGGCGATAAATACGGCAAACATCAACACCCATAGGTTGGTGCCTTTGAAGTCGATGCCTTTGCGAACCTCCTCGATTACCTCTGCTTGGGGGGCACTTCCTTCGCGAAGATCGAACCTGCCGTGCATAAATTGGCGGGTATTTTTGACGATGCGCCTAAGCATAGCCAATAGGTCAATACGCGGTCTATTTGTGGGGTTATTCTCCACCTCTGGCAATCTATTGTTATCCTGATTTACGTCCATTGTTGTATTTGTCTATGCATTACTCTTCTTCTCTATTATCTTCATTCTTACCCGCACCCTCCACTATCATTACAAACTCGCCTTTGGGAGGATGCGCCTCAAAGTGGGCAATGACCTCGCTGATGGTGCCACGCACTGTTTGCTCAAATTTCTTGGACAGCTCTCTTGAAACACTCACTCTGCGCTCCGAGCCAAAGACCTCCGAAAATTCGCCCAGAGCCTTCAAAACCCTAAACGGTGATTCGTAGAAAATCATTGTGCGAGGCTCCTCAGCAAGGGCATTAAGGCGTTTTTTGCGTCCTTTCTTCTGTGGCAAAAAGCCCTCGAAGCAAAATCTATCGCAGGGAAAGCCACTCTGCACCAAGGCAGGGACAAAGGCAGTTGCTCCGGGGAGAGTTTCCACCTCCAAATCCCTCTCTAAGCAGGTGCGCACCAAGAGAAAACCTGGATCGGAGATACCAGGTGTGCCCGCATCTGAGATAAGAGCCACACTTTCGCCCGCCTCGATGCGCGAGGCTACGAACTCCACCGTTTGGTGTTCGTTGTATTTGTGGTGCGAGAAGAGTTTGCGCTCTATACCGTAGTGTTTCAGTAGCACCTGCGAGGTGCGAGTATCCTCGGCAAGCACAATATCAACCTCGCGGAGTAGCCTTACAGCTCGGTAGGTCATATCTTCGAGGTTGCCGATAGGTGTCGGTATGATATAAAGTTTTGGCATTGCTCAGTTCTTATTGCTAAAAAAGTTTACGAGCCAAGAGTTCCATCAGCAGGCGTGCGCCCTCGCTGTTGGGATTCCAATGGAAATGGTCGTAGATGTAAAGCATTGCATCATCGAGATTGTCGAACGAGTCGAGTTTCTCAATGGCTGTCTCGTAGTAGTCGTTGTTGCCACCAAAGAGGTCGCGCATAAGGATAAACTTGTCGTTTATGGCAATAGTCTGACGAAGCGAGAGGTTAGCACCAACAGCTGTTGCTACGTCCGTACCCATCTGCTCGGCAAGATTGTCGGCAAGGGTGGTCTGCTCCATAGCAAGCACATCGCCCAATACTACCGATTGTGTCTCTTCTTTTTCCGCAGTCGGCTCGCCTTCGGCTATTCCAGTGGGCTCCTCATCCTCCTCTTCATCTATCTCCTCAATAATAGGCTCTTCCTCTATATCTGCTGGCTCCTCTTCTACCGCCTTTGGCTCTTCGGGAGCGACCTCCACTTCGGTTTCCTCTTCGCTCTCTTCCTCAACAGCGGGTTCCTCGTCCTCTTCGTCATCGTAGAGAGAGATTAACACCTCGTGGTCAATCTCATCGCCAACCTCGGTCTCTTCTGCGATAGGTTCAGGCTCAGTGGCTGGCTCCTCCTCTTCGGTTTCCTCTATAACTTCCTCTTCGAGCTCTGCTATAACCTCCTCAGTAACAGGCTCTGCCTCCTCTTCGGGCTCCTCTGCAACCTCCTCTTCGGGGATTATCTCCTTGAAATCCGCGGGAGGACAGCCATACATTTCTTCATCGCTTGGCTCAAAAAACTCTTTGGGCAAACCCAATAAGGCATCAATAACCTTCTCTTCTTCGGCTACGGTGTCAATGGAGAGAACGGATGTATACATTCTGCGCAGGCTCTCCAACAGGAGGTCGCGCTCTATCTCATAAATGCCTTGTTCGGCGAGGCGGTCAATGTGCTCTTCGAGCAGTTCGAGGGTTTTTAGGGTATCTTTCATAGTTCGAGAAATTAAATTCGCTTAATATATCCCTCAAAATTACAAATTTTGATTTTAGAAAGCAAATTTATGGTTATCTTTGCCGAAAGTTTTAGAAAAAAAGAACATTTATATGGCTTTACAATGCGGCATAGTGGGGCTTCCCAATGTGGGTAAGAGTACCCTTTTTAACTGTTTGTCCAACGCCAAGGCGCAGGCGGCAAACTTCCCTTTCTGCACCATCGATCCCAATGTGGGCGTCATTACCGTTCCCGATCAGAGGCTTACGAAGCTCGCCGAAATTGACAATCCTAAGCGAGTGGTGCCTACAACTATCGAGATTGTAGATATTGCAGGCCTGGTAAAAGGTGCATCGAAGGGCGAAGGCTTGGGCAATAAGTTCCTTGCCAACATTCGCAATACGGATGCTATCATCCACGTTCTGAGGTGCTTCGACAACGCAAACATTACCCACGTTGATGGCTCGGTAAACCCTGTGAGGGACAAAGAGATTATCGACACCGAGCTTATAATGAAAGACCTCGAAACCATCGAAAATCGCATAGGTAAGACCCAAAAGCAGGCTGCCTCGGGCGATAAGGTTGCCAAACGACAGTATGAAATCCTTTGCCGCTACAAAGAGGCTATGGAGCAGGGTAGGGCAGCACGCTCGGTGGAGATTGACAACAAGGAGGACGCCAAGTGGGTAGCAGAGTTGTGTCTGCTCACAAACAAACCCGTTTTGTATGTCTGCAATGTGGATGAGGCAAGCATTACATCGGGTAATGCATACGTTGATGCAGTGCGCGAGGCTATCCGCGAGGAGAAAGCCGAACTGCTGATTGTGGCAGCTGCAACGGAGGCTGATATTGCCGAGTTGGAGAGTTACGAGGAGCGTCAGATTTTCTTGGAGGAATTGGGTATTGAGGAGTCGGGCGTGAGCCGCCTTATTAAAGCCGCATACGCACTGCTCGGCTTGGAAACATTCTTCACCACGGGTGCCGATGAGTCGAGGGCGTGGACCTACACCAAAGGCTTCAAAGCCCCTCAGGCTGCGGGAGTTATCCACACCGACTTCGAGCGTGGCTTTATTCGTGCCGAGGTTATCAAGTATGACGACTATGTGGATCTCGGTAGCGAGAAAGCGTGCCGCGAGGCTGGTAAAATCGGCATCGAGGGCAAGGAATATACCGTGCAGGATGGCGACATTATGCACTTCCTCTTCAATGTTTAAGAGTAAAATTAACGAGTAACTTTACGTCAAACGTCAAAAGTCGAACGTCAAAAGTCGCGACCTGCGGTCGAAAACAGACAGACGTTAGACGTTGGACGTTAGACGTTAGACAAAACAAAATTATATGAGCAGAAAAGTAAGAGTACGTTTTGCGCCATCTCCTACGGGCGCACTCCACATTGGCGGTGTTCGTACCGCACTCTATAACTACCTCTTTGCACGTCAGAGGGGTGGCGACTTCATCCTCCGCATCGAGGATACCGACTCGACACGCTACGTTCCCGGTGCCGAGGAGTATATTATGGAGTCGCTCGAATGGTGTGGCATCAAGATTGACGAAGGTGTACGCGAGGGAGGTCCCCACGCACCCTATCGCCAGAGCGAAAGGAAAGAGATCTACCTCAAATATGCCCTGCAACTTGTGGAGTCGGGCAACGCCTACTATGCATTCGATACTCCCGAGGAACTCAACGACCTGAGGGCTGAGATGGAGGCTAAGGGCGAAACCTTCTGCTATAACTATGCAGTGCGCGAGAAGCTCGCCACATCGTTGCGCCTTTCGGCAGAGGAGGTCGAGGAGCGCAAGGCGCGTGGCGACCAGTGGGTTATCCGTTTTAAGATGCCCGAGAACGAGGTTGTGGCTATGGATGACCTTATTCGTGGTCACGTGGAGATGAATACCTCAACGCTCGACGATAAGGTGCTCTATAAGTCGGCAGACGCACTTCCTACCTACCACTTGGCAAACATTGTGGATGACCACCTGATGGAAATTTCGCACGTTATTCGTGGCGAGGAGTGGCTGCCTTCGTTGCCCCTGCACTATCTGCTCTATCGTGCCTTCGGTTGGGAGGAGAGCCGCCCCGAGTTTGCACACCTTCCACTGCTTTTGAAACCCACAGGTCAGGGCAAACTGAGCAAGCGCGATGGCGACAAGTTGGGCTTCCCCGTATTCCCCTTGAAGTTTGTGGCTCCTTCGGGCGAGGTGTCGAGGGGTTATCGTGAGGACGGATACTTCCCCGAGGCGTTTATCAATATGCTGGCTCTGCTGGGCTGGAACCCCGGTACCGAGCAGGAGATTTTCTCTATGGAAGAGCTGATTGATGCATTCTCGTTGGAGAGGGTAGGTAAATCGGGCGCACGTTTCAGCCCCGATAAGGCTCATTGGTTCAATGCTCAGTATATGCACGCAAGGAATAATGAGGAGATTGCCGACATCTACGAGGCACAGCTCCGCGAGCGTGGCATCAACATTGAGCGTGAGAAAGTTGTTAAAATCGCTTCGCAGATTAAGATGAGGGCAACCTTTCCCGAGGAGTTCTGGTCGCTCTCTTCGTTCCTCTTCGAGGCTCCCGCGGCGTACGACGAGAAGGCAACCAAGAAGTATTGGAAAGCCGACGCTCCCCGCATTATTGGCGAGCTGAGGAACATCTTGGCAGGAATAGAAGAGTTCTCTGCTGCCGAGATGGAGAGGGTTTGCGGCGCGTGGATTGCCGAGAACCAGATTGGTATGGGCTTGGTGATGAACGCTTGGAGGCTCACGATTGTGGGCGAGCCCAAAGGCTTTGGTATGTACGATATGTGTGAGGTGCTCGGCAAAGAGGAGTCGCTCCGCCGTATGGATGCAGCCCTTGCCGCACTGCCCAAAGCAGAGTAGTTGCATAATTACACAATAATTACTAACTTGCGCTCAATAAATCTGTTGGGCGCAATTTTTTTTTGAAGAAAATGCCCAATCCGTGCAACGTTTTGGGACTCCCAAGTGTCTATACATTGAAAGTCTACCACTAAAAACAAAGATGTATGAAAAGTAAAGTTGTAAAATGGCTGCTCGGCGTGCTCGGCTTTTCGAGTATGGCAACCTCGTGTGAAACCATCGAGGATATTATTCGTGGACCTGCGGCAATGTACGGCTGCCCCTCTGCTGACTATGTTTTCAATGTAGAAGTGGAGGATTTGGAAAGCGGTAATCCCATTGAAGGTATCCGTGTGAGTGCCATAGAACGAGGTGTAAGAGATCGTTGGGATGAGGCGGGCAACATCAACTCAGAGCCATATATTGATACACTTGCGGTGGGTGTGACCTCAGCAGAGGGTATGGTTACGCTCTCGCACAACTCCTTCCCACGCGATAAGCACGAGATTGTGGCAGACGATGTGGATGGTGAGAAGAATGGCGACTATGCTTCGGCAGCTGTCGAGGTTACCGTAGACTCCAACGACTATAAGGACGAGGGCGAAAATGGCTGGTATCAGGGCACCGCTATCAATGATGTGACCCTTAAACTTGCCAAAAAATAGAGCGATAATATGAGAATAATACGGGCAGACAACCAACATTGTCTGCCCATATTATTTTAGTTTTTAGCCCAAGTGTTACCAAGTATTAGGACAAGCAGGCAGATGGGTAATACGGTGGCGATGATGAGCCATTTGAGATTTAGAATAGCATCGAGCACCATAATTACCGCAACTACAAGGAGCGTAAGACCCGTAAGGAGCCTAAGGCGGCGGATGTTGTACTGCGCTTTTTCCTCAGGGCTTGCTGTGTTGTAGCCCGAAATAGCCCAATCACCCTTGCCTATGAGTATTAAAATTCCCAATGCAACAAGGATTAACACAATGGGTATTATTACATAAAGTTCTGCTTCAATTTGCATAGGATAACCTCTTTGTTAATCAAACGATTGCATACCGCTCTGCGCAATTTCAATCATACGCTTGTATTCGTGTGGCGTGAGTTCCATAAAGAAGTAGTGGATGGGGTCCACCCTCATACCATTGAACCTTACCTCGTAGTGAAGGTGGGGCGAGAGCGACAAGCCACTATTACCCGTTAGACCTATGATGTCGCCTCGGCGTACCGTTTGTCCCTTTTTGACATCTATGCGCGAGAGGTGGCTATATTGTGTTTCGTAACCCTCTCCGTGATTTATTATGATATAGCGTCCTGAGGTTGTTTTGCTTGTTTTGACCTCCTTGACCTTTCCATCGGCAGTGGCAAAGACGCGCGAGCCTACGGGGACGGTGTAGTCGACACCTTGATGTGAGACGAGGCTCTTGTAAAATGGGTGTATTAGCATACCATAGGGGGCGGTAAGGAGCGTTAATTGTGGGTTGATAACTGGCTGAATAGCAGGGATGTGATTAGCCTTCGTGCCCATACTATCCACAGCCTTACCCATACCTTCAAAGAGCGATGAGAGGTAGTTCTCGCCTGCCTCTAAACGGTTCATACGTTCGCCAAGTTCGTGATATAGCTCCGTTTCGCTCATTGTGGCGAGCCGCTCTTGGTTGTCCCAGCGAATCTCTGCCGAGTTATCGTCAAACTCGTAAGGCTCCGACTCAAAGAGTATGCGGAAGACATTTTTGTCCCTCTCAATAACATTGTCGAGCACCTGTTGGAGAGTGTCGTAGCGGCTCTCAATGGTAGCAAGGTCGTGGGATAGTTGCTGGTTGCGCTTGCGTTGATGGTGCTGAGTAGGGGTGTCGAAGAGCGTAAAGAGAAGATATACCCCCACCAATAAAGTGCCAAATATGAGCACGTTAGAGAGCATACGTCCAATGGCAGAGCCTATGAGGCTTGCTCTGCTGTCGCTCGGCGGATATATGTTATAGCGGCGGCTCATAGTTACTCTTCGAGTGTTTCGTAAGTGGTTGTCTTAGCTTGTTCGATGATGTGTTCAAACTCTGCCTCGGTCATATCGCGGCGGAAATAGTTGATGGGGTCAACGTGGTTGCCCATATAGATGACTTCGTAGTGGAGGTGGGGACCCGTAGAGCCACCCGTAGAACCCATATAACCAATCAGCTCGCCGCGCTTTACCTCTTGCCCAATCTTCACAAGTCGTTCGCTTAGGTGGGCGTAGCGGGTCTTGTAGCCAAAACCGTGGTCTATAACAAGTTGCTGACCATAACCCTTGCGGCGGAGTCCTTTCTCGGAGTGTACCACAACGCCATTACCCGTAGCATATATGGGGTCGCCCTTGCGTCCTCCGAAGTCGATGCCTTTGTGTTGTATGTAGCGTTTGTAGATGGGGTGAAGTCGGCGTCCGTATGCACCGATAGCTCCCCTGAGGTCTTTTTTATTGATAGGCCAAATGGCGGGGATGGAGGCAGCCATCTTCTCTTTGTTTTTCGATAGCACCTGCAATTCATCGAGCGACACACTTTGTCGATATGTGAGGCGTGTGAGAGCATCGAGCCTCTGCCACGCACTCCTCACAATGCCATTGTAGTCGCCATTGTATCCATTGTAGATGGAGGCGTGATAGGGGGTGTATATACCTTCCAGCGAGAGGGTGTCGGCACCGAAGAGCGAACGGTAGACTTGGTTGTCGCGATGGGCGAGTTCGCCGAGTTTTTCTTCTGTGGAGCCAAGTCGTGAGTCGAGGACTGCAAAGCGATGAGCGATCTTTGCACCCTGCTGTTCCAAAGTGCGTAGCTTGGGGGTATAGTAGGAGAGCGAGTAGACGAGATTTACCACCATCGCGGCAATGAAAAAGAGCAGACAACGCCTCGCAAGAAGGTATCTTTTTAGCCTTCTTGGGCGTTCTACGGGCTCATAAGTGAGCGTCTTAGGGTTGAATTTGTACTCTTTTTTCCTCATTTGTTGAAAAATGGTGCCTTTTGCGTGACAAAATTAGAGTAAAATATGTAATTTTGCAACCTTGAAAAGTTGAGTATAATAGTATAAAGAGAAAATATAGAATTATGATGACATCAAACGAAATCAGAAAGAAATTCCTCCAATTCTTCGAGAGCAAGCAGCACACTATCGTTCCTTCGGCTCCTATGGTAGTGAAGAACGACCCTACGCTGATGTTTACCAACGCAGGTATGAACCAGTTTAAGGACATCTTCCTCGGTAATGCCGAGAAGAAGTATAATCGTGCTGCCGACACCCAGAAGTGCCTTCGCGTTTCGGGTAAGCACAACGATCTCGAAGAGGTAGGACACGATACCTATCACCACACAATGTTCGAGATGCTCGGCAACTGGTCCTTTGGTGATTATTTCAAAAAGGAAGCTATTGATTGGGCTTGGGAACTCCTCACCGAGGTCTATAAGATGCCCAAGGATAGGCTCTATGCCACTGTATTTGAGGGTGCGCCCGAGGATGGTGTGCCTATGGACCAAGAGGCATACGATATGTGGAAGCAGTATCTGCCCGAGGACCATATCATCCTTGGCAACAAGCACGACAACTTCTGGGAGATGGGCGAGACGGGTCCTTGCGGTCCTTGTAGCGAGATTCACTTCGACTTGCGTAGCGATGCCGAGCGTGCCGAGAAGGATGGTAGGGAGATGGTAAATATGGGACACCATCTCGTGATTGAGATTTGGAACCTTGTGTTTATGCAGTTCAACCGTAAGGCTAACGGCTCTTTGGAGCCTCTGCCTCACAAACATATCGACACGGGTATGGGCTTCGAGCGTCTGTGTATGGTTTTGCAGAACAAGCAGAGCAACTACGACACCGATGTGTTCCAAACCCGAATTAGCGAGATTGCAGCCCTCTCGGGCAAACGCTATGGCGATGACGAGAAGGCAGATGTTGCAATGAGGGTTATTGCCGACCACCTGAGGACTATCGCGTTCTCGATTGCCGATGGTCAGTTGCCCAGCAACGTGAAGGCTGGTTATGTTATTCGCCGCATTTTGCGCCGTGCTGTAAGGTATGGTTACACTTACCTCGGTTTCAACGAGCCTTTTATTTGCAAACTTGTTCCCGGTCTTGTAGAGCAGATGGGCGAGCAGTTCCCCGAACTCAGGGCTCAGCAGAATCTTATCGTAAGCGTTATTTGCGAGGAGGAGAGCGCATTCCTCAAAACCCTCGCTACGGGTATCAACCTCTTGGAGGGTGTTATGCAGAAGACTCGCAAGGCCGGTGGCTCGGTAATTGACGGCAAATCGGCATTTACGCTCTACGATACCTACGGTTTCCCCATCGACCTTACCGAACTCATCGCGAGGGAGAATGGTATGAGTGTGGATTTGGAGGCATTCGATGTGGAGTTGCAGGCTCAGAAGGCTCGCTCGCGCAATGCTGCCGCAGTGGAGAATGATGACTGGGTGGAACTCGTACAGGGTGCTACTACCGAGTTTGTGGGCTACGACAACCTCTCGGCAGAGGTTAAAATCGTGCGCTACCGCCGTGTGACAACCAAGGGCAAGACCCTCTATCAGCTCGTCTTCGACCGCACACCTTTCTATGCCAATAGCGGTGGTCAGGTGGGCGATAAGGGTACCATCTCGGCAGATGGCAAGACTCTTGCGGTTGTAGACACCATCAAGGAGAATGGTCTTCCTATACATATCGTTTCGGAGTTGCCCGAAAATGTGGAGGCTACTTTCGTGGCAGTGGTAGACGAGGAAAGCCGCCTCGCTTCGGCTCGTCACCACTCCGTAACCCACCTAATGCACAAAGCGCTGAGGAGCATACTCGGCTCGCACGTTGAGCAGAAAGGCTCGCTTGTATGCCCCGAGTACTTGCGCTTCGACTTCTCGCACTTCCAGAAGGTAACCGATGAGGAGTTGCGCCAGGTGGAGCGTGAGGTTAACCGTATGATTCGCGCAAACTACGCCCTTGACGAAAACCGCGAGTGCTCCATTGAGGAGGCACAGAAGGCGGGTGCAATGATGCTCTTTGGCGAGAAATATGGCGACAAGGTGAGGATGATTCGCTTTGGAGAGAGTGTGGAACTCTGTGGTGGTACTCACGTTAGCGCAACGGGTGTTATCGGTCAGTTCAAGATTGTCAGCGAGAGCGCAATATCGGCAGGCGTAAGGCGAATTGAGGCTATCGCAGGTTCGGTGGCAGAGGAGGCTGGCTATAAGGTTGAAGAGACTCTCAAAGAGATTCAGAAGACCGTTGGCTCGCCCGTATTGTTGCAGGCTATCCGCAAAATGATGGACGACAATGTCGAGCTCCGCAAGGAGATTGAGGGCTTCCGTGCCGAGAAAGCAAAATTGGTGGCTGCCGAGGTTGGTAAACTCTTGGGCGATAAGAGGGTAGTGTCTAAGATTGTTGATATGCCCGTAGAGATGGTCAAGGATGCCGTTTATGCTCTGCGCACCGCCAATCCCGATGTGGCTATCGTTTTGGGTAGTCGCGAGGGTGGCAAGCCTCAGTTGGCTGTTGCTGTGGGCGACAACCTTGTGAAGGCTGGTGTGAAGGCTGGCGATGTTGTACGCACTGCTGCCAAAGAGATGCAGGGTGGCGGTGGCGGTCAGCCCTTCTATGCTACGGCAGGCGGTAAGAACCCCGAAGGTTTGGAGAAGGCTATCGCTGTGGCTGAGGAGTTGATTCTCTCTGCTGTAAAATAGTAAGGCTGAGCAAACTCATTCCGAAGCAAGGCAGTGGGTAGAACCACAAGGCGTTGGCTACACTAAAAGTTTTTGGGCGACTTTTTACAAAAAGGCGTCAGAGTGACGCTCTTATGTAGGTGGCTCCGAAGCAAGACGGTGAAAAGAACCGCACAGAGTTGGTTACACTAAAAGTTTTTGGTTCCGCTTTTTACAAAAAGCGGAGAAAGAAGTTAGGTTAAAATAAAATAGAAAAGAAAATGGCACAAAAAGTATTGCTGATGATTTTGGATGGTTGGGGAAAAGGCAACCACACCAAAGCAGACGTTATCTATACGGCACAGCCCGAGTTTATGAACTCGTTGGAGGCTAAATATCCCAATGCCGAACTCCGCACCGATGGCGAGAATGTCGGTCTGCCCGAAGGACAGATGGGTAACTCGGAGGTAGGTCACCTCAACATTGGCGCAGGTAGGGTGGTCTATCAAGACCTTGTGAAGATTAACCGAGCTTGCCGCGACAACTCCATTATGGAGAATAAGGAGGTTAAGGCTGCTTTTGAGTACGCTAAGGAGAAGGGCGTGAAGGTACACTTTATGGGCTTGGTGAGCGATGGTGGCGTGCATAGCCAGCAGTCGCACTTGGAGAAACTCTTTGACATTGCTCAGGCTTACGGTCTGTCGGATAGGACCTTCGTGCACTGCTTTATGGACGGTAGGGATACCGACCCCCAGAGCGGCAAGGGCTATATTGAGGCTCTCGAAAATCACCTCAAAGTGAGTGGCGGCAGGATTGCCTCTATCATCGGTCGTTACTACGCAATGGATAGGGACAAACGCTGGGAAAGGGTAAAGATTGCCTACGACCAAATTGTTAAGGGCGAGGGTAAGCACTCGCGCGATATGTTGGCGGCTATGCAGGAGAGTTATGATGAGGGTGTAACGGATGAGTTTGTGAAACCCATTGTGGCTGTTGATGAGAACGATAAGCCCATCGGCTTGATTGAGGCTCAGGATATGGTAATCTTCTTCAACTTCCGTAACGATAGGGCTAAGGAACTCACCATCGTGCTCACTCAGCAGGATATGCCCGAGGAGGGTATGCACACACTTCCCCTCTACTACTGCTGTATGACTCCTTATGATGCAAAATTCGAGGGGCTGCACATCCTCTTCGACAAGGAGAATGTGGAGAATACCATCGGCGAG
Source organism: Tidjanibacter sp. (assembly GCA_017466345.1). Classification (GTDB taxonomy): domain Bacteria; phylum Bacteroidota; class Bacteroidia; order Bacteroidales; family Rikenellaceae; genus Tidjanibacter. Next base: position 83,592 of record JAFTUI010000024.1, on the reverse strand, counting down.
TACGTTTCTTCGCTCGGTATGAAGCAGTTGCGTATTGCCGAGACCGAGAAATATGCACACGTTACTTTCTTCCTCAATGGTGGTAGGGAGGCTGAGTTCGAGGGTGAGAGTCGCATTTTGATACCCTCTCCTAAGGTTGCGACCTACGACCTCCAACCCGAGATGAGTGCTCCCGAAGTTGCTAAGGCTCTGGTTGCCGAACTCAAAAAGCAGGAGTTCGACTTCATCGCCCTGAACTTCGCAAATGGCGATATGGTTGGGCATACGGGCGTGTGGGAGGCTATCCACAAGGCTGTTAAGACTGTTGATGCGTGCGTGAAGGACGTTGTTACCACAGCAGTGGAGAATGGCTACGAGGTGGTTGTTATTGCCGACCACGGCAATGCCGACAACGCTGTAAATGAGGACGGCTCGCCCAATACCGCTCACTCTTTGAACCCCGTGCCCATCATTGTGGTATCGGATAGGGTAAAGAGCGTGGAGAATGGCGTGCTGGCAGACGTTGCCCCCACGGTGCTGAAACTTATGGGTGTGGCTCAGCCCGCCGAAATGACTGGCAAGGCTCTTGTGGAGTTCAAGTAGTATGTGAACATCGCAAAGTCAAACAAAGGTCGAGGAATTTCCTCGACCTTTGTTGTATTTACCAAAAACAAGGGGGCGCACTTTTCGTGCGCCCCCTCTCCTTGAAGTTTTAAGTGGCCAAATAGATTTTTCCGTATTGTATATTCCTATTTGACCGGTGGAGATCTCTTGGGTGGAGTGGGGGACAAGCCCCACACCCCCAAAACTTTCTTTCTTACTCGGCTTTGTGAACGAGTTTAATAATCTCGCCACCGTGAAGGATAGCCTGCTCGTTGGCGGGAAGGGTCTTCCAAGCACGCTCGGGCAACGACTTCTTCAAGCCAATCTTCACATACTCCATATCTACGATGGGGCACACTTTCAGGTAGCCACCCAAAATCATTGTGTTGAACAAGCGGGCGTTACCCATCTTTGCGCACTCCTCGGTAGCATTGATGGTGTAGATGTTGATGTCTTTACGAGTGGGGTGGTGAGTGATACCATTGGTATCGTAGATGAGGTTACCACCAGGGCGAACGCTCTGCTCGAACTTATCCAAACTCTGCTGGTTAAGAACGATAACGGTGTCACACATCTGAACGATAGGCGAACTTACGGGCTGGTCGCTAACCACAACGGTTACGTTAGCGGTACCACCACGCATCTCGGGACCATAGCTGGGGAGCCACGATACCTCATAACCCTGCAACATACCCGAGTATGCCAAAATTTTACCGGTCGAGAGGACACCCTGTCCACCGAAACCTGCAATAATCAATTCCTGTTTCATATCTCTTTGCTGTTTAAGGGTTTATTCGTCTTTGATATCACCAAGAGGATACTCTGCAACCAAATTCTCCTCCATCCACTTGTTAGCCTGTACGGGGCTCATCTTCCAACCGCTATTGCAGGTTGCAACGAACTCCACAAACGACAAACCTTTGCCTGCAAGCGAGTTCTCCAAAGCCTTGCGGATAGCCTTCTTTGCTTTGCGTACAGCCGCAGGAGTGTGAACACTCTGGCGAGTAACGTAGCATACACCAGGCAATTGGCATACAAAGTTAGCAACCTTATAGGGGTAGCCGTGCAACTGGGGATCACGACCATAGGGGCAGGTTGCGGTCTTCATACCGATGAGGGTATTGGGCGACATCTGACCACCGGTCATACCATAAATCGCGTTGTTTACATAGAACACTGCGATGCTCTCGCCACGGTTACAAACGTGGATGCTCTCGGCAGTACCGATAGCAGCCAAGTCACCATCACCCTGGTAGGTAAAGATGAGTTTATCGGGGTAGAGCCTATGAGCTGCGGTAGCAACTGCTGCTGCCCTACCGTGAGCCGCCTGAATCCAGTCGATATTCAGATAGTTGTATGCAAATACCGAGCAGCCTACGGGCGAAACACCGATGGTCTTCTCCTGGACACCCATCTCTTCGATAACCTCAGCTATGAGTTTGTGGATAGTACCGTGACTACAACCAGGGCAGTAGTGCATAACTTTGTCGGTCAGGACGGGAGTCTTGGAATATACCAAATTCTCTTTGGTTTTCTCAACAATATATTCTGCCATAACGATTTAACTATTTAATGATTTTGGTTTTGAGTGCCTCATATACCTGATCGGGGGTATAAACTGCACCACCTGTACGACCATAGTGCTCTACGGGCACTGCGCCATTGACTGCGAGTCTTACATCATCAACCATCTGACCCATATTCAACTCTGCTACGAGTACGCCTTTGGTCTTGGCTGCAACCTCAGCAATCTTCTTGCTGGGGAAGGGCCACAATGTGATAGGACGGATAAGACCTACCTTATGACCATTTGCGCGAGCAATCTCGATAGTCTCCTTGCAGATACGAGCCGAAGAACCGAAAGCTACGATGAGGTAGTCGGCATCCTCACACTTGTACTCCTCGAAACGAACCTCCTCGCGCTCGCAACGTGCGTATTTCTCGAAAATTTTGTAGTTGAAGCTCTCCTGAGCGTAGGGATCAAGTTCGAGCGATGTGATGATGTTGTAGTCGCGGTCTGCGGTCTTGCCGGTAGTAGCCCAACTGCTATGCATCTGGCGAATCTCCTCGTCAGTCCAGCGGGGACGCTGCTCGGCGAGTTCCACCTTCTCCATCATCTGACCGATAACACCGTCCGAAAGAATCATAACGGGGTTACGATACTTGAATGCCAAATCGAATGCATCAAACACGAAGTCGTGCATCTCCTGAACCGAAGCAGGAGCCAAAACGATGGTCTTATAGTCACCGTGACCGCCACCTTTGACTGCCTGGTTGTAGTCGCTCTGTGCGGGCTGGATAGTACCCAGACCTGGACCACCACGAGTAACATTCACAACAACGCAAGGAAGTTCTGCACCAGCCAAGTAGGTCATACCCTCACACATAAGGCTGATACCGGGGCTCGAAGAGGATGTCATAACCCTCTTACCGCAAGCAGCACCGCCATAAACCATATTGATGGACGATACCTCGCTCTCTGCCTGAACAACCACCATACCGGTAGTCTCCCAGGGTTTGCGCTCCATAAGTGTCTCCATTACCTCGCTCTGGGGGGTAATAGGATAGCCGAAATAACCATCGGCACCGCAACGAATCGCAGCTTCTGCGATAACCTCGTTGCCTTTCATCAATTTAACTTCTCCCATAGCGCTTACTCAAATTTTTGTCTGTAAACTGTGATACAAGTGTCCGGGCAAATAATTGCACAACTTGCACAGCCGGTGCAGTTGTCGGGGTTTGCCATGTGGGCGTAGTTATAGCCTTTGCCGTTTACGTTGGGCGAGAGTGCCAACACATCGCAGGGGCAAGAGGCAACACATACCTCGCAGCCTTTGCAGCGCTCGGTATCAACAACGATTGTTCCCTTGATTTTTGCCATACTTTTAGTAGTTAATTATAAATAGGTATAAGTTAGTTCTTATTAAAACTCGTGGATCACAACGCCGCTACGCAACTTAGGCTCGAACCAAGTGGTCTTGGGGGGCATAATGTTGCCGCTGTCGGCGATGTCGATGAGTTGTTGCATCGAAACGGGGTAGAGAGCGAAGGCAACCTTCATCTCGCCACTGTCAACCCTCTTCTGCAACTCGCCCAAGCCGCGGATACCGCCAACGAAGTCGATGCGTTTGTCCCTGCGGAGGTCCTTGATGCCCAAAATCTTGTCTAAAACAAGGTTCGAGAGAACGGTGACGTCCAAAACACCGATGGGGTCGTTGTCGTCATAAGTGCCCTCTTTGGCAGTCATCGAATACCACTCGCCATCCAGATAAAGACCGAAGTTGTGGAGCGCATTGGGTTTATAGATGTCTGCGCCCTTCTTCTCAACAACAAAATCTTTCTCTACCTCTGCCAAAAACTCCTCTTTCGACAAACCATTCAGGTCTTTCACTACGCGGTTGTAGTCAATGATGTTGAGCTGAGCATCGGGGAAGATAACTGCCAAGAAGTAGCAGTACTCCTCCTCGCCGGTGTGGTTGGGGTTAGCCTGCATCCTCTCTTTGCCAACACCTGCGGCAGCGGCAGTACGGTGGTGACCATCAGCCACATACAATGCGGGAATTTGCTCAAAAATGGCAGTGATGTTCTCGATATCCTCATCGCTATCAACCAGCCAAAGGGTGTGACCTACGCCATCCTCGCTCACGAAGTCGTACTTAGGAGCCTCAGCGATAACGCGGTTTACGATAGCGTTCATATCCTCCCTCTCAGGGTAAGCGAAGAACACGGGCTCCAAGTTTGCACTCTGTGCCCTAACGTGTTTCATCCTATCCTCCTCCTTGTCGGCGCGGGTGAGTTCGTGCTTTTTGATGCGTCCCTCCAAGTAATCCTGGAAGTGGCAGCAAGCAACCAGACCGTATTGGCGTTTGCCGTTCATAGTCTGTGCGTAGATGTAGTAGCACTCCTTCTCCTCCTTAACGAGCCAGCCTTTCTCCTTCCAAGCCTTGTAGTTCTCTACGGCTTTTGAGTATACGGCCTCATCGTGCTCGTCAATGATGGGATCAAAGTCAATCTCGGGTTTAATGATGTGCAGAAGGCTCTTCTCGCCTGCCTCTGCTTTTGCTTCAACAGAGTTGAGAACGTCATAGGGGCGCGAGGCTACCTCGTGTGCCAGAGCCTGAGGTGGACGTACACCTGCAAATGCTTTAATTTTTACCATAGGAACCCGAAATTATTTGTTTACTTGGAATTTACGGTTGCCGTTTACGAAGAAATCAACAATCTGCGAAGCGGCAGCCTTAGCAGCGTTATAGTTAGCCTCGGCGGTCTCAGCACCCTGTTTCTTGGGGGTTGCAAAGACGCGGTTGCCATACTTCTCAACGAGTTCTGCTTGGCAAGCAGCAGCGATGTCGCTTGCATATTTGAGATCTTCGCGCTCGCCAAGAACAGCCATCAGGTCCTCCTCGTTGATAACCTCCTTGCGGGCAGTGTTTACCAAGATGGCACCCTTAGGCATACTCTCTAAGAGGTGACGGTCTACCGATTTGAGGTATTTGGGGGTTGCGGGAATATGCAGCGAGATGTAGTCGCACTTAGCGTAGAGTTCCTCAGCTGTCTCAACGCGAGTGACGCCATTGTTCTCGAAGATGCTCATATCGGTAATCGAAGGCGAGAGGGCGTATACGTCCATACCGAGTGCCTTGCCATAGCGACCAACAATCTGACCGATGTTGCCGTAGCCGTGGATACCGAGTTTTTTGCCGCTAATCTCTTTACCAGTGCCGGGTTTGAAGGTGTTACGCGACATATAGATCATAAGACCGAGAGCAAGTTCAGCCACAGCGTTTGCGTTCTGACCAGGGGTGTTCATAACAACAATGCCACGCTCCGAAGCAGCAGCGCAATCAACATTGTCGTAACCAGCACCTGCGCGAACAACGATTTTCAGCTGGGGAGCAGCAGCGATAACCTCAGCGGTTACTTTGTCGCTACGAACGATAAGTGCGTCAGCATCCTTAACAGCCTCCAAGAGTTGTGCTTTCTCGGTGTATTTCTCCAACAGAGCGAGTTCCATACCCGCCTCTTTAACAACATTTGCAATAGCCTCAACGGCTGCTTTTGCAAAGGGTTTTTCGGTTGCAACTAAAATTTTCATAGGTTCTACTAAGCCATAAAAGTCCACAGCTCGCTCCTTTTTATGCTCATAGGTGTATGGCACAATGGTAGGCATACTGTGGACTTTTATGATAGGTTAAAAGTTTCGTGAAAAATTATTTAACGTGAAGTTTCTCGAACTCCTGCATACACTCTACGAGGGCCTTAACGCTCTCCAAGGGGAGTGCATTGTAGCAGCTGGCACGGAAACCACCAACCAAGCGGTGACCCTTGATGCCAACCATACCGCGAGCCTTAGCAAACTCCAAGAATTCGCCAGCCAACTCCTCGTACTCGGGGTTCATAACGAAGCAGATGTTCATCCTCGAACGGTCCTCCTTAGCAGCGGTGCCACGGAAGAGGGCGTTGCGGTCGATCTCGTTGTAGAGAAGGTCTGCCTTCTCGCAGTTGATGCGGTACATCTCCTTCATACCACCGATGCTCTTCATCCAACGCAAGGTCTCCAAGAGAACGTAGATGGGGAATACGGGAGGAGTGTTGTACATCGAGTTGTTGTCAACGTGAGTTTTGGGATGAACCATACTGGGTACGTTGCGAACAACTTTCTCCAACATATCGTCACGGATGATAACGAAAGTCACACCAGCAGGTGCCAAGTTCTTCTGTGCACCACCATAGATGATAGCGTATTTCGAAACATCAACAGGGTGGCTCAAAATGTCCGAACTCATATCGCAGATGTGAGGAATGGGCGAGTCGATGTCGATGTGATTCTCGGTACCATAGATGGTGTTGTTCATACAGGTGTAGAGGTAGTCACAGTCGGTAGGAATGGTGTAGCCCTTAGGAATAGCCGAGAAATTGCTATCCTCGCCCGAAGCGATAACCTCAACCTCGCCAAAGAGTTTAGCCTCTTTGATAGCCTTCTTTGTCCAAACGCCGGTGTTTACATAAGCGGCTTTGGTGCCAAGGAAGTTGTAGGGAATCTGGAAGAACTGGGTGCTTGCGCCACCACCAACAAAGAAAATCTGGTAGTTGTCGGGAATCTCCAAGAGTTCACGGAAGAGAGCCTTTGCCTCATCCATTACAGCGTCAAAGTCTTTGGTGCGGTGCGAAATCGAAAGAATCGAAAGACCGCTACCATTGAAGTCCAAAACAGCCTCGGCTGCTTTTTTGATAACTACATCGGGCAAAACCGAAGGTCCTGCATTGAAATTGTGTTTTACCATTGTGATTGAATAGGTTAAAAATAGTTAGTATAAATTAGTAAAATTGTTGTGTTCAAAATCCAATCGGAGATTGCATCCGCAAATATACACCATATTTTAGAGTAAAACAACTTAAACAACCTTTATTTTTGTCGTGATGTAAGAAAAAATACTCTATCTTTGTCGGTCAGAACCAAACCAAAAGAGAATGATTAAGTCGATGACAGGTTTCGGTAAGTCCGAAATCGCAACCTCGGAGCGCAAAATTACCGTAGAAACGCGCTCACTCAACGGCAAACAGTTGGACCTCTCGGTTAAACTGCCCGCCCGTTATCGTCAGTTTGAATACGAGATAAGAAATCGCGCAGCAAAGGTCTTGCAACGCGGTAAGGTTGATATGTTTATCACTGTGGAAAACACCTCGGCAAAGGCTTCGGCTGCGAACATTAATTCCGAACTATTCAAGGAGTATAGCGAGCAACTGATGGCAATGGCTCTCGCCTCAGGGTTGGGTTGCAGTAGCGAAGTGCAGTCGCAGGTTCTTGCCTCGGTTATGCGTATGCCCGATGTGGTTTCGAGCGAGGTGGATGAGGTGGGTAAGGAGGAGAGTGAGGCTCTCTTGAAGGCTGTTGATGAGGCTCTTGCGGCACACGACAAGTTCCGCGAGCAGGAGGGTGCAGTGCTTATTGCCGACCTTTTGCACCGTGTAGACCTCATTCAGGGCTACAAGCAGAGCGTTATTCCCTTTGAGGTGCGCCGTACAGAGGTAATCCGTCAGCGGATTCTCGATCAACTCTCTACGCTTGCGGTAAACTACGATGCCAACCGTCTCGAACAAGAGATGATTTTCTACCTCGAAAAACTCGACATTACGGAGGAAAAAGTACGCCTCGATAAGCATTGCGACTACTTCCGCGAGGTGGCGGCAGGCGAAGATAGCGTAGGTCGCAAACTTGGTTTTGTGGCTCAGGAAATGGGACGCGAAATTAATACTATGGGCTCCAAGGCAAACGACTCCGAAATTCAGATTTTGGTAGTTAAAATGAAGGATGAGCTCGAAAAGATTAAAGAACAAGTACTCAATATCTTATAAATGGGCAAACTGATTATATTTTCGGCTCCTTCGGGCTCGGGGAAAACCACCATCGTACATCACCTTATGGGTTTGGTTGATGGTTTGGAATTCTCTATCTCGGCAACCTCGCGTGCGCCCCGTGGTGCGGAGCAAAATGGCAAAGACTACTACTTTCTCTCGGGCGAAGAGTTCGACAAGCGAATAGCCGAGGATGCCTTTGTGGAGTGGGAGGAGGTCTATGCCGGTACCAAATATGGCACGTTGCGTAGCGAGATGGAGCGAATTTGGGCGAAAGGTCACACCATACTCTTCGATGTGGATGTGAAGGGTGGAGTAAGACTCAAAGAGATTTTCGGCTCCGATGCGCTTTCGGTTTTCATTATGCCACCTTCGGTGGAGGAGTTGCGTAACCGCTTAATCGGTAGGGCTACCGACTCGCCCGAAAAGATAGAACAGCGAATTGCTAAGGCTGACGAGGAACTTTCGTATGCCGATAGGTTCGACCGAGTAATCGTCAATGATGACTTGGAAGTGGCTGTTGGAGAGGTGCGCAGGATAGTTGAAGAGTTTATAAAATAACCCACCGATGGCTCTTACGGCACTCTATTTCGGCTCATTTAATCCCATCCACAATGGTCACTTGGCGGTGGCTCGCTATGTTGTGGAGCGTGGGTATGCCGATGAGGTGTGGTTTGTCGTCTCGCCCCACAATCCGCACAAACAGACCGCCAACCTTGCACCCGAAGAGGCTCGCTTGGAGATGGCAAGAATGGCTGTTGGCGGAGAGTCTCAAATGCGTGTGTGCGATGTGGAGTTTTCGATGGAGCGTCCATCGTATACAGTCAAAACCATAGACCGACTAAGGGTGCTCTATCCCGAGCGTGAGTTTGCTATCCTTGGTGGTGGCGATGTGGCTCGCTCTATCCACACTTGGCGCGAGGGCGAAAGGCTAATAAAAGAGGATAAGATACTGATTTACCCGCGTGGAGAGGGCGAGGAGTACGGAGAGCCTTTTGTGGTTATGAAGGGTGCTCCAAAAATGGAGATTTCATCCACTCTTGTAAGGCAACAAATAGTCTCGGGGGATGATTGGCAAAGCCTTATACCCCAAAGCGTTGCGGAGTATATAAAAGAAAACGGACTATATATGGAAAATAAAGAAGTTGAGAAGGAATTATCGCTCGGAAAGGAGGCTTTTGCTCGCTCTGAATTTGGCGAAGCAAAAAACCACTTCGGAGCAGTGCTGCGCCTTGATAAAGGAAACTGCGAGGCGGAGCAGTGGCTCGATATGATTGAGGAGATTTTGGCATTCCGCCACAAAGACTATTACAATCCATAGTGAATTGAGAATTGAAAATTGAGAATTGAGATGAAAAATATAGCATTGCTGGCTGGTGGTAATTCCTCAGAGAGGGAGATCGCCTTGCAGAGTGCCGCACAGGTAGCAGAGGCTTTCGATAGGGAGCGCTACAATGTGTGGCTCATAGATGTATACGGACGAAACTTTACCTACCGCAACGCTGAGGGCGAGTGGAAGGTGGATTTGAATGATTTTTCGCTCACGGTGGGCTCCGAGAGGGTGGAGTTTGACTTTGCCTATATAATGATTCACGGTACCCCTGGCGAAGACGGACACTTGCAGGGATACTTGGAGATGATGGGCGTACCATTCTCTTCGTGCGATATGGTCTCATCGGTCATCACTTTCGATAAGGTTACAACCAAGAGGGCTGTTGCCGATACGGGTGTGGGACTTGCTAAGGGCATTCTTTTGCGCGAGGAGGATTGGATTACTCCCGATGCTATTGTTGCCGAACTCGGTTTGCCTCTCTTCGTAAAACCCAACGCAAGCGGTAGTAGCTGTGGCGTCACGAAAGTGAAGAGTGCTGAGGAACTTCCAGAGGCGATTTTCAAAGCGTTTGACGAGAGTTCGGAGGTGCTTATTGAGGAGTTTATTGCAGGCAGGGAGATGGCTTGTGGTGTGCTTGTAACGGAGGATAGAGAGTATCTGTTCCCTATTACGGAAGTGGTGGCTAAGAACGAATTTTTCGACTACGAGGCTAAATATACTGCCGGTATGAGCGATGAGATAACGCCTGCCGATATTGCTCCTGAAATTGCCGAGAAGTTGCACGAAATGACCCTCGCAGCCTACAAGGCTTGCCGTTGCAAAGGTTTGGCAAGGGTTGATTTTATCGTTACCCCAGAGGGCGAGCCCTATATGATTGAGATTAACACCATACCAGGTATGAGTGGTGGTAGCATTGTGCCTAAGCAAATCCGTGCTGCGGGTATGACGATGACCGAAGTACTAACGCTTGTAATTGAAGACGCACTATGCAATCAATGATTGAGATAGACGACAAAATTATAGCTACGGACATCCTTACCGAAGAGTTCTGCTGTCCTCTTGACGAGTGCAGGGGCGAGTGTTGTGTGGAGGGTAACGCTGGTGCTCCGCTCGAAATCGAGGAGGTGGATATTTTGGAGGAGGAGTACGAAAATTACAAACCCTTTATGACGCCCGAGGGTATTGCCGTCATTGAACGCGAGGGTTTTATGTATGTCGATACCGATGGCGACTACTGTACTCCACTTGTGAACGATGCCGAGTGTGCCTATTCGGTGGTGGAGAACGGACTGACTCTCTGCGCCATAGAAAAGGCGTATAGGGCAGGCAAAACCTCGTTCAAAAAGCCCATTTCGTGCCACTTATATCCCATTCGCGTAAAGAAATTTTCGCACGGTTTCTATGGACTCAACCTACATCGCTGGGACATTTGTCGCTGTGCTTTTGCGTGTGGCAAGCGTAAAGGTGTAAAACTCTATAAAGCGCTCCAAGAACCACTCGAAAGGCGCTTTGGCGAGGAGTTCTATGCGCAATTATGCGAGGCTGCCGAAATGATTGCAAACGAAACCGAATAAGAAAACTACCCCAAGAAAAGAGAGATGAGAAGAAAACTTGTGATGTTGGTGGCAGTGTGTGCGGTGTTCGGATGGTCGGCTCCCGCTCTTGCACAGCGCACCTACAAACTCGAAGAACTTCCCGAAGTCCCTCTTGATACCCTCGATACCGCAAATCCCAAAGCAAAAATCATTACCTATACGAACAACACTTGGCGTTATTGGATCCCCGATTACGATAGGCTTGCAAGTGGTGGAGTGTATGACGACCATTGGGTTACAAATCAGGTGTTTGCATACCGCGATGTGAATATTGCAGACGTGCCCGAAACGATGGAGATTAAACTCGTGGAGTCGCTTGCCGACTACCACGCACCTGTTTTGGGGCGTATATCCTCGCGTTATGGTCCTCGTGGTAAGGGTATGCACAAGGGAATTGACATTGGTCTGCCCACGGGAGAGCCTATCTATGCCACCTTTGAGGGCAAGGTGCGCTATGCTCGCTACAACTCTGGCGGTTATGGCTACCTCGTTATTCTGCGCCACCCAAATGGTCTGGAAACATACTACGGACATCTCTGCAAACTCAATGTGGATGTGAACGACTATGTAGTTGCAGGACAAATCATTGGCTATGGTGGTAATACGGGGCGCAGTAGGGGAGCACACCTCCATTTCGAGGTGAGATATGCCGACCTTACTTTCGACCCCGAGAGGATTATTGACTTCTCTACGGGCGAGCTTAAATGGCAAAATTTTGTCCTCGAAAGGGGGTATTTCAATGTGTCGTCTAAACTTACTGAGGCACTCGAAGAAGAGGAGGGCGATATGGGCGATATGTTTGTTGATAAGAATGGCAATCCGCTCTCATCTGAGGCTATTGTGGATAACCTCGAAAAAGCTGCCTCCAAACCCCGCCCAACGGTCAATGATGCTATCTACTACAAGGTCAAGAGCGGCGATAATCTCTATAAAATCGCTGCAAAATATGGCACTACGGTTGGTGCCATCTGCCGCCTGAATGGTATTAAGAGCAGCACCCCTATCCGCATCGGACAACGTCTTAGGGTGAAATAACATTTTGCCACGAGGGGTAGGGGAGTGTTTGAAATTCGTGGAAAATTCGTACATTTGCACAAATATACATCAGAGAAATAATGAAGAATATACGCAACTTCTGTATTATCGCACATATTGACCACGGTAAGAGCACTTTGGCAGATAGACTTTTGGAAGAGACAGGTACGCTCTCCGAAAGGGAACTGCAAAACCAAGTGCTCGATGATATGGATCTCGAACGCGAAAAGGGCATTACCATCAAGTCGCACGCCATCCAGATGCAGTACGAGAGGGATGGCGAGGTCTATACGCTCAACCTCATCGACACCCCCGGACACGTTGACTTCTCCTACGAGGTTTCGCGTGCAATCGCTTCGTGTGAGGGTGCACTACTCGTGGTGGATGCTTCGCAAGGCATTCAGGCTCAGACCATATCGAACCTCTATTTGGCTCTCGAACACGACCTCGAAATCATCCCCGTAATCAACAAAATTGATATGGAGTCGGCGATGGTCGATGAAGTTAAGGACCAAATCGTGGAGTTGCTTGGTTGCGATGAGAGCGAGATTTTGTGCGCCTCGGCTCGTACAGGTGTGGGTATTGAGGATATTCTCGATGCTATTGTGGATAGGGTTCCCGCCCCAAAAGGAGATGAGAATGCTCCCTTGCAGGCACTGATTTTCGACTCGGTATTTAACTCCTATCGTGGCATCATCGGCTACTTCCGCGTGATGAACGGTACTATCCGCAAGGGCGATAGAGTAAAATTCTTCAATACGGGCTCGGAGTACGATGCAGACGAGATTGGCGTGCTGAAACTCAAATTCGTACAGCAGGACGAGATTAAGGCGGGTAATGTGGGCTATATTATGTCGGGTATTAAAGCCTCAAAGGATGTGAAGGTGGGCGATACGATTACCCACGTTGAAAATCCTTGCTCAGAGGGAGTTGCAGGCTTTGAGGATGTAAAACCAATGGTCTTTGCGGGTGTCTATCCCGTAGATGCAAGCGAGTATGAGGACCTGAGGGCTTCGCTCGAAAAACTCCAACTCAACGATGCCTCGCTCACTTTTGAGCCAGAAAGCTCACTTGCGCTGGGCTTCGGTTTCCGTTGCGGCTTCCTCGGATTGTTGCATATGGAGATTGTGCAGGAGAGGCTCTACCGTGAGTTCGATATGGATGTTATCACTACCGTGCCCAACGTGTCGTTTAAGGTTACTACCAAGAAGGGCGAGGTGGTGGATGTTCACAACCCTTCGGGTCTGCCCGATTTGACAATGGTGGATAAGATTGAGGAGCCCTATATCCGTGCGCAGATAATCACAAAGACCGACTACCTCGGTGCGGTCATTAAACTCTGCATCGACAAGCGCGGAACGCTTGTAAATCAGGTATTTTTGGGACCTGAGAGGGTGGAGATTAACTTCGATATGCCACTCTCGGAGATTGTCTTTGACTTCTACGATAAATTGAAGAGTATCTCGCGCGGCTATGCCTCGTTTGACTATCACCAGATTGGCTACCGCGAGAGTCGCCTCTCGAAACTCGATATTCTGCTCAATGGCGAGCCTGTGGATGCACTCTCTTCGCTCATCTTTACCGATCACGCCTACGATTTCGGTAGGAAGATGTGCGAAAAACTCAAAGAACTCATCCCACGCCAGCAGTTCGATATTGCTATTCAGGCGGCTATTGGTGCGAAAATCATTGCTCGTGAGACGGTGCGCCAGGTGCGTAAGGATGTGACCGCCAAGTGCTATGGTGGCGACATTTCGCGTAAACGCAAACTGCTGGAAAAACAGAAGAAGGGTAAGAAACGTATGCGCCAGATTGGTAACGTACAGGTGCCACAGTCGGCATTCTTGGCGGTTCTCAAAATGGACTAATGTCGTGAATGTCACAGGCTTGTGTGTTTACTATTGAAAAATTATGATGCGCAAATTACACATAATAGTATCGTTGGTATCGCTACTGCTGTTTGTGGGCTGTGGTGGTGGCGAGGATATTGTTGATAAGGAGACGCCCGTCATCGTTTCGCAGTCGATTGTTAGCGGAGCAGTGGATGTTGCGGCTACTCCCCAAAAGGTGCTCATAGTCTTCAATAGGGCAATTTGTGAGGGTAATGTGGGAGCAGTGGCGTTGGACCCTGCGGCACCAATGGAAGTGTCGGTAGATGACAAAGTGCTGACAATCAACCTCTACGAAGGCTTGGAGTATTCCACAGCCTACACGCTGACCTTGGGCTATGGAGCAGTGTTGGACCAACTTACGGGAGGAGAGAACAGTGAGCGCATCATCCAATTTACTACCGATGAAAAGCCATATCGACCTTCTCTCACGCCAAACTACAACTTAGTGACGGACAACGCCCTGCCCGTGGCACAGTCTATCTATGACTATTTGTGGAAGTCCAATGGCAATAGTGTTCTTTCGGGAGCATCTATCAGCCACCGCTGGACAGCGAGTGACTGCGATTGGGTCTATCGCAAGACGGGAAAATACCCCGCCATAGCCTCGTTTGACTACCGATACCTCTATGCTTCGCCCTCGACCTCGATGAACTATACCGACACCTCTATGGTAGAGGAGTGGTGGCAGTCGGGAGGCTTGGTTGCTGCAACGTGGCTGTGGATGGTGCCCAAGCGAGAGGGAAGTAGTGCGTGCACTTTCAATAACGAAGATACTACTCTAAGTATAGGCAATATGCTCAAAGAGGGTAGTTGGGAGAGCCAAGTGATGCAACGCGATTTTGAGGAGATGGCAGATATTCTGCTCCTCTTGCAACAAAAAGGCGTTGTGGTGCTGTGGCGTCCTATCCCCCATATCACTCATAGTACCAAAGAACCGTATTATTGGTGGGAACGTGAAGGTGGTAAAAAGTATAGGCAAATGTGGCGTGCTATGTTCGACTACTTCGAGAGCCGTGGAGTGAGAAATCTCATTTGGATATGGACATTGGTGGGAGATGATGTGGAATACTACCCCGGCAACGAGTATGTCGATATGGTTGGGGGAGAACTACACAATAAATACTATGCTGATACGTGTTTTGGCAGTTGGGAAAATATGAAGTATTGGTTTCCAAACAAAATGCTGTTAATTAGCGATTTGCAGAAGACAGCTCCGATTGGTCAACAGTTGGATGCGGGTGCAATGTGGGGGGCTTTTGTAAGTGCCTACGATGGCGCAAATGACGGCAGTGATGATTATGTGCACCAAGCAGCCTCGGCGGAGTGGTGGAGTGCCGCATTTGCGGACGAAAGAGTCATCTCGCGTGATGAATTGCCGAATTTTGAGAAGTAGGGTATAGATAATAATTTTACCTCTTGAAAAATCCCTCTTGCAGATATGTAAGAGGGATTTTTGTTTGTGCCGGAGCAATGTTCCACAAGTGCGTTGCGCGTTTTGCGAAAAGTTTTCTTATATTTGTGGTGTCGTAGGACTTTGTGCCTTCGGCACCATATATTTTTTGATGAAAGTGTATTAGCTTTTATCCTTGCGTAGAAATCTGGAAAATTTCAATGGAACAAGGAAAGCATCACACTCGTCACTCCGTATTGTATGTTTTTTGGGGTGTTCTGCCCCATACTCAACGATACGAGTGTGGGGTATGTTTATTTGTTCCATAGGTATTCCAGAACCTCTACGCAGATAGACTAATCAACTCCACACTTTCTTTATTTATAATAATAGCACATTGGGAGTTGGTGGGCAAAACAAACACAACCCAATGAAAAACTACAAACGTTTAGTTTTACTGCTGAGCCTGTTTCTCTGCTCGTGTGGTATGGAACCCAATGCCGACACCCCTCAACTCAAAGCTTGGGTAATGATGAATAACATCGACAACGATGTTATGTACGACTTGAAAAATAGTTTCATTAGGCAGATTCTTGCCGAAGAGACCATCTCCCAACTACGCTCTGACTATTGCCCCGTTAAACTATACGGAGAAGAGGGCACCTATATGGCGAATCCGTGGAGAGTATTATTGGAGAGGGAAGCCTCGAACTATGGCAATCTTTACGAATGGGATTTGAACAGGACAAAGATTTTCTCTTTTGACAATGCTCCTTGGTTTCCTTGGACAACGGTTTATTCCTCTTACAGACCCGAGACAATGGAAGAGGCTTATAGACTTGTTGAGATGAGTCAATCATCTAATCAAGGTAAAAACGAAGAGATTTTATCCGCATACACATTTGTAAACAAAGAAGAGTATAAGGCTGTGTATGAGGCGGTCGGCAGAGCGTATGTGGACTACATCTATGCAGATGCGGAGGAGTATGTGAGTATGAAGGATTGGGAGTTTTGTGACTACGCCACCACCCAATCTTGCACGGGCTATTATGTGACTTACGAAATTGACGGATATTTTTATGTCCTGCTCCGCTATGTAGAGGAGGATGAAGACGCTGGATTTCAAATCAAGCAGTTGTATGCAGGCGACTCCATTATAGAATTGGAGCAGGAGATGCAAAGTGATATGTACTATGCCATTTACTAATCAAAATATCTACTGACAATATGAAAAAGATTTACAAAACACGCGAACTTAAATGGTGGGAGAAACTTCTTCAAGCCTATTGGTCAAACCCCAAAAGTTGGATTTTGGAGGATTTCACAATTGAGGATGACGTTGTGACTATTAGGGTTAAAAATGGAAATATGATTTCTGCCTCCATCGAAGAGTTGAAAATAAGGACACAGACCGACAAATACGACCGCAGAGAGTGTTATGTACAGCACGGGGACAAGAAATTGCACTTCAAAGAGATTACTTGGATGCTCACTGACGAGGAGTGGGATGAGTTGTTTGCGATTCTGGACACTGTTCCCGACTCCGGATTAACAAAAGCAGCTTGGTTTGTCTCCATCGCCAAGGTGCTTGTAAATGGTGTCGAATTGCTTACCAACGATTAACAATCGCCCAAACCTTATTGCTACTTATTTTTCTCACGGGTATCTTTTTTAATACCTGCGACTTTGTGGCAGTTGTGGCAAGGCGGATAGGGCAAACCGAAGTTGCCCTTATGGAAAACAGCGGGTGTTGATGTTATTTTTTGCCCACTTGTACGACCTCGACTGAGAGTGAGTCGGTGGTTTGGCGGATGGCGGTCGCAACAGCCTTTGCCTCGTTCTCCTTTGTGAAGATACCGACAGTATAGAGTGTGGTACCGTCTGCGGCGTTGAACTTGGAAATCTCCTTGCGGGGAGCCTTCTCGCGTATCGCTCCGAGTACCTCGGTGGGCAGTACGGTAGTGGCACCACTAATCTCCACACGCCACATTGCCGCCTTGGGGGTTGTGGGCGCAGAGTTTCTATCCACAAAGTCGTCCCTGCGGATACCATCGCGCCACATCACAAGTTCGGGCTGCTTAAAGCCCACTTTACGCAACAGTGCAATGTCGTCTTGTGCACTACGGGCAGTGGGGTAGAGTCCTATGTAGATGTAGGTACGTCCGTCCTCTCGGCGTTCGCGTAGGAGAGGTGTTGCGCCCCTAAAAACCTTTGTCGAAGGGGGTAGGGAGGCGTAGTTTGCAACAGTTATGGAGTACAACTCGCCCTCGGATGGTATCTTGATGGTTGGGAGTGACGATACGGCTTTTTCCTTTGCTTTCTTATTAATGGTTACACCTTTGAACTCCACATTGGAGCGTTTGGGTGTGCCATAGGGCGAAAAGAGTGTGAAGGTGGTGTCGAAACTCTCCGCGCGAGCCATAAGTGAGTCGGCAATCTCAGGCGCCAAGTCTTGCGCAAGCAACGCCTCCAAGCGTATCGTATTACGCAAGCGGTGAGGGTACATCGCAAGGTCGATGTCGGTGCACTTGCCTGCCAACTTCTCGCTCATAGTCGCTTCGGTCTGCTCCGCAAGTGCGTTATAGTGTGCTCTGAGAGTATCAATACCCAACGAGTCGGCAAAACCGAGGTAGGAATTGGTCTTGCTTGTGAGCATAAGGTCGCTGCGTTGTGCTATCGAATCGGCAATTCGCCCGCTGCGCTCCACTGCCGCAAGATACTCTTTGTGGTGTGCGTTGAGCACTTTGAGCGATGTGGCGTCCTCGTAGCCTTTAAGGCTTGCGAGGATGGTGTTGTAAACCTTGCCATATTCCTCAATAAGCTCCGCAATTTCGCCCTCAATCAGCGCATAGCGGCGCGATGTTGTGCTGAATAAAGACTTTAATTCTTCGCTTGCAACAATCGTATTCTGAGGCTCTTGCGTTTCTTGCGTTTCTTGTGTTTCTTGTGTTTCTTGTGTTTCGGGCTGTGGTTGTTCTTCTACAACAACCTCCTCGTGTGGTGTTGGCTCTTCGGGGATAATCTCCTTTTCGGTGGGCTCAACTATGGTAGTGGGTTGTTCCGAGGCAACATCCTCTTTCTTTGCGTTTTGTTGTTGAGCATTGAGTCTTGCAATGGCATTCTCGATGGCAGAGAGTTGCTTTTCGAGTTCGTAGATGACCTTCGAGAGCGAGTCGCTCGCCTGCTGTTGGTACTCTTGCTGTGCACCATTGAGGGCCTCAGTGAGTCTCTCGCCTCTGGCGGAGAGTTGGCTCAGCTGACGACCGACAAATCCATCGGGCTCGCTCTGCGCCAACACACAAAGAGGTAACGCACACAACAACAACGATATGAAGACTCTTCTTATACCCACCATTTCATTGTAAAGAGATGTAATAAACCAAAAATTTCCAAACGTCCCAAAAGCATCTGCAAAGTGCTGACAATCTTGACCACAACGGGCATTGCCGAGAAGTTGTCGAGTGAGCCGATCTCCCCAAAGCCTGGTCCGATATTACCCATAGAACTTACAGAAGCGGTAAATCCAGTTATGGCATCGAGTCCGCAAGCGGTATTTATCAGCGTACCCACCAAAATAATCAGTACATAGATGACAATGTAGAGAATGGCGAAATTGACCACGCTCTGGTCTTGCACCACGCCATTGTTCTTTATGCGTATGACGGCACCCGGGTGTTGCTGTTGTTTGATTTGCGCCTTGATAACCTTGCCCGCCATAAGTATGCGGTCACTTTTAAGACCACCCGCCGTGGAGCCCGCCATACCACCCTGCATAGAGAGGTAGATGAGTATGCAGACACATAGAGGAGTCCAAAGATTGGTGTCGGCAGTGGCAAAACCCGAACTCGTCACTATGGATACGCCTTGGAATATGCCTTGTCGTAGTGATTGCCAAATGGTGGTATATGTGCCAGAGGACCACAAATTGAGGCTCATAATGAGGCACAATACAATCGTTATTGTGATATAGAAACGGCAGCCCTCGTTGCGGAATATGTTATTGCGATGTCCTGCAAGGGTGGCGTAGGTTATGCCAAGGTGCAAACTACTGAGAAACATAAAAAAGATAGTAATAGTTTCCACCCATACATTGTCAAAGTAACCTATGCTGGCATTTTTGGTGCTAAATCCACCGGTAGAAGAGGTGGTAAGTCCGTGATTTATGGCATCGAACCAACTTAGACCGGCAAGTTTGAGAGCGGCGATATTGGCGATGGTTATACCCAAATATACGCCCATCAGAATTTTGATGATGGTAGAGGATGTATAGCGGTAGTTGTCGCGAGCCATAGATGATATCTCCAAGTTGGATACCGTCATACGGCTACGTCCTATCATAGGCATAATCACAAGCGCAAACATAACCACTCCTATACCACCGAGCCAGTTGGTTAGAGAGCGCCAAAAAAGCAAACCTTTGGGCAAGGCTTCAATGTTGTTGAGAATAGAAGCCCCGGTGGTGGTAAAACCCGAAACACTCTCGAACCAAGCATTTACTATGGAGAACTCGCCACCCCACAAAAGGTATGGGAAAGTGCCGACAAGGCACGAAGTGAGCCAGGCACCAATCACAATGGCGTAACTCTCTTTGGAACTAAGGCGTTGGCTTTTGCCTACAAAAATCAACGGAAAACTACCAAGTAGTGCCGTGAGTAGGAATGATAACAACAATGGCGCAAAGCCACCATCAATGCCGTTGGCATAGGAAATAATGGCGGAGAGGAGCATAAATGCCGACTCAAAGAGTAGCACCATTCCTATATATCTAAAAACTACTTGCAGACGCATAGGATACTCCGATTATTATTGTTGTTTTTTGATGTGACTTATAATATCCACAATGTTGTCGTTCAGCGAGGAGAGTTCGCTCTTCTCGTCAATTTTCACTTGATAGGGCACCTTGTTTTTGGTGTAATTGTCCAATGCTTTGGACATTCTCTTTACGGGCTTGGTGTAGTAAGTGTCAATGAAGAAGTAGAAGAGCAGGAGTATCAACAATGCTACCAATAGCGTAAGTACGCTTGGTGTAATGGTCTTGTAAATGTTGCTTTCAAGCCTCGACATACGCACTGCCACCGAACTCTTGGGCGAGGTCATATAGCTTTTTATGGCGCTATCGAGCGCATAATATGCCTCTACATACTTCTCCATAAACCACACCCTGTCGTCAGTTATCCCCTCCGAGAGGGTGTGCTGTTCCACAATGTTGTGATAGAGCGTGTAGGCGTCATTAATCGCTGGGAGTAAAGTGCTTGATGGGTTGTGCTCCATAGCCTCCGAGATGGAACTGCTGAGCTCATAGACTCCCTCGTGATAGTCGTCAGAAATGGTCGTTAGCCCCGTTAGCACCATATTGAGCACAGCCCTATTTTGTTTTTGCAGTGCATTGAGCATTCGGCTGGCATAGTTGGTGCTCTCGGCACCTTCGGCGATGATCTCCTCGGTGCTACTGCGTAGGCGACCAATCTCGAAAATGTTGATTACAATGGCACTAAAAAGCACCACAGAGAGGGCTATAAAACCTATGGATATTTTTCTACGAATGGTATTCATAATCTTAAATTACTCCTTAATTTATAATAGCAGAACAAAGATACTGCTTTATTTTATTGTTTCGCACAACATTTCGCACATATTCTCTCCTCGGAGAAGTTTTACCCTTTCGATAGTGTTGATTTTCGAGCGGTCGAAGGGAGTTCTGACCTTGATGTAGTTCTCCGTAAAGCCGACCATCCAGCCTGCCTTAGGCGAGCTCTCCCACAAAACGTTTGCCTCGCTGCCTATGTATTTCTCATAGAACTTGCGGTGGAGACTCTCGCAAAGCTCTTCGAGGCGTGCGGCACGGGCGGTTTTGACCGAGTCCTGCACCTTATTTTTCATTGCTGCCGCAGGGGTGTTGGCGCGTGCTGAGAATGGGAAAACGTGGAGGAATGCGGGCTCCAAACGCTCCAAAAAGCGGTAGGTCTGCTCTGCCTCCTCGTCCGTTTCGCCAGGGAAACCGGCAATTACATCAATGCCGATGAAGGCATTGGGCATAGCCTCGCGCACAGCCTCAATACGCTGCGAGAACATCGCAGTATTATACCTACGGCGCATCTCTTTAAGCACTCTGTCGCATCCACTTTGAATGGGGATGTGGAAGTGTGGTTGGAACTTCTTGGAAGAAGCACAAATGCTTATTATTTCGTCTGTTAGCAGGTTGGGCTCAATGGAGGATATACGGTAGCGCTCAATACCATCCACATTGTCCAAAGCCCTCAGAAGGTCGGCGAAACTCTCGCCCGTAGTGCGTCCAAAGTCGCCCGTATTAACACCCGTGATGACAATCTCTTTGTGCCCCTCGCCAGCTATGCGCTCTGCCTCAGCAACAACCTCAGAGATGGGCATATTGCGACTAGCTCCACGAGCATTGTGGATGGTACAATAGCTACAACAGTAGTCGCAACCATCTTGCACTTTTAGGAAAGCGCGTGTGCGGTCGCCCGAAGAGAATGCGGCAAAAAAGCGTGTCAGTTCCTCAGTTGTGCAGCTCGTTACCTCTTGGCGCAATCCCTTTTTGCCCAACTCCACAACTTTCTGATACATATCGCCTTTGTCGTTGTTCGAGAGGACTATATCAACACCCTCTATGTCGGCAATCTCGCGGGGTTTGAGCTGTGCATAGCAACCCGTAACGGCAATTATCGCTTCGGGATTAAGTTTGTGGATGCGGCGAATGATATTGCGGCACTTCTTATCGGCGTGTTCCGTAACAGAGCAACTATTAATGATGCACACATCAGCATCGCGGAACTCCTCGGTACGCTGGTGTCCGTTCTCCACGAACTCGCGAGCCAATGTCGAAGACTCCGAAAAGTTGAGTTTGCAACCCAATGTGTAAAAGCATACCTTCATTTTTGCCTGCATAAGATGTTTTTTCGGTGCGAAAATATGAATTTTTTTGCTACTTTTAAGTAACTTTGTGCGTTTTTATTTAGGATAGGGTAGAGTATAATGGATTTTATCTCGGCAATAGCGACATACGACTTTCTGAGCAACGCTCTATTGGCTGCGATACTATCGGGTATTGCGTGTGGTATTGTGGGTACATATGTTGTGGCTCGCCGTATGGTTTTCCTCAGCGGTGGTATTACACACGCATCGTTTGGCGGCATAGGCATAGCCTATCACTTCGGACTAAACCCCATCGGTGGCGCACTCATCTTTGCCATACTCTCGGCACTCGGTATCGAGTGGGCAAGCTCTAAGGGTAAGCTGAGAGAGGACTCCGCCATCGGTATTGTGTGGAGTGTGGGTATGGCTGTGGGCTTGCTCTTCATCTTCGCCACACCAGGTTATGCGCCCAATCTAATGAGTTTCCTCTTTGGCGACATACTTACCGTAAGTAGCTCTAATATAATTGCTTTGGCGGTGTTGGTTGTAGCGTTGCTTTTGATTATGTGCCTCTTTTCGCGTCCGCTCATATACTCCGCATTCGACCGCGATTATGCCCGCTCGCAGGGTGTGAGGGCAGACGCCATACTAACCACAATGACAGTGCTTACATCGGTGGCAATAGTCCTATCGATTAGGATTGTGGGCATCGTACTGCTAATATCGTTGCTGACAATTCCACCCGTAATTGCCAATTGTTTCACTAAATCATACAACCGCATAGCACTTTTGGCATCGATATTTGCTGTTGTTGGCAATGTTCTCGGCATCTATGTGGCGTGGAAGATGGATTTTCCTGTCGGTGCAACCACAATAATTTTGTTGGCGGTTGCGCTTTTTATGGTAAAACTGCTAACTTTGCAAAATGTTAGCCGCACACGCAGGGCAAAATAGTAGAAAAAGAAGAAAACGTAGCAAATGAAAACCATACACCGTTTTACTCTCAAATCCTTCCTGGGACCAATGATCCTCTCGTTTTTCATCGTAATGTTTATCCTTATGATGAATTTCGTGTGGCGTTATATTGATGAGTTGGTGGGTAAGGGTTTGAGTTTTAGCATTATCATTGAGCTACTCTTCTATGCAACTGCCAATATGATGCCGCTCGGCATTCCGCTTGCAACACTCTTTGCGGGCATTATGACGATGGGTAATCTGGGCGAGCACAACGAACTGTTGGCGATGAAGTCGGCTGGTATGTCGTTGCCACGCATACTCTCGCCGCTGATGGCAGTGGTGTTGGTTGTTGCTGTCGGTAGTTTCTTTGTGGTCAATAATTTGGTGCCCTATTCTAACAAGAAGATGATGGCTATTATCTACGACATACGCCAGCAAAAGGAGAGTATGGAGTTCAAAGATGGAGCATTCTTCAATGGTATTGACAATATGAGTATCCGCGTGGGACACCAAGACCCCGAAACACAGTTGCTGACGGATGTACTCATCTACGATACGCGCGAACGCAACGGTAATATGACCACTACGGTTGCCGACTCTGGCTATATCTATATGTCAGATGACAAGAAATTCCTGATGGTAAAGCTCTATAATGGCGAGACTTACGAGACTACGCGCAATTATAAGTGGAGCACCGAAAACGCCATCCGACACCAGAAATTCGTGGTGCAGAATGGTGCTATGAGCGTAGATGGTTTCGATTTCTCGCGCACGGATATGAACCTCTTTAACAACCACCAAACAAAGAATGTCACTGAGTTGCAGGTCGATATTGACTCGCTGAGGGTGGAGAGTGATAGAGGCTCGGCACGTTCCTATGAACCGTTGCTGAAAAACTACCTTATGACCAAAGACCAATCGGCGTGGGGACTCTTCGATACGGTGCAGGTGGACTACTCCTACAAGAGCAGTGCCGACCTTATGAAAGCGCTCGATACGATGGAAATTGCAGCCAAAACCGATATTATCAACAAGGCAAAGAGCAATGCCCGAATGTCGCGTAATTCACTGAACCGCAATGAGGATACGGCAAAAGATACGCTCAACAAACTCTACCGCTCGCAGGTGGAGTGGCATAGGAAGGTGTCGCTGCCCATTTCGGTGATTATCTTCTTCCTTATTGGTGCGCCGCTGGGAGCCATTATTCGCAAGGGTGGCTTGGCGATGCCCGTTGTGGTGTCGGTGTTGTTCTTTGTGGTCTATTATGTCATCAGTATTGCGGGCGAGAAGATGGCAAAGGAGGGTACTTGGGATGCCGCCTTCGGTATGTGGTTCTCGGCGATGATATTACTACCTATTGCACTCTATCTCACCCGAATAGCCACCAATGACTCCAACCTCTTCAATATGGATTGGTATGTCGTGCAGTTCAATAAATTGAAGGCTAAGGTGCAGAGCCTCAAAACGTCTAAAAAGTAGAACGATATGAGCGATAAAGCAAAGCAACTCCGCATTGTATATATGGGTACGCCCGATTTTGCGGTGGCTCCTCTGAGGGCTCTCGTGGAGGGCGGCTACAATGTTGTGGCTGTTGTGACCACGCCCGACAAACCATCGGGTAGGGGACTGAAAGTGAATGAGAGCGCCGTAAAACGCTACGCTGTGGAGGTGGGACTGCCTATTTATCAGCCCGTTAAGTTACGCGATGAGGAGTTTGTGGAGGCTTTCAGAGCTTTGGATGCCGACCTTGGTATAGTCATTGCTTTCAGGATGCTGCCCGAGATTATCTGGGCGGCTCCACGCCTTGGCACGTTCAATCTGCACGCCTCGCTACTGCCTCAGTATAGAGGTGCTGCGCCCATCAATCGTGCCATTATGAATGGTGAGACCGTGACTGGCGTGACCACTTTCCTGCTCAATCCTCAGATTGACGAGGGTGCTGTGTTGGGTCAAGTAAAGGTTGAGATTGAGCCGAGTGATAACGTTGGTACTCTGCACGATAAACTGATGACAGTGGGCGTTGATTTGGTGCTCGATACGGTGGAGAAAATCGCTGAGGGCAATGTTGAACCCATCGAGCAGAGCGAAATGTGCGATGGCGAACTCAAACCCGCACCCAAGATTTTCAAGGAGGACTGCCATATTGATTTCTCGCTCGGTGGAGAACAAATCATAAACCAAATTCGTGGACTCTCGCCCTATCCTGCGGCTTGGGCAAACCTCTCGGAGGGCTTGTCGGCAAAGATTTTCGATGCCCGCTTTGTGGCGCAAAAGATTGATGCAGAGTGCGGTACAATACTCTCGGACGGCAAAAAATACCTGCACGTTGCCTGCGCCGATGGCTTGATAGAGATTGAGCAACTGCAACTCTCGGGCAAGAAACGAATGACCGCCGAGGAACTCCTCCACGGCTTCCGCAACCCCACAGACTACCGCTTCTCGTAATGGAATGATTGATATGAAAACGGGACTGTAATCGCAGTCCCGTTTTTGTTATTTAATTACCTGATGTGTAGTTTTTTATATTGTTGACAATACAGTCCACCAATCCCTCTATGGACTCAACTGCCGACCAGGCGTTGTGGGGCGAGAGGAGCAGTTTGTCGGAATCTTTGACTGCAAGTAGGGGAGAGTCGGCAGGCATTGGCTCGGTGGGGTAGACATCGAATGCCGCACCGGCAATCCTCCCCTCATCGAGAGCCTTGCGCACAGCCTCCTCCACAACAATACCGCCACGCGCCACATTAACGATGAGAGCCGAGGGTTTCATAAGGTTAATCTGCTCAGTGTCAATGAGTCCTCGTGTTGTGTCGTTGAGAGGGCAGTGCACCGAAATAACGTCTGCCCAGCCCAAGAGTGCTTCGAGCGACATCTGTTCGTAGTTCTCTGTGCGAGCTTTGCCAGATGTGGAGGCGTAGGCAACCTTGCAACCGAAAGCCTCGGCAAGTCGTGCGACCTCTCTGCCGATGTTACCCATACCTACAACGCCCCAATTTTTGCCCCAAAGGCGGTGTGTCGGGCGGTCAAAATTAACCCATTCGCCCGATGCGCTATACGCTCCGCTCTTGACATAACGGTCGTAGTACAAAACCTGCCTTTGTAGAGCCAAAACGCTGCCCAGAGTGGCTTCTGCTACGGTGTGTGTAGAGTATCCGACAGCATTGCGTACCGATATTTTGTGCTCCTCGGCAGCCACTAAATCGATGTTATTTACGCCCGTTGCCGCCACGCAGATAAGGCGCAGGTTGGGCAGTTGCTCCATCTCGCGTCTGCCAATGACAACCTTATTTACAATAACAACCTCGGCACCTGCGGCACGCTCAACGACCTGCTCGGGCAGTGTACGGTCGTAACCCACATAGTCGCCAAGCGAGCGAATGGCACTTAGGTCGGTACCGCCAAGCGAGTATTCATCAAGAAATACAATTTTCATAGTATCAATAGTTTAAGGTTAATTTTCAAACTCTCCAAGTAGGTCACGCACAACAACACTTGCGCACACACAGCCAAATGAGGCGGGGATGTACGAAATGGAGCCCACATTGGACTTTTTGTTGGTCTCCTCGGCAATAATCATTGCCCCCTCACGCACCGCCTCGGGCGAAAAAACTGCCCAAAAACCGCTCCTGATGCCCAATTTG
Source organism: Tidjanibacter sp. (assembly GCA_017466345.1). Classification (GTDB taxonomy): domain Bacteria; phylum Bacteroidota; class Bacteroidia; order Bacteroidales; family Rikenellaceae; genus Tidjanibacter. Next base: position 56,938 of record JAFTUI010000024.1, on the reverse strand, counting down.
TGCAACCTTTTGCGCAACATATGCGCCAGAGGGCAGTGGTGGCTCTTGCCGATGTCCTTGACTTCGATTTTTGTGGGGTCGGTCTTGGCTCCTGCGCCCATAGAACTTACCAGCGGATAACCCCTTTCGAGTGCACCCGCTATGAGGTTTACCTTGGGCGAAAGGGTGTCGATACAGTCCACAACATAGTCATATTTTGCAGCATCAAGTAGTTCGTAAGTCTTCTTGTCATGGATGTATTCGGTGTGGATGTGTAGCACTATTTCGGGGTTTATATCTCGCAGTCTTTCAGCAAGAACATCGGTTTTAGCTCTACCAATGGTTGAATGTAACGCAATGAGTTGTCGGTTGATGTTGCTCACGCCTACGGTGTCGGCATCGGCGATGGTCATCTCGCCCACGCCAGCTCTTACGAGCATCTCGGCGGCGTAGGCACCCACGCCACCCAAGCCCACGACCAAAACGTGTGCCCTCTGGATAATTCCCAACTTCTCTTCGCCCAGCAGCAGGCGTGTTCTCTCCCTCCAACTCATCTGAAAAATGTGGTATAATTGTCTTTAATTGTGTCTTTAAGTAACTCGATGTCAATACCTTTGATTTCGGCAGCAGCGGCGTATAGTTCGCCAATAGGGTGGGGTGCTGTGTCGCTCTCCAAAAACAAGCGATCGAGTGGTGTGTGACGCAGTGCCTCTATCGTCTTGGGCGAACGCAGGGAACCAAATCCATAGGAGATGAAATATCCCTTACTAAGTATCTCTTCGGCAACCTCCACTGAACCTATAAAACCGTGAAATAGAGCCTTCTGGATATTATGTTTTGCCAATAGCGTAAGGCATTCGGATGTTGCCCTAACGCAATGCACAATGACGGGTAAATTGCGCTCTGCGGCAATAGTAAGTTGCGCCTCAAAGAGTTCTCTTTGCACGCCAAAAGGCACTTTGCACGCCTTGTCGAGTCCCACTTCTCCAATAGCCACACACTCACAATCTGCAAGTTGCGCAAGAAGCCTGTCGCGCTGTTTGGTAACCACCTCCGCATCCCACGGGTGTATGCCCGCCGAGAAGGGCGTAGTAGGCGCAATAGTGTCCACTCCGAGTCGGAAATTGGCTATTCTCTCGGTGTCGCAATGGGGGTTGTGGGTGTGTATATCAACAAAACTTACCATACCAACTGCAAAGATAACTCTCTTTGTGGAAAAATTGCGTGAAAATAATAACAGAATAGTTACCTATTTATAAAAATAAAGGTTATCTTTGCGCGTGTTATTTAGGGGAACACGTTTTAATAGTATTTTCAAAACAACAAACCAATAATTTATTAACTTATCTTAACAGATATGTCGAAAGTCATTAAACTCAAAAAGGGTCTCGACATTAAACTCGTTGGTGAGGCTGAGAAGAGTGTAGTGGAACTTCCCATTGGGGAGCGTTACGCTGTTTCTCCTCTTGCATTCGAGGGTGTTGTGCCCAAACTGTTGGTGGCTGAGGGTGATAAGGTCCTCGCAGGCGATGCTTTGTTCTACGACAAGGCTCATCCTGAGGTGATGTTCACTTCGCCCGTCAGCGGTACCATTTCGGCAGTTCGCCGCGGTGCGAAGCGCAAACTTCTTGCCATTGAGGTAGCAGCCGACACTGAGCAAAACTACAAACCTTTCAACATCGACCTTGCGAAGGCTTCGCGCGAGGAGGTTGTCGCAGCACTCTTGCAGAGCGGCTTGTGGGCAACCATCATCCAGCGCCCCTACGGTATTATCGCCGACTCGAAAGACCAGCCAAAGGCTATCTTCGTTTCGGGCTTCGATACCGCACCCCTCGCACCCGATATGAATGTTGCCCTCAAAGATGATTTGAAGGCTGTTCAGGCTGGTTTCGATGCACTGAAACAACTCTGCGCCAATGTTCATCTTTCGCTCAAAGCAGGCGAGAAGAGTATTTTGGAGGGTGTTGAAGGTGCCCAGAAACACTACTTTGCAGGTGCTCACCCCGCAGGTAATGTGGGCGTACAGATTCACCACATCGACCCCGTAAACAAAGGCGAGAAGGTGTGGACTGTGGCTATCCAGAATGTGGCTATTATCGGTCGCCTCTTCTTGGAGCAGAGGGTTAATATGGTTAAGACCTACGCTGTAACCGGTTCGCAGGTTGCTCATCCTCAGTATGTAAGGTGTCTTGTTGGCTCCTCGCTTTGCGATGTGCTGATGCCCGCACGCATCAAACCTCAGGGTGGCGGCTCTTTGTTCCGCCTTATCGAGGGTAACGTACTCTCTGGCTTGAAGGCTACCGCTAACGACTTTATGGGTATCTACTCCTCGCAGGTTACCGTTATTCCCGAGGGTGGCGAGTTGGAACTCATCGGTTGGTTAGCTCCCCGCCTTAATAAATTCTCCGTTTCGCGTACCTATTTCTCGTGGCTTATGCCTAAGAAACGCTACGACCTCCGCACAGGTCTTAATGGTGGCGTTCGTCCCTTCGTTGTGACGGGTCTTTATGAGAAATATCTGCCTATGGACATCTATCCTATGTACCTTTTCAAGGCTATCTTGGCAGGCGACATCGAGAAGATGGAGAACCTGGGTATCTACGAGATTGTGGAGGAGGATGTTGCTCTTTGCGAGTTTGTTGATCCTTCCAAACAGGATTTGCAGGCTCTGGTTCGCGATGGTATTAACCTCATGATTAAAGAGATGTAAGAGTATGAAACAGAATTACAATAAACCCCTTCCCAAACGACTGCTCGAAAAGTTCGCTCCCACCTTCTCGGAGGGCGGCAAACTCTCGTGGCTGCACTCGTTCTATGAGGCAATGGAGACTTTCTTCTATGTGCCTACCGATGTGACCAAGAAAGGTGCTCACATCCGCGACTGTAACGATATGAAACGCACTATGTTTATGGTAATCATCGCTCTCATACCTACCATTTTGTTTGGTATGTGGAACATTGGTTATCAAAGGATTGACGGTGCGGACTTTACCATTTGGCAGAACTTCTGGTATGGCTTCTGGCAGATGCTTCCCTCGATTTTGGTTACCTACATCGTAGGTCTTTCCATTGAGTGTGCTTTTGCTCAGATTCGCAAAGAGGAGGTCAACGAGGGCTTCTTCGTATCGGGTATCCTTATCCCCCTGATTATTCCTATCGGCACCCCTCTGTGGATGACCGGCTTGGCAACCGCATTTGCTGTTGTTATCGGCAAGGAAATTTTCGGTGGTACGGGTATGAATATCTTTAACCCCGCGCTGTTGGCTCGTTTGTTCATCTTCTTCTCCTACACTTCGAGCATTTCGGGCGAGGCTGTATGGTTTAGCGATGCACGCACAGGTGCTACACCTCTTGGCGAGTTGGCAAATACGGGTACTACTAACGTATCGATGCTCGATGCATTTATTGGTACTATCCCAGGTAGCGTAGGCGAGACCTCCACATTGTGCATCTTGCTGGGTGCTATTGTGTTGCTCGCTACGGGTACTGCAAGTTGGAGGACTATGCTGAGCGTATTCGTTGGTGGTCTTGTTATGGGTGGTGTGTTCAACTTGCTTGCACCCGCTGAGCCTCAGACCGCTACCGAGTTCTATATGGCACTTCCTGCTTGGCAGCACTTGTTGCTCGGTGGTTTTGCTTTTGGTGCTGTGTTTATGGCTACCGACCCCGTTACCTCGGCACAGACCAACTGCGGTAAATGTATCGTAGGCTTTATGATTGGTGCGCTGGCTATTTTGGTTCGCGTATTCAACACCGGTTACCCCGAGGGTATGATGCTCGCCATCATCTTTATGAACGCACTTGCTCCCGTTGTGGACTACTATGTTGTTCAGGCTAACATCAATCGCCGCAACCGCAGGGCTAAAAAGAGTATTAACGCATAAAAGATGGAGGATAAAGATATGAGTAAAAAAGGATTTTTGGGCGGCAAAGACTCTAACGCCTACATCGTATTCTACTCGACCGTAATGGTTGTTATCGTTGCCATCTTGTTGGCATTTACTTACCTTTCGCTCAAACCCGCACAGGATGCAAACATTCTCAACGAGAAGAAGGATGCTATTGTGGCTTCGCTCGGCTTGGAGAAAGGTAGCTATGATAGCACAATCGAGGCATATGTAGTAAACAAGGAGGGTGAGGTTATCCAAACCGAGGTTTCCCCTCTGAATAAACTCTTCGACCTGCCTGCAAGTTTCGCAGCAGGCGAGTACCCCGTATTTGAGAATAAAACTACCGGTGAGGTGGTATTCCCCTTGACCGGTAAGGGTTTGTGGGATGACATTTGGGGCTATATCGCTCTTGAAGCCGACCTCAATACAATCAAAGGTGCTATCTTCGACCACGCAGGCGAGACCCCCGGTTTGGGTGCAGAGATTGCAACTGCCAAGTTTCAGGCTCAGTTCCCTGGTCAGACCATCTATGAGGGTAGCAACCTGGTTGGTATCTATGTGGTTAAGGGTGGTGCGCAAGGTGCTGCTCACTCCGTAGATGCTGTTACGGGCGGTACTAAAACCTCTGAGGGCTTGCAGAATATGATTAAGGATTGCCTCGACTGCTACGATGCTTTCATTATGGGACGTACTGCTGTGGCATTTGAATTAGTAGAAACCGTAAATGCAGAGTAAGACAATGAAAAACAAAACTTTTCAATCGCTGACTAATCCGTTGGCAAAGAACAACCCTGTTCTGGTTCAGATTCTGGGTATCTGCTCTGCATTGGCAGTTACCACTCAGCTCAAACCCGCACTCGTTATGGGTCTGTCGGTTACGGCTGTGTGTGCATTCTCGAACCTCGTACTTTCGCTCCTGCGAAATGGTATTCCCGATCGTATCCGTATCATCGTGCAGTTGGTGGTTATCGCTGCGTTGGTGACTATTGTGAACGATATCCTCAAAGCATACGTCTATGACGTGAGCAAACAACTCTCGGTCTATGTTGGTCTGATTATCACGAACTGTATCATTATGGGTCGTGTGGAGGCTTTCGCGCTGTCGAACAAACCTCTGCCTTCGCTCTTGGATGGTATCGGTAATGGCTTGGGCTATGGTGCAGTGCTCGTTATCATCGGCTTTTTCAGGGAACTTTTGGGCAATGGTACTCTCTTGGGCTACCAGGTTATCCCCAACTGTTTGTATGAGGCCGGCTATGTGAACAATGGTCTGATGTTGTTCCCACCTGCTGCACTTATTATTGTAGGTATCATCATCTGGGTACACCGTTCGACAAATAAGGATTTGCAGGAAAAATAAAATGGAGGAGCATAGATTATGGAACTTTTGAAACTATTTATTCAGTCTACATTTATAGACAATATGGTATTCTCGTTCTTCTTCGGTATGTGTTCGTACATTGCCGTATCGAAGAGCGTGAAGACCGCCAATGGTTTGGGTTTGGCAGTTACTTTCGTAATGCTTATGACTGTGCCCCTGAACTACCTGCTCGAAAACTATGTGCTCAAAGCAGGTGCTCTCTCGTGGATTTCGCCCGAGTTGGCAAGCGTGGATTTGAGCTTCCTTAGTTTTATTCTCTTTATTGCTGTTATTGCAGCATTTGTTCAGTTGTTGGAGATGGTGGTGGAGAAATTCTCTCCCTCGCTCTATAACTCGTTGGGTATCTTCCTCCCCCTCATTGCAGTAAACTGTGCAATTATGGGTGGAGCGTTGTTTATGCAGCAGAGGAACTTCGCTACCGTTGGCGAGGCTGCCGTATTCGGCTTTGGCTCGGGCTTCGGTTGGTGGATTGCTATCCTTGTGATGGCTGCTATCCGCGAGAGACTCGCATACTCCAATGTTCCCAAAGGTCTGCGCGGTCCCGGTTTGGCTTTCATCATCACCGGTCTTCTGGGTATGGCGTTTATGATCTTCTCGGGCTTCCAAATGTAGAATTAATTAGCAAACACAGTTAGAGAGATGAATAATACAATTATTATTACAGCTGTCGTAGTCTTCCTCGTGGCTTTGCTGTTGCTCGTGGCTTTGTTGCTGGTGGCAAAGGCAAAACTCACCTCTTCGGGCGAGGTTACGATTAATATCAACGATGGGCAGAAGAGCCTCAAAGTTGCAAGCGGCAACTCGCTGCTGACTACTCTTGCTCAGGAGAAGATTTTCCTCCCCTCGGCTTGTGGTGGACAGGGTAGTTGCGGTATGTGTAAGGTGCAGGTGCTCGATGGCGGTGGCGAGATTTTGCCTACCGAGGTCGGCTTCTTCACTCGCAAGCAGCAAAAAGAGCACTGGCGACTGGGTTGCCAAGTGAAGGTTAAGAACGATTTGGATATCCGCATTCCCGAGAGCGTTTTGGGCGTTAAGAAGATGGAGTGCGAGGTTGTATCGTGCCGCAGCGTATCGACCTTTATGAAGGAGTTTGTTGTGAAACTCCCCGAGGGCGAGCGCCTGAACTTCAAGAGCGGTGGCTACATTCAGATTGATATTCCTAAGTATGAGGGTATTAAGTACTCCGATATGGATATCGATCCCAAATTCCATGCTGACTGGACCAAATTCAAAATGTGGGATTTGGTGGCAAACAACCCTGAGCCTACTTTCCGTGCTTACTCAATGGCCAACCAGCCCGCCGAGGACGATATCATTATGCTCAACGTGCGTATTGCTACTCCTCCCTTCGATAGGGCTACCGGTGGCTTTATGAACGTGCCTACGGGTATCTGCTCTTCCTATATTTTCTCGCGTAAACCAGGCGATAAGGTAACCATTTCGGGTCCCTACGGCGAGTTCTTCATCAAGGATACCCCCAACGAGAAGATGTTTATCGGTGGTGGTGCAGGTATGGCTCCTATGCGTTCGCATATCTTCCACCTCTTCAAGACCGTCAAGAGCGATCTGCCTATCTCGTTCTGGTATGGCGCACGCTCGAAACAGGAGATTTTCTATCAGGAACAGTTCGAGGAGTTTGCTAAGGAGTTCCCCAACTTCAAGTTTGCTATCGGTCTTAGCGACCCCAGACCCGATGACAATTGGGATCCCAAGTATATTGGCTTCATCCACAATGTTATCTATAACAACTACTTGAAGGATCATCCCGCACCCGAGGATATTGAGTACTACTTGTGCGGTCCCCCTATGATGATTTCGGCAGTGGTGAATATGCTCGACAATTTGGGCGTACCACCCGAGAACATTATGTACGACAACTTTGGTAGTTAAAAATTTAGGGGCTCCGTAAGGGGTCCCTAAATTTTTAACTGCCAAAGTCGGTCTAACGTCTAACGTCAATAGTCCTTAGTCTTATATGGTTTATGGGAGTAATAGGAGGACTGAGAGTTATGGTTGTGGGGGAGAGGTCTGTTAATTTTGAGTTTTCAATTTTCAATTACATAAGAGGTTGCCCCCATCGGGGCAACCTCTTGTGTTAGTACTCCACCTTGTCCTCTTTTGCTTCCCACAGGCGGAATGCCTCCAAGCCTTCGGCTCGCATAAGGGGTAGGGAAGGAACAGTGCGCGCAGTGGGGGCGAGAGGTATCTGGTCGTAGATGAAGGCATCATCGAAACCGATGGCTGCCGCATCGCTGCGTGTATTGGCATAGTAGATGCGCTCTATGCCCGCCCAATATATTGCACTGAGACACATAGGGCAAGGCTCGCACGAGGAGTAAATCTCGCACCCTTGGAGGTTGAAGTCACCCACTTTCTGACAAGCGGCTCGTATGGCGCTTACTTCGGCGTGTGCTGTGGGGTCGTTGAGTATTGTGACACTGTTGGAACCTGTGGCTACAACCTCGCCATTGCGGACAATAACTGCCCCGAAAGGACCACCACCTTTGGCAACACTCTCCTTGGAGAGTTCGATAGCCATTCGCATAAATTTGTTTTCGCTCATATACGTTTTTCGTGTTAAGTTGGTGCAAACCTGCGGTGGTTTGCTTACAAATATACGAAAATTATTATCATTACAACTCCATATATCCAAAATGTATGCACAAAACCTCCGAATAGAATATAAAATGAGGGCAATCTAATTTTAGATCACCCCCGAATATCACATATCTAACGTTTTATGATTCGCTTGTTATACTTGCGGCGTCTGAACCTATAATTGCACACATTTCTTTGATTGCGGCTTCTTGACGAGTTTCAACCAATGCCTCATAATCACATTTAGATCTACTTTTGCCCGTAACAACCAGAAGTTCAATAGCCAAGAAAAAGATAAATACAACAATGTAAAAAATGGCGCTTGCCCAGCTGGAAAAAATTACTTTATCGGAGAAGGTTACCTCCAATTCCGTTAATAAACCAATGTTTTCTTTGTTTTCCTTAACCAAGTTGTCTCGCAGCGTTTGAATGTTATCAGTAGTCACCCCAATATCACTTCGTAAGGATTCAATACGCTTGTTTACACGCTCTAACTCGTTGTTTTTGGGATTAGGTGCCATTGTCTGCTGATAACTTGTCGCCATAATTGCCTTACCAAGAGAGTCTACTTGACCGGTTGGTGTTGAACTATAAATAGTGGTTTTGATAAATGGCTTTTTGTTGATGTCGTTGGTTAATTGAGCAGATAGTATTTCTAATGAATCCAATTCGAGACGGTAAGATGTTATTTTGTCGTCAAGAATCTTTTTGCGATACTGCAATTGGTTGTCTGTGCGTTGCTCAATAATCTCACTTAACTGTGCTTCGATATCTTTTGCAAACATTGTTTGATCAATTACGGTTGCTCCAATAATTGCCATACAGCCAGCCAAGATCATACGAAACGTGGTCATAAACCTATTCTTGCCCACGATAAGTATAATTTGGCGCTCAATGAGAAGAATAACTAATGCGAAAACACAAGCTGTTATAATTGCGCCCTTATCATCTAATCCAAAGTAGCGAGAAGCCATACTAAATCCAATAAATGCCCAAATGGTCATAAGTAGCAACACTGCACCTACATAGCGATTTAGTGCTTTGCGACTTGCCTCTGAACATTCCCGAAGAATATTGTAATTCCACCCAATTAGTAGGCAGGATAATCTTGTTATAATGTTTTTCATATAGTATGCTTTACCCCATTATCGAATTGACTTTATCATCACTTATCGAGGCAATACCTCGTGCAAATCCCATTTCGTAGGATGTTAATATGACTCTGGTTTTATTACCTTTATTCTTGATGTCCTTTGCTAATTCGCCAAGTTCTTTGAGGTGTCTAATGAGTATGTCTTTTTGTCGCTCTTGTTTGTTTAGTGTTTCTATAAAACCATTCTTCTTTGATTGCTCAATAAGTGTTTCCATCTCAACTATTTTGTCATCATACTTTATAAGGCATTCCTCTACAAGCAAAGATAATTTCTCTACAATAGCCAATTTATTGCTCTCTCTATAACTTGTTTCAGGGAATGCTTTTGCATCAGTATACCCTTTTGTTTCCCAATCTTCGCCCAACCTCCTATAAACATCAAAGATTGGCAATTCGTTTTTCTCTACTGCTTTGGACTCCATTGTGAATTTTTCTCTCGGAATTTCCACATCAGTTTCTGTTGTTTGAGGGTTGAGTTCTTCGGCTATTTCTGCCGAGTGTCTTCTTTTTAAGTTAAATAGTCCCATTGTAATAGTGTTTTTGTGTTATTAATAGATGATTTTCGGTATCTTATATTTAGCGTGTCCTTTGCTATGGCAATTTTTACATATAGTAATTAAGCACTCATTGGGATAATCCCACGGCATTTTGAAAATACCCAATCTTTCAATGTAATGATACTGACGATGGTGTACGCTCAAATCCTCTTGTGAACCACAAAATTGGCAAGTGTGATTATCCCGTTTGAGAATAATCTCTCGTTTTTCTCTCCATTCAGGTCTAAATAACAATTCCCCATAGGAGCAATGTTCTCCATCTAAAATAGCCATTGTCGCAAATAATGTTTCCAAAGGTTAATATAATAAGAAAGTGTGGAGCGCACTTGTTTATCTTTTGGAGGCTCTGGAATGCCCTATCACAAATAAACACAATACCCCACACTCGTATTTATCTACAAGAATGGGGCAGAACACCCCCTGTTGAAGAATCAATACGGAGTGACGAGTGTGTTGCTTTTCTTGTGATATAGAAATTTTCCAGATTTCCAAAAGTTAAAAAAGCCAATACACTTTCATCAAAATATGTAATACAATCCACTGATTGCACTACAAATATAGGAATTTTTCTTAACTTTACACCACTAAACGGAGTAATTATGGATTTTGCAACACTTTTTGGATATAGCGCAGCGGTGCTTATGGTGTTGGGGTATGTGCCTCAGACCATCCAGACTATCCGCACACGCAAGACAGATGATATTGCCCTCGGGTCGTTTGTGCTGATGGCGCTCGGTGCGGCGTGCTTCTTTGTGCAGGGCATACTGACGGGCAACGTGCCCCTCGCCATCGCCAACGGGCTCACCGCAACGATGAGTACCATCATTTTTGTCATCAAAATGATTAACGACTACGGCAAAAAACGCCAAAAGTAGGCTGGGGGAGCGATATTTTTGCGCCACAAGGTGCGGAGTGTCGAAATTATTACTAACTTTGCTATGCTGAAACTAATATACAACCAAATTCATAGATAATTATGGCAAGTTTAAGAGACATCAAAAAAGAGATTGACTACACCGTAAACGAGGTGGTTTACGATTGCTACCTTTCGCTCGGCTTCCACAGCGACAAACAGGACGAGATTATCGCCATTATGCAGGGTGCTGTCGATATGCGCAACAACCTTATGGAACTCGTTAACAACCCCGCCGAGAAACACAACCCCTCGCTTGTACGCAAACACTATGCCTACATCCGCGCACAGCTCGTTGAGCGCACAGAGGAACTCTGGGGCAAACTGAGCGAGATTTGCAAGTTTGAGTAATCAACTTTCTGAACTTCGGTAATTTAGGCGCAGTCATTTCGCTAAATAATGCGGGGCTACTCACAAAGAGTAGCCCCGCTGTTTGTTATTGGGAGAGTGGTTAGTTGGTGTGGTTGTGGTGCTCGCAACCGCACCCGCAAGATGTTTTTGAATTTTGCATTTTGCATTCAGCATTCTCAGCGTGGTGCGCCAGGACGGTGTGGGGCACTGCACCGTGCGAGATAACCTGGATGGGGCAGTGGTAGTTCTCCAAGAGTTCGGGCGTCAGCTCGGCAGTGGGGTGGCGGTGGACGGTACGATTGACACACACCACGCTACGCACAAGCGAAGTGATGGTGCCCACATCGTGCGACACGACAATAATCGCCATACGCTCCGATAGGCGTTCCAACAGGGCGTAGAGTTCGCCCTCAAATTGGTTATCAACAAAGTTAGCAGGCTCATCAAGAATGAGCAGTGCAGGGGCGGAAATGATTGCCCTGCCCAGCAGAGCCCTCTGTAACTCGCCTCCCGAAAGTTCGCCTATCTGTTTGTTGGACAAGTGTTTTACGCCTACAAGTTCAAGTATCGCTTGTGCTTTGGCTTTGTCCTCAGCGGTGTAGCGGTGCAGTCTTTTGTCTGCCTGCAAGCCACTGAGTACCAGCTCCGCAACCGAAATGGGAAAACTCTTGTCGAAGAGGTTTTGTTGGGGCATATAGCCAATGTTGTGACGTCCAGACACTTTGCCACAGAAAGTAACCTCCCCCTCATAGGGCACAAGTCCCAAAATGCTCTTCACAAGCGTGCTCTTGCCGCCTCCGTTGGGACCAATGATGCCCACAAAGTCGCCCTCGTAGAACGAGATATTAACATCCCGCAGAGCCTCACGTCCCTCATAGCGAACCGAGAGATGCTCGATTTTTATTATCTCTTTGTCCATCATTTGCTGTTAGTAAGTGCCCCGACAATGCGGTCGAGTTCGGCTATTATATCTTTACTTAAAGGATTGATTTCTACTAAATTAACACCAAGTATCTCCGCAATAGGTTGAACTACATCCAGGGGATATTCTTGTTGATAAATCATCGACTCAATACCCTCAGCTTTAACCCTGTCCACAATCTCCGCCAGAGCAGCCGGGGTGGGGGATTTGCCCTCATTTTCGAGCGAAATCTGCTCCAAGTCGTACTCTTCTGCAAGATACCCGAGCGCGGGATGGTAGATAAGAAACGCCTTCGGGGCAGTTGTCAACACCTCTTGATAGTGCTCCTTGCGCTGTTGAAGTTTTGCTTTAAGTTGCTCGTAATGAGCGTAATACTTTGTAGAATCGGGGTTTTGTGCGAGGATTTCCTCTGCAATGTTATCAACAATCACTTCAAGTGTGCCGGGAGCGAGCCAGATGTGAGGATCTGTGCCAACGTAGTGGTGTTCTGCGTGCTCCGAGTGTGGATGATGCTCGCAATCGCAGCCGAGGTGCTCGTGCGAATGGCTATGGGAGTAACCGCCTGCAATCAATTCTATGCCCTCGCTAACATCTACAAAGAAGTTATTGTCTTGATTTTCAAATCTTTTGACAATCTGTTGCTCAAAATCCATAGTGCCGAGCACAAAGACCATATCAGCACCCTCCAACGAGGCAATCTGACGTGGAGTAGGCGAGTAATTCTCTGGTGTAGAGCCACTTGGTAGCAATATGGAAACCTCGTAGTCTTCTCCAACAATCTCCTCGACAAGTCCTGCAAGCGGAGCCACAGTCACAACAATTCTGCGCCCATCTGCCTGCTTAGTTCCGCCACACGACACCAACATTGTCGCAAAACAAGTGGTAAGAATAAAAATTAGTATATTGAATTTCAACCTCATAACCTTGCGTCTGATACCTAATAATTATCAGCTACAAATATACGAATAATCGCGAATAATTATCTTTATGCACCTCATTTAATAAAGTCTTAAACACAGCCTTCGGATAGTTTTCTACTCAACAACTATTTATTCAACTAAACTCTCCGTCAATTGTACAACATCAACTAAAAATGCAAAATATATACATTATGTAAAGCGAGGTGTTGGGTTGGTAATTGTGTTGACGGTAGTTTGAGGGGGAGTAAGTGTTTTTGTAGTGGGATTGGGTAAAATTAGTTGTGACAAGTAGAGAATGAGATTGTCATTCATTGTGGGGAGTAAATTCTGCGTGGGATAAGCTAATATCAACAAATAGATGTGAGCAATGCAAAATTCATTCTAACAGATCATTGCTTTATATATTCTTTATAGGTACCATCAGGGAGGCAGACGATTAGTTTTTCCTCTACGCTGCGTGGCTGTTCTTGTTCAATGCGTTGCAGTTGCGATTCGGGGCAGCAGGTTTGGGCGACAGATTGTTCGAGTGAATTTTGAGTATTGCAATCATTTTGCTCTGGGGTAGTATTTGAGAATAAGTTGGGCGACTCGGCGTGGGCAATTTGTTGTTCAATGGGGTTGCAATAAACCGCACCATCGCCGAGCAAGAGCCAGCGAAGGTTATAGTGAGGATACTTACGCGCTATGCGTGTAACAATATCTAAGCTTGGGTTGTTTCTGCCCGAAAGTATGTGTGTAATTGATGCGGGACTAATTTCGAGTGACTGTGCAAATTGTAAATTCGACAGCGACTCGGAGCTAATAATATACTTAATTCTACTCTTCATAATTGTCATATAAATTTTTACAAATGTAAATACATTCTTTCAAAACACCAAATAGTACAAAGTTAAATTATTGTTTAGTTGATAAATATGCTCTAAATAGCAATATGAAGTATTTATTTATTAATAGCGTGGTAATGCATTGATAATAAAAGAGATACAAAAGATTTAATCCCGCCAAACGCAATCATAGTACCCATTTATTAATATAAAGCATTTTTGCATAATCAAACACTTTATATTAAATAGTTCTATATATTGGTTATCAGTGAGTTATGGTGTTATAATTAAGTGATTGAACTTGTATGTATGGGTGGTTTGTTGATTGCTGCGATAAAGTTGTCAAATAATTATTATATTTTACAAATGTAAAATATGAGGATGTAAAAAAGCGGAGCAAATACTCCGCTCAGTATAGCAATATATAAGTTGTCCCCCTACCCTTTTACATATTCAAACTCCTACTCTACTCTTATCTTCTCAGCAATGACAGAGAACTCCTCAGTAGTCAGTTGAAGTTTTGGCTTACGAAAATCCACATCTGCCTCGTTATTCATAGGGATGAGGTGGATGTGTGCGTGAGGTACCTCCAAACCGAGCACAATCATAGCAACCTTCTTGCAACCGAAGACCTCTTTTTGTCTCTGCGCTATGCTCTTGGCAAACTTAACCATACCTGCGAGTTCATCGTCAGTGAGGTCAAAAATATAGTCCTCCTCACGTTTGGGGATAACGAGTGTATGGCCCTCAGCAAGAGGGTTGATGTCTAAAAATGCGTAGTAGTTCTCGTTCTCTGCAACCTTATAACTTGGTATTTCGCCTTGTGCTATCTTAGAAAAAATCGTAGCCATAACAAATCTATTATTAATAATTAAACACGTTCAACCTTATCAATTCCTTTAATCTTACCAACTTTGTCCATCAGCGAATGAAGGCTATCGGTGTCGGATACATAGACGCTGATTTTGCCCTCGAAGATGCCATCGTGACTCTGGATCTGCAACTCACGAATGTTGATGTCGAGCTCAACAGTAATGACCTGCGCCAAGTCGCGCAACACGCCTACCCTATCGAGTCCACGAAGTCTAATCTCCGAGAGATACGAAACGGCCTTATAAGTAGACCACTTGATGTTGCCTACAAGATTTTCGCCCTTTTGTGCTGCAAGACTTATAAGTTCTTGGCAGTCGGTCTTGTGCACAATAATATCGCCCGTTCGTGGGTCTTTATAGCCCGTGATGTTGTCGCCAGGAATAGGGTTACAACACTCGGCAGCAACAAACTTAGGCTCGTCCATACTATCTACATCCGCATTCTTCACAACAAGGTCGCCGGGTTTATTGCCAGCCATCTCAAAGGTCCAGAATTTCAATACCTTATTCTTTGCGTTCTGCCTCAGCACGCTATCAATATCATTGAGGTTGATAATCTCGGAGCCGAGTTTGCTGTAAAACTCATCCTTATTTTTGCAATCGTACGCAGGCAGCAGTTTTCGGAACAAGCGGGCGCTGGGCGTAATGCCGAACTCCTTCATCCTATTCTCAAAGATGGATATACCATTCTCTATATTGTTCTGTCTGACGTGTTTAAGGTACGAGATGATGGACTGTCGCGCCTTGACCGTAGCAACGTGGTCGAGCCATTCAATGGTGGGGTGTGCAGTTTCGGCGGTGAGGATTTGCACCTGGTCGCCACTTTTGAGTTTGGTGTAGATGGACTCGATCTTGTGGTTTATCTTTGCGCCGATAGCTGTATTGCCCACATTGGTATGGATGTCGTAGGCGAAATCGAGTGCAGTGGCACCAACGGGAAATTTGCGAGCCTCGCCCTTGGGTGTAAAGACCACCATCTCAGTCATATAGAGCGTCATCTTTACATTCTCCAAGAAGTCGCCGGCATTGCCCGCAGGGTGCGTCAGGGCACTGCGCACATCTCTGAGCCACTTATCGAATTCATCCTCGTCATCGTGTTCTTGTTTATACTTCCAGTGTGCAGCAAAGCCCCTCTCGGCAATCTCATCCATCCTCTCGGAACGAATCTGCACCTCTGCCCAAATGCCATCGGGGCGCATAAATGTTGCGTGGAGTGCCTCATAGCCATTAGCTTTGGGGAAGCTCACCCAATCGCGTATGCGGTCGGGCTTGGGAGTGTAGATGTCAGTAAGCAGAGAGTAGATGTGCCAACACTGTGCTTTTTCGGGCGCCAAGTCGCTGGGCTTGAAGATGATGCGTACTGCGAAAAGGTCGTAAATCTCCTCAAAAGGAATCTGCTTGCGTTGCATCTTCGACCAGATGGAATAGACGGTCTTGACTCTACCCGATATGGAGAACTCAACGCCATTCTCGGTGAGTTTCTCCTTGATGGGCTGTATAAACTTCTCTATAAACTCATTACGCTCAGCAGCAGTAGCGTTCATCTTAGCCTCAATCTCGGCATACTGCTCTGGGTACATATATTTGAGCGAGAGGTCTTCAAGTTCGGTCTTTATGGCGTAGAGTCCGAGCCTATATGCCAATGGTGCAAACAGATACATCGTTTCGCTCGTGATTTTTATCTGTTTGTGGCGAGGCATCGAGCCAAGCGTGCGCATATTGTGCAGTCGGTCGGCTATCTTTATGATAATGACCTTAATATCATCCGAGAGTGTAAGTAGAACTTTACGAAAACTCTCTGCCTGAGCCGACACATCCTCGCTCAGTGCGGCAGCAACTTTCGTGAGTCCATCAACCATTGAGGCTACCTTTGGACCAAAGAGGTTCTCAATATCCTCCACGGTGTAGCTCGTATCCTCCACAACATCGTGCAGCAGTGCCGCAGCGGTAGATTTCACACCCAACCCCTCTTCGCACACCACAATTTTGGCAACTGCCAAAGGATGAAGAATATAAGGCTCGCCAGAGCGGCGGCGCACACCTTTGTGTGCCTCCTTCGCCAAGAAGAAAGCCTTGTTAATCATCTCCCAATCTGCCTCATTCTTGCAGATTTTGTTACACGCCGAAAGTAGTTCGTTAAACTCTCGTGTGATAATCTGCTCGTCCTCTGCTGTATAGCCAGCCATAGCGTTGTAAGTTTTTGATTAGAGTTGTTTGATACCCAATGGATTATGGAGCACAACGAGCCCAAAAGCAACAAGAGGTTGTTTGATGCTCGGTGGCTCAAACAACCTCTTTGTCTGTTAGTTATTCTTCGACTCTTTGAGTGCTACTCGAACTTTCTCCTCCACTTCGGCGCACAGTTCGGCATTCTGCTCCAAGAGGACTTTCGTAGCGTCCCTACCCTGCGCAAGTTTGCTGTCGTTGTAGGAGTACCACGAGCCACTCTTCTTGATTACGCCAAAGTCCACACCAAGGTCGAGAATTTCGCCCACTTTCGAGATACCCTCGCCATACATAATGTCAAACTCTGCCTTGCGGAAAGGAGGCGCAACCTTATTCTTAACTACCTTCACTTTGGTGCGGGTGCCGAGTTGCTCATCGCCATCCTTGATGACCGAAGTCTTGCGGATGTCGATACGCACACTGGCGTAGAATTTCAGCGCGTTACCACCCGTTGTGGTCTCGGGGTTGCCGTAGATAACACCAATTTTGTCCCTCAGTTGGTTGATGAAGATGCAGACGGTCTTGGTCTTGCTAATGGCAGCGGTGAGTTTGCGCAGTGCCTGCGACATAAGCCTTGCCTGCAAGCCCATCTTCGACTCGCCCATCTCGCCCTCGATCTCTGCCTTGGGGGTAAGTGCAGCTACCGAGTCAATAACAATAATATCAATTGCGCTCGAACGAATCAGTGTCTCGGCAATCTCCAAAGCCTGCTCGCCACTGTCGGGCTGCGACACCAAGAGGTTGTCAATATCCACGCCCAGCTGCGAAGCATAAAAACTATCAAAAGCGTGTTCTGCGTCAATGAAGGCGGCAATACCGCCCGCCTTCTGAGCCTCGGCAATAGCGTGGATTGCCAGCGTGGTCTTACCCGAAGACTCAGGACCATAAATCTCAATAATCCTGCCTTTGGGGTAGCCGCCTACTCCGAGTGCGTGGTCGAGAGTTACAGAGCCTGTGGGGATAACTGCCACCTGCTCAACGCTCTCGCTATTCATCCTCATAATCGAGCCTTTACCAAAATCCTTCTCGATTTTGTCCAACACAGCGCTCAACACTTTCTGTTTGTCGGGATTAACTGCAATTTTCTCTGCCATAGTAGTTTGTGTGTTATTTTTTCTTTTTGTTTTCTCTGTTTGTCCTCGTGTTGCTCTACCCTACTGCTGCGCCTTTGCCCACTCGGCAATCTGCTGCCAATGGTTCGCGGTGTTTACCTTGTCGAAGATGTGAATGATGGTGCCACTCTCGTCTATGATGAATGTCGTGCGCACAATGCCCATATACTTCCTGCCATACATACTCTTCTCCTTCCAGACGCCATAAGCCTCGGCAATGCTCTTGTCGGTGTCGGCTATGAGCGTGAAGTTCAGCTCGTGCTTCGTGCAGAAGTTCTGGTGGGACTTCACACTGTCGGGACTCACTCCCACAATTTCAAAGCCCATCTGGGCGAGCTCAGCCTTGCCATCTCTGAGGCTCTTGGCTTCGAGCGTACAACCCGAGGTGTTGTCCTTCGGATAGAAGTACAAAATGACCTTTCGGGAGCCAAAATCGCTCAATTTTACGCTCTTACCATCTTGTGTAACACCTTCAAACAGAGGTGCTTTGTCGCCAATCTTCAACATATCGCCTTGGAGTTAAACAACATTTAGGAAATCTATGGTAAAATTAGATAAAAAATAGGAAAAAACAAAATTTATAATTGAGAATTTAGAGTTGAAAATTGAGAATCCGCATCTCTAACTTAGAAGGGAATATTTTTCAATTCTCAATTTTGAATTTTCAATTATAAAAGAAAGACAAGCACATCTGCTTGTCTTTCTTTTATCTATTTGTCTTTCTTTTATTTCGCCGTTACTCTGCGGTTAATCTCCTCTACAATTTGGAGGAATGATTTGTCGGTCTCCATAAGGTTTGTGACAGCCTTGCAGGCGTGGAGCACCGTGGCGTGGTTCTTGCCGCCTATGGCAGCACCGATAGCCGAAAGTGGCGACTTGGTATGCTGCTTGCAGAGGTACATCGCAATCTGGCGAGCCTGAGCAATATCGCGCGTGCGTTTGGGCGAGTCGAAGGTTGGCTCGTCAATATTGAAGTAGTCGCACACAATCTTGCGGATACTCTCAATCGAAATCTCCTTGGGACTGATCTTGACATAGGTTTTCAGCACCTCCTTAGCCAGAGTGATGGTAATCTTGCGACCGAGGAACTTGGCATTTGCCACAAGTGCCGACAGAGCACCCTCAATCTCGCGAATGTTACCATTGATATTCTCGGCGAAGTAGGTTACAACCTCCTCAGGGATATTCTCTGCACCTTCGAGTTTGCGAGCCTTGTTGTGGATAATCTTCACTTTGGTCTCGTAGTCGGGCTGTGTAAGCTCAGCAGCCAAACCCCACTTGAAGCGCGTCAGGAGCCTGTCGTTGATGTCGCTCAGCTCCGAAGGACGCTTGTCGGAGGTGAGGATGAGTTGCTTACCCGACAAATGTAGGTGGTTGAAGATATTGAAGAAGGCATTCTGGGTGCTACCCTTGTTGCCAGAGAGTTCCTGAATGTCGTCAATGATGAGAACATCAACCATCTGATAGAAGTTGATGAAGTCGTTGGGCTCCTTATTTAGCACAGCAGTAGTGTACTGCGCCTGGAACTTATTCATCGACACATAGAGCACCTGCAACTCAGGATGGCGCTGCTTAATATCTATACCGATAGCCTGCGCCAAGTGGGTTTTACCCAAACCCGAATCGCCAAAGATGTAGAGTGGATTGTAGGCAGTCTTGCCAGGCTCAACGCCCACCGCCATACCCACACTCCTCACAAGGCGGTTGCACTCGCCCTCCACGAAATTCTCGAAAGTGTAGTTGGGGTTGAGTTGCGAAGGTATTTCGAGCTTGCGAATACCAGGAATTACAAAAGGATTTTTTATCTTTGTGGTGTCGCTCTGTGTAACAACCTTGTTGATTGTCGCCACGCTCGACTCCGCAACCCTCTGCTGCTCCTCTGCCGACACCTCAGGTGCGAGCACCGAGTAGCGCAGGGAGGTGTTGTTGCCAAAATGCTCATAGATGATAGGACGCAACGAGGGAATATAATTGCGCTCGATGTGGAATACGCAGTCCTCGCTGGGCAGACGCAGGCGCAGAGTCTTACCATCGTAGCCAATGGGCACGATAGGCTTAAACCACTTGGCAAATTCCTCAGCGGAAGTTTGCTCTTTGATTTGAGCAAGACAGTTCTGCCATACGTCACTGTATGTTGTTGCGTTCGTTATCATTTATGTAATTGGGTAATTCGATTTTTACTTATTCAAGTAACTCCTGAATTCGACTACAAAATTGTGCATAAATTTGTTAAAAAAAACATCTTTTACTATTGCATAATTAATTTTAATTGTTATGGAAGTTTTATGGGAATTTCTACACATCTTTTTAATACGCTGATATTGAGAATTGATGAAAAATTTTGTATATTTGCATATTGGAAAAATAAATTACCAAATAAGATAATTATAAGTAAAATTTATAACAAATACTAACTTACTATGGAACAGTATATTCTTGACAGAGCACAGAAATGGCTCGAAGGAAATTATGACGAAAAGACCAAAGAACAGGTACGAAATCTGATGGCAAACGACCCCAAAGAACTCTCGGAGAGTTTCTATCAAGACCTCGAATTTGGCACCGGTGGTTTGCGTGGTATTCTCGGCGTTGGTACCAACCGTATGAACGTATATACAGTAGGTATGGCCACTCAGGGTTTGGCAAACTACTTAAAGAAATGCTTTGAGGGCGAGGAAATTAAGGTTGCAGTATCGCACGACTGCCGCAACTTCTCACGCGAGTTTGCAGAGCGTACTGCCGACATCTTTGCCTCGAATGGCTTTAAGGTTTACCTCTTTGAGTCACTCCGCCCCACCCCCGAACTCAGCTTTGCAATTCGCGAACTTGGTTGCAAGAGCGGTGTTATGGTTACTGCATCGCATAATCCCCGCGAGTACAATGGTTACAAGGCATATTGGGAGGACGGATCACAGGTTATCGCGCCCCACGACAAGAACATCATTGAGGAGGTGGGCAAGATTACCTCGGTGGACCAAATCATCAGCGGTAAGAACCCCGAGAACATTGAGATTATTGGCGAGGAGTTCGACAAGATCTATTTGGAGCGTGTGAAGAGCCTTTCGCTCTCGCCCGAGGCTGTGGCTAAGTACCACGATATGAAGATTGTCTACACCCCCATCCACGGTTGTGGTCACAAGCTCGTTCCCGCATCGCTCCGTAACTATGGCTTTACGAACGTGTCAACCGTTGCCGAGCAGATGGTCATCGATGGTAACTTCCCCACTGTGGAGTCGCCCAACCCCGAGGAGAGAACCACAATGCGTATGGCCATTGAGCAGGGCATACGCGAGGGTGCCGAGATTGTTATGGCTACCGACCCCGATAGCGACCGCATCGGCATTGCTGTGCCCGATGAGGATGGCAACTTCGTATTGCTGAACGGTAATCAAACCTGTGTGCTACTTACCTACTATATGTGCCGTAGGTGGAAAGAGAACGGAATGCTCGATGGCAAGCAGTATATCGTAAAGACTATCGTGACTTCCGAGATGATGGCAGATGTGGCACAAGGTTTTGGCGTAGAGTACTTTGACTGCCTTACTGGCTTTAAGAATATCGCTAAGGTTATCCGCCAAGAGGAGGCTAAGGGTAAGACCTATATCGGTGGTGGTGAGGAGAGCTTTGGCTTCCTTGCAGGCTCGTTCCTGAGGGATAAGGACGGTGTTTCGGCTTGCTCGCTGGCTGCCGAGGCTGCTGCTTGGGCTAAGAGCATCGGCACCACGCTCTATGGTCTGATTAAACAACTCTACATCGACTTTGGCTTCTACAAGGAAGGTCTTGTGTCGGTAGTTCGCAAAGGTCAGGAGGGCGCAGCCGAGATTAAACAGATGATGGTTGACTTCCGCGCCAATCCTCCCAAACAGATTTGTGGCTCGGACATCGTGACCATTAAGGATTACCAATCCTCTGAGGCTTTGGATGTTAAGAGTGGCAAGAAGTCGCCCATCGACATCGACAAGTCGAACGTATTGCAGTACCTCACTGCCGATGGCACCATCCTTTCGATTCGCCCCAGCGGCACCGAGCCTAAAATTAAGTTCTATTTCGGCGTGAAGGAGCCCCTTGCATCGCTTGCCGACTACGACAAGGTTTCCGCACAACTCGATGCCAAGATTGAACAGATGAAGAAAGAACTTAATTTGGTATAATGTCTAACGACTAACAACAAAAGACACGGGCTCGGCATTTTTGCCGAGCCCGCGTTGTTATTAAGGAGTATAAGATTGCTTCCCAACTCTCAAATTTCAATTCATTTCACTCGTATCAAGTTTATTCCATCGCGAATGGGGACAATGACATTCTCCACTCGGGAGTCATCTTTGACCATCTGGTTAAACTCCACAATACCACGGGTTTGCAGGTCGGAGGGCTTAATGTTGGGCTCGGTAACCTTGCCATACCACAAGATGTTGTCCGCCAAAATGTAACTCCCCGAGTGTACCAAACCACCATCGAGCAACATACGGTAGTAGTCGGGATACTCTCTCTTGTCGCCATCGATAAATACAAGGTCGTAGCACTCCCCCAGCCCGGGCACCACATCGAGTGCCGAACCCGTATGGCGGCGTATCTTGTGAGTGTGGGGCGAGCGGGCAAAAAACTCGCTCTGTATGCCCTCCAATTCGTCCTCAATCTCCACCGTATCGATAATACCTTCCTCGGGCATACCCGCAGCAAAACAGAGAGTTGCGTAGCCCGTAAAGGTGCCTATTTCGAGTACTTTGCGTGGTGAAATCATACGGGTAAGCATCTCCAAAAACTTACCCTGAACGTGTCCCGACACCATTTGTGGTTGCACAACACGCTGGTTACTCTCGCTCTCCAACTCCGCCAAGAGAGAGTTCTCGGGCGAGGAGAGATTGCGGATATATCTTTCGAGTTCTTCTTTCATAGTTACTCCATATTATACATAGGTCAGTGTAGATAGCGATGATACTATTTCGCGAGCCACGCTCATTATATCTTCGGGCGACACTTCTGCAATTTTGCGATAGACCTCTTCGAGGCTATCCACAGCACCAAATACAAGATAACTCTTGCCTACTCCCAACATATAAGCCTCGTTATTCTCTGCCGAAATGGCAAATTGTCCCATAAATTGTCGTTTGGCAATGGCGAGTTGTCGCTTGGTAAGCGGCTCATTCATAAGCCTTTGTAGTTCGGTCTCGATGATGCGGCGACACTGCTCCACCTTGTCCCTTTCACACGAGAAATATATCGAAAACATACCGCAGTCACTTAGCGGAGTATAGAGAGCCTCTACGCAGTAGGTCAGCGCATTACGCTCGCGGAGTGTCACATTGAGCCGTGAGGCTGCCGAGGGACCACCCAGCAGGTTTGTCATCAGAATTAGGGCGAGTCGTTTGTCGCTGTCGAGCGAGTAAGCCCTGCAACCCATTATGGAGCGCACTTGGTGGTGCGAGGGATGCGACACTTCCCTATTAAACTGCTCTACCTCAATTGGTTTTACTCTCTCGGCACTGCGCTTTGTAGCCCGCTCAACACCAAAATATCGCTCTACGGCTGTCACAAACCTCTTGGGCGAAATGTTGCCTATTGCAGCAAAAACCATACGGTCGGTGGTGTAGTTGCGCTCGACAAACTGCCTAATTTTCTCGGAGGTAAGGCGTGCCAAATCCCTCTTGCTGCCCAAGATATTGTGCCCCAATTCGGAGCCTGCAAAGAGCAAATCCTCAAACTCGTCATAGATGCGTTCCTCGGGTGAGTCCTTGTACATATTTATCTCATCCACAATCACTTCCTTCTCCTTCTCGACCTCCGCAGAGGGGAAGGTGGAGTGAAAAATAATGTCATCGATGAGTTCCACAGCCTTTGCGAAGTCGCGCCTTAGGACCGTGGCGTGCACAACGGTCTCCTCCTTGGTTGTGAAGGCGTTAATCTCTCCTCCGAGGTTTTCGAGTCGGCAATTAACCTGCCATGCCTTGCGTCTTGTGGTGCCCTTGAAGAGCGTATGTTCCAGAAGATGAGCCACTCCCCTCTCGCCCGTCTGCTCGTCACGCGAGCCTGCACCAATGGTCATCGAGCAGTAGCAGACCTCGCTATGCACTGTTTTCAGTACGCAACGTATACCATTTGGGAGTGTATGAACGAAAAATTCCTCGCGTGCCATCCTCTTATTCTTTCTCTTTGGAAATTGCTATATGTTGGGCTAAGAATTGCCCCGTATAACTATCCTTGCATTTCACAAGGTTGTCGGGTGTGCCCTCAAATACGAGATTGCCACCACCATCACCCGCCTCAGGTCCAAGGTCGATAACCCAATCAGCACACTTTATTACCTCCATATTGTGCTCAATGACCACAATCGTGTGCCCCTTGCGGAGCAGTGCATCGAATGCCGCAAGGAGTTTGCCAATATCGTGGAAGTGCAGACCCGTAGTGGGTTCATCGAAGATGAACATCGTACCCTCGGTAGTGTCCTCGCCCATAAGGTACGAGGCGAGTTTAACCCTCTGAATCTCACCGCCCGAGAGAGTGGATGTTGATTGTCCGAGTTTGATGTATCCGAGCCCCACACTCTGCAACGTAGAGAGTGTCGCTACGATGCGTTTGTTCAGTGGTTCACTCTCCTCTCCGAAGAACGCTATGGCGTCATCCACGCTCATTTCCAGCACATCCGAGATGCTCTTGCCACGATAACGCACCTCCAACACCTCATCGTTAAAACGCTTGCCGCCGCAATGTTCGCACCTTAGCTCCACATCTGCCATAAACTGCATCTCCACGCGGATAACGCCCTCGCCCTGACACTCCTCGCACCTACCACCTGGGCGATTGAACGAAAAGTGCGACTGCGTGATACCATTGTGCTTGGCATAGGGTTGCTGAGCAAAGAGTTGGCGAATATCGTTGTACGCCTTGGTATATGTTACGGGGTTGGACCTCAGTGATTTACCAATGGGGCTTTGGTCTACCATCTCCACCGAGCGTATGAGTCCGAGGTCGCCTCCGAGTGATGTGTATCCCCCTGGGCGGTTGCCCGTCTCGTAGATGTGTCGCCTTAGAGCGGGATAGAGAATACCCTCCACCAACGAGGACTTACCACTACCACTCACGCCCGTCACACAAGTCATAACCCCCAGCGGAATTTTAACATCTATGTTTTTCAGATTGTTTTCCCTTGCACCACTAATCTCCACAAAACTACTCCATCCGCGCCTTGTGGTTGGCATAGGGATACTCTTGCGCCCCAACAGGTAGTCTGCTGTAAGACTGCGCTCGGCGTTCGCAATCTCCGAAAGAGAGCCATTATAGACCACTTCGCCACCATTCACACCTGCCTCTGGACCTATATCTACAATCCTATCGGCAGCCCTAATGACCTCCTCTTCGTGCTCCACAACAATAACCGTATTGCCCATATTGCGCAACTTCCTCAGCACACCTATGAGTTTATGCGTATCCCTCGGATGCAGACCGATGCTCGGTTCATCGAGAATGTAGAGCGAGCCCGTAAGGTTGCTGCCGAGCGATGTAGAGAGGTTTATGCGCTGGCTTTCGCCACCCGAGAGTGTCGAAGAAAGACGGTCGAGTGTCAAATAGCCAAGTCCCACATCTGCAACATATTGCAGGCGGGTTTGTATCTCTTTAAGCACTCGTTCTGCCTTAGATAGTTCGTGGTCGGTAAGGCTCAACGAGGCAAAGAATTCAATGAGTTCATCTACGGGCATCTGCACCAATTCGGCAATGTTTCTGCCCCCAACCTTCACATAGAGAGCCTCACGGCGCAGGCGTGTACCCTCGCATTCGGGGCACAATGTTTTACCCGTAAAGCGCGAGAGCATAACCCTATATTGTACCTTATAACGCTCTTTTTCGAGCATCTTGAAGAACTCGTCCAAGCCGTGAAAATACTCATTGCCAGTCCACAGCAGTCGTTTTTGTTCCTTTGTGAGCGCATAGTATGGCGCGTGAACAGGGAAGTCGAAGCGGTGGGCGTTCTCCACCAATCTATCCCTAAACCAACTCATCGAAGCACCTCGCCAGCAGGCAATTGCGTTCTCGAAAACGCTCTTGTTTTTGTCGGGCACCACAAGGTTTTCGTCAATGCCAACCACCTTGCCATAGCCCTCGCAGACGGGGCAGGCACCAATGGGGTTATTGAACGAGAAGAGGTGCTCGGTGGGCTCCTCGAATGTTATGCCATCAATCTCAAAGCGGGATGAGTACTCCTCTACCCTCTCGGATACAACAAGCAGACAAACGCCATCTCCAATCTCCATAGCCCTTGCCACAGAGTCGCCCGCACGGCTCAGCAATTCCTCCTCGTGTGAAGTCCTTAGGCGGTCCACAACAACCATAATATCCTTAGGCTCAGCATCTGCTCCAACGCTCTGTACAAAATCCTCCGCCAGCATCATCTCCCCTTGGAGGCTAAAACGCTGCACACCCTCCTCCATCAGCAGGGTAATCTTCTCGATAACCCTCTCGCCCTCTCGGAGTACAAAAGGAGCGGCGACCAAGACTGCCTCGCCCTCTGGGAGCGAAGCGATGCGCTCCACCACGTCCTGCGCCTGATAATGCACCACCTCCCTACCCGAAATAGGCGAAAATGTTCTACCGATGCGTGCAAAGAGGAGTTTAAGGTAGTCGTAAATCTCCGTAGAGGTACCGACCGTAGAGCGTGGATTGCGCGAGGTAACCTTCTGCTCGATAGCAATGGCGGGAGCGATACCCCTAATAATATCCACATCGGGTTTTTCAACCCTGCCCAAAAATTGGCGTGCGTAGGTCGAAAGGCTCTCCACATATCTGCGTTGCCCTTCGGCAAAGATGGTGTCGAAGGCGAGCGTAGATTTGCCCGAGCCCGAAAGTCCTGTTACCACAACCAATTGGTTGTGAGGTATCTCAACCTCAATGTTTTTAAGGTTGTGGACTCTTGCGCCCCTGATGTATATGGAGTTATACTTCTGTTTCATCTTCAATGCTAATTCCTTCGACCTTTTCGAGCCTTGCGAGCAGTTCGTCTGCCTTAGAGAGTCTTATGGCGAGTCTTGCAGCACACATATTGTCAAATGTCTGCTCCAAAATTTTGGGCTCCATAGCCTTCACAGCCTTCATTACGCCATTCATACTCTCGAACGGATAGCGAATGTGCAACACCCTATCCACTGTGCGCTCCTCCACTCGGCTAACATCCAAAACCGCAGCAGTAGCCTCACGATAGGTCTCAATAAGTCCTGCTACACCCAATTTGGTGCCGCCAAACCACCTTACGACTACCACTAAACAGTCTGTTATATCGCGCGAAAGCAGCTGTCCCAGAATGGGTTTGCCTGCCGTTCCCGAAGGTTCGCCGTCATCGTTGGCACGCCACTCTTCGCCTTTGGGACCTATGCGGTAGGCGTAGCAATGGTGCGTTGCATCGTAGAACTTTTTGCGCAGAGGCTCCATAATATCCCTCACCTCATCGGCCGATGTGACGTGGTACGAGAGCGCCAGAAACTTGCTACTGCGCTCCCTGATGATGGTTTCGGCATTGCCGACAACGGTTTTGTATGTATCCTCTACTGACGACACTTAGAGTAAAGGTTTATTTGTGAGCCTTAAACATCCTATCCCAGCGGATGTTACTTGGGAAGGGTTTGTACTTATCGAGCGAGAGCCATACGAACGAGGGTGTGCCCACAACGTGATCCTCGGGCACAAAGCCCCAGAAGCGCGAGTCGGCAGACATATGGCGGTTGTCGCCCATCATAAAGTAGTAATCCATCTGGAAGGTATAACTACTGCTTTCCACACCATTGATGAAGATTTTTCCATCCTCCACCCTCAGGTCATTGCCCTCGTAGTTCTTTATAATACGTTCATAGAGAGGAAGATTGTCGGTAGTAAGAGCCACTGTTGTTCCCTTCTTGGGCACCCATAGTGGTCCAAAATTATCCTCCGTCCAAAGATAGTCGGCATTGTTTGGGAAGATTGCCAAGAAAGGCTCGGTGCTTTCGTTCTTAGTGACCGACACCACGTTCTTCATCGCTTCGAGTACTGCCACAGCCGACTTCGTAAGGGGCATAGCATATATACCCGTAGACGCCGAGTAATGCACCTCATCGGGCGAAACTCCAAGTCGCTCGAAGCTCTTCTTGCTCAGTTTCGAGGTGGTCTGAACATAGTAGATATATTGTTGATTGTCAATATAATCCTGCTCCTCGCCATTGACATATAGCACACCGCCCTTGATGCTCAGTGTGTCGCCTGCCACTGCCACACAACGCTTCACATAGTGTTCCCTCTTATCCACAGGGCGCGAAGTTACGCTATACTGCCTATTCATCAACTCACGACCGCGCTTTTCGCCATAGGCAGAGGTAAATTGACGCACAATGTCGTAGTACGTTTCGTTCTGTCTTTCAAGAATTACCGTATCGCCCGCAGGAAAGTTGAAGACCACAATATCGCCCCTCTCCACGCCTCTAAGACCCGCCAAACGCTTGTATGGCATCTTTACAGCCTCAGAGTAAGACTTTGTACCCCAGGGAGTTGTGTGATGCATAAGCGGCAACGAAAGAGGTGTCTGAGGCATACGGGGACCGTAGGTCGCTTTGCTCACGCAGAGGTAGTCGCCCACCAACAGCGTCTTCTCCATCGAGGAGGTTGGAATGGTGTACATCTGGAAGATGTATATATTTATGAGCCAAGCAAATACGAGCGCAAAGACAATAGCATCTAACCAGCTGAAAATCTCCTTGTAGGTCTTGTTGGTGCACTTGCGCTCCTCGTGCTTATCCCAACGTATCAGGCGTTGGATGCGTTTGGTGATGTAGAGGTCGAAAATTATGGGCAATCCCAAGAGGAACCACAAATTCTCGGTCCACACCACAAACCACAGCACATAGACCACAGCCACGAGGACAAACTTAAACCATCTATTCTGAAATATCTTCTTCATAATCAACTATATTTGCAAAAAGTCATCCATCGAGAAAACGCCCTTCCTGCCCACAAGCCACTCGCCAGCCAGCACCGCACCCAAAGCCAAACCTCGGCGCGATTTTGCACTGTGTGACACTGTGAGTGTATCCTCCTCGGAGTCATAAGTTATGGTGTGAATACCCGGCACCTCGCCCTCGCGGTAGGAGATAATATCCTCCCTGGCGACCACCTTGCGTCCCTCGCTTGCCACAGCCATCTCCTCGGCAAGTGTTGCAGCCGTACCGCTCGGAGCATCGAGTTTGTGAATATGGTGGGTTTCCTCAATCTTTACATTATACTGCTCCATAGGTGCCATAACCCTTGCAAGCCAGCGATTTAGGCGGAATAGAACATTCACGCCAAGCGAATAGTTGGAGGAGTAGAAGAACGCCCCACCCTGCTGGCGGCAAAGTGCATCCACCTCGGCTTTGTGCTCCAACCAGCCCGTAGAGCCACTCAGCACAGGCACACCCATCAACAAGCACTGCTTGATATTATCATAGGCGGTTGCGGGCGAGGTAAACTCAATTGCGAGGTCTATATCCACGAATTTTTCTGCCACCATATCCCTCTCGCGATTCTCCACGTCAATCCTCAGTGCGACCTCGTGTCCTCGCTCCAAGAGCACCTTCTCTATCTCGTGCCCCATCTTTCCGTAGCCAATAATTGCAACTTTCATATCTTTCTCGGGTTTTAACTTACAAAAATAACGATTTTTTCAGTATTTTTGTCTTCGTAAAACCAAAAAAGGATAATATGCGCTACTTTGCAGAACTTTCTTATAAAGGCACAGCCTATTGCGGTTGGCAACGACAGCCCAATGCTCGCTCCGTTGAGCAGACTATCGAGGAGGCTCTCTCTACGTTTCTGAGGGAAGAGATAGACGTTGTGGGTGCGGGCAGGACCGATACGGGTGTCCACGCAGCTTTCTATGTTGCCCACTTCGACACCTCGTGCCCCATCTCCAATCCCGAAGATTTCGTCTACCATCTGAATTCGCTCTTGCCCGAGGATGTGGCTTTTAAGCGCATCTACGAGGTCGCTGACGATGCTCACGCTCGCTTCGATGCCACCGAAAGGGAGTATCGCTACTATATCCAAACCCGCAAAGACCCCTTCACGAAGGCGACCACCTGGCAACACACTGCACCGCTCGATATGGCGGCGATGAACGAGGCTGCAAAGGTGCTGCTTGCGACCGAGGATTTCACGACTTTTGCCAAACTCGGCAGTAATAATACGAACAACATTTGCCACATCTATCGTGCCGAATGGGTTGAAATAGAGTGCGGTATGATGGTTTTCATCTTCCGTGCCAACCGCTTCCTGAGGAATATGGTAAGGGCTGTTGTGGGCACTCTGGTGGATGTCGGCAGGGGCAAAATCAGCGTGGAGCAATTCCGAGAGATTGTCGCCTCGCGCGACCTCTCACGCTCTTCCTCCTCCGCCCCCGCAAGCGGTTTATTCCTAACGGATGTGAAATATCGATAAACAAAGAGGAGCAACATTGCTCCTCTTTATTATTGATCTAACATCATCCCTATTATTGACAGGTATTAAAAAGATACCTGTGAATGAAGAGGACACTCAATTTTAACGATTCTTTCGGCGTTTGGGGAAGTAGCCGACTATTATCTCCTTCATCTCGTGCCAAGCCGATAGGCGGAAGAGTTCGGCAAGCAGAGCGTAGAAGCCTGCACCGAGCACTATTTTAGCCACAAAGACAATCCACAGTTCAACACCAAGTGCTTCGCCCGCAACGCCCAAAAGCCACACAAAGGCGACCATAAGTCCCGTAATGCCCAAGTAAGGCAGCGCATCTTTTGCCCTCTGCCACAAGCCCCACTCGGGAACGTAACGCTTGGCTGTCAGGCAGTTGATGGTCATATCCGATACGAAAATCGCCACCTGACCCCACGCAATAGCCTCTACACTTATGGGAATAGTTATGGCGAGTATAGCCGTGGCAATCAGTTTTTTGACAAATTCTATGCGGAAAATCATATTGCCGTCATCGCACACTTTCACAAGGTTGAACGATATGACCGACAGAGGAGCCAGCAGACCCGCAATGCTCAAAATCCTCAAATAGGGCACCGCAGGGAGCCACACCTCCGGCAGCAGTACACGGAACATATCCTCGGCAATGGCAATAAGTCCACACATCAGCGGGAACATCACAAAAGCCCAAAGAACATAGACCTTACGGGCGTTATAGTAAAGTTTTACTTTATCCTCCTTTTGGCGCGAGAAAGCCGAAAAAGTAACATTCAGCACCGCCATAATAGTAGAGGTTACGGGCATCTCCTTGATTTTGTTACCCCTATCGTAGTATCCCAAGTCCGCCTTGGTGTAGAATTTACCAATAAAGAGGTTGGAGATTTGGTAATAGACGTTGCTCACAAGGTCGCTAAGCAGTATTCGGGAGCCGTAGCGGAACATCCCTCGTATGCGCTCAAAGGAGAACTGCCAGCGAGGACGCCACTTGCTCCCTATCCACATCATAGCGGTCTTAACTACCACCACACCAATACGTTGCCCCACAAGAGCCCATATTCCCATTCCCTTCACTGCCATCCATATTGCCACCGCACTCGAAACAGCATTTGCCACAAGCACATAGAGCGAGAGGTTGCGGAACTCCATCTTGCGTTGCAGAATAGCATTCTGTATGTTCGAGAGTGAATTGATGGGTATGAGCAGGTAGAGAATGGGTGCTACCACTCCAAAGTCGGGAGCACCAAAGAACCTGCCACAGGCGGGAGCGATTGCCACCAAAACCCCATAAAGAGCCAGCGAAATGGCTATATTGACATAGAAAACCGATGAATAGTCGAGGTCATCAACCTCCTTTTTGCGGATAAGGGCTTGCGAGAAACCGCTATCGACAAGCGGCATAAGAATTGCGGGAAAAGCAGCCACGATAGCCATTAGTCCGTAGTCTTCGGGCGAGAGCAGGTTGAGAAGTACAAGGCTTACGGCAAGTTGCAGAAGTGCCGACAGAATTTTCTCCACCGTACTCCACGCAACTCCCTTTACAACCTTATGTTTCAGTTCAGTAGCCATTCTCTATCTCTACACTATTCCACAATAAATAATACCTCATCTTTGGCGTGCATAAGATGTTTTTCGCGGGCGTATTTTTCGAGTTGTTCATCATCTTTGAGCATCTCGACATAGGTACTATCCTCTCGGATTTGCTCCTCGTAGCGTTCAATCTCTCGGTGCAGACGCCTTACAGAGCGTTTGGTGCTTATCAGATCAACGAGCCTAAGGTCGCTCACAAATAGCACAAGTGCCAGAAACAAAATTGTTGCCAACACCCAATGCCAATACTTTTTGAGCCACTCTTTCATAAGCAAGCACCAAACAATAGATAAATTCCCGCGTAGGTAACTACTCGTTTACGATGGTGTAGATGTCGGGCAAGTTGCGACCAATATCATCGTAATCCAAGCCAAAACCAACGATGAAGTCATCGGGAATATCCATAGCGCGATACTTCACTTCGTAACTTTTGGTAAACTTGGTAGGTTTGTAGAGCAGTGTTGCAATAGCCACGCTTGCGGGTTTGTGAGTTGCCAAAACCTCCAAGAGATGCTCCATACTTTCGCCCGTATCTACCACATCTTCAACAATGATAATGTGGCGTCCTTCTACGCTGTGAGTCAGACCTATAAGGTCTTGCACATTGCCCGTAGAGGTTGTTCCAACGTATGATGCGAGTTTCACGAACTGCACCTCGCAAGTCATATTAATTTTGGGCATCAACTCTCCAAGAAACATAAATGCACCATTGAGAACGCCCATAAAGAGCGGTGTATCAACACCTTTGTAGTCTTCATTAAGGCGGTCTGCAACCCTCTGGATAGCCTCAGAGATCTCTGCGTGAGGGATAGAGAGTTCGAAAGTTTTGTCGTGGAGCGTTACACGCTGCTTGTTATTTTGGCTCATAAGGCACTACATATTATTTGGTAAATTATCTTCTTTGGTTGACTCCAATGGCTCAAACATTGGAGAAAAAATATATCTTTGCAAAGTTAATAAAAATTCTATGAACGATAACACACTTTTTGCGCTTTTAATTACTCTTTTTGCAGGATTGGCGACAGGCATAGGTAGTTTGATAGGTTTCTTTGCCAAAAAAACCAACAAAAAATTCCTATGCTTCTCGCTCGGCTTATCGGCAGGAGTGATGGTCTATATTGCATTTATGGAGATGTTGCACGGTGCAAGGCTCTCGTTAGGCGAGCTATATGGCTCCGACAGGGGTGACATCATCACTACCCTACTCTTCTTCGGTGGTATGATACTCGCAGGTGTGATAGACCGCCTCATCCCCGAGACGGAGAACCCACACGAACTGCACAATGTGGAGGAGATGCAGGGCGAGGACAACCAACACCACCATCACGCAGCAAACCGAAAGTTGCGCCACACAGCTATTTTTAGTGCCATAGTGCTTGCCATACACAATTTCCCCGAGGGCATTGCCACTTTCGTAACTGCCTATACGGATATTGGTGCGGGTATAGCCATTGCTGTTGCGGTTGCCATCCACAACATTCCCGAGGGCATTGCCGTATCGGTGCCTATCTACCACGCTACGGGCAGTCGCAAGAGGGCTTTCTGGTACTCCTTTTTCTCGGGTTTTGCCGAGCCTGCGGGAGCACTTGTTGCGTGGGCGGTGCTTATGCCCTTTATCACGCCCGCTCTTGTAAGCCTTATTATGGCTGCTGTTGCGGGCATTATGATCTACATTGCCTTCGATGAACTTCTGCCTGCCACCCACTACTACGGCGAAAATCACATTGCCCTCTATGGACTCTTCATCGGTATGGCAGTTATGGCAGCAAGCCTTATACTGCTCTAAACGCCTGAGGTCTAACAATAAACAATGCGGGCGCATCCCTTTGGATGCGCCCGCATTGTTAGATAGCTAACTGCGAGATTCACTCGCTATACCAGACCCGAGAAGCCCATAAACGCCATAGCCAAGATACCTGCTGTGATGAGGGCAATAGGCACTCCCCTAACACCTTTGGGGATACCGATAACCTCCAAGCGTTCGCGGATGCCTGCCATAATGATAAGTGCAAGGGCAAAGCCGAGTGCAATAGAGGTCGAATAGATAACCGACTCCAAGAGGTTATACTCCTTCTGCACGAGCAGCAGAGCCACGCCCAACACTGCACAGTTGGTGGTAATCAGTGGAAGGAAGATACCCAGAGCCTGATAGAGCGAAGGGGAGATTTTTTTCAGCACAATCTCCACCATTTGCACCAGAGCAGCGATGACCAAGATGAAGACAATGGTCTGCATATACTCCATTCCCAGGGGCACAAGCACATAGTTTTGGAGCATCCACACCACAAGTGCCGAGATAGCCATAACGAACGTAACTGCGGCACCCATACCTGCGGCAGTGCCGACTTTGTTCGATACGCCCAAGAAGGGGCAAATACCGAGCGATTGCGAAAACACTACATTGTTCGCAAAGATAGAACCGATGATAATTGCTACTAACTCCATAATTCGTTATGCTTTTTTTGTGGTAAGTTTGCGGAAAACAATCATAAGGTAGCCCAATACGAAGAAGGCACCTGGCGAAAGAATAAAGATGAGTGCGCCATCGCCCTGCCAAATATCCAAGCCGAAGATGGAGCCACTGCCGAGAAACTCGCGCACAATGCCGATGAGCGTCAGGGCTCCCGTGAAGCCCAAGCCAATGCCCAAACCGTCCAATGCCGACTCCCATACATTGTGTTTCGAGGCGAAAGCCTCTGCCCTACCGAGGATGATACAGTTCACAACGATAAGTGGAATGAAGACGCCCAGAGTGTTATACAAATCCTGCACATAAGCCTGCATAAGCAGTTGTACGACAGTCACAAACGATGCAATAACGACAATATAAGCGGGGATGCGCACTTTGTCGGGAATAATGCTCTTCAAGAGCGAAATGACAATGTTGGACATCACAAGTACAAACAGTGTTGCCACGCCCATACCCAAGCCGTTTGCTGCCGAGGTAGTTGTCGCCAACGTAGGACACATACCCAGCACCAACACGAAAGTTGGGTTGTTTTTGATTAGACCATCAGTGAAAAATTTCAAATTCTTACCCATAACTTTCCCTCCTTTTACAGGTTAATTTTCTTGAAGACCTCATAGGTTGCCTCCACAGCCTCCACATAAGCCCTTGATGATACGGTAGCCGAGGAGAGTGCGTCAATAGAGCCACCCTCGGAACGCAGTGCAAACCTAACTCGCGAAGCCCTCTTACCCCTAAGGCTCTTAATCAGAGCGTTATCCTCATCACACATCTTAGTGCCCAAACCCGGGGTTTCATTCTGCTCCAAAACGTCAATATCATAGATACGACCATCTGGCTCATAACCCACCAGCACCCTTACGATGCCATTGAAGCCATTTTGCGAGGAGCCTTCGATGGCGTAGCCCACAGCGTGTCCCTCTTTGGTTGCCGTATAGATGATTGCACCATCTATCTCGGAGGCAAACATATCGTCACTCTCGGGCAACACAGCTGCTGGGTTGAATTTAGCAGCCTCCACCTCTTCGACAATAGCCTTATAGACCTCGTATGTGAAAGCTACCGCCTCGGCGTATGCTCTCGAAGAGATTGTAGCAGCGGTCAGTGCATCCACATCGCCACCATCTTTCGTGACTGTCATCTTCATCTGGTCAGCCTTCTTGCCTTTGAAGCTATTAATCAATAGGTTGTCATCCGTTTTCATATTGTCGCCCAAGCCAGGTGTCTCAGCCTGTGCGAGCACCTCTATATTATATATAGTACCATTGGTGTCGTAGCCAACCATAAGGGTTACATTGCCATTGAAACCATTGGGCGAAGTACCCTCTATGGCGTAGCCCACAACTTCTCCGTTCATTGTTGCCTCGTAGACGTAGCAACCGTCACGCTCTACCCTCTGGGGCTCGTTATCAAACTCTGGAAGCACACCACGCAAAGCATCCACAACCTTCTGCTCTTGTGCTTTGCGGATAGGCTCTTTGGTCATATCATAGACCACTGCCACCGCTGCCGAGCATACCAGCGCGATGACAAAGAGCATCAAAACCATATTTCTAAGCGAACTTTTCATCTTATTTTCCTCCTCTTATTTTTGGGTTTTAACTACACCGAATCTTCTTGGGCGCACCCACTTATCAATCAGTGGCACAAGAGCATTCATAATCAGAATAGCGAACGACATACCCTCTGGGTAGGGTCCCCAAAGGCGGATGAGCATCGTAATAGCACCAATACCGATGGCGTATATTACCATACCCTTCTTAGTCATAGGCGAGGTAACATAGTCGGTAGCCATAAAGACTGCACCAAGCACTGCGCCACCGCTCAGCAAGTGGAACAAGGGCGACATATACTCTGCGGGGTTTACTGCCCACATAATACCCGAGAAGAGTGCCATAGTACCGAGCACACATACGGGGATATGCCACGATATAACTCGCCTTACAAGCAGCCAGCCGAAGCCCAAGAGCAGAGCCACAACCGAAATCTCGCCGAGTGAGCCACTCTTGGCACCGAGGAACATATCTGCAAAATTCACACTCTGCAAGACCTCACTCACGGGAGCACCCGCTTTGAGTGCCTCCTTAGCCATTGCCAAAGGAGTCGCACCACTCACTGCGCCCACAGCCTCAGGGAACGAGGTCATAGCCACAGGAAATGCCACAAGCATAAATACACGACCTACAAGTGCGGGGTTGAAGGGATTTTTGCCCAGACCGCCATAGGTCATCTTACCAATACCGATAGCAACCACAGCCGCAATAGCAACCAATCCGAGAGGGATGTTTGCTGGCAGGTTGAAACCCAACAGAACACCCGTAACAATTGCTGAGAGGTTGCCGATAGTATTCTCGCCACGGAGCATAAACCTCTGAATAAACCACTCCACAAGTACGCAACAAGCCACCGAGAAGGCGACCACCACGAATGCCTGCCAGCCGTAAGCCAAAACCGACACAACGAGTGCGGGCAGCAGAGCCAACAGCACATCGCCCATCATACGCCTTGTGTCGTTCTTGCCGTGAACGTGAGGTGCAGGCGAAATAACCAATTTCTGATTTTCCATATCTCTACTAATTTTCTTCGTTTCTACTTTTTGGCAGCTGCCCTCTCTCTAATACGTTTCATAACCTCTGCCTTGCCGATGCGCACCCAGTCCAAAAGTGGCAGGTACGAGGGGCACGAGAAGGTGCAGCAACCGCACTCAATACAGTCGGCAATATAGTGACGCTCCAATTCCTCGAAGTCGCCATTTTGTGTCAGTTTGCTGAGCAGATAGGGTTCCAAGCCCATAGGGCAAGCCTCCACACACTTGGCGCAACGGATGCACACGCCCTCTTTTTGTCGTAGCGACTCCTCGGTAGGCATTAGCAGTACGCCCGAAGTGCCCTTTGTAACGGGAGCATCCACGTTGCTTACTGCACGCCCCATCATAGGACCGCCAGCGATGACCTTACCAACACCTTCCATTCCTCCGCAGTACTCAATGAGTGCACTCATAGGTGTACCAATGCGTACAAGCAGGTTCTTAGGCTCTTTCAAAGTTGAGCCCGTAACGGTTACCACTCTCTCAAAGAGAGGTTTATTCTTAGCCACAGCCTCATAGACAGCCAATGCTGTACCCACATTTTGCACCACAGCACCCACATCAATAGGCAGCCCTCCACTCGGCACTTCGCGACCCGTAACAGCCGCAATCAGCTGCTTCTCACCACCCTGCGGATAGCGCATCTTCAAGGGGACAATCTCTACCTCCAAGTATGCGCCTGCGAGTTTTTCCAAATGAGCAATGGCATCGGGTTTGTTATTCTCCACGCCGATATAGATTTTGTCTACACCAATAGCCTTAGCCAAAATCCTTGCTCCGACCAACAGCCTATCGCCCAACTCCAACATCACTCGATAGTCAGCAGTGAGGTAAGGCTCGCACTCTACGGCATTGATAATTAGGCACTCAGCCTTTTTACCCGCAGGAATGGATAGTTTAACGTGTGTGGGGAATGTAGCACCACCCATTCCGACTATACCCATCTCGGATATTTTGGCAACAATCTCTTGTGGGGTAAGGTTGATATTCTTCGCAATCTCTTTGGAGCGGTCAATGCTCTCCACCCACTCATCGCCCTCCACACCAATCGTTACCGATGGTTTTAGGTTGCCCTGAGCGTCAGCGGTCATATCGACCGACTTTACAACACCCGACACCGAAGAGTGGATGGGGCTCGACACGAAACCACCAGCGGTGGCTATAACCTGACCTACCAACACCCTATCGCCCTTTGCTACACAAGCCACAGCGGGTGCACCGATGTGTTGTGCAAGGGGTATGGTTACGATCTCGGGGATGGGGAAACGCTCAATAGCGCTATCTTTGCTATATTCTTTGCAATCAGACGGATGAATACCGCCAATAGGAAATGTTTTCATACTCTCTCTACTCAGTTTTAGCGGTTGTTTGTGATTCCGTTGCCGGAGCCTCCTTGCGTGCGGGGAAGCCGACCTCTACAATGGCACCTGTGGGGCACTCAACCACGCACTTACGGCACATCTTACACTTTGTATAGTCTATATAGGCGAGGTTGTTCTCCACAGTAATGGCATCGAAGGGGCATACCTTAGCGCACTTGCCACAACCGATACAAGCCACCTTGCAAGCCTTGCGTGCAACGGCACCCTTAGCCTTATTGACACACGAAACATAGACTTTTCTGCCCTTAGGAGCCTTTTTTCTCAGTTCGATAATCATCTTGGGGCACGCCTTAACGCAAGCACCGCAGGCAGTACACTTCTCTTCGTCCACTTCGGGCAGTCCCGTTGCAGGATTGATATGCAGAGCGTCAAATTCGCACTTAGCCACGCAATCTCCCAATCCCAAGCACCCAAACGAGCAGCCCGTATCGCCCGCATAGAGCGATGAGGCTACAAGGCACGAAGGAGCACCATCGAAGCGGTTTGTCTTGGGGCGCATTTCACACGAGCCACCACAGCGCACAACAGCCACCTTAGGCTCTTGTTCGGTTGCCGCCTTACCGAGATAAGTCGCCACACTCTTCATACACTCCGCACCACCCACAGGGCAGTAGAGCGCCGAAATATCCTCCCTCTTGACCAGAGCCTCCGACATTGCCCTACATCCTGCAAAGCCACATCCGCCACAGTTGGCACCAGGCAACATCTTTTCGACTTCATCAATACGAGGATCTTCCTCTACCTTGAACTGTTTTGCCACAACAAACAGCAGCAGTGCAAGTAGTGCACCCAGCCCGCTGACAACCAGCACTGTTGTTACTAAACTTCCCATAGTTATATATGATTAAAAATACTTATTCCTGACCGAGAAAACAATGACCTTTTCCAGCCTCTTGCGGAAGAATGCCAAGACCACAAAATAGAGCGCACAAGCCCCCAATGCCGACAAACCCGCCACCAAGTCGCCCCAGCGTGAGTGGGTCAGCACCAATGCCAACAGCATAACCACCAATGGTACAATGTAGGAGAAAACAATGGCTTTATAGCCCATAATTTGCTCTATGGCAATTGTTACCTCATCGCCTTCCTTGTAGATTTCGGGGTGGTCGGTATAGGCGCTCACAAGGCGCATTTGGCTCTCGCCAGAGCCACACACAGCCTTAGCTTTGCAGTTGCCACAAGCACTACTCACCACCATTTCAGCTTCCACGCGCCTCTCATCGGGATAAACAGCCACAATTCGAGCCTCGTGTTCCATAATTTTAGCCATAACCTAACCTCTCTTATTTTATTTAGTTCATTTCTTTCTCTTGCCTTTGTCGGTTCACTCTATACGGGCAGATCCACATAGCTCCTATCGAGAGGCATTGACGACACCTCCAAGATGGGGCAGAATTGATGCACCTTTTGGAGTGCAGCATAGACAAGTCCACGCACTCTCTTGACATCATTGATGTCGAAACCAGCATCTACAATCTCGTCTTGGTCTTGCCAACGTTCGAGCATACGGTACAAAATGGCATCTATTACATCGTAGGGAGGCAACGCCTCCTCGCTCGCACCACCAAGCAACATCTCCGAAGAGGGTACTCTGAGCATAGTCTGCTCGGCAATAACCTCGCGGCGTGAGTTGATATAGCGTACCAAAGCATAAACATCGCTCTTATAGAGATCACCGAGCACGCTGAGCATACCACTCGTATCGCCATAGAGCGTCAGTGCGCCCACAGCAAGCTCAGTCTTATTGGCGCTATTGATAGGCACATAGCCCCTCTGCTCACAAACCGCCATAAAGAGCGCAGTGCGCAATCGCAATTGGAAATCCTCCTCCAATTTAGGACTATCTGGGGCTCCAATAGCACTTATGATAGTGTCTAAGCTTTTCTGGTAGATGTCATTGAGTGGAATGGTAACCAACTCTATACCCAACGCACGAGCAATCATCTCGGCATCTTCGGCTGAGTGGTTGTTGGAGTAGCGCGAGGGCATTTGCAGAGCCACCACCCTATCGCTACCAAGCGCATCGGTCAATACGGTAGCCGTAACTGCCGAGTCAATACCGCCCGTCAGCACAACACACGCCTTATGATTGGGATTGCTCTTGGCAAAGAAGTCGCTCACGCCGAGTTTTAGCGCGCCATAGACGTTAGCAATTTTATCTTGATAGGGCACCTCTACTGTCTGCTCCGTCTTCGCAGTATCAACAAAGGCGACCTCCTCCACGAAGCTACCCATCAGTGCCACAGCCCTGCCCTTAGCATTGAAGAATGCCGAAGAGCCATCATAGACCACCTCCGAGGAGCCACCAACGTGATTTACGAAGAGCACATTAGCGTCTGCCATAAATGCCTTTTCGGCGATTTTCTCGTAGCGTTTTTCGATACGTCCCTGCTGATAGCGGTCTGCACCCATCACCACGATGGTACTTGCATCGGCGAAGTCGTGCTCGTTGAGGAAGTCGCTACCGATAGCAACAGCCACCTTCTCGCCCGCCACGTTGATATATTCGTGGCCTCTGCCCGCCACAAGGTAGGCAGCATCCACATCCGACTGGAATGTGCGCTTGGTGATATAACGCCTAACGCGGCGATTTTGAATGAAAGCGGCAGCACTCACGGTACCTCCGCCACGATGTATTGGCAAACCCACCAACACGGCTATATCATCACAGTATGCGGCTATCTCCACAAGGGTCTCTTCGGCTTTATCGAGGAAGTATCCCCTCACAAGCAGCGAGTGTGCAGGCACACCGCAGATAGCCTCCTCTGCAAAGACCACAAGGTCGGCGCCCTGTGCTTTTGCCTCGGTAATCGCATCGATAATTTTGTACTTATTGTAGTCGAAATTACCGCACAAATAATTTAACTGAGCAACTGCAATTTTCATATCTTTCTTACAAGTTTTTCTCCTTTTCCTATTTTAATAGGAATAATTCCCGCAAAGATACGAAAATTTGATTATCCTATTCTCGTTTTTGTTATTTTATTTCACTCTCGACAGCGGTTTGATACAAAAATCGCGGATTTCGACACTCATCGAAACCCGCGATATAATGTGGCGTATATGGAATTTATGGTATTTTTCTACAAAAATAATCCAATGAGCATATAGAGCCAATGGGCACTAATAGCAGCCACGATACCGCCAATGGTATGAGCACCAATGGCTTTCGATGTAAGCGAGCGGTAACCAAGCGTGTCAAGCATTGCGGTGTGAGTACTCAGGTAGCCACTCCAACACATACCGATAGCGGTAAATACAGCGATAGCGTTACCATCCACCCAGCCTGCATCAATAAAGTTGGGTACCAAACCCAACGCAGCACCCACAGCACCCAGGGCAGTAATAGGGAAAGCCACCAAGTGGGGATCAGCAAAGCCAAAGAGCCATTCAAACAAGAAATTCACCTTGCTCGCCAACCAAGGCAACAATTCCGTACCCTCGTATGCAGCGCCCGTATATTCGCCCGAAGGCGAAGGACCAAAAGTGAGAATCATAACAAGGGTGGAGATAATAAGCACACCGGGGATAATCGCCAAACCTACATCCACACCCGTGCGACCGCCATCCAACAGAGAGTCGAGAATGCGTTGGAACATAGGTTTTTTGTACTCCAACTCCTCCTCTTTTTTCTCTTCCTGCACCACAACAGCTGGCTCGTATTGGTAGTGGGGATATGCCTTAATCACAGAGCGTTGCATAATGCGAGTAGAAACAAGGCAACCTACCATCGCTCCTACAAAACCCACAAGAGGCTCCACAAAGAAACCCTGCCCTACCATAAAGACAATAACCAACAATCCCATACCGAACGCCGTTCCGAAGTTCGTGAGCGAGATGTATTGGTACTTTTTGAAGTAGGATGCGAATTGTTTATCCTGAGCCAGCGAGATAATGGCTGGATTGTCCGACAGGAATGTCACAACCGCACCAAGCGAAGCAACACCAGGCAGATTGAAGAGTGGTTTCATCAGTGGTCGGAGCAGTTTCTCGAATAGTCTTACAACGCCAAACTCCACAAATATACGCCCCAGAGCACCCGTAATCACACATATTGCCATAAGGTAGAAGACCGTATTGAGTAGCAAATCGTGCGCTGTATGCATCACCGTATTGAGCATATTTGCAGTTCCCATCTTTGAGCCAAGATAGCCAAAGAGAAGAAATATGACAAGCAGACACATAACGCCACTCGGCATTCTAAAACCTCTCTTTTTATGCTCAATGTTTCCTTCTTTTCTAAACTTCATATTGTATTAGGGTTAAGTAGTTTGCGTCTTCCAACTTCTACAAAAGGTTTATCCTCCAAGTAAGACCCATTTGGAACATCAGATGTCCATCTTGTAATGCAGCAGTAGGCACCGCCCCTCCGAATGTATAGCAGGTCGCAGCGTGCAATCTCACACTCTTTGTGCCTAATGGGAAATACTCCATACCTCCGCCAATACGCCAAATGTCAGTATTGGGCAACACGGTTGGGTCAAACACAACATTCGTCTTGTTCACATCATACGAGGCGTGTGAAAAAAGATTTAGTTTAGGATTGACCACCCACTTAATATCGAACATAGCCGAAAAGTTGTCGATTGGCGAGATGTTTTTAAGGTCGGTGCGACTCATAAGGTCAAACTCAACATCGACTGCCCCCATCTTGAACAAATTACCCAGCGCAATCGTACCAACAAACTTATTTGGCTCATACTCAATCATATTAACCGAATAGAGCGAAGAAAAATCGCTTGTGGAAGAACTCCACATCAAGTTGTAGGCATAGAGGTTTTGGTTTGCAAAGTCGTAGGGGCTTTGGCAAATCTGTGCCAGGAGTTTGGAATTGTTGCGACTTTCCACAAACTTATAGGTTGCGCTCACGCCAAACTGATAGCAGGCAATCTGGTGCCAATACTCTGAGGCAAAGTAGATGTCAATGGGGGCTCTGTCGTACTCATAACCACCAATAGCCACCACCTGCTTACCTGCCGAAAAGTCCCACTTGTCTGTTGAGTAAGTAAGCGTAGCCCAATCGGTTGCAGCAAATGGATTTGCTTGCACCTTATGCACCCTATAACGAATCGAATACGAGAGATGCTCGGCAAGCGAGCCATCCATACGGAAATTGAGAAACTTGCCCTCGAAACCCGATGCGGCGGGGAGTGTTTTCCCTTCGAGGTTTTCGTACTGCCAATCGCCACGCACCTCCACATCGAGACGACTCAGCTGAGCCGAGAGTGTGGATACAAAGAGTGCAAAGGCGGTCAAAAGTAGTAGTTTTTTAGTCATATGAGTAGTTTGTAGTTAATAGTTTACGGTTTCGGTCACACAAAAATAGTGAAATAATGGATATTTCACTATAGTTCGCCGATATTTTACTCCACACGGAGCAGTTGGATGTCGAAAACAAGTGTCGAAAATGGTTTAATAACACCTGCACCTCTTGCGCCATAGCCCAGATTGAATGGTATAACAACCTCCCAACGTGCGCCTTCGGGCATTTCGCGCAGAGCTGTTCGCCACCCCTCAATAAGTCCCCTAAGTGGGAATGTTGCAGGGCGACCTTTCTCGGTTGCATCAAAGATTTTTCCGTTTATGAGCATACCTTTGTAATGCACCGTGATGATACTCTTGGGTGTCGGTTTTTGTCCCTTACCCTTAGTGATTTCACGCACCAAAACGCCATTGAAAAGACGCCTCACACCCGCCCTCTGAGCATACTCCTCCAAGAACTCCAAATTGCGTTCTTTGTATGCACTATTATTGTTAATTAGAGCCATATTTTTACACTTTTTGAAGCCCCTTTTTGGCTGCAATTCTCTCCATTAGGGCATAGGCGGCATCATACTCATTGGGTATTTCTCCATCAAGTATTGCTTCCTTTATAATTGCCTTTATCTCACCCACTTGTGCACAAGGAGCTAAACCATAGGTTTGCATAATGATTTCGCCCGTAATTGGGGGCTGGAAGTTGCGCACTCGGTCTTTCTCCTCAATCTCATGCATCTTCACTCTAACGAGGGCAAAATTGCGCAAATAGCGCTGCACCTTGGCGTCAATACCAGAAGTAATATCCGCCTCGCAGAGTGTCATCAAATCCTCCACATCATCGCCCGCCTCGAAGAGCAATCGGCGCACTGCCGAGTCGGTAACTTCGTCCTCCGAAAGGATGATGGGGCGTAGGTGCAGAAAGACGAGTTTGCGCACATATTTCATCTTCTCGTTCAGCGGTAGTCGCAACCTGCGGAAGATGTCGGGCACCATCTTGCTGCCAACCACCTCGTGACCGTGGAACGACCACC
The DNA here is from genome assembly GCA_017466345.1 of Tidjanibacter sp. Lineage (GTDB taxonomy): Bacteria > Bacteroidota > Bacteroidia > Bacteroidales > Rikenellaceae > Tidjanibacter. The sequence continues at coordinate 12,492 of JAFTUI010000024.1, read as the reverse complement.
CTACCCTGCTATCAAAAGCCTTGGTGCGGGGCTTGGCAATATCGTGTAGCAGTGCCGCCCAGCGGAGCCACAGATTATCGCTCTTCTTAGCAACATTATCAAGCACTTTAAGTGTATGCACGAAGTTATCTTTGTGTGCCTTACCATATTTTACCTCCACGCCTTTGAGAGCCTCCAACTCAGGGAAAATATAGGGTAATAAGCCCGTAAGGCTCAGCAGTTCAAAACCTATGGAGGGAACAGGCGAAGCGACTATTTTGTGCAACTCTGTGGCTATCCTCTCTTGTGATACGATTTTTATGCGCTCTGCATTGCGGACTATTGCATCAAAAGTCTCGGGCGCAAGGTCAAAGCCAAGTTGCGTGGCAAATCTAATACCCCTAATCATCCTCAGAGGGTCATCCGAGAATGTCACATCAGGGTCTGTCGGGGTGCGAATAATACAAGACTCCAAATCCGCCATACCGCCAAAACTATCGAGCAGTTCTCCGTAGGTGTCACTATTGAGCGACCACGCAAGGGCATTGATGGTAAAGTCACGCCTCAGTTGGTCATCCTCAATGGTTCCCTCCTCCACAGCAGGCTTGCGCGAGTCGGGCGAGTAGGACTCCTTGCGGGCACCTACGAACTCTATCTCGCGTCCCTCTCTATCGTGCAGCATCGCTGTACCAAAGGTTTTGAATACCGAAACCTTCGTTTTAAGGCGTTTGCCGAGAGCCTTTGCGACCTCTATACCACTACCCACGACCACCACGTCTATATCCGTAGAGGGGCGGCGCAGATAGTAGTCGCGCACATAGCCTCCGACAACGTATGCACGCAGTCCGAGCCCTTCGACAATGTCGCGTATATCCTCAAAAACAGGGAGCGAAAGCGGATTTTGTTCTCTCATTGTGTTTGATTTATTTTCCTAAGCGTGCAAGATACTCTCCTACGGTCTTTTCCAAACCGAGATAGAGAGCATCGGAGATAAGAGCGTGACCTATGGAAACCTCATCGGTCCAAGGAATACGCTCTACGAAATATGCCAAGTTGTCGAGATTTAGGTCGTGACCTGCATTGAGTCCTAAGCCACACTCGCGTGCCGCCTCGGCAGCAGCAACATAGGGAGCAATGGCAGCCTCGCGGTCGGCGTGGTAGCCCGAAGCGTAAGCCTCTGTATAGAGTTCCACCCTATCCGCTCCACACTCCTTGGCGCCCTTAACCATCTCAGGTACAGGGTCTACAAATACCGACACGCGGATACCTTTTGCCTTAAACTTGGCAATTTTCTTGGTCAGAAACTCGCGGTTGGCGATAGTATCCCAGCCTGCGTTCGATGTGATGGCATCGGCCGCATCGGGCACAAGCGTAACTTGTGTAGGCACCACTTCCAACACCAAGTCGGTAAAGGAGTCGATGGGATTGCCTTCTATGTTGAACTCGGTAGTGACAAGTTTTTTTAAATTGCGTACGTCCTCATAGCGAATATGCCTCTCATCGGGGCGAGGATGCACAGTTATACCCTCGGCGCCAAAACCTTCGATACGGCGTGCGGCGAGCAGCACATCGGGCATATTTCCGCCACGCGAATTGCGGATTACCGCAATTTTGTTTATATTTACACTCAACTTTGTCATACATTAACAATTTTAATGTTTGGTTTTATTAGGAAGTTTTAGGTATTTTTGCAGGGTGTAAAGTTATCACAAAGTTTTGTGAAATGAAAATAATTTTGTTTTCGCGCCCCTCGGCGGGTGCTTCCGTAGAGCGTTTTAGTACTCTGATAGAGAGCATTAAGACTCATTCTATCGCTTTTGCTGTAAATAATTATGCTGCCGAATGGTATGCTGCGAAGGGTGGTCGAGGTATAGAGCCAAAGAACTGCTACGACACAATGGACGAGGTGCTCACTCCCGACTCCGTCATAATCTCCTATGGTGGCGATGGCACTCTTCTGAGTGCTGTGCGTATGTTGGGTGGCAAGAGTAACCCCATTTTGGGTATCAATTCGGGAAGGTTGGGCTTTCTCGCTACGGTGTCACAAGAGGATGCGGTGAGGGCTCTTGATGAGCTTGTTGAAGGGGCTTTTACGACCGAGAAACGCGCCCTCTTACAAATTGAAGGAGATATTGAAGATGAGGTATCGTTCCACTTGGCATTCAACGAGTTCTCGGTGCAGCGGCGACATATGGGAATGATTGGCACAAAAGTCGAGATTGATGGCAGAGTGGTAGCCAACTATTGGAGCGATGGCGTGATTGTCGCAAGTCCCACAGGCTCCACCGCCTACTCCCTCAGTGCTGGCGGTCCCATACTTGCGCCCGAGTGCCATTGTATGGTCCTTACCCCCATTGCACCCCACAATCTCACGATGCGCCCTCTTGTAGTGCCCGACAGTTGCAGCATTAGACTCACAATAGACACTCGCGACCCACAAGCAGTAGCCGCCATAGACAACGAGAATTTTACCATACGCAACAACTCTTCATTTACGATAACTCGCGCCAAAGAGGAGGTTTTTTTGGTTAAATTGCAAAATATATCCTTCTACGACACGTTAAAGAATAAAATGATGTGGGGGCTTGATGGCAGAGAGTCAAAATTTTAGCCTCTCAGGGCAACTTTTCGCCACACTATACCTCTTGTAAAAAAGAGAACTAAGTGTTATATTTGCGCGTTTAATTCGAGAGATAAATGGCACACAAGAACCAAGAGCATAAAATTCCCACCCACGTTGCTATCATTATGGATGGCAACGGTAGATGGGCACAACAGCGTGGCAAAGAGCGTCCTGAGGGACACATTGCCGGCGTAGAGGCTGTTAGGCGAGCACTGAAAGCAGCCGTAGCGGAGGGGGTTAAATACCTCACACTCTACACATTCTCCACCGAGAATTGGGGACGCCCCAAAGAGGAGGTAGATGGCATTATGGAGCTTTTTTGTCGCAGTGTTGTTGCCGAGACTCCCGAACTGAAAGCGCAAGGCGTGAGGGCTCGTATTATGGGCGATAGGCGCGGTTTTTCCGAGAAGGTCAATCACTACATCGACCGCATCGAGAGCGAAACTGCTGAGGGAGAGCGCATTACGCTCATCTTTGCAATGAATTACTCCTCGCGCCACGAACTGACCGAGACTTTTAGGACATTGGCCAAGAGGATTTCCGAAGGTTCTCTTGTTAGCGAGGACATTACTACCGAACTTATATCCAATAGTCTTTATTCGAGGGAGTATCCCGATCCCGACCTTATTATCCGCACCGGTGGCGAGTACCGCCTAAGCAACTTCCTCTTGTGGCAGGCTGCATATAGCGAACTCTACTTCACGCCCACCTTGTGGCCCGACTTCAACCACGAGTCATTCCGCGAGGCTTTGGAGGCATACGCCGGACGCAACCGCCGCTTCGGACTCGTAGAAGAGCCCACTAAGTAAAACATCAGCAAAAGCAAGGAAAATACATAACATACACGATGCTAAGAAAATTCCCCATACTACTCGCCTTACTCACACTCTCTTTGGGTGTGTGGGCGCAGACCAACCCTGCGATTGTGGCTATCGAGGAGCCCACAGAGGAGACAGACTCTATAAGCGTAGATCTCAACTCCCCCATTGCGGACTACTCTACACCCAAACGCTACACAATTCGCAAAATCACTGCCGAGGGTATCAAATTCCTTGACCCACAATTGCAAATCAACTCTTCGGGCCTGGCAGAAGGCGAGGAGATAACCATCCCCGGCAGGGAGATTTCGGATGCAATATCGAAACTTTGGTCTAAGCAGTATTTCTCGGACGTGCAGATTTTTGCTACTCCTGTTGGCGACAGTGTGGATTTGAACATTGTACTTTCGGAGCGTCCAAGAATTTTCCGTTGGCTCTTTGAGGGTATCAGCAAGAGTGCCACTACAACGCTTACAGATGAGCTCAAACTCAAACGCGGTGCCGAGACGCTGAGCGACTACAACATCGAAAAACGTGTAAACCAAATCAAAGACCACTACATCCACAAGGGTTGGAGGAATGTGGAGGTTACTCCCCGCATCGAAAACGACAGCGTCATCCGCAATGCCGTGAATGTCACTTTTGTCGTGGATAAGAGGGAGAAAGTTCGCATCGGCGAGATTAACTTCGAGGGTAACGAGGTCTTCACAGACAAAGAGCTCCGCAAGGTTATGAAGAAGATACACCAGAAGAGTATCAACATCTTCCACAATACCAAGCTGCGCGAAGACGAACTCAAAGAGGACTTCGAGAATATCATCGACTTCTATAACTCGAAGGGTTATCGCAATGCAATGATTGTAAGCGACTCGGTGTACGTCATCAGCCCTGAGCGTATCGGCCTTACAATTACTGTAAACGAGGGCAACCAATACCACTATCGCGACATCAAGTGGGTAGGTAACAGCAAATACTCCACCGAGTACCTCAATAACATTCTCGGTTTGAAGAAGGGCGACACATACGACAAGAAGACTCTCAATGAGCGCCTTGGTGTAGGTAAGGAGGATGACCCAGAGGATGTTTCGACCGTCAATGCCCTCTATCAGAACGAGGGCTACCTTGCATCGCAGATTTCGCCTACCGAGATCATTATCGGTTCGGATAGCATCGACCTCGAAATCAAAATCTTCGAGGGACAGCAGTATCGCTTCAACAACATTGGTATTACGGGTAACAACAAGGTCAATGACGAGGTTATCCGCAGGGAGATTTATACCCGCCCAGGCGAACTCTACAACCGTGCTCTGCTGATGCAGACTATGCGCCAACTTGCCGCAATGGGGCACTTTGACGAGACGCAAATCCGCCCCGACATACGCCCCGTTATGGGCTCCAATGATGCTGTGGATGTTACTTGGAACCTTAGCGAGAAGGCATCCGACAAATTCGAGATTAGCGGCGGTTGGGGTGCCGGTATGTTTGTGGGCTCACTCGGCGTTGTGTTTACCAATATGAGTATGCGCAACTTCTTCAACAAGGACGCTTGGCGTCCCTACCCACAGGGCGACAACCAGCAACTATCCATTCGTGGTCAGACCAACGGAACCTATTATAGCTCCTTCTCGGCAAGTTTTACGGAACCTTGGCTCGGTGGCAAGAAACCCAACTCGCTCACTGTTGGTGCCTATTGGTCGGAGCAGACCACCAACTACTACTCGGCATACACGGGCTTGGTGGATAACGGTCAGTATTTCCGCGCAATGGGTGCGAGTGTAGGTTTGGGCAGGAGGCTTTCGTGGCCCGACCAATACTTCACAATCTACAACGAGCTGGCATATCAGGCATACGAGATGAATGATTGGAACTACTTCCTTATCAGCAACGGTAGGGCAAACATCTTCACTTTCCGCACCCTCATCTCGCGTAACTCGGCAGACTCTCCCATCTTCCCTCGCAGGGGCTCGGAGTTTACTTTCTCGCTGACGCTGACACCACCCTACTCGCTCTTTACACCCAACAAGGACTACTCTTCAATGAGTGATAGCGAGAAATATAAATGGATTGAGTACCACAAGTGGTTGCTCAGTTATAAGTGGTACTACCCCTTGACTAACGATGGCAAACTTGTTGTAATGACAAGGGCAGAGATGGGCTATTTGGGCAACTATACGCCTGCAAAACAGTCGCCATTTGAGGGCTTTGATATTGGTGGTGACGGTATGTCGGGATATAACGTCTATGGTGTGGATATTATCTCATTGCGTGGCTACGAAGATGGCGCACTCACTCCAAGCGACACCAACTACACCTACGCCAATGTCTACAACAAATACACCGCCGAGTTGCGCTACCCTCTCATTATGGAGCCTCAGTCGCAAATCTACGCACTTATGTTTGCCGAGGCGGGTAATGGTTGGCTATCGTGGAGAGATTTCAACCCCTTCGAGCTCAAACGTTCGCTCGGTGTGGGTTTGAGGATTTACTTGCCTGTCTTTGGTCTGCTTGGTATTGACTGGGGTTATGGCTTCGACAGGGCATACAACAGCAACAGCATAAGCGGCAGCCAATTCCACTTTGTAATAGGACAACAATTTTAACTAACTTAATACCGTTTTATGACTATGAAAAAGAGTATCATTCTTGCCATCGTGGCATCCGTATTTGCCATTGGCGCATCGGCACAAAACTATGCAGTGGTAAACACTCAGAAGGTATATCAGTCCATCAAAGCCTATGGCGAGGCTGTGGCAGAGATTGACGCCCTTGCCACCTCCTATCAGGAGAACATTGACGAGGCTTATAAGAAGGTCGAGGAGATGTACCAAAACTATATGATTGCCAAGAGCGCTCTTTCGTTCGAGGAGCAGCAGGCAGAGGAGCAGAATATCATCTCCAACGAGCAGAAAATAACCACATATCAGCAGAACGTCTTTGGTGCTGAGGGTGTAATTACCAAGAAGCAGGAGGAGATGCTCCGTCCCTTCCACGAGAAGGTTGCAAAGAGCATCAGCGACTATGCAACACAAATGGGCTACGATATGGTAATTGACATTGCCACCACCGCCCTGCCCTACTACTCAACCAAGATTGACATTACCGAGCAAATCATTAAAATCGTTAATCAATAATTATTTTTATCACAACAATCACTTATGAAATTTATGATGAAACTTTCGCTTGCATTGGTAGCTCTCGTAGCTGCAACCTCTGTAAGCAACGCTCAGCCCAAATTTGGTTATGTAAACTCGCAGGAGATTATCTTCTCTATGCCAGAGATTGCAGATGTTCAGGTTAGCCTCGAAAAGTTGCAGAAAGATCTGGAAGAGCAGTTGGAGATTATCCAGGTGGAGTATAACAACCGCCTTGTGGAGTACCAGAAGAATGCTGCATCCTACTCTGACGCTATCCGCCAGAGCAAAGAGCAAGAACTTATGAGCCTCCAACAGCGCTACGAGGAGTTGGGCAAGGCTGGTTCGCAGGACTTGCAAAATCAGCAGACCAAACTTATGCAGCCCGTCATCGAGAAGGCTCGCGCAGCAATTGACAAGGTAGGTGCCGAGGGAGGCTTTACCGCAGTATTCGATATGGCTGCTCAGTCGCTCATCTACTACGACAAGGCTCAGATGACCGACATCGCTCCTCTTGTTAAAAAAGAGTTGAACATTCCAGAGAACGCAACTCCCGCAGTAGCACCTGTGCAGTAACCAATAAGTAATATATAGGTAAGAAGGTCGAACACCTTATGGGGTTGTTCGACCTTTTTGTTTGGTATAGGGTTTGGATAGAGGTCATAGAAAAAGGACACTCTATGAAAAGACAAATCCTACTATTCTTGGTGCTTGGATTGCCGTTTATTGCTTGTGGGCAAAATTCGCCCTTGCAACTCTCCCTTGAAGAGGCGTTGCAGATGGCATATAGCAATAACCATTCGCTCACGATTGCCCGCGAGGGGGTTGTTGCAGCTAAGGCGGAGAGTCGTGAACTGCATTCGCTATGGTATCCATCTATGGTTATAACGGGCGAATACACCCATACGCTGACGGATATTGCCGCTGTAACGAGTGTAGGCGAGATTGGCAGTGAACTACTCGGCAACCTCACACCTATTATTACTAACAATCCTCAGTTGGCGGAACTTGCAGATGGTATCGCAAATAGTCAGTTGCGCTTGCCCTTGGTGCCTCGCAATACAGCATCGGTGGGTGCCGAGTTGATGTGGACGGTGTTTAGTGGCGGACGCAGGATAATGGCAAGCAAAATTGCCAAAGAGGTCAGCAATATAGCAGGAGAACAATATGGCGCTACAAAACAAAATGTTGTAAGGGAAGTTTTGACAGCCTATATGGGCGTAGAACTCGCCCAAAGGCTTGTGGATGTTCGCGAGAGTGCGCTATTGCAACATAGCGAGCACCTACGCCAAGCTCGCCGCTTGGAAGACGAGGGGATGATTAATCGTGCCGAAAGGCTTGTGGCAGAGGTGGCTTACAAACAATCTGCCACTCTTTTGACGACAGCACAAAACGACCTCAGCATTGCCCAGCGAGCACTCTCGGTACTCATTGGATGCGAAGGCGAGCAGTTCATCCCCACCACTCCACTCTCCATTCCCACCACCATACCCTCCAAAGAGGAACTTTTGGCGACAATAGACTCCACTCCCTCGCTATCTATGTTGCGGAGTCAGGAGCAAATTGCAAATAGTGTGCTCAATGCCGAGTGGAGTCGCTACCTGCCGAGCGTAGCAGTCATCGGACACCAACAGTTGTGGTCTAAGGGGTTGGACAAAAACCTCTTTCCTCGTACCATTGTGGGCGTAGGGCTCTCGTGGACTCTCTTCGATGGTCTTTCGCGCGAAGGTGCCATCTCACGCTCCAAAGCATCGCTCCACATAGCCGAGATAACCATCAACAAGACTCGATCAGACCTACAAACCGCCATAGAACGCTACTACGACATTGTAACCTCTTCGATTGTGGAGTTGGAGGCACAACAGACAACCATTAGCCTTGCCGAAGAGATTGTCCGCGTGCGCCGAAAGGCTTTTGCCGAAGGGATGGCAACCTCGTCTGAGGTGGTGGATGCTACACAAATGCTCTCTGAGGCAAGAGTTGCACACCTCGCCACACTCTACACCACCAACACCTCACTTGCTATGTTGCTGATGCTCTCGGGCAGGGCAGAAGAGATTTCCTACTTTATTCAATAACTCCCCTTATGAAAAAGAGAGATAGATTTTTTAGTATAGCCTTTGTGGTTATCGTATTGGCAATAGTTGCCATTTCGGTTGTAGGTATCCTCACCGCCCGCCAAGCTCCTACACTCCTACAAGGGACCATAGAGGCTCCTGAGGTGCGCATTTCGGGCAAACTGCCGGGAAGGGTATCAAGGATTTATGTCAGTGAGGGCGAGTGGGTTTCGGAGGGCGATACACTCATAGCCATACACTCTCCCGAAGCAGAGGCAAAATACCTCCAAGCGCGCGCCATTGAGGAGGCAGCCCAAGCACAGAGTCGCAAGGTTGATGAGGGTACTCGCCGCGAGATTATCTCCTCGGCAAAAGAGGTATGGCAGGGGGCAAAAGCCCAGCGTACGCTCGCCGAGAACACCTACAAGAGACTCGAAAGGCTATGGAGAGATAGTGTGGTGTCACTTCAACGCAAGGAGGAGGCGGAGGCTCTCTACCTCTCGGCTAAGGCTGCCGAAAAGGCTGCCTACGAACAATACCGAATGGCAAAACAAGGGGCACAAGCCGAAGACAAAGAGAGCGCCCGCTATATGGCAGATGCGGCAGGGGGAAGCGTAAGCGAGGTCGAGGCTGTGCTGGGCGACTCGCACCTTGTAGCTCCCTCATCAGGCGTTGTTGCCGAGATCTATCCAGAGGTGGGCGAACTTGTCGGCACAGGCACCCCTTTGCTCAGCATTGTGGAACTCTCGGCTCCCTATGCGGTTTTCAATGTGCGCGAGGATATGATGCCCCACTTTTGGCTCGGCAGGACTCTGAGGGGCGATGTACCCGCCATAGCAACTATCGACATTGAGTGGGAGGTCTTCTACATCGCTCCACTGGGCAGTTACGCCACTTGGAACAGCACACACCCCGACAAGAGTTACAATATGCGCACCTTCGAGGTTCACGCCCGTCCCGTAGGCGACATCGAGGGGTTATATTCGGGTATGAGCGTACTGATGACCACCGAAAACATTGAGCGATGAGTGGCTTGGGGAGAGTCTTCGGGCGTGAGTTGGGCACGATCTCGCGCCGCCCACTATTGTGGATTGTCACGTTGGGTGTGCCACTATTTTCGGCACTCCTTATGGTAACAATTTTTGGTAGCGGACAAATGCGCAAACTACCTATTGGAGTGATAGACAACGACTTTTCAGCCTCTTCGAGGGCTCTTGTCCGCACCATCAACTCCTCGCCCACACTCTCCGTAGTGCGCCACTTTACGGAGCCTTCGGAGGCTTTACGGGCTGTAAGGAGCCGCGAGGTGTATGGTTATGTGGTAATTCCGCACGACTTTTCACGAGATATGACAAGCGGATCTCGGGTGGAAATACCCTATTACTACCACTACGCACTACTAAGTGTCGGGGCGCAAGTAGAGTCAACACTGCGTACTCTGCTCACTATGGCAACCCTTAAACCGCTAATTCTCACCGCACAAGAGATGGCGACCTCGGAGCAGAGGGCAGAGGAGTTCTTGACACCTCTCAATACCTCGCCCTACCCGCTTGGCAATCCGCAACTCGACTACCACACCTACCTCTCGGAGCCATTCTTCTTCGTGATGTTGCAGATCGTGGTAATGCTTACGGTGGTCTATGTTGTCGGCTCGGAGGTGGAGAGCGGGAGTGCCAAAGAGTGGCTCGAAAAGGCTCGGGGCAATATGCTTGTGGCACTTGTCGGAAAACTCCTCCCCTATGCTGCGGCATTTGTTGCCACCTCGCTTGCGGGGCTGTGTATCATCTACCTACCCTCGCCACCTTCGGAACAGGGCACACTCTTGTGGCTGGCGGTGGCGACCATTGGGCTTGTTGTGGCGAGTATGGCGCTGGCTCTGTTTATCTTCTCGCTCTTTCCTGCTATGGGATTTGTTATCAGTGCAGTTTCAATGATTGGCTCGCTTGGTGCAACTCTTTCGGGCGTGACTTTTCCGCTTGCCTCTATGTACTCCATTTTTAGATATTTAGCATACGCACTACCCATACGCCACTTTACGCTCATAAGCCAACAACTGCTCTACACCGAGGGCAACGTGGGTGCTGTGTGGTGGAACGTGGCTCTGCTTGCGGGCTTTGCGCTCCTGCCACTGCTCACTATTCGCCGCTTGAAGAGGGCCATCTGTTCGGGAAAATATGAAAACTATGCGTAACCTTTTACGACTTTTTGCCCTCTCGCTACGCCGGGAGTGGAGGGATATTGCCACCTCCAAGGCATCGCTACTCGTCATCGTGGGCGGTGTGGTGATGTATGGTCTGCTCTATAACTTTCTCTACCGCCCCAACGAGGTAGAGGAAGCACCCGTAGTGGTTGTGGATGAGGCTCATAGCCACCTTTCGCGCCGCCTTGTGTCGCTCCTAAACGCCTCGCCAAAGGCAGATATTGTGGCGGTAGTTGCCAACCGCTCGGAGGGTGTAAAGATGCTCTCCGAGGGCTCAGCTGTGGCGATGCTCTATTTGCCCAATGATTTGAGCCAACGAATCGGCAGGGGCGAGAGGAGTACCTTTGTAACCATCGCCTCCACCGCCTCGTTTCTCTATTATGAGGCTGTGGCAGGGGCAGTTGTGGAGAGTATGCTGACACTGGATGGGGAACTGCGGAGGGATATGGCGTGGCTACTGCCCGCACCCCTCCTGCTCGCCTACGAAGGGCGCGAGAGTGCCGAGGCGGTGGGCAATGCGCTCTTCAACCCCACGAAAGGGTATGCCGACTACCTTGTGCCGGTAGTCCTGGTGCTCATTGTGTTCCAAACGATGGTTATGGTCGTGGCTATGACAAGTGGCGGACGTAGGGCAAAGGGCACTACACCTCTTAGGGGCAGGCGATTGCATTGGGGCGCAAGAGTGACCGTCACGCTTGCAAGGAGCGTGTTCTATTGTGTTACCTACGGTTTACTATCGCTCTTTCTGCTGGGTCTGCTACCACACCTTTTCGACCTTCCTCACCTTGCCGATGCGCAGACGATGATTACTCTGCTGGTACCCTATTTGCTCGCCACATCGCTCTTTGGGCAGGCTTTCGGTCGGCTCTTCGCAGACCGCGACTCGCCACTGTTGCTGATTACTTTCTTCTCGGTGGGACTTATATTTATTAGTGGTATCTCCTACCCCCTCGAACTGCTGCCCGAGGGGTGGCAAGTTGCACACTACCTGCTGCCCGCAGCACCCGCCACCCTCGCCTTTGTGGAGGTTGGCTCTATGGGCGCATCCATCGCCGACATCGCACCCCAACTTGCCACCTTGTGGTCACAGACAGCACTCTACCTCCTCCTCGCCACCCTCCCCTCGCGTAGCTTTCGGTAAAAACCGCACTAAAAAAGCGATATTTGCCACTATTTCTGAAATTTATCACTATCTTTGTGCTAACATATTATTATTTACGCGGAAAGTGTAAGTTTATTCTCGAATTACGAACGTAGGAAATTCGGACAACAGAGAGAATAGGCACTATGCTTGCCACGTCATACCCTGCAATGGGGTATAGGCGTGGGCTGTTGCTTGTTTTATCTGTTAGGTTTCCTACGACCTGTAATTCTAAAATAAGTCTTTCAGCACCACGCTTTCTTTGTATTTGCTAATCACTATCGGGGTGCAGATAGTAATAATTTGGGACACAATAAATTAACCCAAAATAATTATTACTAATATGAAGAAACTTTTACTAATGCTGAGCACAGCCCTGATGTTGACATTTACGGGCTGTACGCAGTTCGATGACACCCGCATTTGGGATGCCATTGACGAACTCGAAGACCTCTACGACAACCTCGATGGTCGCTTGGAGAAGTTGGAGGAGGAGTGCGAGAAGATGAACACCAACATCGAGGCACTGCAAACGCTTGTGTC
>JAFTUI010000023.1 GCA_017466345.1 Tidjanibacter sp. | reverse complement strand
CCTCCTGGCGTCTGCGCGAGGTCTTGGATGCTGTGATGGTGCGCTCGATGCGGTGGATAGTCCAGCCGCAACGCTCTGCGTACTCCTCGATCTTCTTGTGCGGGAACATCGTCAGCATAAATTTTCCCTTGACTTTCGATAGCGTGTCAAGCAGCTTGGAAAAATCCTCCTCGTTGAATGCTCCGTTGTAGTGTCCGCAGTCCGTTCCGACATAGGGTGGATCAACAAAGTGGAACGCCTCCTCGCAGTCGTAGCGTTTGATGAGGTTTGTGCCATCCTCACACTCGATGGTCACATAGTCGAGCCTGCCGCAGAGCTCCTCGGTAAAGGCATCCTTGGCATTGCGCAGCTTCTGCGTTGTCGTTCCCGTACGGTCGTAGCCGAAAGTGCCATCAAGCATCGATGCGAAGCCGAGCTTCGAGCATACCCACACTGCCCAGGCACGCTCTACGGGAGTGAAGAACTGCGGGTGAGAGTTGATATGCTTGGCGTGGGCGTGTATCTCGCGGCTGTGGAGCGTGGCATCGATAAGCTCTTTGAGCGCGGGATACTTGCGCTGTGCCACCTGGTAGAAGTTGACAAGCTCGGTGTTGATGTCGTTGATGACCTCACATTTTGCAGGCTCCTTTGCGAACAATACTGCGCAACCACCGCAGAACGCCTCGGTGTAGAGTGCGTGTTCGGGGATCAGCGGGAGGATGTGTTTGAGGAGGGTTTGCTTACCTCCGTAGTAGGATATCGGTGTTTTCATAGGTTGGGGTTTACTTGAATTTTAGGATTGCGATAATTAGTAGCAACAGAGCCAGGCAACCTGCGCACCATTTGAGCCACGATGAGCCGCTAGTGTTTGGAGACTCTTCGAGCGAGGACTGCTCATCGCATCTTGCGGCTGTGTTTATGCGGCTGTGCGAGAGGCTGTCGGTGGAAGATTTATTCTCTGTTTCGTTCCTTATCTCGGTCTTGACTATACGCCTGACAGCACTTTGTGGGGATGTGACGACAATTGGCGAGACCACAGCCACATCATTCTCTTTCTCGGTTGGAGGCTCTTGCGGAATGGGCTGCGGAGGATAGAACTCAACAACGGTCTGTTGCACCTCAACTATGCTCCGTTCCAGCTCACTACGCACAAGATGTAGCAGAAGACTGTCATCAATCGTTACCACCACTTGACGCTCGGTGGTCGCTTTTTTGAGCGGAGCACAACCGAGCGCAGTGGTAGCGACCAGGCTTACAAGAGCTATTTTTTGATACATTGCATTAGTTCATTTACGCGCTGTGTGCGCTCTTGAATTGATAGTTCTCTGGTAGGTAGGCTGGCTTTGTCCCATGGTAGCGGGAACATCTCTTGCATTGGCTTGCGGTCCTTACGGTCGAGCTGTACCGAGGTTAGCACCCAAGCCTCCCAGCGCGTGCGTTCCCACGCCTGCTGCTGGTGCTCAATCTCGCCCTTGGACCAGCCCACCCACGCATAAAAGAACTCGGCAGGGGTCATCTGCTCGAAGTCCTCGGGGCGAATTCCTATCTGCCCAACGGCAATGGCAAACCACTGCTCGTAGGTCGGCTTGCTATCTACTCCGTTGGGCTCGGTGGGTTTGGGAGGTTTGCGAGTTTATCTACAAGAGGGGTTACACTCTGAACGAAGATCTCGGCTACGGAGAGGATAACCTGCGGATCGTCATCGAAGAAGTCCCACACATCGTCCACTGTGTAGCGCACATCGCTCTTCGCTCTGCGTGCGCCATCATTCAGACCCAACACTGCCAGGTCAGCAATCCCCTCAAACGAGGAGAGTGTGTCGGGCGTAGAGAGCATATCCGCGAAGTCTACATTGTGCTGCTGGGCAAAGCGGCTGATAGCCTTCAAGCCGAAATGAATCGGATGCGTTTTCCCGTTAATCGTAATCTCTGCCATAGCCACTAGGATGTTGCGGGTGTGAGGTCACCACTACCCGAGATGGAGAAGTTGTAGGTCGAGTTGTCGCCTGCGGGCGTTGAGAGAGAGAACGAGGTGATGTAACCCTCGCCAGTGTAGGTCTTGGTGAGTCCCGATACGGGCGACTTCAACACAACCTTGACGAGCTTCTTTGTGAGCACCAGCGAGAGGACATCCTCCGAGGAGTGTGAGTTGGTGATTGCGGGGTCAATAACTACCAGACCATCGCCATCTACCGACCACGAAATGTCGCCAGGGAATTTCTCCTTACCATTGGTGTCCTTGGTGCGGATATCCTTCAATTCTAGGTCTACTTTGAGGCTGTGCGAGGTGGCGTGGAGCGTTGGTTTGTCGTCCAGGAGGATGATGATATCCTCGCCCTGCACGATTTTTCTATTTTCAGTTTCTGCCATAGTATTTTATTGGTTATACGATTAGGAATGTGAGTGTTGCGCCATGAAGGTCATAATCGGGATAATAGTCAGTTGTGGAGGAACGATAGGTACAAATCCTCTCGTCCAGCTCTTTGCGCTCCAGGGCGGCAATCACGCGGTGGCGTAGCTGCTCCAATTGGGCTATACGCTTGTCGTAGATCGACACCTCGAAGGTCGTCTGGTAACCAGCAATGCCATTCTTTGTGCGAATTGGTATCTCCTCTGGGGTTGTATACGCTGCAAATGGTGTGGCGGTGCGTTCGTCCACCGCACCTGCCTGTATGCGGTCGCCCAACTCGGGAAGAGCCTCTTCGAGAACTGCTAGTATCTCGACTTTGACATCTGTCATTTTGCTACGGATTTGAAATTCTTGTTTACATACTTTTCGACTGCAGCCGCCAGCTCATTGCCAAACGATGCCACCACACGCTCGGAGTATTCGGTGTACGCCTGCTCCAGGTATGGGTTAGGTCGTATGCCCTTTACGCTCTTGACAAAGATCTTCTCGCCTGCCTCGTTTTGGAAGACGAGGGTCTTGCCCTTGCGCGACACACGCGGATTTGTCGTACCCTCGTGTATAAACTTGCCGTAGTATTGGTTGATCGTGCCCTTCTTCTTGGTCTTCTCGAAGACAGGTTTAACCGCTACGGAGACCTCCGACTTGGGTGCTTTGCGGTCACGGAAGCGCACAATGCGTAGTTGGCGTTTGAGCCTACCAGACCTAACGGGCACCTTGCCCTTGGCACTTTGGAGCATCGGCTTTGCCGAGGAGCGAAGTGCCGCCAGGAGCATACGCTTCTGCATATTATTGGGCAGCTGATCGAGAATCGCCTTTGCTTCGCGATAGCCTTTAACTTCAATCTTCAGCATCGCTCTTGGTTGTTTTAAGGTGTAGTCGCCATCTGCGTCCCTCCTCGTGTATGGAGGTTATCTTGCGGAACGACTCTCCATCCTTGACGACCATTCCCGCCAGCAACCCTGCACGATAGCGAATGGTATAGACCACCTCGTTCTCGTGGACGATACGACCCGCGTAGAGATTCTCTCTACCGCCCGTCTCGGTGCGCTGGGCGTAGCACACAGCTACCCTCTGCAACTCCTTTGTGCGGTCGTTGTACTCATCGCGGAGCTCTTTGTACTCATGGATTTCTATTCGGTGGTTAAACATCGCTCTCTATTTTCCCATTTTAACCACACGCACTACCACACCCTCTGGTACGGATGGCGATGGGGTTTCGTTGCTGTATGGATGGATTCGCCATGGTTGGAGAAGTTTCTCCGCAGTTAGTGGCAGCTGCGCCACAGACCGCCCGACAAGTACATCAGCTTCGTTGTCGAAAAGAGTCCCCAATGTCAGAAGAACAGCCGCTTTGATGGACGCAGGGAGGCTTTCGGCAGAAAACTCCTGCGTAAGTTTCCGATTTGTGTAGTCTTCGGCTATGGCGAAAGCCATCTCCAGATACTGCTCGATAAGCGCATCAAGCGAGGTATCATCTCCAATGCGGAGGTGCGCCTTGGCTAGTTCTAATGACAAGGGGACTGGCATAACTACTAGGATTTTGCGTGTACGAGTTTCTTGATTGGGTTAGTACCAGCATCGAGGAGGTTACCGTCAACACGAACAAAGCCACAAAGACCAATTGAAAGGTACTCTGCCAAGAGCTCGTTAAGGCGTACAACTCGAATGGACTGCACCATACGGATATTATACTTCGAGAAGTCTCCAAAGAGCACCGAAGTGTTGCCTGCACCGATATCTGCCATGTCATCGTTCAGGATATATTCTTTGCCAAAGAGTGTTGCGGGCGAGCCATCTCTTGCTCCCTCATGCCAGATGTATCGACCATTCTGGTCCTTTATCTTGGCAAGTTCCCAGAGGGTATTTCGGTTGAACATGAACTTACCTTTACGAGCGTAGGCGGAGTTCACAGACTTGATAAGATCAATAATGTTATCAAGTTTCAGTGATGTTGCCGCTGGTGCCGTTCCACAGTCGACAGCCGCTGTTACCACGCCTGTGGGCATACTCTGTCCTGTACCCGTAGTCAAATCTGCATTAACACCTCTACTAATTGCATCGGCTAACAAACCGCTAAGGAGCGAATCAAGGTTAAATGCAGAATCCTGCATTAGTTCTTGCGATACGGGGATAATAGGTGTACGATAAGTGTGAGCTTTGAGAGTAACCGATCCAAATGAAGGTGCCTTCTTTGTTGATTGGTCATACTCTGAAACAATGGTTGCCTTTGAGGCTGTATCATTGATGGTTGGCAATATAAGATCCCTACCATCTGAGGTATTGATGATTGTTGCAGCCTCGAACATGCCTCCGTAGTCTTTTAGTGCTACTTCAACCTCTGCGGCAAGAGTAGATGGAATTAGTACGCCAGCTGCCAAACCAGAAATACCAGCACGCTGTTCAAATGTGGCACGACTCTCAGGCGAAATACCATGCATGCCGTTGAGCAAGTAGTCGCCAAAGGCTCTGCGGTACTCCTCGCCCAGCTGCTGACCAATGGTGCGGTCACGCTGCGCCACCTCCTTCTCGGCTTGCTTACGGCTAATCTCTGCAAAACGCTCCTCCGCCTCAACAGCCTTGTCCGCCTTGTCATAGTCCGAAAGCATAGTGTCCCAGCGCTCTTGCTCCTCTGCGGTCATCTCACGACCATTGGTAGCATTACGCAACTCATCGATACTGGTATAGATGGCCGCGCGTTTCTCTTTAAGTGATTTTAGTTTTCCCATAATTTATCGGTTTTTAAGTTGGAGTTGTTCGGTTAATCTTCTGCGTGCTTCTGAATGAACTTTGTGAGTATCCTCACGAGACACTTCGCTGTGGGCACTAGGATCTTCCGCAGAGTCCACCGCCACACTTTTTTGAGTTTGGTTAGATTCTTCTTCATCGTTATTCTGGGTTAGGAATTGTCGTTTACGCTCTTCGAGGTGACGGACACCCGCCTCGGTGTCGCTATATGCGGGATAGACTACTAGCGAGACATCGTAGAGCTTGTCAATCTTGCGGATGGTACGCTCGTCGTATTCGAGTCCGTTATCTTTGTCGGCATATCGCCACTCGTCCTCCTCAACAGTGAACTTGAAGGAACATTTCGAGATGTCGCCCCTGCGGACAAGTTCGAGCATATCGTTGCCGAGTGAGGTATTGGGAGCCTCGAACTCAAAGCGCAACCCTTGCTCATCGGTCGAGAGGGTAAGCGTTCCGCTGGTGGTACGGGCGAGAATGGAGTCGATGCTGTGGTTGAAGCACATAATCACATCTGTAACATCGCACTCAGAGAAGGCCTCGCGAGATATTTTCTCCCTAAACCAGCCCATGATTGGCTCTGACCAACTCTCAAACTTGGCGGCATAGCCCACAATCGTTCGGCTCTCGCCACTAGTGCGCAACTCACTTGTCTGGCAACGCACCTCTACTTGGTTACTCTTCTTCGTTTGTGTCATCGTTTTCTGTGGTGTTATTAGTAGTAGGTGCTGGGGCGGTCTGCCCGAGAGCTACTTTGACGGACTGCATATTTGCCTGCACGAAGTAGGTGTCGCCACCCTCGTAGGCGTTCATATCTTCGAAGGCACGGATCTCGTTGGCGGACATTGCACCCACCAAGTTCATGTTCTTGTAGTATTCCGAGCGCGTCTTGGCATCGCCACGAAGCAGACCGTTGAGCGAGAAGAGAAAGTAGAACTCCTCGAACTCATCGTCACGCAGCAGCTTGCGATTAAACTCCTCTTCCAGGCGGATGACGTAGGACATGAGGCAGTACTGCACGAACTCCATACCCTGATGCTCGATGTTGTTGTTCGTGGCTCGTTCCAGGTCGGCAATCATATGGGGAGGTACACCATAGATGGTGGCGATCTCGGTCTTCTGAAACTTGCGTGTAGCGATGAATTGTGCGTCTTCGGGAGGGATAGATATTCGCTCGTAGGTCATACCGCCCTCCAACAGCAGTGGTGTGTGGGCGTTGTGCAGACCCGTTGATTGAGCGATGAGATCGTGCTTTAAGCGTTGGTAGGCTTCGGGTTTTAGTGTCGATGGATACTTGAATACACCCGACATATTGCCACCTTGGTTAAAGAAGCGTTCTCCGTACATCTGCGCGGAAACTCCGAGGCCGAGGTTTGAACGATGTACCTGGATAGGGCTCAATCCCTTGTAGCCATTGGTGGATACTCCTTTGAGGTGGATGATGTCTTCTGGTGGTAGGAATAGACCTGTTTTATCGCGATAGAAGAGGTGGTTGTCGTGTGTGAGAATAGGCTCAATCTCTGTCGGGTGCAGCAACTCGATGCGCTCGGGTCGATACATCTTATCGCGGTAGATACGAGCATACCCATTGCCCCAAAGAGTACAACCGATCATAAGATGCTGCATAAGAGCAAAGCGACCGCAGTACTCGTTGGGGCGATTGAGCACATAAATACAAACATTAACAACCTTTTCACGCCCCTTCTCGGTGCGTCTATAAAGATGGATTGGCAGAGAACCAACAGTCTCGGAGAGTATGCGAACGCACGCCCAGACAGCAGATATGGAAAGCGAGATCTCCTCGGTTATGACTGGGCGTGCAGTGTTCGCAGAAACGGTGTCAGAGAGGAGGGCGTTATTGACAGCCGACTCGAATTCGGCAGAGGTCATACGCGCCTCCCCTCGGAAAGCAGAGCTAAAACGAGTGAATAGACGAGTGAAATAGTTTGACACCGTAAATAAAAGTTGGGGTTAGTTACAGTGCAAACTTATGTCGCCTACCCTCGTATGGGCTTAAACTTTGTTACATTTACGGGAGTAAACTAGACGGAACGATGTGTATTCGGAATACCTCCGTCGTCCGCAAATGCGCAAGTGGTGAGCCTCTAACGCCTCGTAAGCATCCTCCTTGGTAGGATAGAGATACTGCATTCTCTCATACCACCTAGTAAAACCCTCAAAGGTCATCAGCTCACGCACTTGGGGCGAAACGGGCTTTATGGAGATAAGTTCTCGCTCCACCTGCAAACGCATCAACTCTTCGTGTCTTGTACATTTCCTTCGTGTCATAACGATAGCATTCCTCTCTGGTTATAAGGGTTGTTGTCTTCATCGGCTTGGGCGGTCATCCATTCGCCCAGAGCCATAATAGCGGCAACGATGCCGTCAATCTTCTGCGCGGACTTCGCCTTGTCGGGTTTGATGTTGCCCGCAGGGTCGGTCATCACAACGGTCGAGGAGAGCATCCAGCGCAGTACGGGGTTGCCGAAGTGTTCGATGCGCTCGGTTAAGACGAGCTTCTCAAACTCCTTCGTGGGTGCCGACATCGAGCCATAGCCCTGCCCGAAAGGGTTACACTCCATGCCCTCATTCTGCAGGTCGATGATGGTCTGCGAGGAGTTCCACCTATCGTAGGCTGCCGAGCGCAGGTTGTACTGCTCGATGGTGCGGAGAATGTCAGCTTTGACAAAGTCGTAGTCGATGACATTGCCCGAAGTGACCTTTACATGCCCATCAGCCACCCAGCGATCGTAGTTGATATTCTCCTTGCGTATCTTCTCCAGCATCTTCTCTTCGGGTATCCAGAAGAGTGGCACGATCTGGAACTTGTCATTCTCGTGGAAGAGCAACACAAAGGCAGTGATATCCGAGACATTCGAGAGGTCGAGACCTCCCCAGCACTCGCAGCCACGAAGCGACTCCAATGGTGTCGTGCCAACACACTGCATCCATTTCTCATCGAGTATCCAGGTGCGCTCGGCATCAACCCAAAGATTAAAATTCTTTGTCAGCACATTGCGTACCGCTTCGGGTCTGTTCTTGGCGTCCTTGACCTGGTCGGCAAGATACTCGGCAGAGACCGACACTCCGAGGTTAGGGTTTGACTTGATCCACATCTTCGGGTTTTCCCACTCCTCCTTCGAGTCCTGGGTGTAGATAATGCCGAATAAGCTGTCATCGATATTTACGCCACGCAGCACCTTGATGACATTGTCGCGGTAGGCATAGCAGACACCCGCCTTGTTGAAGCCTGCGGTGGTAATGATGAACATAAGAGGTTGACGCCTCGCGCCAAATGCCGACTTAAGGACATCGAACATGCCGCTATCTTTGTGCGCATGAAACTCATCGATGATGGCACACGAGGGCGAGAGACCATCGTGCGTGCCATAGTCCGAGGATAGTGGCTTCATAGTGCCGCCCTTCAGCTCGTAGGTTATGGAGTTGCGGTAAGGAGTGAGATAGTTCTTGAGGTCTGTTGCCTTGACGATAGCCACTGCATCCGAGAAGCAGAGCTTCGCCTGGTCTTTGACCGTAGCAGCAGAATATACCTCTGGGCGTGACTCGCCATCGGCAAAGAGCATTAGCAGTCCCGTACTCGCGGAGAGCATCGTCTTGCCGTTCTTACGCGAAATCTCGATGTAGGCGTAGCGAAACCTGCGTGTGCCGTCAGCGTTCATCCAGCCAAATATGTTCCAGATAATAAACTGTTGCCAAGGCTCGAGTCTAAAACGCTGACCTGCCCATACGCCCTTTGTGTGCTTGAGCTTCTGAATGAAGTTGATGGCACGAGAGGCTGCCTTGCGATCAAAATACCAACCCTTATCGAGAGCCATGTCGAGGTCGTTGTAGTAGCGTTCCACTGCCAGGCGCACGAACTCGCAGACCAGGAGTTCGCCATGGAGGACTTGGTGGGCGTAAAGTTCAGCTAGATGTAGTTTATTTGTTGCCATACAGTTTCTTTGCAAATCTGCGATCCTGTCGTTTACGATGTTTTATTTCCCATCTTATTGTTGGATCATATACAACTTCGCACAGCGACTCCTCTAGTTTTTCAGTGGCTAGTCTGAGTATCTCTGCTATCTTCGGATATATAAACAACTCTAGATTTTTATTTGGCTCGTCTTTTGATTTAGATCTGGCTTCATCCCATTTGTACATAAAAACACCTCGTAACGAACTGGTATACAAATAGGCGTCGTAATCATTGGGATAAATCAATCTCATCGTTCTGACAATTATGTCAGCTAAAGGAAGAGTAGCAGACATGAAATCTTCAGTAGCAGTTCCCTTGGATTTGCTACTTGTCTTTAATTTATCGTGCAAGTTCATACATTTAGATAGTTAAGTGTTATTCTTCAATCTCCTCGAACTCGGCAAACTCGTCCTTCGGAGCATTATCATTCATTATTGCCGAAACTCGGCTGCGGCTCGATGGTGTCATACCGAACTCCATTGCCAGCGACTTGGCGGCAGCGAGTGCTCCCTCGGCAACCTTACGCTTCGGGTTGATCTGCGTAACGACACCCGTCTTGGTCATAACCTCAATGGTCACTCCCTCCTTCTCGATCTCCGACATCATGTCGTGATAGAGAGCCATCTCGCGTGCGTACGCCACGACCATGTCCACGCCATAGACATCCAGGAGGTTGTTGTGCATCAGCTCGGAGGCAACCACCGCAAAGACCTTCTTGGCAGTTCCCTTCAAGCCCACCTTCGGAAGCTTGATGACCGTTGCACCCTGCACCGCAGGCTTGTCGGTCATGCGGCAAGGCTGGTCAGTGCCACGCAGAGCCTTGATGCTATCTGGTAGTTTCTTGCGTCCTTTCATAGTTTCCTAATTTCTCCAATTTTGCATGTGCGTACAAAAGACTTGGGGGGCGATTGGTTTTCGTAGGGTGTGAAGGAATTCGACCCCCTTCCCACTAGATCTGCGTGCTGTTAATTGAGCCTTATCGCCTACCCATTATCAAAGAGTTACGGGCGTTTTTGCTTGATTTTTGCCAAACTGCAACTCTTTGACATTCAAAGTGTCTGACATTCAATTAATCATACCTTCATTAAACCTAGCTTTGTGTTTAATGTTTTTTTGGTTTTTCTGCCACCATCTCGGCAATCACATCGCTCGGATTGTCCTCTAAAAGTTTGCGCTTGATAGCCATATCGACATAGATTCTGGTGGTCGATGTGGAGGTGTGCCCCAGCAACTCCTTGATAATTTCGACCTCTACACCTCGCTCAACGAGCAAACTACCACAAGTGTGGCGCAGGGAGTGAGCAGTGATTCGCGGATCATCTACACCAATGGCTCGAAGTCGTTGTTTAATGATATGGGAGATGGTTTGAGTCCTCAGTCGCCCTGACTTCTGACCTCGGCAGTGGCTGACAAAGAGAGGCTCATCGAGAGTGAAGTTGCGCTCGGAGATGTAGTCCTCGAAGAGGTCCATAATCCTTTGAGGTAGTGCCAGCAATGCCCGCTTCTCTACTTGCCCCTTGCGCTGGATACGCAATACGGGTGTTTTATCTACAAGACCAAAGTCCCCAATGTCTATTCGGCTAATCTCACAAGTGCGCAGACCCAACATCAACATCATAGATACCATCAGCAGGTCGCGCTTGCCCACAATGTCCGAGGGCTTTATGGATGCGAGTAGCTGTTGCACTTGGTAGACCGTTAGTGGGTGCTTGCAGTGGGTGCGTTGGCGCAGGCTCAATCGTAGTCCTCTGCCAATGTCATCGTAGTAGCCCTGCTCGTAGCAGTAACGATAGAAGAGTCTAACAACTGTCACATAGGAGTGGTATGTGTAGGCACTCTTATGTTGCTTTTGCAGATACTCTTTATACTCCAAGACATTTGTGCGCGAGGGTGAGCGCGTGTCGTAGCCCTGGTTGGATAGCCACCGAAACCATAGCTGTATCTTCCTACGATAGTCCTCCTTGGTTGTGGGCAGGCAGTCCAGCGAAAGTATCCACTCGTCTATGATTTGATTTATCGTTAGTGTCGTTTTCATTGCTTCAAAAAAGTGGGAGGGTATATTTGGTGCTAAAAAGCGGCTTGCAATATGTATTCAAATAGACCCTCCATGTTGGCTTTTTACATGTGAAAGAATGATTTTAGTTAGACATTTGGTTATTTATCCTTTGCGCTCTTACGAGCGTGGCAGGCGTTGCAGAGAGATTGGAGGTTCTCTATGTCGAGCGATGCTCCACCCTTGTTGATGGGGACGATGTGGTCCACCATCTGGGCAGGTGTTAAACGACCCGCTTTGAGACACTCCTCGCACATAGGCTCCTGCTCCAACTTCAAGGCTCGGAGCTTTCGCCAAGAGGTGCTCTGGTAGAACTCGGTGTTGTGGTGGCGGTAGCCCTCGAAGGGTTTTCGCTTTGGTTGCCAAGGACGAGCAACACTCTTCTTTAACCTCGGCATACTACACAATCACATTAGGGTCAAGAGGGTCTGTTGCTTCCTCTTTTCTGAATCCCGTCACTCGGACTATCGGGGTGCGCGGATAACGGACAGCCAGGTCCTCGGCAAAGAAGGCGAAGTGTTCCAAGTCCTCGGTGTAGGCGAACTTCTCATAACGGATCAAGTTCAGTTTCAATGCCCTAATGTCGTCCTCGTCCCAGAGGAGGATTTGCCCCTGGTGGGTTGCATACTTCTTCTTGCCATTGGCTAGTCGAAATATCACTCTGTACTCTTTGGGAGGTTTTTCGCTCTTTTCTACCATACTAGTTTGCGTTTGTAATCTTTCAGTTTGATGAATAGTTCCAACTCCAACTTGACAATAGAATTGGTCGGATATCGTCCCTTCTTGCGATTCCACACATACTTGCGGTGCATCTGCGAGATAAACCTCTCGGCATCTGTTTTGTCCATCTGAACTGCCATCACTTTGTAACCCTCGGGAGCGACCTCCGAAGGAGGAATAACAAGTTCAAAGCGACTGAGGATATAGCTGTAACACAGCGATACAATTTGAATACTTGTTGTCGGTTTCATACTCTTATGCGTTATTTACGAAGGCTGTCGCCTTGGAAGTTGATTGTTCGACATAGATGTGCTAAGCGGTCCATCGTGCGTTCGCCATAGCGGTCCAGCAGCTGCAATGGCGTAAGGTTGGTCGTTACAAACATTGGTCGATGGTATCGTTCTGCAACATTGACAATCTGATTAAAACCCTCGCTCTTCTCGCCATAGTTATTCATCATTGGCTCGACACCCACCTCGTCAATGATTGGGTATGGTGTGCGTGTGAGATACACGAGATTTGTATCGGTGGGTTTGTAGTTCTCTGTGGTGTGAGCATTGGGATATACACTAGCCAACTCCGAGGCGTGTACTGGATATGGATTTGCTCTCTCCTCTAACATGCGGAGCAGTATCGGTATGACACGCGTGATTATGATACTCTTGCCACGACCACAATCCCCCATCAACATCAACCCTTTGTCGTCCGTACTGGTCATCCAATCGATGACCATGTCGTACTCGGGCAAGTGATAGTAGAAATCAAGGGTTGGGTCCACACTGCAAAAGATATGACAGAAGAGCCTTTTGCACTCCTCGCGGTTTCCCCAACTCTTTGTCCAGCGCTTGATTTGAAACTGCCTCTGGCTCATCATCGAGCCAATAATCTCATCAACTCTATTCATAGTTTTCGTTTATGTTTTACTTGTTACCTGCATTTTTGAGTTTATCGATGTAGTATTGTCGCTTTTGTTCGTCGTCGCTTTGGACTATCTGACCGATGCGCTGACCATATTGGCGACCCTCTGGTGGGTGGCCTCGTGGCTGTTCTTCACGCAAAGCGAAAAGTCCTGCCCAATTGTTTGCCATGCTCTGGTCGATGATGCGCTGGGCTATCTCGGCATTACCACCCGAGAGGTTGCGAAGCATCGTCAGACACTTCTTTGCCCCCATCTCGCTGCGATACGACTCCTTGCGAGTGCGCTTATATTCAAGCCAGATAAGCATTAACTCTCGCCAGGGACTCTCCTGCGCTTTTGCCCACTCATCGATCGAGAACTTTTTCTCTTTTGTTGGTTTTTCTCTTTTTGATTTAATACTCTTCTGTGAAGAAGGATTATTAATACTATCTCTGTTTAGTTTATATATGTTCCCATTTTGTGTTTCATTTTGAGACACAGCAGTCGATTCCGCTTCACCTTGTGTCCCATTTTGTGTCGCATTTTGTGTTTTATTTTGGGACACACTTTGCGACACAAGCATACCTTCCAGGGAGCGCATCGAGTATATTGCACTTTGAGAACTGCCACGCACCTCAATCTCCACCAGGCCCCGTTCTACAAGCTGCTCACGCGATCGGTATATGGTCGAGCGAGTCATTTGGGTGCGGCTTTCAAGTACAGAGATGGGGATACGTACCTGCTCCGCCCAGCCCGACCTATTCACTGTGTACATCAGGGCGTGCCACAAAGTGATGGATGAGGTGGTGAGCCGATGGGTTTCGAGCCACTCGTAGAATAGTCGTATCTCGGTCAGATAGTTCATTGAGGTTGTGCTACTTGGAGATGTGCGTCTAATTGCTGTGCGAAAGGTGCAAAGGGAGAAACCTCATAGGCATCGGCCAACTCGCCAATGCCATGATTGTAGAGTTGTGCAATACGCAAAATCTCCCTTTTGGAGTAGTAAACCCTACCACCAATTACAGTTCTTCTCGCATAGCCATTGATATACCAACGGTCCAGTGTCCTCGTGGAAATACCGATGACTCTTGCAGCTGCGCTCTTGGATAGATACACCTTGTCAAAATCCACATCGTGGACATGCGAAATCATCTCTAAATCTTTACGGAGTTTCTTTATCTCGACTTCGAGATATCTCTGTTTTTGTGCGATTATACCCATAACTCTGCTTGTTTTGTTTGTTCGGTGCAAAGGTCCGAAACGACAAAACAAAAAATGGGTAGAGTCCACAGTGGACTCCACCCATAATAAATTGCAACTAACTGTTATTCAGGCACTATTTTTTTAATTATTTTCTAGAGAGCGGACCAACTTTTCAAGGAAAGCTGTTGAGTTGTGCTTTATGTTTGTCACATAGTCGCGCTCCTTGTAGGCGTATTTATCCGAGATTGGAGAATTTAACTTTGATGACACAAGTTTTACCAGTTGAATATAAGAAATTGGCTTACCACTACTATCTACTATTGCCCCCGAAGCACCCAGAGCAGAGACAAGTTCAATTAGGTCTCGCTTGGTATACTTGTCATTATTCCAATACAATGGGGAGGGTGATTGGTCTGGCCTTGGAGCAAATAGGCTGGGATATATTAGATGCTTTTGAAGTAGTTCGAGCTCGGCTTTTATGCACTCTTTGAGTATCTTTATCGTGCGCTTCACTAGTTCATCTTTGGGGCGAGGATTTATGCCGTTCACAAAAGCGGTAACAAATGTCAGAACTCTATACTTATCACTGAATGATTCCGCACCATCTGTCACCTCTTGGAGGAGAGCGTGGACCTCCTCGAAAGCAGTTGCCAATTGGTTGGATGTAAGTAGTTCTGGATAGCGGTCTTGCAGCATCTCGAAGAGCTGACAATTAAGAATCACATTGATTTGCTGCCTCATAGTTGTAAGTATTTGAGGTTAGTATCAAGTTAGCTTGGGTTGAGATATAATTTCCCAAACTAAATGTTAAACAAATTTCGTGCCGCAATTCCACCTCTCAACCGATTAAACTATATCCTGACCATTTGGACTATACTATGTTGCAAATGTGAGTGCTCCGCAGCCTGGCTTCTATGAGAATATGAGTGATAGTTTATGGCTATAGTAAAGTATAACAAGCCAATAAGCTTGCTATCAGAAGCACACAATGAGCAGGAGATCTTATACAGACAAGGGAACTCATAACTCAAACTTCGCAACAAAAATGGGCATAAAGTAACCCCTTGTTTTTGACAAATAATGTCAACAAAAACTATTTTTTTACATGTTGCATTTTTTCGTATTTTTTAATTCTCCGTAAGAAAACTTTGCATATCTTTGTGGTCGCATAGACTTAGTCTCTGCATTACATACTGCGTTTTATTGGACTGACCTTCGTTAAACTTCGCAACTTTAATTTTGTGAGATCAGAGCATGAAGCGCCTATGATCGATGTATCGACCATGACCGCACTTTGGTGCGGTATATGTCTTTATACATCCTCGTGGGCTGCGTGTTTCTAATTCTCACAAGGTAGCGAAGACCGAACGAAGGGTTAGTCACATCGTGGCTCACTTTTTTTATGGACGAACACCTGGGTAACCTTGAACTACTCGACCAGCCCCTGGTCGCTTTTTTCGCCTCTCGCCAGACACCCGAGGAAGTAGCAAAGTGTGCCTTAAAGTGGGCCGAGCAGGTTTCTACAACCGACAAGGTGGTCATTAGTGGTTTTCACTCGCCACTAGAAAAAGAAGTCTTAAACATTCTCCTGGAACATAAACATCCCGTTGTGATTGTGCTCGGGCGCACTCTCTACAAGAGAGTCCCTACGCAGTATGCCGACCCTCTGTCGGAAGGACGAATGTTGATTATGAATGTCCGCGATGTATCGAGGAATAACTATCGCACCTCCCAACTGCGCAATTTCGTTGTTGCCGACTATGCCGATGAGTGTGTATTTGCGGGACTCCACAAAGGCAGTTCGCTCAATGTTCTCTATGACATCCGTCTGTCAAAAAGTCGGAGAGTGGAGGAATTTATTATAGTCCAATGACATTTTTGCGACAAATTATGTTCTGCGTAGCAGAAAAATTCCTAACTTTGTACGAAGTGCAAGGACAAAACATATTTTTGTCTTGTTTGAGTGAATAACTAACCACAAACTAGATATGGCAAAAAAAGCAACAAAGAAAGAAGAGAAAAACCTCAATCTAGAATCCATATTGTTTAACTGTCGAGATTATTTGCGCAGTAATGCGACTCTCAACGACAAACGAGATTTGCTCCTCACGCTCGTATTCCTGCGCTTTATTGGCGAGAAGTTCGAGGATGCACAAATTGCAATGCGCGAAGATTGTATCAAGCATGGCATCAATGATGAGGCAGTTATCGAGGCATTCCTCAATAGTCCTGCCCGCTATCAGAATGTTGCATATGTTCCAGAGGCTGCTCGTTGGAGCAATCTCATCAACCTTCCCGCAGTGAAACTAAATGGTGCATTGGATGATGCATTGCAAGCTATTGACGATAGTGGCGAGGCGTTGAAAGGCTGCGTGCGCTTGGGATTGTTCTCTTCTATAAATCTAGAAGCTAATGTTGCGAAGAAAGTTGTAGATGAAATCAACAAGATTTCACATAAGGTTTTTGGAGAGGAAAAGGATTTGATAGGTCGTGTGTATGAGTACTTCTTAAAGTCATTTGCCGTAAATGCAACCAAAGAGGATGGCGAGTTCTACACCCCACACGATATAGTTGAGTTGATTGCTGCTTTTATTGAGCCATTTGATGGCACTCTCTACGATCCATGTTGTGGCTCTGGTGGTATGTTTGTTCAGTGCGCTAAATATGTAGAACTTAAACAAGGCGACATCAAGGCTGTAAATGTCTATGGTCAAGAGAGCGATCCTGCCACCTATCGACTTGCGAAGATGAACTTGGCTGTTCGTGGCATCTCGCATCACTTGGGAGCGAAGAACGCATCTACCTTTACCAACGATATGCACAAGGGTTTAGTCTTTGACTATATTATGGCAAACCCTCCTTTCAATTTGAAGAAGTGGTACGACGACAAGTTGAGCACCGATGCTCGTTGGGCAGACTATGCGTTGCCACCCGAGGGCAATGCCAACTACGCCTGGATTCTGCATATGCTTTCCAAACTAAAAGTTGGTAAAGGCATTGCAGGCTTCTTGCTTGCGAATGGTGCACTGGGCGATAGTGATGCTGTGGAGATTCGCAAGAAACTCATTGAGAACGACAAAGTGGAGGCAATCATTGTTTTACCCCGTGAGCTGTTCTACACCACAGATATTTCGGTTACTTTGTGGATTCTCAATCAGAATAAGAAGGGTGGCTTGTGGCATGATCGCAAGCAGCGCGACCGATCTGGTGAGATACTATTTATGGACTTGCGCCAGTGGACTGATAATGCCGTTAAGGGCGAGCAGAAAAAGAAGGTGGAGCTTAAAGCCGATCAGGTAGAGCGTGCGAGGGATATCTATTTCAAGTGGCAGGCCGAAGGCACAGATGGAGCAAACTATGCAGAGCCAGAACTCTATCGCTCGGTTAGCCTTGAAGAACTCAAAGAGAATGGCTACTCACTTGTTCCAAGCCGCTATATCGAGTTTGTTGACAGAGATTCAGATATCGACTACAATGCTGTGCTTACCGAAACCGCATCAACCGTTTCAGACCTATTGAAACGCCAAAAAAAGAATGACGAAACCTTGCGCAATGCGCTTAAACAATTGGGTTATGAGTGCGAGTAGTGTAAAGTGGGTGCAGCTTGGGGAGTATATAGAGCCTTGCGATGAACGAAATAGCGAGGGGAAATACACTCTTGACGATGTGCGTGGTATAAGTATCCAAAAGAAACTTATATTCACAAAAGCTGATATGCAGGGTGTATCACTGACTCCATATAAATTGCTTAAACCGAGAGAGTTTAGTTATGTCACGGTAACTTCAAGAAATGGAGGAAAGATTTCTTTGGCTATTAATGACACTGAAAACACATACATCGTGTCATCATCTTATGAAAATTTCAGATGCAAGGATGTGTCAAAGTTGTTGCCAGAATATTTATTTCTTCTATTGAGTCGTAGTGAGTTTGATCGCTATTCTCGTTTCAACTCTTGGGGCAGCGCAAGAGAGACTTTTGACTGGAGTGAGTTCTGTCGCACAGAAATTCCTCTGCCTTCGATTGAGGTGCAGCAGGAGTTGGTGGATACTTACAATGGATTGAAGGCTCTTGCGGAGCAGAATGAGGCATTGATTGAGCCACTCAGCAAAGCTTGCGAAGCTTTTATTGTCGATTGCAAAACCAAGTACCCCGAAGTTGAACTTGGAGAGTATATTGACATATATAAAGAGAAAAATTCGGATTGCAAAATAGAACTTGAACAAGGTATTAATATTGACAAACAATTCATCACACCACAACGCTCTAACTCCGATCTATCCTCAAGAATAATTGTCAGAAAAGGGCAATTTGCGTATTGTACACAGTTAAATAATGAAAATGTCGCAATAGCTTATAGAGAAGGAGAAGACTGTGTTGTCTCTCCCGTATATAATGCTTTTGAAATTAAGCCTTCAAAATCAGAAGAACTTTTACCAAAATATCTTTTCTTATGGGTAAAGAGAAGAGAATTTGGTCGATATGTGTATTGGAAGTCTGTGGGTAGTGCATATGAGTTTTTACAAGAAGAAAATTTATGTGAATACAAAATACCAATACCTCCGATAGAGGTACAGCGTTCAATCGTAAAAGTATATACCTGCCTTGAAGAGTCAAAGAAGATTGCTTCGGAGGCAAGAGAAAAACTTAAAACACTTTGCCCAGCACTGGTGCAAAGAGCTGCTAACTCATAATTAACCGCATTACTATGATAGGTAAGTATTACGAAAGCGATTACGAAGAAGCCCTCATAGACCTCCTCGAAAATGAAGGGTGGACATATACCTATGGTGGCAAGATACCTCGCAACAATCGCGAGGTATTGCTCTTTGATGACCTGCAAAGTTATCTGCAGAAGCAATACTCCGAGCTAACAAAAGAAGATGTCGAAGAGGTTGTAAACCACTTGAAGCACACAAGCGGTCAGGCCCACTTTGATGTGTTGCGTAATACTTTCCAACTAGTTAGGGATGGTTACCGCTATACTCGCCATGCCGATGGCAAGGTTTTCGACATCGAGTACATCGACTTCGAGGAGTATAGCAACAACACCTTTCGCTGTGTAAATCAGTTTGAAGTGGGCTATGGTCTTAAAAACGACATTCGCATACCAGATGTACTGTTGTTTGTCAACGGCATTCCACTCTGTATCTTCGAGCTGAAAAACCCGACCGATTTCAACGCAACAATTGCCGATGCATACGAGCAAATTCACACTCGTTATTTACGAGACATCCCTCATCTGTTGCGATATTGCCCCCTCTCGTGCATTAGTGATGCAACGATAAATAACACAAAGTTGGGAACTACATATACTCCATACGAGCACTACTATGCATGGAAAAAGGTTAACAATGAGGACCCAGCAGCACAAAAAGGCATCGATCAAGTAAAGACGATTGTTAAAGGTGCATATGAGCCATCTCGATTCCTGGAAATACTGCGCGACTATGTCTATTTCCCTGACAAAAACTTTGCCAAAGAGGAGGAGATTGTGTGTCGATATCCGCAGTTCTTTGCATCCCGAATGCTCCGAGAGAGTGTTGTTGCAGCATACAAAGAGAAAAGTAGCAAAGGAGGCACATACTTTGGCGCAACTGGCTGTGGCAAGACCTACACAATGATGTTCCTGGCTCGACAGTTGGCACTGCGCTGTGAGGAGTTGGGCTCACCAACAATTGTGATGATAGTTGACCGCGATGACCTGCAAACACAAGCAGGCAAGCTATTCTTACGCTCGGAGGAGTTCCTTTCGATCGGTGCGGCCAAAGTTATTGCCAACAGAAACGAACTAAAAACAGAACTATCGCTGCGTGAGTCGGGTGGATTCTTCATCTGCACAATCCAAAAGTTCTGCGAGGAGATAGGCGAACTTAACACTCGTAGAAACATCATCTGTTTCTCGGATGAAGCACACCGTACGCAGATACGACTTAATAAACAACTCAAAATCAAAGATCGCAAAAGCGCAGAGGAGACACTCGAAGATGAACAATTAGGCGCATTTATTACCAAGCCTTATGCAGAGCATCTTCGTTGCGCGTTCCCCAATGCTACATTCGTAGGCTTTACAGGCACCCCCATTGATGAGACTATCCAGGTGTTCGGGCAGATTGTGGATAGTTACACAATGCAGCAGGCTGTCGATGACGAAATCACAGTGCCTCTGAAATACATCCCACGTATTGCCAAAGTCACACTCGACAGCGAAAAAGTGCAACAAATTGATGAGTTCTACAAAAAGTGTGCAGAAGAAGGTGCCACAGAGGACGATGTGGCAGCCAGCAAGCAGGCGATGAGTGCAATGGAAGTCATCTTGGGCGATGAAGAACGACTTGAACGACTTGCAAAAGATATTATTGACCACTATACCAAGGCTTGTGAGAATAAGGTGGATGTGGTCCAAAAGGCCATGATCGTTTGTAGCAAACGCCACATTGGATATAAACTACTATGTAAGTTTAAAAAACTGAAACCAGAGTGGTTTGAAGAGAAAAAATCGCCCGATGACAGCAAGCTTACCGCTGAGGAGTTAAAAGAACTCAAGTTGATGCCCACTATCGCAATGGTGGCTACACGAGGAAAAAATGATCCCAAAGATATGTATGAGTATCTCGGGGAGAAATCTCGTACAACAAAGTTGGATGAAGCCTTCAAAATGGAACACTCCAATTTCCGTATCGTGATAGTTGTTGATATGTGGATTACGGGCTTTGATGTGCCTTGTCTAACTTATCTCTATAACGATAAACCATTACAAAAACAGTCCTTAATACAAACAATAAGTCGTGTAAATCGTAAATACCCCAATAAAGAGTATGGTTACATTATCGATTATATCGGCATCCATAGTAATATGATGGAAGCGATGGGTAGATACGGCGGTGGCAAAGGTAATGGAGGCGGTGATTTCGGTCCTAGTGAAGACGATGTATTGCAAGCCCTGCAGGCTCTGCTGATTGAATTGGATATATTGAAGAAACTCTTTGTCGGCTTTGACATATCCCCATTCACTGACCCAAACGCAAAACCATTAGAGCGTTTGGAATGCCTATCTGCAGCAGCTGATTACATTATAACTTTAACAGACCAATTGAATGCTGCCACCCAGGAGGGAAAAACTCCGAAATTGGTCAGCGCAAAGACCTTCTTTCTTGCTCATGTAAAACGATTAAGGGCAGCTTACGATATTTGCCAACCAGCCAATGTCCTCGACAATGAAACACTCTCCCTATCGCAGTGTTTTATGGCTGTGGCATCATATATACGCAAGACCTCTGGCGATAAGCATGACACAGAGAGCATGAACAGAGTTGTAGAAAAAATGGTTGCAGAGGCCCTCAAATGCAACTCGGTAGTTGATATACTCGAAACGGATGTTGAAGAAAACATATTTAGCCCAGAGTTTACAGCACAACTTGAATGTATCAAACTCCCAGCAACAAAACTTGAAATTCTAGTAAAATTACTTCGTAGATCCATTAAAGAGTACAAGAACACAAACAAAATAGCAGCTGAGAAGTTTGAAGAATTGTTGAAGAAAACTCTAGAAGAGTACCACAATCGTCGT
The DNA here is from genome assembly GCA_017466345.1 of Tidjanibacter sp. Classification (GTDB taxonomy): domain Bacteria; phylum Bacteroidota; class Bacteroidia; order Bacteroidales; family Rikenellaceae; genus Tidjanibacter. Next base: position 137,441 of record JAFTUI010000023.1, on the reverse strand, counting down.
GCTTCATTATCTAACGAAGAGGGCACGCAAGTACAAAATGAAGCAATTGATGAGATTATCAAAAATGCAACTCAACAAGCACTCGACATTCTCGCAGGATTGGGAGAGGATAAAGAGAGTTTCCGTAAACTCGGTTTGACATTCGAGGAGAAGGCGTTTTATGATATTCTTATGCACCTACGCGACAAGTATAACTTTGAGTACGGAGAGGATAAGAAGGTTGGCAATCTGATTATCAATGATAAATGTAAGTCGTTGGCGCAAAAGATAAAAGAACTCATTGATATTCAGTCGTCATTTACCGACTGGTTAAACAACTCAAATGTTAGAGCCGATCTAAATCAAAAAATATTCTTCTGCCTGGTCAAAAACGGTTACCCACCACAATATAATGACGAAGTATTTGAACAGGTAATGGGACAAGTTGAAAATTATAAAAGTAAAAATAATTAATGTGATGAAGGAAATAGATTCGTTAATTGTAGCATTACAGCCTTGGCAGTCCTGGAACGCTTTTGTTTTGTTAATTGGAGGATGTATTACTTGGTGGTTTTATCGTAGAGATAACAAGCAGTTTAAGGCAACCAAATTTCACTCCCGACAGTTGCTCAATTCAATACCTACGATTTGGACATCGCTAGGTATCTTTGGTACATTCTGCGCAATTTGTATCTCACTTAATGCATTTGCTGCAGTGGAAGATGAGACAGTGAAAGATATGTCTCTTATTACAAGGTTGATCGGCAATCTTGTGCCTGCATTTTCCACATCAATTTATGGCATTGTCGGTGCGGTTATAACTACGATTATTAATAAGTTACGTTATCAAGCAGAAGAAGTTGCTGAATTTGAGCAGTTGGATTCGCCAGAGAAAAACATCAAGTCAATTGTTACCTTACTGAAGAGTCAGCAAGAACTATCAAGAATCTATAATGAGGAACTTACAACAAACATCTTGTCGCAAAGCGATATATTGAAGAGGTTTGTTGATGACTTTGTTGACCGAATGGATGTTATTTTCAAAAAGATGGAGACATCCATTGAACAGCAGGTACAGACTTTTGGCAATTCGCAATTTGAGCAAAGTCGTAAGGTTCTTGAAGAGATGACTCAAAAAATGTCAGAGGTGTCATCAGGACTCATTGAACAGCAGAAAGAAAACATCAAAGCCTCCATTGATACAACCCAAAAACAGTTGGACGAGATATCCACATCTCTAACATCTATGATAGACAATGTGTCTGCCACTAGTAGTTCGGCTATTCAAGCTCTCACTGACCAACAGAATGAGAAACTTTCGCTTCTCGTTCAAAACCAAGAGGTACTCTCAAACAAGCTATTTGAGGAGTCCGCAAGAAGCAACGAGCAATTGCAAAAAAACATGCAGGAACTTGGAGAACAGTATGCTGCAAGTTGTGAAGAAATGCTTAACAAGGCTACCGAGCAAAATGAGCAGGTTGCCAAACAACTCAACGACTCACTTTCTGATGTTGTTAGCCAGATATCAGAATCTGTCAGTGCTGAGTGCAAAGGTCTTGCAGATGCCATATCAAACATTGTCGACCAGTTGGGTGATAGTTATGAGTTCATCGACGAACACATAGCTCAAATTAAGTCCGACTATGAGCAAGCCACATTGGCATACAGGGATGCTGTTCAGAACGCTCATGACAATAATGAAGTTGTCGAGAGTGCGATTACCCGCATGAATGAGAGTTTGTCTGCAATGGAGAACACCAATAAGAACATCAAAAACATTCTGTCTTTGTTGGAAACTCGACAAACAAATATTGATAATCTAACCCAACGCATTAGAGAGGTGAGCGAGGCTATTGTCTCGTTGCAGAATCTTGAAGCCACACTTAACAAACTTAGAGCATAATGGGTAGGCTGCAATTTAAAGACAACGAAGACGAACATAACTCATACCAGAGTTATACAGATCTTATGTCTGGCTTTCTAATCGTATTTATGATTGCCAGTGTAATTGCCATTGTAATTTATCGAGATGCTATTAAATGGCGTGAAGAACACGAAGGTATTGTTAACTTTATAGAGTCCACGCTTAATGACGAGGGTGGCTCTGGTCTGGATATTACCGAAGGTGATATTCAAATCTCTTTAGAGTTGTACAAAGCAATGAATGAACTTCGCAAGGCACAAGAGCAGATCAATAATAAATACATAGAATACGACTCTGAACACAATATGTTCCGAGTTAAAAAACATGTAGAGTTTGAGGAGAATAGGGCTATTATTCCAGAAAAAGACAAGGAGGACCTAATTGAGATTGGACGTGCAATACAAAGTGTTGTTTCAAACTTTAAAGGCAATGACTATATCGGATTTAAAATCATTATTGATGGACGCATAGGCGAAGGCGAAAAAGAGAAGATCCCCAATAGTCAGCGAAACCTCAGTTACAACCGTGCCAACAATCTTCGCATCCTTTGGAAGGATAATGATATTCTTAAGGGTGACAATGTGATTGTTGCAGGCTCTGGATTAGAAGGAGAAGGACGTGTTTCAGGAAAAAATAGAACTTTTGTAATACAAGTTGTACCATACATCAAAACCAACCTAAAGAGCAAGAAAGATGAAGATTCGTGATTTAAGACAATATATAGAGTCTCTTTGCGGCACAGCCTCTTTTGAGAAGTTGGGCACTAATGAGGATACGTTCTTGTCGTACATGTATGGTACTGGGCAAGAACTTGAGGCTGCAATTGGTGGTGCGGCCGATTTTGCTAGTCATTCAGAAGAACAACTCTTCTATGAATTCGTTCAAAATGCATATGATGCGAATGCCACAGCCTTGATGTTCTTCATTAATGAGGACTATCTCGTTGTATTGAATAATGGAGATCCATTTTACACAGACAAAGACATCAAAAAACGCCACGGACAGTTATATAGTTTCTTGGCAAAAGGCAAGAGTTCTAAATATAGTGACGCAGGACAGCTGGGTAAATATGGTCAGGGCTCTAAATTACTATACACACTTTTGACAGACAAAACCCTCGGTAGTAATAGTAAGCAGTTAATAAAAGTTATCAAGTATGAGCATAAAGCTCCTTATCTGTTAAGTTGGAACGACACAACACAACTGCAAAACCTATTATTGCTGCGTCCTCAATGGAATTTTGTTGACCCCGAAAATGAGGAGGAGGGAATGCTGGTAGCAAAAATTCTGTACTCCTATTATCCCATTTCACCAGGAGTAGATGATACTTTGTTCTCGTTTAGTGAGCTTTCCAAGGCAGTTAAGGCGTTTGAGTCACTGGTTGATCCTAAACGCAACATGAATAGACTACAACGAGGCACGGCTCTTATCATTCCTTTGGGTAAAGGTCAATACGAGTCTATTATTGATGAGGAAAATATCAATAGAGTACTTACTAGGCTTGGTGGTTTTTCCTCTTTAACAAGTGACAAGGACTATAATAAGGGTAAACATATCGACCACATCTATGTCTTTGGTAAAGAAGTTGAACAGCACCCCGTAAAGTCAATATCGGTGGAGTTTACAGAGGATGATGAGTTATTTGAATATCAATTTGCCTTTAATCCCATATTTGCCAATGAGGGATATGTAAACTTCTTCAAGGGCCTCCCAATTCTTGAGACAAAATATGGTCTTGGATTCATTGTCGATAGTCAACAGTTCGATGTCGACAATAGTCGTCAACGCATTACTGACAGCAAGAAGACAGGAGAACAATTAAGAATAGCTTTCCGCCTTCTGTTGGATAAAATCGTGGCATTAAAAACAACTAACATTGAGTTATTTAACTATTGCTATGATTCTATCCTTGCTACCGATATACCCGAGGGCGAAGATTTCGATTTTATACGATCCGTTATTAGGGAAGAGTTTGCTAACTTCCTCAAGGAAAATGTCCGTTCCGTAGAAGGAGAGTATGTACATATTACCAATGCTCAATATACAACTGAGAAGTTGGAATGGATATCGTTGGAGGCTATCGGATCACAAAATCGGTGGATTGATAGTAAGCTTAGGAGAAAGTATGAATACGAGTTTAATCTCAAAGGTATTATCCGAGTTACTCTTGCTGAAATTTTACGAAATGCCGATTCAGATAAATTAGTAACCTGGATTCTTTCCTTAAGTCAGACAGACTATGAAAACTTCCATAGCCTCTGTGTGTCATTATTCAATGATATCAGTGTTTCTGACAAAAAGTTATTCAAATCCAGTAAGGGGAATGTATATTCGCCTTCAGATATTAGAAGCGCGGAATCTCCTATCATGTTCTATTGTGAAGAACAAATAGGTAGATATCTAAAAGGCAGTAATGAACTTGAGTACATCAGCTTGCCAATAACATTGGATGAGGCAGTTTTATTGCAACTCCAAGTAAATAAAATTAATGCTCATCAAGATTTATTCGCCACTAATCCCTCTACCCAAGAATGTGCATGCGCCATTCTAAAGAAAGCATACAACTCCAATAAGAGCAAGTATTATACAACCATAGGCGAGATTGCCATCTTGTCAAATAGAGATAAAGAGAGGGTTGCATTTAATAACTTATTTCTCGAGCGTCCGACAGACACCACATTGTATGATCACTTTGTGCTTCAAGGTTACAGACCGTCAAATATTGAAGAGAGTTGGTGCCGAGTGTCTCCAGAAAAGCAGTGGTTTTGGACAAAACACAAGATAAATCTTATTAAAGCCTTGCCAGACTGGGCAGAGAATCCACATAAGTGTCTAAAAGACATTTCAACGGTATATTCTGCATATGTGTCCGACAGTGGAAGAAGCGATAGTCTGGAATTGTATCTAGATGACGCTGGCATCCCAACAGACGAAAAGAAACAAAAACTAACAAATGGAGCCTTTCTTACAGATGAGGAGTATGAGCATTTGCGCGAAGTATTCCCCTCTGCTGGTATTGTTAGTCGCAAATATGTATCCGCTTTAAATACACCCCCATTTAAGTTGGATAGTCTGAGAGTTTTCGATTTGCACGAAAAAGATGTACCGATTGATAATATGACTTTGACCGCATTTTTCAAAATGAAAAATGGGGACTTGCTAAGTAATGAGGGACGAGGTTTCCATGTCGCTAAAAGTGGCACAATGTGGACTATTGAGCCCTTGCAATCTAACGAGCGCAACTACATAGGAATAACAGAAGAAGCTACTCGAATAGATGCTATTCTTGAAAGCCACAATTTCTTTAGGATTGACAAAGACCTGGTTTATTTTATCCCAGAAGATAAAAGGGATGAATATAAATTAACTAGCAATAGTGGTCTGGCAAGATATGTAATCAATAGTTTTTCTCGGGCTTCCAAATTATTCTTACTTCCTGTTATCGATAAGTGTAATGAGGATGTTAAAGGGTACTATTTTGCCAATCTTGGCGATATTGACATAAGTTCTCCTATTACATTGGATAGCGAGGAGTGGGCAATTATAGACTATGGCAAGCGACATTCTCAATTTAGAAACAGTATCTTCAAGGCAATTTATAGTGGCGGCCAAAGATTACCCGACTCGATAATCAGCAGCGAGGTGGTTTGCAATGGGCAAGTCTACTCCGTCTATGACCTTGACGAGGATGTTAAAATCGAGAACGACACTATTGAATCGTTCCTTGCATTAATACCAGCGCCCGTAGAGTTCAAGAATTACTATTATGAGGGTAGAGAAACACAAATAGATACCGATGATTTATACGATCAGTTGTGCGGAGAGTCTTTGACTATTCCACAAATGCTCTTCTGCTTGGACTACTTGTTTTCCAATGAATGTGAAGATGGAGAGCTTCTGTTAAGTTCGTCTATTAGACTCTCTAATATGCTTGATGCTATTAAGGAGAGAAATATGGTTGGTTTTAACAGATACTTCAAAATCAACGACTTTGATATTAATAAGCATATTTTTGCAGACAAGAGCCTCCTTAATCCAGATGAGTGTCTGCCTAATGATCTAGACCTCTGGTTTACACAAAACCATGACGGATATATCCTATTTGAAGGTGCTATTACCGCAGATGAGCCACATATTAAAATTAGACAAGCTTTTCTCGATGGAGTTCCATATGATGGAGTATATACATTAGAAAATCAACACATTTTGAGTTGTCTCCGATGGATTTCCAACCAAAATAGAGAGATCATTGAGGATTCTAATGAATATTTGATTACCAACTCGTTAATCAAGGCTCTAAAGAAAGGCTTTGTGGGAGACAAATATCTTCTTAAGTATGTAAAAGCTGTTCAAAAGGACAATAATGCCTTGTCGGTATTTAAGCTCGAGATGGTTGAGTCCGACTACAATATATTATTTGATGAGGACAAAAACAATTTCGCAAGAAGGTTGTTGGTTAGTGCAGCTCTTCAAAAATTAATTGCGTCACATATAGTTTACAAGTGTGACGGAGAATTAGTAAGCAAATATAAATTAGACAATGACTCAAGGTGGAGAATTGACACAGTAGCCCGAGAAGATAAAAATGCCATTGAGTGGGATAATCAATTATACAAGGAGTGGTTTTCGTTGTATAGAATTCGCATTATGCTGTCGAAACAAGATGTGGTAATTCATTTTACTATCAACCGCAATGGCAACGAAATATTCTCAGAGAATCAGAATAATGCTCAAATAGGATATAGTAAAGACTCTAAGTTTATAATCTTACAATATCCTACACAGCAGAAAACAACTGTTATAAAAACACTAGAGCAAAGTCTTGCCGAGTCAGAAGATTACAAATTGCTATATTGGTTTCAAAAGCCCTTTATGGCTTTGCAAGGTATGTTTTTGAATCAATTTGAGCAATTAGAGAAAATTGCCGAAGAGAAAGGATTGGAGGTTGCAGACTTCATCAGTGAATACACTCCCGCTCCTGCAAGTAAGGAAGATAAAACTCTTTCTACATTGACAGCAGAACAGAAACGAATTCTGACTGAAAATATCGAAAATGTAGTAACTCTATGCGAGGAATTCTCAGGCGATGATCTTTCATATCTAAAACAGAACATTGATAAGATCAAGGAGATGATGTCTGACGAAAAGGATGAACAATCGCAGGTAAGACAAATCATCGGCTATATTGGTGAATTGATCTATGAGCAATATTTGAAAGAGAAATTGAAAGTTGAATATGAGTTCTCTGCAGATAAAGGTGTTGGGCAATATGACTTCAAATATACGGAGGCTGATGGGCATATTGTATATGTCGATGTCAAGACCAATCTATATAGTTTAAAAGAAGGCAATTCACCTTTCTATCTACATAGAATGCAGAATGGGTTTATGCATGAAAACCCACGTGCAGATTACCGAATTGTTAGGGTATCGCTTAAAGACCTGAATTTGGCAAATAGCTATTCAGATGCGCGTGATGTTTTTGGTAAAGACCAGAATCCTCGCGAGAATGAGAATCTCAAAAAACGCTGTCAAAGAATTGCCAAAAACTATTGGCAAAGAGCAGGAATTGAAGAGTTTAGAAGCGACTCTCCAGAGTATGCAATCAGGATAGAAAAGAAGTAGTAATATGGCACAACACATTTCTCCCCTACAGCAACTATATTTTGCGTGGGATTTAACTCACAAGAAATCCGTAAGTGATGATTCTCGCTTTACGGGCATATTGTCGGAGGCAAAGGTTGACCTCAACCCGCATCAGGTTGAGGCGGCTCTTTTTGCATTCAAGTCTCCTCTGTCAAAGGGTGCAATACTAGGAGATGAGGTGGGTCTTGGCAAAACCATTGAGGCTTGTATTATTCTGTCAGAAATGTGGGCGCAACATAAAAGGAAGATTCTTGTTATTGTTCCTGCATCCCTCAGAAACCAATGGAATATTGAGTTGTTAGAGAAATTTTATCTTCCCTCTAAAATATTGCTAACCAGCAATTACGAAGCTTATAAGAGTGCGGATATAAGTCCATTGGATAAAGGAGAGGAGATCATCGTCTGCTCATATAATTTTGCCGTCAAATATGCGGAAGATATAAAACGCGTCAGTTGGGACTTGGTGGTGCTTGATGAGGCGCATAAACTCAGAAATGTGTATATGCATGGTGCTAAAATGGCGTCTGATATTAAGCGCACTTTGTATCCATTCAAGAAGGTATTACTAACTGCCACCCCTCTTCAAAATAACCTAAAGGAACTATATGGTCTGATCAGCATAATTGATGGGGAATTTTTCTCTTCTGTCGACACTTTCGATAAGCAATACAATGCTATCACAACCAGGGATAACTCTCGTTTTGGCGAACTTAAAGGAAGGCTACAACGCATTATTCACAGAACTCTTAGGTGTCAAGTCCAAGAGTATGTTAACTATACGAAGCGTTCTGCAATGGTTATTAAATATGAGCCGACCCCTCAAGAGCAAGAACTATATGACCGTGTAGATAAATACTTAAAGCGCAGGGTAATTCATGCTATCAATCCAATAGCATTGCCCATGCTGTCCCTTATCATACGAAAAATCCTCTCATCCTCGGCTTATGCAATCTCCTTCACTCTTGGAAAGCTTATAGCAAAACTTGAGGAGTATAAAAAGGATGGTATGCCCATCAACAACATTGAGGACGTGGTTGATGATATTGAGTTTGATGAAGACGAAGAATTGTATGAGGACAACGAGTATTCAGACGAATACGAACCCTATGTAGATTATTCGATTGACGGTGAGATTAAAGAACTAGTAGAATGCAGAAAACTTGCTCAACAAATAAAGCATGAGACTAAAGCAGTTCAGCTAATAGAGGCTCTTGGTGTGGCATTCGATGAAATAGAGAAACTTGGTGGGAATCGCAAAGCCCTCATTTTCACAGAAAGTAGGAAGACACAAGAATATCTCAAATTCTACCTCGAAGAACACGGTTACCGAGATAAGGTTGTGTGTTTCAATGGAATGAATAACGACTTTACTTCGAAGTGCATATATGAAAATTGGCTTACTCGCTATCATGGAACAAATCGAATTTCTGGCAATAAGGACATTGATAGGAAGCAAGCACTCGTAGACTATTTTAGTACAGATGCAGAGATTATGATTGCTACCGAGGCTGGCGCAGAAGGTATCAACCTTCAGTTCTGTTCTCTGGTTGTCAACTTTGATATGCCTTGGAATCCACAACGAATAGAGCAGCGTATTGGTCGTTGCCATCGTTATGGTCAAAGGCACGATGTCGTAGTTGTAAACTTTGTTAATCAAAAGAATATTGCCGACAATAGAGTGTATCAGTTACTCTCTAGTAAGTTCAATCTGTTTGATGGCGTATTTGGGTGTAGCGATGAAGTCATTGGCGCAATAGATTCTGGTATCGGCTTTGAGAAGAAGTTAAATAGAATATACCAAACTTGTAGAACGGCAGAAGAGATTGAAGCTGCCTTTGATGAGTTACAGAAAGAACTTGAAGATGTTATCCGTGAAAGGTTAAAACAGACACATCGCTCATTATTAGAGAATTTTGATGATGAAGTCGTACAAAAGTTACGCATGCGCCAGGTTGATGATTGCAATAGAGTAAATGTGTATAATAGGAGTTTATGGCTACTCGCTAAATCAGTTCTGCAAAGTAGGATTTCAGATATTGATGACGACACAATGTCGTTTACACTGATAAGTAGTCCCTCGGATTCGATATCCACAGGTCGTTATAGGTTGGGTAAGGACAATGGTTGTGATCACCAGTTGAGATTGACTCATCCTCTTGGAGAATATATAATTGCTGAGGCAAGGCAATCCGATACAAATTCATTAAGTATTGTTTTTGACCTAGATGGTCATCCAATCAGAAAGAGTCTTCTTGAAGAACAAAGGGGATGTTCGGGTATTTCGTATGTGTATAAAGTATACACCTACAACGAGCACGATAGTCAGGAAGACTTGATATGCTGCACTATAACAGAAGACGGAACAATACTCCATGATGATTTTGCAAAGGCATTGTTGCAGGTTTCTCCTATGCATTATAGTCCCATCATATTAGAAGAAGACGAGGCTATGCAGAACATTATGCAGGAGCGACTTGAAAAGTTAAAAGAGGACTTGTCTGAACGCACAAATGAGTACATAATTCTAGAGATTGATAAATTTGAATCATGGTCAGAGGATAGAATTTATAGACTAGAAGAAGAAGTTATCGCCTTGCGAAAGGAACATGAGAATATTAAACGACAAATTCGCAAAGAACGTGTCGCTAAAATCAAACTTGCACTTAAGGAGCAAGAGACTAAACTATTTAAGGACTTAAGGAGAAAGCAACAAGAATTGTTTGACAGACAAGATGATTGTGCAAAGGAAGTGGATCAACTTACAGAGAAATTGAGAAAATCCATGGAGAACAAAACTGAGGTAGAACTATTGTTCAAATTTAAGTGGAGTATCAAATAGACCAGATGATATGGAACAGCCGAAAATTGAGCGCGTGCTGCGTCTGATGAAGATGATGACGGGCAACAACAACTACACCGTCGAGGATATGGCAGAGCGATTGGGCATCTCCTATCGTTCGGTGTATCGTTACATCTATACCTTCAAGGAGTCGGGCTTTGTGGTGCAGCGCAAGGAGGGCGGCATCTACCGCCTTGGCAAGGAGAGTCGCTACTTCAAGGAGATTTCGCAGCTCATCCACTTTACGGATGAGGAGGCACACATCGTCAATCAACTCATCGAGGCACTCGACAACACCAACATCATCAAGCAAAACCTGCGCAAGAAGCTCACCGCTGTCTACAACTGCACCTCGCTGGCCGACTGCGTTGTGGAGGGCAAGAATGCTGTCAATGTCAATCACTTGGTGGAGGCTATTGGCGAGCGCAAGCAGGTCGTTTTGAAGCGTTACGCATCCTCGCATACGGGCATTGTACGCGACCGCTTGGTGGAGCCTTTTGGCTTTACTACGAACTATGTTCAGGTGTGGTGCTACGAGCCTGAGTCGGGCAAGAATAAGCTCTTCAATACCGCCCGCATCGGCTCGGTGGTCGTGCTGTCGGAGGGGTGGCAGTTTGGCGAATTGCACCACGAGGGCTACATTGACATCTTCCGCATTACGGGCTTTGAGCAGAAGCGTGTGCAACTCGAATTGGGCGTTATGGCCCACAACCTCTTGGTGGAGGAATACCCCCTTGCCAGCCGAGATTTGACGCAGATTGACGAGAGCCATTGGCTCTTGGACACGATGGTTTGCGACTATGCGGGCATCGGTCGTTTCGTTATGGGCTTGGCAGAGGACATCCGAATTCTAACCCCCGAATTTGAGGAGTATATATGGCAGAAAGTAACTAATATGTTTCATCAAAAGTAGTTATATGGGAAACCTTCAATATGATTTAGACTATGCTCTTCGCAACATAGATAAGGATGGTCATAAATATGGCTATGAGGTTAAAAATGGAAAATGCTATGATCGCTATATGAACAATGATAGTTGGCGTGCTTTCTTGAGAAATATGGCTAAGCAATATAAAAGACATCACGACAACTATCATAATGGTGGTGGCGGAGAGATTAAAGAGGGTAGGTATCCTCCAAAAATGGCTTGCTATGGATCTTCAAGTCGTTTTATCTATTTGCTTTTACGAGATGTCGCCGATGTTAAATTTGAATGCCCTTTGGAGACTAAAGTGGGTGGTACAGCCTATCTTGACGCCTATATAGCCAGAGAGAATTGCGAGATTTTTATTGAGGCAAAATGTCGAGAAATCTATGGTAGCAAAAACAAATCGGTAAAAAGAGCATATATGCCAGTTTATGATGCCATTGCCAAATCAGTTGGCGATATTTACACCAACGAAGGCGACATCAAGGGAGATAAAAACCGATTTAAGTGCGAATTTAAGTATAAATGCAGCCCAATTGAGCATTTGGATTTCAAACAGTTGATATGTCACTTCTTGGCAATCTCTGCCAACTATTTAACAAATGATGATGCCAAAAACAAAATACGCTTCATTTACCTAATTTATAATCCCAGTGAATTAGGGATAGATGCCTTGACTGTGGTCTATGACCAAACCATAGAAGAGATTGTCAAAGTTGATATGCAAGAACTATTCAATGCTGTATTTGAATTTCAGAAGAAGAAGTTAAATGCAACGAAAGATATGCCCGACTTCGAATTTGTACTCGCAAACCAAACAAATATAAGGAATTTTTCAGATTGACAGTAATTGTCAAAACAGCCCCGTAACTTTGTCCCGACAGCATATGAAAGTGTTGTCGGGACTTTCTCCAATGTGGGAATTATTAGCGTGATATAGTTTGAAAATGGCGCCTTAATGAATTTACTAATAACAACTTAAAACAACTAAATAGAAAGAAAGGATATGCTAATCCCAACAATGACAAACAAGGAGATATACGACGATATCACCAAGGACTATCATAATAAGATAAAGATCAAACAAGACTTCTTACGCTCAAAGGCTATCAGAGAGTTTAAGAAAGAGCGGAAGTTCCCTGCGTGGAGATGGTACGAATATACAATTCCAGAGTCTAACAATAAATATATCATCTTCTTTTATGCCGAAAGTCGATCCAGGATAGAAAGGCCATATGTGGACTTCTATGCCGTTGTGTATGATTCTAAAGGTCGATACATAATACAAGCATACCCTACTGGGTATAGGCATACCGAAGAAAGCCCATTCCAACTCATTCGACAAGTGAGTATCTATTCTCGACACTTTTTCGAACGCTATAATGAGAGGATCTGGAAGGACAAATCCATAGGCTCAAACGAGATTGTTTGCAGGTATCTAACTCGAAATAAAATAGGTATGCCAATCGAGATGAACGAGCAGATAAATAGACGCCTAGAAGCCTATGGGGATAGTGCAAAATATGGATATCGTGTTAGGGATGGCTTTTGTTTTGCCAGGTCTGGTGTTGATGGAGTGATGAGTGAGGATGGAGACAGAAGTAAAGATAAAGTAGAATCTATGCTTGTACAATACGCAACCTTTATGAACGAAACCGACATGTCCGACACACAACTTGCAGCCATCAATAAAGAGCACTATATTTCGTGGTTAAGATGCGTACAAGACTTTCAAAAAGAGGCCGTAGATGGAGTAATCACCCTTACGCTTGAGCCATAACCGCGCGAATATTGCTTTAATATTTCTCAAGAACTTTTCACAAATCCAACCACCTCGCGAACATAGCGTACGCAAGAGGTGGTATTTTTGTGCCGTGAAACAAAGTTTAGGGGTATGACGAAAGAGTGTGTTAAGGTGCCATTGATGTTTGAGAGTGAGGATGATTTGCAGAGTGTAATCAACCTACTAATGCAGTATGGTTGTCAGTTTGATACCATGTGGGAGATTTCTCCCATTCAAGTAGGTGGTAAAGTGGGATTTGTAAATTGGGAACTCGGCGAGGTGATTGTAAAACCCGAATATGACAAATATGCAGGTCCGCTCAGTTGTCGCACGCCATACAACTGTGTAGAGAAGGATGGGCTCTGGGGAGTTCTTTGTTACGATGGGAAGTTAGAGACTCCGATCGCCCACTCAAAATTTGTCGCAATGATGATTCGAGACAACCTTAATATGCGTGTACGAATAGAACTTGCAGAAGATCCAGAGCTACACATCGCATAATAATTTGGGTTATTTGCGTTTCAAAAGATAAATCCATAAATTTGTAAACGCCTTTCGCGAACAAAGGGTTCGCATAAGTGTCCTACCTTTGCCGAAAATTAAATAGATGAGCCTATGCCGATGAACAAGAATGCGGTAATTCGTTATCGCTACATAGATGAGTGCCTATCGCACAAGCACAAGTTTTTTACCACGCGTGAGATCTGCGACTATGTGAACGAGCAGTTGCAAATGGATTGCTTTGACCCCGTATCGCTGCGTTGTATTCAGAAGGACATCAAGGCCCTCGAAGAGGAGGTCTTTATGGTCGAGTTGGAGCGCAAAGAGAGACGCGATGGCAAGGAGTATGTCCACTATGCCGACCCTGCATTCTCCATCTTCACCAAGAAACTCTCCGAGGACGAGGAACATCTGCTGGGCGAGGTGCTCAATACGCTCGGTCAGTTCGATGGGCTCGACAATTTTGAGTGGCTCGATGGTCTCAAACAACGACTCAGTGTGCAGGAAGGTAGGCGCATTATTCAGTTCAGCACCAACCCCGACTATCTCGCAGGGTCCAATCTGCTTGGCTCGCTCTTTACAGCCATTGCCAATAAGCAGGTTATCGCCCTTACATATCACACTTTTGCTGAGCCCGACAAGTCCAAAACAATCACAGTGCACCCATATCTGCTCAAACAGTATAACAATCGCTGGTTTTTGATTGCGGCGGCCGAGGATGGATATATTCTCAACTTTGCCCTCGACCGCATCGATGGCTTTGAGCTTCTGTTTGGCAAGAAGTACATCGAGCCCTCGGAGGAGTTAGAGGAGCGATTCGACGACATCGTAGGTGTTACTATTTTCAAGGATGCCGAGGTGGAGAAGATTCTCTTGTGGGTGTCGGATAGTCAGCTGCCCTATATCGAAACAAAGCCCATCCACGGATCCCAGAAGATTGTTAAGGGTGGTCGAGCAGATCAACTGCGAGCACAATACGGCTTCGAAAACGGACAGTTCGTGGAGCTCCGCTGCCTAATCAACACCGAGCTCAAACAACTCCTCGCCTCGTTTATGGATGGTGTTGTAGTCCTTACTCCCGCCACACTCCACAACGAGATGAGAGAGCGATTCGAGAAATTGGCGAGAGGATATAAACAATAGCGAACATAGCGTTCGCTCCACTTCATTACTTTTGCATCATCGAAACTGGCAAAACCCAACTCAATTTACTATATTTGCAGAACTAACCTCCAATTATAAGCGAATGAAAACAAGTCTGAAAATAAAGAATTTCCGAGTATTTGATAGTGAAAATGGCGGAACTATTAATCTCGCTCCCATTACCTTGCTCACAGGCTGTAATAGCTCTGGTAAGAGTTCGTTTGCCAAAGCGTTGCTGTTGCTTAAAAGTTTCTTCTGTCAGATGGAATATGAGAAGTTTGCAGATTGCAAACTTGACTTTTTGGGAACTGCCAAATTGGGTATGTTCGACCTTGCTCGTAATAATAAGTCTCGAGAGGGTAGCAAGATGACTTTTTCCTACACCATACATTCCGGACTTCTCGACGAGGATGTTGATATTGAGTTGACATTTATAGCGGATACCAATGATGTGTTAAATAATGGATGGCTTTGCGATATTCTAATTAAGAAACTTGATGGAACCATTATCCTTGATGCTATGGTAAATAGGGATAAGAAAGAGAATCTCTTTGCCAATCACAAATATGGAAAGTTGGTATTAAAAGTAAATAACCTACTTTCGATTAAGAACAACTATCTGGCAGCCACAATAAAGTATATTGCCTTTGATGCTTTGTATAGCCACGAAAACGAGTTGCCTGACAAGATAGATCTCTTAAAAAGCATTGTTACTCCCGAGCAATTTGATCGCTTTGTTAATAGATTAAATGAAGCGAGAATAGATCCTTATTTTGACTACTCTGCGAAAAATCACAAGGATAGTCCATTTTGGGCCATCGCCCCTTTGTTTGATAGCGCAGTACAACAAGATACCCTATTTCCTATGCCGATCTGGAAAGCTCTTGATGGTATTGCAAAATGTGATGTTAGAAAGACCTTCCATAATTGGATTGCCGAGGCGGAGTCTAGAAACAGAAGAAATGGTGTCGAAGAAAACCGATGCGCTTTTGAGTATATAGAGTTTCTCGATCAAATCTTGACTTGGTTCGAGGAATCCGAACACTGCTCTCTACTTTCGTATTTTGTTGCAGAGGAGAAGAAGTGGCTACAAGACATTACTCTTCAAGAAGTTACTTCGGAGTACATATTTGATGATATAGGCATCTACGAATTAGATGATTTTAAAAAGTTCCCAATATTCAATGGAGATGGTTTTGGAGGTATATTCTTTACCCTACATCTTGCTGATAAATTCATTGGCAATGAAATGGGAGTAGAGCGTCAAGAGTATATGAAAAGCTACAAAGGTTCCTGGATCGAAGGTTCCTGGCATGATGATTCCAATGGTGGACATTGGGTTTTTGCATATCTGAGAGATTTTTATTCAGAAATGTTGGCTGAGGTATTGTCACCAGCTATGTTCAAAGGTGTAGAATATGTGCCAGACTCTGCTATTCTGTCCAAAAGGGTTTATACTGCTGATGATAAACAAGATGCTTTCACCCAAACATTGTTTGAATATGCCGATGTTGCGAGAAAATACGCTCCCAAAGAAGAAGCGAAAGTTGATTTGCCCGACGAACTTAAAGGTGAAACAATGTATCACACCCCCGTTGCAGGTGAGTACATAAACAAATGGGTAAAGAAGTTTGAGTTGGGAGATCGCATTTCCATTACAAGCACGGCGGAGGGTTTGGGTTTGATTGTCAAACTCCACAAAACACCAGAAGATATAGGAGTTTTCTTAGCCGACGAGGGTTTGGGAATAACGAAGTTGTTAGGTACCCTTATTAATGTGGAACTCGAAATTCTTAAAAATAACGAAAGGACAACCAAAGGGATAACCATTGCCGTTGAGGAGCCAGAGAATCACCTCCATCCGAAGTTCCAGTCGCTGTTGGCGGAGATGTTTACAGATGCCTACAAGAACTATGGCATTCATTTCATTGTGGAGACCCACAGTGAGTATATGGTGCGTAAACTCCAAGTGCTAGTTGCTCGCAAGGAACTCACTCCCAAGGAGGTGTCGTTGCAATACTTCTACAACCCCAACATCGAGCAGCGCCCACAGGGAGAGCCACAAGTCAAGGACATCCCAATCAGGGAGGATGGCATTTTGCTCGCCCCGTTCGGGCCTGGCTTCCTCGACGAGGCCGACAATCTGGTAACCGACATATTAACCCTCAAAGCAATGAGTTAGTATGGCTACCTACAGAAAGCAAGTCTATTGCGAGTTTGAGTTCCTAAAAAAGTATAGGGACTCAAGCTCTGCGTTTAATATACTCACCGATGAGAATGCGGTGCAAATGTGGCTGAATGTTGGAAAGTTTATCCGCAAATCTCAAATTATGATAGATATTAAGGATGAACAATTTGCACAACAACTTCAGACTCTACCCGAAAAACTAAATATCGCCAAGAAGTATGTGCAGGGCGAATGCGTATGTTCCGACACTCACGGATTTGAGTATGTGGAGAATGTCAACAAATCAACCAAACGCACACGAACCACATACTTAATTGACAAATCGGCTGGTATTTGCAGAAATTACGCTTCGAAGTTTGGTATAGTGACGCTATCTCCAACTTGCTGGAGCAGCGAAGAAGATGCGGATGCCAACTCTTACCTCTTTAGAGATTGTGGCAAATCTGTTGAGGAGGGTAAGTATCTCAAGTGGGCAGATATACTGCAAAGTCAACACAATCTGTCGAACTGCAATTCGATAGTCATTATTGATAATTACATCCTTAAAAGCCTCAACAACCTAGAAGAGATATTGAATGCACTACTACCCAGGCAGATACCAGGAGTAACACGAGAAGATAAGTTTTACCTGACAATCATTACAGCAAAAGATAAAAGCAACACTAGAAATGATGAGAACATATACCGCCAGTTAGTCGAAAAGATAAAACAGATTCGCCCTAATCTGGATTTTGAGTTTGATATGTTCGTAGAGCAAAACACAAGTTCCAATACCTTCCACGACAGATATATCCTCACAAACAATGTAAGAATCAAAGTTGGTGGCGGCTTCGACTCAATCAACAAATACGGCAAAGCGACTAAGCAAACAGATGTTAGCATACTACACCCAGGCATTCAAAGTATTAACGATGCGTGCGATGATGAATATATGGGAGTTATTAATCGAGTCACATCTAAAGTTGTAAATTGCACCAACGAAGGGCAATGGAAACACCTCCCAGGCAACGAGCCTTGCTCAAACCGCCTAATCGTAAGAAATCGCGAATAGGATGTGGTATCTATACAGTTTTTTGTATATTTGTAGAGGATTATAGCACACTGCAATAGTGCGAATATAGAGTGCGCAATGGGGTATTATATTTGCAGCACGAAACAAAACTAAAGCGTTCTTTGAGTGGCTTATTGAAATGACATTTTGATTTAGGCTGTCGTATTGTACAGCTGGCCCAAAGGAGGTAACTTCAATGGGTAAACCAAGGTCTTGTTGTTATTGGACTTTTGACCGACAGTTCCTGTCTGTTAAAAGTCAAGTATTCTCAATAAATTGAGAACATATTAACTTAAGAAGTTAATATTAAATAACAACATATCCCTTCTTCGAAGTGATATGGGTGATATTCAAGTCTGAACTTGAATATCATTAAGCAAAATACTCCGTATTTTGCGTCAAGTGAGAATAATTAAACTGCGTTTACTTATTCATAGACAAAGAAAAGAAATTTCAATAAGCTGACTCAAAGAGCGCTCTTTTTTAGCCTAAAACGAGTATGGAGAGAACCGAAATTAGAACAACAGCCCTTGCAATGAAGAATATCAAAGACCTTCGCCGATTGCTCAATCAGGTGAAGCAAGATGCGCTGGGTGACAAATTTCGCCCTTTCCACCTCAATCAAATCACATATCATTGCAACCCCAAGCGAGCAACACACCAGCGATATAAAAACTTCACCATACCCAAAAAGAGTGGTGGCGAGAGGGTTATTTCCGCACCTGTAGCAGGGCTGAAATCGATCTTGTTTTCCCTCAATACAATCTTGCAGGCAATCTATGAGCCATCGAAATATGCGATGGGCTTTGTGCAAGGTCGTTCTGTGGTGGATAATGCAAAACTGCATCTCGGACAAAACTACATCTACAATCTCGACCTAAAAGATTTCTTCCCCAGCATTGACAAATCAAGGCTATGGAAGCGCCTCACTCTACCCCCATTCAACTTCCCAAGCGAATTGTCGGATGTGATAGCAGGCTTGTGCACTATGCGCTTGGAAGAGGATGGCAAGGAGACTCGCTATGTTCTTCCACAAGGTGCGCCCACATCTCCTACCATTACCAACATCATCTGCGAGAAGCTTGACCGACAACTCGGTGGTCTTGCCAAAAGGTTTGGTGCAAAGTATAGTCGCTATGCTGATGATATCACATTCAGCAGTATGAACTATATCTATTCCAACGAAGGCGAGTTCATAAAGGAGTTGCACCGAATTATTGCCGACAATCATTTTACCATAAACGAAAAGAAAACCCGACTCCAAAAAGTAGGTGAACGCCAGGAAGTAACAGGACTTATTTTATCAGATAAGGTCAATGTTGTACGCACATACACCCGTGAGGTACGCACACTGCTTCACATATGGGAGAAGTTTGGTCATATGGCCGCTTGTGAGAGTTATATGAGGGCTCGCAAACTCAACCCTACACATCGCCACAAAGGAGGTATGCCAAGTTTGGACGCTGTGTTGATGGGTAAGTTACAGTATCTCAAAATGGTTAAGGGTGCAGAGGATGCGACCTACAAGGCTCTAAATAGTCGTTTTGCCAAATTGCAAGGACAAGAATTGGCTCCCATAAAGTATGCAAAGAAGCCACTCGCTTATGTCCATACAATGAATCGAGAAGAGTTTGAGGAAACCCTCTCTAGCCAAATAGAGTACAATCCCGAAACAACACCTGCTTTGTTTTTCAAAGTGGGCGATGATATACGACCTATTACAGTCAGCCAAACAGTTCCTGTGAAAGAGTTGTTCGCTAAGGGAGATGAAGCAGCAGAATTGTGGCGCAAATATCAGATTTCACTTTGCGACAACGGCATCTCGCTCTTTTATATGCTCCACAAAAAATTGGTGGCGCCACAACACACCAAAGCTGGTAAACGAAAGACAGTTGAGTTGCAGGAAGAACTTTCTGCATTGGTTGAGAGCGACATCTTCTCGCAAGTACTTAACGAAGATAAAGTTGATGGTAAAAATTACAAAGTTGTGAGCATGGAAGATATTGCCTCTGATCGTGTAGAGATTGCTAATCGTGAAAGGTTAATTGCTCTTATGGAGGCAGATATTCCAGAGCCTGATAACTTATAAAATGATTGAGTATGGGACTAAATAAGCAAGAATTAGATAGAGTAGTGGCTTTCGTCAAAGCAGTCAAAGAACTCCCTGGCAACGAGGAGTTCATTGCTGATTTAAGGATGGTGCTAAGAGAAACACACGAAACAAAAGAGAGCTCGCCTATTGTTGAACCTCAAAAGAATGTCACTCACGAAGGTGTGTCCAATGCAAAGATTGATGCCATAGAAAAATATCTTGGTTTGGACTATAGGTTAGATTCAGCAAAGCCCGCCATTGACTACTCTTTTGTGATAGATACTGATGTACGCAATCAGTTAGAGGCAGATTATAGAGAAATGCTTCGTTGTAGATATGGTTTAAGGGGACATAAAACAGACTTCTTTGAGTTTTGCAGATATGTGCAACTGCAAACAGAACCACTGTTGAACTATTATTATGATATTAAGTTTAATAGCGACACGAATGCTATCAAAGAAAATGTGATACTTTATAATCCCAAAGCAAAGGACTTAGCAGCATATGGCACATTGCTATATGCCTTTAACTCACAATACAAAATAGATGTCTTCAGCATACTTGACGCAGTAAGAAAAGTACGAAATATACAGAGTCATAGGACTATTAAAAACACTCATACTGATAGTTTTGAGATAATCAACCGAGTTGATCGTTTTGCAAGAGCCAATAAATTGTGGTTTAATAGACAATGGTATAATATAGATTATAGACGCTTTAGCGATGATACACTAAAAGACAGTTTCAATAGAGAGATTGGAATGACTGTAAATGAGTATAAAGAGTTTGCCCAAAATGCTAGTTTTGCCAATTTTGTCCACACCACACCATTTGCTGAAATAGTTGAGGCTTTGACCAAACTTGCCAATACCATCTCTGACAATTTGAAGAACTCAGACACAACGAATTCGTAAAATAATAAACAATAGTTATTGTAGTTCAGACATGGTTGTGCCACAAAGCAAACAATATCATCTTAAAATTACCCATATAAAAGGCACGGTAATTCGAGGCGAAAGAGAGGGCGTCTTTGATGAGTTGTTGCGCATATATGCCGTTGATCTGATAACAGGGCAGAAGTTTGACAACATCTTGATGAAGAAGTCTTATGGTCAGCAATTTTGTACGAACTTATTAACCATCGAGAACCTTATGAAATTATCGGGGAGTCAAGTAGACTGTCCTCTAAAACCACAATTAGGATATGTTCGTTCTCTTGAATTGGAAAACCCAATCTATGTTGAAGCAAGATTAACATACATTCCCAAAAATGGAGCTTACAAGAATAAGAAAGATGAGTTGGTTCCATATAAAACCACAGATGTCTATCGTGTGGATATGGCCATACAAGAAGATGACCGCTTTGAACGAATGTCGGAACAATACGACCAATGGTTTGTAGAAGGAGAAAATTTGTTTACTGAAATCACTGGGATGGATTGGAACCCCCAAACAGCAGGTGCAGAAGATGATCAAATACTTATGAATATTATTAAGGTGTATAAAATCATACAAAGGACTGCCACCAAGCAAGAGTTGGTGCAATTGAAGAACCTATTAAACGATTTGATTAAGGAATAAAGAGGAACCATAAAGGAGAGAGCCAGCAGCTCTCTCCTTTATGGTTAGAAAATGGTATTCTGTGAATATCTGGGTTGAGCCGTGCGAGGTTTTAGGCGCAGCAATCGGTCAAGGTCAGAAGCCGATGTTGTTTCCCTTATAACCACCACTCTGCCATCCTCTCTCATATACTGCCTATTTAGGTCGAACATTGGGTTGGTTGCTTCCGAATCATCATAAATCACAGCACGAGGGATACCATAATCCGCAGCGTAGCTCATTGCCAAACGAGAGCCACTATCAAGTCCCAAGTTATTCTTGGCATAACTTGCTGAAAGCACAATGGCATCACTAAACAAAGCCTGCAATCTATCTCGCTCCTGGTAGCGACTACTGAGCGCCATCTTGCTCTTTGCATCTGTGAGATATTCCGAAACTAACAAACCACCCTGGTCTAATATCTGTTGCGCCAATGGTCTATTAGTTGCGGGCATAATAGAACTCAGTGGACTCGGCAATATCGCCACAGTCTTACCATTACACTCCAAAGTTGTACGGTGTGCAATAGAATCACATCCCAACGCCAAGCCACTTACAATAGTAGCACCTTGTTTTACCAATTCAGACACAACTTGGCGTTCTCGCCCCTCTATTTCAGGAGTGGGATTTAATAGTCCTATTACAGCCACATTGCGGTTGGTTAATGAGAGTAGCGACAAATCTCCCTTGTAGAAAAGAAAAATAGGCTGCTCACTATTCTTAACATCGCCTCTGTGTTTGGGAAAATCCTTATCGCCCAATGCTACTACGCCATCCATGCATCCTTGCGATTGTTCGAGCAGACGCTTTATTGCTGTGCGTTTTTGCTCCAAATCGCCTATCGTTGCTGGCACATCGACTTTGTTGCCCTGATTGATCAGTGCAACTATATCCATATCGGTGAGGTTGGGTTGCCAATTCTTAACAAACCAAGCCCTGCCAATACCCTTAAAGGTTCGTACTGCTAGTACATTTAGTGCGTTCTGCGTGTAATTCATAGTCCTATATCTGTTACAAAATTAATAATTAGTAGCGAGAAACAGTGCGACCAATCGAGTAAAAAGTTACCGAATTGGCTCCTTTGCGTAAGAGAGCTTCAATGGCGTCCTCGTCGATATTGACGGTCTTGGTATATAGGTCGTCGATAAGAATAATATCCTTACCTCTAACATCATTGGAGATGGCACAAGTGTCTATGGTGATTCCTGGATATGGCAGTTTACCATCACCACCATATCCCCTGCGTGCTCTATGGGTAGTTTTTGTATCGGCAGTGCGGATGATATAATCCGTGCCATCCACAACACAGCTCATAGACTGGACTACATTCTTAATGGTAGCCTTAAACAGCATTTGATCTGGACGATAGCTGACTTTAGCCCTAGGAATGACGCAGATGGTAGGACAAGAAAGATTCTCATTCTCTACAATCGCGCACAAATCCTCTCTAAGGATGTCGCTCAATCTATCTATGCAACACTCCATTACCTCGTTAGGTGTTACGGTGATGTCGTTTTTGAACGAGCAAATTAAGTGCTCGATGTTTTTGGGGTTCAAATGCCTATTCTCTCCACCTATGTAGTATTGACGGAAATAGCCCTGAATGTTCTGCGAAAGAAAGTTGTTTGCCTCGATTGTAAATTTCTTCATACTACCTAAGAATTATGTGATTAATATTTATACCTGCTGCTACTGCTGCCATAGCCTGCACCTCTTCGTTCTCAAACACCCATACTTTATTAGGGTTGAGTCCGAGAATATTAATAGCTGTCGTAAACTTGTCTGTACCATTGCAGTCATCCTTTGTTACGATCGCATCAAATGTATTTTCCAGATACAGATGGCGGAGGGTCTGCATAGTCCTGCCACGACGAGCATTGGTCACTAGAACCACTTTGTGAGTTTCCACAAAACGGTTGAGAATTTCCATTGTTGAGGAGATAATGCTAATCTCGTCAATGAACTGCGTGTAAAATTTCTCTTTAAGGGCGATGATATCTGCGAGTTGCTTCTCGGAAATCCAGGAAAGCCTTTCACGCAGTACCCTTCGTTCTATACGGGAAATATCCAGCAATTCCGCATAATCACCACCCAGCACCACTTCAATAGCTGCTTTGTATGCTTTGGTATTGCAGGCATCCGTATCAATGAGGGTGCCGTCCATATCAAAGAGCAACACATCACCTGCACTCACTTGCCAATCAAGTGAGTTCAACCTATGCATATCACGCGTGCACACATCTTCTTTTAAAGAAGAGGTTACTAGTGCAGCATTGAAATCGAATAACTCTCTGCACAAATTCGAGAGTGCAACTTCGACTAATGATGCTTGTGGATATGTAATAGTGGTCGCCATAATCATCTGTTTTCGGCGACAAATTTAAAAATGCGGCACGAACGCTATGTTCGCGCAAATCTTTATTAAGGGCTTGATATTTTCAACCCTTAAGAAACTGGCCTTTATGGGCTACATTCGCGTTAATCCTCATCTTAATTATAGTGAGTCAGGTTACGAACAAAGAGTGCGCAGGGTATTCTTAAATTTGGGGCGAGAAAACATCAATAACAAACAGCTTTTACCATGAAAAAACTACTTACTCTTTTGGCGGTGGCGCTGATTGCAGTGCCCGCCCTCTGTTCGGCACAAGAACAGTCCCATCGTAGCCTCAACGACATCCGCTTCGAAAATTGGACCGAGGACGATTGGCAAGACAACGACTACTATCGTGAGATACGAAAGTATATCACATCATTCCAACAAGGAACGGTGAGGGATGGTGTGTTATCTATGAACAAAGATGCGTTGGATAGTATGTTTATTGTACTTCAAGCTCAACCATTTCTTGGAGGTGGACTATGGGTAAGCATCTCTTTCTTGGATGCTCCCGAAAAGATATTTCAAGTTTGGGTGTACGGCTTCGTAGATGAGGAGAAGGAGGAGGTCTTGGGATATGAAGTTAGGACCTTCCGAATGCTTGAAGAACAATCGGGCTTCACCAAAGAGGACTATCTCAACCTCGTTACCAACCACCCAGAAATAAAGCTGTGGTAACCTATAATTAAAGTTGAAATATGAAAAATACCTTACTATTAATTAGCGTTATTATCGGCATATTTTTATGCTCAAATTGCAGACCCAAAGTCGAGAAAAAGAATACATTCCCTCTCTTGACCGAGCAGACGCAAAAAACTATGATCAATGATTTAAGTGGTGCTATAAGAGAGCTGTCGGAGGCATCTATACCCATAGGCGGAGATACCGAAACCGTGTGGGCTTCTTCAATGGTGGATAGCCTCCATAAAGTTGTTACTACTATGGACCGTCCATTCTTACAGCAGATGACCACCATCTTCCAGATGAACAATTTGTTTGCTTACGGAATGAACTATTTTGTGAGCATTTTAGGACTATATGTTTGTCCCGAAGAGGCAGGATATGCGCTTAATTCTGTGCCCATCTGCGACTCTTTGGCTAACAATGTCGCCAAGAGCAACTACGAGGATATTGTGGCACTGGCGGAGATGTCTGGCTATTCATATTACTATACCCAACTTTTCCGCACAATAGCAAACAAGGTAGAAAGAAATGACGAATTCCGAGATATTGATTACGGATTCCCGTTGAAAACAATCAGAACGATAGAGCTCGCGAAAATGGTGGATCGTTTCACCCAAGAGGAGTTGCAGAAGATCTACTTTGTCTTGGAAACAGTGTGCTTTTATAAGACATATTGTGGACTCATTTGCGACTTTGCAACTTCGGCTGAACAATTGGAGGCAACAAGAGAGACTGTCATCGAATACGCATTGTATTTTGATGAAATATCCCAACCGATATACGATGTGATTTATTCGGGTGGATCAAAAGATAAAATACTTACAAATGCCGAGTTTGAGGAGTTTATGATTAAAGCAACTGCCATCAAAGTCGATATGATGAAGATGTTAACCGAAGAGTTCAATATAGTTGCAAAACAACAAAACGAAAACGCCAATTAAACGATTACTTATGAATACGAATAAACACAAAAACGGACCTATTACCCCAGAACTTATCGCAGATGTTTCGCACAACAAACTCTGTAAAAACTGCCGATTTCACAAACACGAGGGCGATGAAATCGTGTGCGACCATGATGATAAAAATTTGGGAGATAACATTCCCTGCCCAGGGTTTGAATTGAGTGACGAGCAACTAAAACACACTATTAATGATCTGAATGATGTGATTTTGAGCATCAAAAACAAGGGATCGCTGTATCTGGAAATTGGTGCTACCATTGCTACCATTGCGCTGCTAATTTGGCTTGGCTTGGAGGCTAGGCTCGAATGGCTTATTATCTCCATTTTCGTTATACTTGCTATATGTATATCTGTGTTTGTTGTTTCTCACAAAAAGAGTCGCAAGTATGAGTTGGAGGTCATCAAGCGGATGGTCAAATTGAGGGACTACTCGGAACAATTCATTTCGAAGGATCGAATTATTCAGTCACTAACAAATATGGGCTATGCTCCACAGCAATACAACGACGGCATTGTATTTAAGTATGGAGATCTCAATATGGTTGTCGCTTACAACAATGGTTTTCTTACGATGCATGTACGATTTAAGGTATCTGATGATGACAAAATAGATCTCGGTACATTTAGAAGATATACGGATGAGCTTACGAGAACGGCCAACCTAATCAAGGCGTTTGTTATTGATGATAGCATTGTATATGCCATTGAGGCTCATATGCTATATATGGATGAGTTGGAGCGATACTTCGAGCACTTTGCACACTGGTTGAGCAATTCTCACGACAATGTGATGAGTAACTATGAGCAGGAAAACGACCCTACGCTTGGGCGCAACTACATATACTCTCTGGCGTATAGGCTGATTCCTTCCGTATTAACCCACTTGACAAGCGGTAAGCTCTCAATTGAAGATTTGTGGAACGAGGAGTGGATTAGGGATACTCTTCGTAGCCGCGAGCGATATGTGGATGAGGCGGAATTGGCAAAATTCCGAGTATTGAGCGTGAGCGACTATGGCGAAATCAAACAAGTAGTCTATCAATTCCCAGAGCCTCAAATCGCCCCCGAAGCCAAGTATGGCGCAGTGTTAGTTAATACCCGTACCTTGGAGTGCCAATACTATACTTTGGAGATGTCGGATAATGGCTTGTGGTTCTACTGTGGTGTAAATGGCGAGCAACACCTTAATTACGGCGAGGCAAAAAGTTCTGACCTTGAATCGTTCATCACTTGGGTGTTAAGCCAAAACAAGAGCATTGAAGCACAATCTACCATTCGCTCCAACAATCCATCACAACCAAATTAGACTCAATAATCCCTGGCGGCTGTTGATAACTATTTATCGGTAAATGCTTGTGTGGAGGGATTAACATTTACTAACTTTGAGGGAAACAACCAATTTTAATCAGCCCAAATTATGACCAAAGAAGAAGTTGATAGGATGATAGACCGCCAAGGGGTGTATGAGATTAAATATGGACGATATATAATTCATATTGGTGTCATAAAATGGTCTGAAATTCATTCAGATTGCATATGGTGTTATTGCAACGAATGGGGTATATACATAACTCTGAACTATAAGAAGATAGAAACCTGCAAACAATATTGGGTAGAAACTTGGGATAACAAAGAACTTGCTCAACGAACGGGCTTGCACCTTTTCTCTTGCAGGGGAGATAACCATCTAATCACAGAGATCTATTGGCTCAACGAAGGGGAGCCCTTGTGGAAATACTTCGAAAAAGAGTTTGCACATTCTAATGGATGGATGGGAGTCATTCCTCTTGCCTATCATTGTGTTGACAAGTATCTGCCCGATGAATCGGGTGCGGATATATGGCAGAGCCCCCAAGGTAAAGAGAGTGTGCGGAACAAGAAAACCTCACTTTTGGAAGTGTCAAAACACACAGCATTCTTACAGGACAAGACCGTGAGTGCCCAGGATGATAACGGCTATGTCTAT
Source organism: Tidjanibacter sp. (assembly GCA_017466345.1). Taxonomy (GTDB): domain Bacteria; phylum Bacteroidota; class Bacteroidia; order Bacteroidales; family Rikenellaceae; genus Tidjanibacter. Next base: position 109,779 of record JAFTUI010000023.1, on the reverse strand, counting down.
TATCTGCTCGACAATGGAGATTACCTTCGCCCAGTTGATGTTTGCGAAGAAGCGATAGCAGTATATGAATATGTGAATTATGCAGATGAGAACTTCCGATATCATAGGGGAATAATTGAGGATGTTCCTTTTTAGAATAGATTTCCACTGACCTCTTCATAAGAACTAAATACTAAAAAACAACTTATGCGCAGGAGCAACAAATTAAGGAGTTATCATTATTTCCAAGATAACCACGACTATAAAGAAATTCTATATGTGTTCACGAGTGGAGATATCTGCCATCCGTGGGACCCAACTAGATTCCGTTATATAGCCAGCGACATATCGCTCTACTTCCCTATGCCCTACGATTGCGAGGAGCGCATCTATGGTATGAGCAACATCTGGGAAGCGAAGGAATTTCTCACCAATGAGCGTAATGCCAAGCGTTCCGAGGAGTTGCTCACTGCACTACTCAAACACGACCGCAAGGTATTCGACCAGATTATCCCTCCAACACAGAGGGTTAATCTGGCCATTTCGCTACTCTACCTCGGCAATATCATACCTAATCCCTTATACGAGAAGGTTATTACCAAGTTCTATGGTGGGCGCAAAAACGCCACGACATTAGCCATCTACTCGTTGGTCCTTCGCGATTTGCATCGTAAGTTACAAGATGAAAGTGAGTTGATGAAGACAAGAGATTCCTCCTATTTTCAGGATGTAATATTCGGCACAATTACCGATGCCAAGGGTGTTCCTGCGTTACTCAATTCAGTACCCGACCAGGAGGATTTTGCGAGGAAGTTTATGCACCTCAACGATGTGGCCTACAAGAGATATTATGACATTCGGTGCAAACTCGATGATGAGATCTCCTATTCCGATGTGGACTCATATAGGGCGAGGTGGATTGAGTTTGCCAAGTGGCTGGTGGGTGAGATTTATAGTCGCATTTCACGCCAGGAGAACATCGCAAGAACGCTGGTTCCAGCCTTGGCCGACCACATAATTATATGGGCCAGAGTGACAAATATGTCTTTGAGTATACAAGAGAGAATATGGGGACCTCGTGGCTCATCCATTCAGCACGAACCAATCATTTCAGTCTTTTGCACACCTTGGTTTAGGGACACCCTGAGAAAACACACCTTCCCGTTGGAGTCAATAGATAACAATATGACTACTCGCCTACGCAATGGTCGAATGATAAAAGAACTCAGCCGCCCCCAGCACAATAGTAGGATGTTGGATGAAGTGTCTTGCTTAATTGAGTCGCCCCAGGTCCAAGCCTTAATGGCCGAGTTGGATGCCGAAGATGACGAGTAACAGCCACACCCAAATTAAAGGCAATATGAAGAATAAATCAACACAAGCACATAAGACATACACAAAGCCACAAATAAATAGGGTATATGTTGAATATCGCCCTTGGTGGCAGAGGGTTGTAGGAAAGTGGGTTTTCGGGGCGAATATGGTTGATGATTCCGAGAGCATGATAAACCCACCTACACAAGAGGACATAAAAATATCTACCATTATGAATACACTAAACTTTGAAACCAAACTCTTCAAGGGATTTGTCATCCCTGGAATTATTGCCGAGGTGGTAATGATTCTTGTTATTCCCATTCTCCTGTCTGTTTCGCTATTTGGAGGCATTGGTGGCCCCAAGGGGGCGGCTGTCGGAATGACACTTTTGCCCATACAGATGCTGTTTTACTCCTTACTCTCAATTGCAGCAATCTACGCTATTGTGCTAACCCGTATGCGCAAAAGGCAGAACTCTAAGTTTGTCAGGACGGCACGAGAGTTTTTGATATGTGGCGATTTGGCCATATCTATCATTATGCTCTTTTCTACTTATCTGACAATTGTAGGATGGGGATATTTTTACGCACCAAGTGTGATTGTTATTCTCGCATTGGGTGGCTCTGCTCTGGCATACTTTATCATTTGGACTTGCAAGGTATATCGCCACGAAGGGCTACGATTTTGGAGTAAAACAACCCTTAAAAGCATAGGCAAAGCAGTTGGTTTTATCTTGCTTGGAATCATTGCCGTTGCTGCATTTTTTGTGCTTGTGGGGATTTTGGAAGACCTGCTATTTGGGCCTTCTATTAGGGGAAGAATGTGATGTCGCCCTTGTCGGCGAATCCATAAAGTGGGCCATGAGGATGGATGTAAAACACTAAAACTTATGCGTTAAAAATCTATCAAAAATAGCAATTGACAGTAATTGTCAAAAGCGCCCCGTACCTTTGTCCCGACAGCATAAGAAAGTGTTGTCGGGACTTTTTATTTAATGATTCTATATTCACAACAACGATGTCGCACACTATGGAAGAGAAAATGATTTATCTCACCTGTGACAATTTCCCAGATTATTGTCCCTTAAACCCCATTGTATTCTCGTTCGCAGAATTCGGTGCTATGGGGTCTCCTGGTAATGTGGAGATAGTACAAGCTGATGGGAGTGCTTTCTGCTTTAACCTTTCTTGCTTTCACAGTGTTACTATTCGTGGCGCTATATGTCCCACTTTGTGGGAGTGTCTATATGGTGACCCTGAGGATTGGGAACACATAAATATGGGCGCAGGTAATCATCTGTTTCTCAAACAGCCCTATTATCATGAATTTTGCCATATGTTAAAAGAGTACAAAGAAGTAACACCCGTCTGGATTTATCAGAATTGGATGGATATCGTTAAGAAAATGATAGTGAAGGAGTTGATTTAATCTTAACAGGGATTTTTAATTATTATAACATCTTAAATATGAAGGTAATTTTCGGAATTATGGTGGTGATTGCTCTGCTAATGGAGTGTCTTGATATTCTCTTCGGTGGCGGAGGAAAACTTAAATAACTACGACTATGGACAGACACAACAATTTTTGGCGATGGCTATTATTTCTTTGGCTATTTGGTTGGTTTGATGATTAGCTACAACAGATTGAATCTTCTATTTATTAACTCATAAAACCTATTCTTACTATGAAAAAATTTCTAATTTTTCTCGCTGGTTTCATTTCGGGTGCAGTAGTTCTTTTGGGCGTGTTGCTGCTTATCGCAAAGGGCGTTGAGAACAACTCTTCGCAGATTCAAGGTTTGACTCTTTTTGAGCAGCCTGGTGAGGTAATGCCTGCCAAATCATACGAGGTACTCCAAGTGGTTGATGGTGGCAATGCTTTGGCAAATGCCGAAAGTGGGCACAATACTTATTATGGTATGGTAGTGCTATTTCTTGCAGATGAGAACACAAACTATTATGACGACCAGATAATCAAAGTGTCACAAGGCAAGTGTGTGCGCCAAGTGGGCACCTATCAGTACCCTACAAAAAATGGTTACAAGACGGTTCCAGCAGTGAGGTTATACAAAAAATAAGATATGCTACACGATATAATTATTTGCATAGGTATCTTCCTGCTTGCATTGGGATACCTATTGGGTGGAAATAAAGATTGGTAGGCTATGGGCGTGATATATAGAGTTAAGTGCGAGCGTTGTGGCTCGGAGTTCGAGCACCAGGCGGGCGTGGGTTTTGTTTACGCCTGCGTGGGGTGCGGGGAGATTGCTGATGACTATGCGCCCTTCTGGTGTCCTTGTTGCAACAAGCGATACAACCCCCAAGATGCCGACTTTGCCGACAAAATCAGTGAGGTAATCCTATGGGACTAACATCGCCCACATACCAATCGTTCCGTTCGTTCCTGCGGGAGCAGATGTGCGAGGATGCGTTCGACCTTGCATTCCTGCTCCATAACGGCCACACGGCCCTTGATGCAGCCTTGTGGGATGCGGGCGAGGCGGAGTTCATCTTCGCCCACGCCTTCGACTGGTCTGCCACTCCCGAAGGCAGGGAGTTTTGGCGGTCCAAGGATAAGCAATGGTATGATTTCGTAAATGAAGAAGTAAGATGAAGATATATCAGTTCTCAAAGATTGCAGCACGCAGTTTTCCGACAATTGCCGACTTGAACAACCCCTGGATTTTTCAATCCGATGTTGCTCTGGTTGTAAATGTGTCGCAAAATTATAGTGCTATAGTGGCTGACATCATCGAGTCAAAGGGCATTACCTATCTACACATCCCTCTTGACGAGGAGGTGGAGGATGTTGGGTGGGACAACTTGGTGCGCATTGTCATGACACTTTTGGAGTACGACAGAGAAGGCAAGAGAATGATTGTTCACTGCGATTTTGGACAACACCGCAGTAGGCTCGTCATCGAGGCGTTCCACTATGCAAAGTTCGGAGAACACTTCATTGACCACTACAAAGGTTACGACAACCATTTGATTTACGATTGCAAGTCAGGCCACCTGCCTCCATTAGACGGAGTTGAATACATACTTAGAAAACTAAACGAAACACAAGAAGATAGCAACCAATGATTGTCTGGACACAGCAAGATATAAGTTTTTTGGATGACTTGGAACAGAATGGCATTGCCTACTGCACCAGGGAGAGTTGGCTATGCAACGAGTATAGGTTTGCCTACGATTGGATGGTCGAGCAGATGCACCTGCGCCTCGGTCCGCCGCCAATGCCACAAATCAAGTACCCGCTGTGGTGCTGGGTGCAGTATGGGAGTTACAAGGCACGAAAGCCCAAATTTACACCCAACAAAGTGGATGGCAAATATCTCCACGAGGTCTTCATCGAAGCCGACATTCCAGACGAACTGCTATTGGGGAGCAATTTTCACTTGTGGGGTTGGCACTGCCTAAATGGTTGGCATATTGGTGACAGGGCTTTGGAAAAAGAGGTTAATGCGTTTGAGAAGGCCAATAACATCCAGCATGGAGCCTACTTTCATCAGTACACCACCGAGCTGCAAGAGAAAATCAAGAAGAGTTGGGAGTGCATCTTTGATATGAACTATCGCAATAAAGGGTATGACGATCACCCTCGACGCAACAAAACAATCCAGGCGACATTCTGGTATCTTCGCAAAGAGTGGATTAGAAGTGTGAGAATCTTCAATCCGACAAACAAAATGTAGAATCTTAAAACAAAATGACAATGGGAACAATTAAGGTATTAGGTCAGGGCGATTTGAAGTTTATACCCGATGTAACACGAGTAACGGTGGATATTGATGCGCTCCACTCCACCTACAATGATGCTTTTGAGGCTGGCGCAAAAAACACAAGCCACATCAAAGATATTCTTGCCGAGCACGGCTTTGATAGAGATATTGCCAAGACCTCTCGTTTTGATGTGAGTATGCACCGAGTGCATAAGAAAATGGATCGTGGCGAATGGCAGTGGGTTGTTAAGGGCTACAAAATCAACCAAAGATTTACAATCGAACTCGAAATGGGTTGCCCACAACTGACCGCTCTACTCGACCAAATAGGCAGAGAGATAGTAGGCGTGGAGATTGAGTTCGGCTTTGCAGTTAGCGACACGGACTCCGCCAGATTAAAGGTTATCGAGGCTGCGGTTAAGGATGCACAAAGAAAGGCGGAGGTTATGGCAACAACTCTGGGCAAGAGGCTTGGCGAGGTGTCGAATGTCAATTATGGAGTTCCTCGCGACAACTACTACGATGGCAGATTGTATGGCGACTGCATCGGCAGCCCTACTCCAATGGGCGATGGAACACCTATTGACATAACACCAACCGACCTCAATGGCTACGCGAATGTGGAGGTTGTTTGGGAGTTAGTATAACAACACACAAACTTGAAATAATATGATTAGCGAGAATACACTAAACGACAAAATTAGAGGTTGCCTGATGGCGGGAGCAGCAGGCGATGCTCTGGGTTATGAGGTGGAGTTCATAAACCGCAAAACAATCCTCTCGCACTATGGAGAGCGTGGTATTAGAGAGTTTAAGTTGGACTCCAACCGCAAGGCGCTCATCAGCGATGATACGCAGATGACCCTCTTTACCGCCAACGGTATGTTGATGGGATTAACTCGTGGTTATATGCGTGGCATAGGAGGTCGGCCAGAAGACTATGTGGAATATGCATATATGGATTGGTACTACACTCAAACCCGAAAGCCCAAAGATTACTATCCCCACACTTGGCTATACCGATTGCCCGAAATGGCACATAGGCGAGCCCCAGGCATCACTTGTCTGAATGCACTCGAAAGCCTCGTCAATCACCAAGAGGTAAAGAATAATAGCAAAGGGTGCGGAGGTATTATGCGTGTGGCACCGATGGCACTACTCGATGCTGGATATAAATTGCGCAATCAGCACTCTGGTTACTCACTTACCGAACTTGCTACTGCGGGATGTCAGGTGGCTGAATGTACCCACAAGCACCCTCTCGGCTTCCTGCCTGCCGCTTTGCTCACAACACTACTCCATAAGGTGCTATTCCTTACTCCCGACCAGGTTAAAGAGGATATTGACCATATTGTTGAGAGTTGTATTCGGATTCTTGGGCGTATATATAAGGAGGAGAAGTATGCACCATATAAGAAAGCATTGCGAGAGTTGAGCAGAAAAGCTCTTCGTTTGGCCAACTCCGACACACCCGATGCCGAGGCTATTAGTATGCTTGGCGAGGGTTGGACGGCAGACGATGCGTGGGCGATTGCGCTCTTCTGTGCTGTTAGGCATATTGACAGTGTAGAGATGGCGATAATTGCAGCTGTCAATCACGATGGCGATAGCGACTCGACAGGCTCTATTACGGGCAACATTATGGGTGCTATCTACGGCTATGAGCATATCAAACAACGCAACATCTTCTGCTCCGCAGGTTGCGAGTTGGAGCAGACGCTCGAACTCTCGGAGATAATTCTCGCCCTGGCAGACGACCTAACAACGGGTTGTATTATTAGCGAGTACGATAGCGACATCACCCCAGCAAAGATACAATGGTATGCCCGCTATTGTGATATGCTCCCCGTTGGCATAGGCGGCAGAGACTTGGAGTCGTTCAGATAAAAGCCACATGAAAAACTCAATATTTTAGCCTCATTTTAAGTTCGAAAATCGCTTGAAGAAAGTGTGAAGAAGAAGGTAAAAATCGCCCTTACACGCACACAGAGCCCATAAAACGATGCCCCAGAGGGAGCACAAGACGAAAAAGGCTATCCACTCGGATAGCCTTTTTTTGTTGTGGCTCCATTTGCTGTGTGTTACCACACATCCCAATATCCCTGTCGTAGGGAAAGGGGAATTTTTCTGTCACAAGGTAGTGTGTGGTTTGCAGGGTTTGTTTTCTCTCATCTCGTGCAGTGTTCTCCCATAATTCCCACAAAAAACTAAGGAACTCTCTGTGGAGTCCCTTAGTTTTTTATTCTACATACAGCACCAAGCCTTTGAGGTACTCGCCCTCGGGGTGGTAGATGTTGATTGGGTGGTCGGTGGGTTGCGTGAGTTGGTGGAGGATGCGCACCTTACGCCCTGCAATAGCCGCCGCCGAGAATACCGCCAAGCGGAACTGCTCCTTGCTGACAGCCTGCGAGCAACTAAATGTAAAGAGAATGCCACCCTTGGCAATCTTCTCCATAGCCCTCGCATTGAGCCTCTTATAGCCTTGCAGTGCATTGCCCAGCACCTTATGGTGTTTGGCAAAGGCGGGTGGGTCGAGGATTATTAGGTCATACTCGCCATCCTCGGTTGTGCGTAGGAAGTCGAAGGTGTCCATTGCTGCGCTGCGGTGGGGTGCGCCATTGGGGAAGTTGAGAGCCACGTTGCGCTCCACGAGTTCCACTGCCAAGCCGCTACTATCCACACTCGTAACACTCTTTGCACCACCCGCAAGAGCATATATCGAAAAGCCACCCGTATAGCAGAACGTATTGAGCAGATTGCGCCCCTTGGCATACTTTGCCACGAGTGCTCGGTTTGCCCTTTGGTCTATGAAGAAGCCCGTCTTTTGTCCCTTAGCCCAATTGACGGCGAACTTGTGACCGCCCTCCAAGACGACCTCTTCGCCCTCGCCCGAACCCCAGAGGTAACCATCTTCAACCTCAATCTCTGCCTTGTAGGGCATAGTCTGGCTACTCTTGTTATATATTGCACCGAGCGAGTCGCCGTAGTTTTCCCTCAGAGCCGCCACAATACTATCGAGCGAGAGGTACATACCCACACTGTGGCACTGAACGACTGCCGTAGAGCCATAGATGTCGATGACAAGTCCCGGGAGATTGTCGCCCTCGCCGTGCACAAGGCGGTAGCAGGTGGTCTGGGGGTTGTCGGTAAGCCCGAGTGTCTGCCTTACGGCAAGTGCCGAGCCGATGCGGGAGTTCCACCACTGCTGGTCTATCTCCTCCTGCTCAAAACTGAGCACCCTTACGGCAATGGAGCCAACCTGCGAATGACCACGAGCAATGAACTCGCCGGAGTGGGAGAGTACATCGACAATCTCGCCCTCCTCAATTTGCTCACTCACACGCCCTATGGCACCCGAAAAAACCCAGGGGTGGCGGCGCAGGAGCGACTCCTCTTTGCCTTTTTTCAGATATATCTTTTTGTTATTGCTCATTGACTTACTTTATTTTGCCCTTAACAGTTTATCGTACATCTCCAAGCATATCCACGCATCCGTAGCGGCGTAGCGCATCTGTGCTGCGGTGAGTTCGCGTGCCTCCCAATTGCTGAGCCTTTGCGCCTTCGACACACCCACGCCAAGAATAATGGCAGCCATCTTTTTGAGGCTCTTATCCTCAATGCCGAAAGCCTCCACCTCCTTTTGCAACTCCACAAATCCTGCGGCTCGGAAGTGGCGTACCTTGTTGAGGTTACGAATGTCGCCTGCCACATCCACGCCCACTTTCAGCGTTTTGCGACTCTCCAAGAGGTGCATCAAGCAACGCTCCATCCTTACCGAGCCGAGTCTTATGAGATAGCAGACATCGGCTGTGGAGAGTTGTATGAGCGACACGTTGTAGGTCACGCCCGCCTTGAACGAGGGGCGTGTTTCGGTGTCGAAGCCTATGACGCTCTGTGTCGATAGGTGCTCACAAGCCCTCGCCAACTTCTCCGAGGAGTCCACAATGACGATTTTGCCCTCAAATGTTGCAACGGGCAAATCCTTAATCTCTTCGGGTGTGATGCTATGTTGGAATAGTTCTTTTGTCATTTCGGGCGCAAAATTATCGCTTTATCCTGAGAATACCGCCTTTGTCGGTATAAATTTTCTCCTTCTCGAAGAGAATTTCCACTGCACGAGCTATGCTTTCGGGCTCGGCAGAGAACTCTCTGGCAAGGTCGCGAGGCGAGATACCATCCTTAGTCGCCACCACCGCCAACACCTCTTCGGGAGTTACCGAGGGCGCTTCGGGCTCTTTGCTTCGGCGCTTGCGCCTTGCAAGGCAGAGGTCGCACGCATCGCACGCCTTAGCGTCCCTCTCGCCAAAATACTCCTGTATATATTGGCTCCTGCAACCATCCTCCAAGAGTGCGTAGTTCACAATAGCTTCGGCACGCTCGATGGCATACTGCTTTCTTATGAGGTAACTCTCGGGGGCTATGTAGACATCCTCCTCGGGCACCCTGTCGCAAAGCAGACTCACTATGGGCGAATAACTACTCGGAACATAGCGGATGATGTGCTGTCGCCAGAGGTGTTTCAGCTCCTCCCTCACTCTCTCCACCCCATAGCCGCTATAAAGGGCAATCTCTTGGACGTCAATGGGGCGGAATTCCGTAAAGACACCCTCGTAGAGCCTCATTATGGCGAGTAGTACACCCTCCATCTCGCCCCTGCGGATGCGGTAGTCGTAGAGTTCTTCCCTGCCCACGCAGAACATCAGTCGTGCCGAATTCTCCCTCTCATCGCTCAGCGAGAGGTAGCCATTTTGGGCGAGGATCTTTGTGGCGTTGTGGAGCATATCGATAGTAATACCCTCCTTGTGGGCAAACTCGTAGGGGTTGAACTCCCTGCCCACGCCCGCACCCTCGCCATAGGCTATCATCAGTTGGGTGCAGATTTTAGAGTAGATACTTTTTATGAGTGGTAGCGGTGGGAAGTCATTTTCTACTCTGAGTGTGGTAGAGTGCTCTTCGTTGGGATCTACAAGCATAACGGCAAAACTACGCTTTCCATCCCTACCTGCCCTACCAGCCTCTTGGTAGTAGGCTTCGAGCGAAGAGCACATATCGTAGTGTACAACCGCCCTCACATCGCTCTTGTCGATGCCCATACCGAAGGCGTTGGTGGCGACCATAATGCGCCTATCGCCCCTCTGCCACTCATCTTGACGTATGGCTCGCTCTTCGTGAGGCAAGCCCGCGTGGTAGAATTGTGAGGAGAAACCCTCCTCTGTGAGCCATTCGCAGACCTTCACACTGCGCTCCCTTGTACGGACATAGACAATTGCCGCACCATCCACATTGGAGAGTACACGACAGAGTTGCTCCCTCTTGTCGTCACACCTGCGCACCACGAAAGACACGTTAGGGCGTGCATAACTGCTCCTTACTATCTTGCCATCGCGGAATTGCAGCAGACGCATAATATCTTGTGCCACAGCATCGGTCGCCGAGGCGGTAAGAGCGAGTATGGGAGCATCGGGCACTATGCGCCTGAGGTAGCCCACCTCCAAGTAGGCGGGGCGGAAGTCGTAGCCCCACTGCGAGATGCAGTGTGCCTCGTCAATGGCAATGAGGCTTACATTCATCTTGCGGAGCCTTGCCACCAACATCTCGTTGTGTATCCTTTCGGGAGCTATGTAGAGGAATTTCACATCGCCATAGACGCAGTTGTCTAATGCGATGTCTATACTGCGGCGTGTCATACCGCTATGGAGAGCCACCGCCTTTATGCCTCGCTTTTGCAGGTTGTCTACTTGGTCCTTCATCAGTGCCACAAGCGGAGTGACAACCACGCAGATACCCTCTCGCGCCATTGTTGGCACCTGATAGAGGAGCGACTTACCGGCACCCGTAGGCATCAATGCAAGGGTGTCCTCGCCCGCCAAGACACGTTCGATGACCTCACGCTGTCCCTCGCGGAACCCTGTATAGCCCCACCACTTACGGAGTGTTTCGAGTATGTTCGGCTTTGGATTCAAAATTCAAAACTCTGCGCCAACGGCGCACCTAAATTCTCAATTCTCAATTCTAAAAAAACTCTTCCCTCAGTGGGTAGGTATTTCGCCTATCTTCCAAGTCGTGAGGGTGTTGTTTCATCCTTGTTGTTTCGTCCAAGAGGTGGCAGTGGTCGTCTATGCGGCTGCACATCTCTTCCCAACCAATAGGTTGAGGAGTGCTGGGGCGGACACCCTCGGGGTACCACTCCTCCAACTCGCCAATGCCGAGTCTGTGGGCAAGCGCACGGAGTACTATCGCCGAGGCGTTTGCCTTGCCCTGCAAGGAGTAGCCCGCAATGTGGGGCGTAGCAATCTCTGTGGCCTCCAAGAGCCTGAGGTTTATGTTGTCGGGCTCGCCCTCCCACACGTCTAAGCAGAGCGTAAGTCGCTCGGAGTGAGCCAGCAGAGCCTCAGTGTCGGCAACCTCGCCACGCGAGGCGTTCAGGAGCGTGGCTCCTGTGTGCATCTTTGCGAGGAAATCGTTGTCGGCAAGATGATAGGTTGGGTGCTCGCCCTCGCGGAGCAGCGGAGTGTGGAGTGTTACGATGTCGCTCTCTTTGAGTAGCCTTTCGAGTGGCACAAAACCGTCACTCTCGCCCAAGCCCTCAGCCCTCTCGCGTGGAGGGTCACTGCACAGCACCCTGAAACCCCACGCCTTGCCATACTCCGCTACAAGACTACCAACGTGTCCTACGCCCACAACACCCAGAGTCTTCTTCTCGGGCTTCCAGCCCTGCTTTTGGGCAAGGTGGGCAAGTGCGGCTGCCACCCACTGCAACACTCCTCGGGCGTTGCAACCTGCGGCACTTGTGAATGTTACGCCTCGGCTGGCGAGGTAGGGTTGGTCTATGTGGTCGTAGCCTATGGTGGCTGTACCGACAAATTTCAGAGCGTGTGCGCCACCGAGCAGAGCCTCGTTGCAGCGTGTGCGAGTACGCACCACTATCGCATCGGCATCTGCAACACTTTCGGGCGTTAGCGTGCGTCCATCTACACTCACAACTTCGGCATAGGGGGCAAGAGCCTCTGCCAAGTATGGCACAAATTGGTCAATGAGTATCTTCATAATCGGCAAATATACAAATTTCTTGTGGGATTTTGCCACTCGGGGCGCACTTTTAGCACAAGAAAAAAGCCACCCACCGTAACAACTATCGAAATGTTTGCTTACTTTTGTGGTTGCATAGAAGATTTATTGAAGAGGGAATTGAAATTTGCCTCGCGCCAAAAGGCGCACCATAATTCTCAATTCTCAATTCTCAATTTTCAATTACTCAACGATATGTCCTTTTACAGTCGCATAGTACGCCCCATACTCTTTTTGTTCCCTGCCGAGAGGGTGAGGAATTTTTCGCTCGGATTGCTCCGCACGATTGGTAGTTCGCGCTTTGGCGAATGGCTCCTCTCGCGCCTCTATGGCTACCGCCACCCCTCGCTCGAAAGAGAGGTCTTTGGTGTTAGGTTCCGCAACCCTATTGGTGCCGCAGCGGGCATAGATCGCGATGCAAGGCTCTATCGTCCTCTGGGGGCTTTGGGCTTTGGTTTTGTGGAGATTGGCTCCCTTACGCCCAAACCACAAAATGGCAACCCACGCCCCAGGCTGATGCGTATGCGCCGTGTTAAGGCTCTGTTGCACCGTATGGGCGAGCCCAACTGCGGACTCGAAAAGGCTGTGGAGCGTCTGCGCCGTAGGGCTCACGGCAGGAAGGTTGTGGTGGGTGCTAACCTTGCGGCAGGCTCGCTCGAAATGCGCGAAAACGCTCTGAAAGACTATCTGCGCCCCTTCCGCAGTCTTTACCAATATGTGGACTATTTTACCATAAATGTAACCTCGCTAATTGGCAGCGGGGAAGATTATACGCCCGAGGATAGGACCTTTGTGGAGAGTATGCTCGACTCGCTCTTCGACTTCCGCCGAGGTCAAAACGACTACCGCCCCATACTGCTGAAAATATCGCCCGATTGGAGCTATGAGCAGATAGACGATATGGTTAAAATCCTCATCGACACCCCCTTAGATGGTCTTGTGGTGAGCGATTGCTCGCGCCAATTTATGGGAGCTCTCTCCCCTCGCGAGATGGGGCGTGCGGCAGGGTGTGTGCTGGGTGGCGCACCCCTCTTGGAGCGCACCATCGAATTGATAAAATATGTATGTAGCAAGATGGATTACAGCTATCCCGTTATTGGCGTGGGTGGTATGATGAGTGCCGATGATGCACAGCGTATGCTCGATGCGGGAGCAAGTCTTGTGCAGTGCTACTCGGCAATGGTCTACGAGGGTCCTGCACTGCCAGGTCGCATATGTCGCAAACTATCCGAACCCGCACGAATAGCCGAAAAGAAGCATAGAAAAGCCTACAAAAATGCTAAAAAATGAGGGCAGATATTATAACCATAGGCGATGAGATACTCATCGGTCAGATTGTCGATACCAACTCGGCGTGGATTGCAGCCCGTCTGGGCGAAATAGGCGTAAGCATAAGGCGCAAATACTCCATTGGCGACCGTAGAGAGGAGATTGTAGATGCCCTTCGGGAGTCGATGAGGCAGAGCGAACTGACAATCATTACGGGCGGTCTTGGTCCCACGAAAGACGACATAACAAAGCGGGTGCTGGCGGATATTTTCAACTCCCCAATGGTTCGCCACGCTGAAACATACGAGCGCGTGGAGCGTATGATGGCTGCACGAGGCATAGCTTTCAACGAACTCAACAAAGGGCAGGCGATGGTTCCCGAATGTTGCACCGTACTCGCCAACCACAAAGGCACAGCTCCCGGTATGTGGTTCGAGCAGGAGGGCAGAGTTGTGGTATCGCTCCCGGGTGTTCCTTTCGAGATGGAGGCGCTTATGACGGAGAGTGTGCTGCCTCGTGTTAGGGAGTTTTTTGTGCTCTCCTCGGTTGTTCATCGCACAGCCATAACCTACGGATTGGCAGAGAGTATGATGGCAGAGCGCATTGCCGAGTGGGAAGACGCTCTACCCCCGCATCTCCACCTCGCCTACCTTCCTTCGCCATCTCAGTTGCGATTGCGACTCTCGGCATACGATGTGGAGCGAGAGCAGGCAGAACGCGAGATTGAGGAACAGTTTGAGTTACTTATGCCATTGCTGGGCGACCTGTTTGTGGGTTGGGGAGATTGCACTGTGCAGAGTGCTGTTGCCGAGATGTTGCTCCAAAGGGGCGAAACACTCTCCTCGGCAGAGAGTTGCACAGGTGGAGTTGTGGCATCCAAATTTACGGCTATGAGCGGCGCCTCAGCCTACTTTATGGGCGGCGTGGTGTCTTATGACAATAGCGTCAAAGAGGGCGTTTTGGGCGTAAAACGCGAGAGTCTTGAACAGTATGGGGCTGTGAGCGAACAGGTGGCACGCGAGATGGCAGAGGGTGTCCGTAGGCTTTGCGGCACCACCTATGGCATCTCCACAACGGGCATAGCAGGTCCTACGGGTGGCACGCCCGACAAACCGGTAGGTACCGTATGGATGGCTGTTGCTACGCCAACACACACCATTGCCAAGTGTGTACAACACGGCAAAATCCGTGCAGTGAACATCGAACGCGCTGCTACTGCCGTAATCAATATGCTACGCTTCGAAATAAAGGCTAAGAATTAGTAAAGTGCCCCCAAGAGTTCGGATAACAAACTTTTGGGGGCATTTCCTACAAAACACACCCCCGATAGAGAGGCTCTGTCGGGGGTGCGAAATGATAGTAATTCGAGGTGGTTAGCGAACCACCATAATACGTTTGCCTAAGTTGGATTTTACGGCAGGTTTTTCCACCTTCGGGGTGTCCATCTTCGGGGTGTTCACATTTGCCGGCTTTCTCATCATACCCATAGTTGCGTTCTCGGCACGACTGAGAATTCTCTTACTACGAGGCATAACGGTGGCTTTGGCAGGTGTCTTGGCAGGTGCTTTGGCTTCCAACGAAGCAATAAACTCCTCGGCAGGCGATACACCCTCTCTGCTGAACGAAACGACTTCGAGAGCACCTACACCAAAGATGCCATTCGCATCTTTTGCCATACCCAAGAACGAGAAGGGTTCGTCATAGGGTAATACGGCAACACCAGACTTCGCACTGACAGCCACCTTATCGGAACCAGACTCAATACCATACTTTATAAGTTCGTCATAGATGTCGTCATCAGTACAATCCCACTCTGTGTAATCACCATTGGAGAATGATGTGTACCACTCCGCTGCCGAATCATTCACGCTGATGGTGTAGGGAACCACAACCTGACCGCGGCAATTGTTGAAGAGAGTTGCATCGAGTTCTGCCAGAGCAGAACCATCGTAATAATCACCAAAGATGAAATCAACAGTAGCATCACTGACCATCTTGTCAAGCGTGCGGAATACCTCACTTATAGAGACCTGATCGGATGCTAACTTTCCTGTTTCCATATCCACAGGAACGGCATAAGCTACATAGTCAGTCGAAGGCGTCAGTCGATTGAATGGTACCTTATCTTGACCAATGGATGCGCCAATATCGGCAAGATACTCTGCACGGGTGCAATTAAACCACTGAGCACCATAGTCAATCTCATCGTTGGCAATCGCCACAAGAGCAGCAGCCTCGCTACCCTTAGACAAGGTGTATTCCTCAATCTGCGATTTGGGTACCAAAGAGCCAAAGTAGTACACACCCTCGGAGGGCTTATAGATTACCGACATAGAGTTGTGGGTGATGTTGCTTGCCTCAAACTCAAATTCGAGTTGGTTGAGATCGCCACCGGCTGAGGAGGTGGTAAATTCATAGGTGAAGAGCGAGGTGTTGGGTGCTCCATTGTAGCCAAAACATACAACAATGTAACTTGTCTCGGGATAGAGTCCCCCATAGATCGAAAGGTCTGTTACGCCAGTACGGAGTGCCGAATCAACGCTTCCTTGCCACTGAATCAGTTCGTTCACAATAGAAGCCATATACTCCTCTTCGGTCTCATACCGAGAGAGTGACTCTGCCGTCTGAATAGTACAGATGTATGGATAGTTGTTGGAAGGTGTTACGGTACCTGTAATGTGGTTGTAGAAATACTCCTCCACGTTGACCTCGAATGAAAGAGATGACTCGGGAGGGGTGAGAGTCGAAAATGCCTGTTCTACAACTGGGGAGCATACGAAGAACTCATCGTCCACACTCATAGCATAGGCGTAGTATTTCTTGCCGGCAGAAAGATTTTGCATAGTCAAAGACCTCTCTCCCACGAAACAGAGGTTTGCAATCATCTCCTCGGGAGTCTTACCAAAGGAGAGATAGTAGTCGCGGAGCATCTCCAAATGGGTGGTGTACGCCTCCTGACCGCCACCATAACTTGCCAAATCCTCTTCGCTGACCACATTGAGGAAGTAGGGGGTAGTGTTGGACGATGGTTTTACGTTGATTATCGCAGAGGTGTAGGAAATGTCGCTCATAGTAATCTCAAAGGTGTCCTCATTGAGCGTATATCCATTGGTTTTGAAGGTTTTTTGTGCCAAGTCTGAGATTACCTCGCCAACATAAGTCATATGGTAAGCATAGAGGACATACTCTGTATCGGGTTGAAGTCCATCTGCCGAATCGGAGATGTCGCCTACAACAAGGTAGTCTTTAAGAAGGTCTTTGAGAGGTATCTCATAATACTCTGCCATCTCTTCAAGATATTGTACGTCATCGTCAATATAGTCATCCACCGAAGGAAATGAGTCGAAGGTCTGCTTGTCGATAATCATAACCAAATAGGGCGTCTGTTTGTCAAGAGGCTCTACGGTAAAGTCCATTGTACTCTTGGTTACATTATTGATTGTCAGTTTGAATTCGGCATCATTAGGTGTGGGATCGGGCTTAGGTTCACAGCCGACCATACAGAAGAGTAGAAAACCCAAGACATTAAAGTTGTTGCCAATTGTTTCATAGTAAATAAGTGGTTTGGTTATTATATATTTCGATAGTACAAATATAGAGAATAAAACGTAATATGTGCCATTTTCCCAAAATAATATACGATTTTTCGTAAATTGACAGGGGGCGAGAATAGAATGGCTAATAATTTTTCCACCCACAACACGCTCGGAAAGACCAGCGCGTTGCCTTATTTATAACAAATGCAAATCCCTCTTTTGTTAGATGGGGTAGGGTGCTCGGAAAATGGGTGGGGTGGATATTTTTAGGGCTCGGCAGAGGTGCCGAGCCCGTGATGGTTATAGATTAACCTGTTTTATGTGAGTCGTTAAGCATTTGCAGAGAGTCGTTGCGTGCGGTAGCGCTTGGGTGTGACGCCCTCGTGGCGTTTGAAGTACTGACCAAAGAATGAGGGGTTCGGGAAGCCAAGTTCGGCGGATATTTGCTGAACTGTCATATCCGAAGAGGAGAGTAAGGTGCGAGCGTAGAGCATCAAAGTGCGGTCTATCCACTCTACGGGCGAGCGCCCCGAAGATTTACGCACAACCACCGAGAGGTATTTGGGGGTGATGCAGAGTTTGTCGGCGTAGAAGCTCATCTCGCGATGTTTGGTGGCATTCTTCTCCACAAGCTTGAAAAACTCCTGACATAGTGCGCTTTGGCGCGAACGACAAGTGAGCTCTTGCAACTCTTCCACCTGCTCCTGATAGAAGCTGTGTATGTCGTAGCAAAGTATGGTTAGTAGATGGCGGCATATCTCCTTGCCGAAGAGGTGGTTTGTCTCCTCTCTGCGGCGGCGCAACATCTCACACAACTCTATGATTGAGGCGCTCTGCTCCTCGTTGATTTTCAGTAGCGGGTTGGCAGAGATATAGACATAACTCTTGATCACATCGCTCATCTGTATGCTCATCATAAATTTGGTGTCGGCAGCTATGGCATAGCCCAAAAAATCGTCCGAGGAATTCGCGCTCTGCACCACCGCATTGGGAAGTATGGTCAAGAGGTTTCCTTTCGATATTTCGTACTCCTTTTCGTTGATGATTATACTTCCGTTGCCCCTCAGACATAGGCATATAACACCTGCCTGTACCACTATCGGCTCGTCGTGAGCGATGGGTATTTCTCCGTGTGTGGCGTCTATGGTCATACACTCAAAAAGTGAGTTACCCAACGAGTCGGTAGAAAGAGTCGGAACGCTAAAAGATTTCATAACTCCTGTAATTAAGTTTGCGTTAAATGTTCTTTTTGTCGCATTGCGTAATGTTCAAAAATAACTCTTCTGCGGCTCACTTTATTGTCCCGATACGCCAAATAGAACATTTTTGCATACGAAAAGGAGTTTTTGTTTGAGGTTTGACAGGAGAAACGAGAGTTTTGGAAGTTGTTGGCCGTTGCCTTATTTTTTGGTTTTTCGGGAAAAATACCTATATTTGTAGGCTATAATGGGACTAATATGCCCCAAGTGGCTGTAAATAAGAAAGATAACAAACTTATACACACATAACATTAACACAATTTACATTTACTTATGGCAAACGTAAAAAGAGTTTACACCTTCGGTGATAGGAAAGCTGAGGGTAACGGTAAAATGAGAGAGTTGCTTGGCGGTAAAGGTGCTAACCTTGCAGAGATGAACCTGCTCGGTATGCCCGTGCCTCCTGGATTTACCATCACTACCGAGGTATGTACTGAGTACTACAACGAGGGTGAGGCAAAAGTAATCGAGCTCATCAAGGCTGAGGTTGAGGCTGCTATCAAGATGATTGAGGAGTCCACCGGTATGAAGTTCGGTGGCGATGTTTCGCCTCTGTTGCTTTCGGTTCGTTCGGGTGCTCGCGCTTCGATGCCCGGTATGATGGATACCATCCTGAACCTCGGTATGAACGATAAGGCTGTTGAGGCTGTGGCTGCTCGCTCGGGCAACGACCGCTTCGCTTGGGACTCCTACCGCCGTTTCGTACAGATGTACGGTGATGTTGTATTGGAGATGAAACCCGCATCGAAACAGGATATTGACCCCTTCGAGGCAATTATTGAGGAGGTTAAAGAGGCGAAAGGCGTTAAGAATGACGCTGAGCTGACCGCTGAGGATTTCAAAGAGCTCGTTGTTCGCTTCAAGAAAGCAGTTAAGGAGCAGACCGGCAAAGACTTCCCCGTTGATCCTTGGGAGCAGTTGTGGGGTGCTATCTGTGCTGTGTTCCGCAGCTGGATGAACGAGAGGGCTATCCTCTACCGCAAACTCAACAACATTCCTCAGGAGTGGGGTACCGCAGTTAGCGTTATGGCAATGGTATTCGGTAATATGGGTGACAACTCGGCTACCGGTGTTTGCTTCTCGCGTGACGCTGCTACCGGCGAGAACATCTTCAACGGTGAGTATCTCGTGAATGCTCAGGGCGAGGACGTGGTTGCAGGTATCCGCACCC
This sequence comes from Tidjanibacter sp., assembly GCA_017466345.1. Taxonomy (GTDB): domain Bacteria; phylum Bacteroidota; class Bacteroidia; order Bacteroidales; family Rikenellaceae; genus Tidjanibacter. Next base: position 90,456 of record JAFTUI010000023.1, on the reverse strand, counting down.
CCCAGCAGATTACTTTGGAGGGTTCGCGCCGCTGGGCTAAGGCTCAGAACATTGACGAGGCTACTCGCGCTGCTCAGTTCCCCTCGTTGGAGGAGGTTATGCCTGAGGTTTACAAAGAGCTTTGCGACATCAAAGACCACTTGGAGAGCTACTTTACCGATATGCAGGATATGGAGTTCACCATTCAGGATGGCAAACTCTGGATGTTGCAGACTCGTAACGGTAAGCGTACCGGTGCTGCGATGGTTAAGATCGCTATGGATATGTTGGAGGAGGGTCTTATTGACGAGCAGACCGCAGTTCTTCGTCAGGAGCCCGAGAAACTCGATGAGCTTTTGCACCCCGTATTCGACAAACAGGCTATCAAGAATGCAAAGGTTATCACTAAGGGTCTTCCCGCCAGCCCCGGTGCTGCAACAGGTCCCGTAGTGTTCTTTGCTGAGGATGCCGAGAAATACTATCAGGAGCACGGTATCAAAGCCGTTTTGGTTCGTATCGAGACCTCGCCCGAGGATTTGAAGGGTATGTTGGATGCTGCCGGTATCCTCACCGCACGCGGTGGTATGACCTCGCACGCTGCTGTTGTGGCTCGTGGTATGGGTAAATGCTGTGTTTCGGGTGCAGGCGAGCTGAAAATTGACTACAAGACTCGCACTATCGAGATTGACGGTCTTGTTATCAACGAGCACGACTGGATTTCGCTCAACGGTTCGACCGGCGAGGTTTACCTCGGTCAGGTTGCTACCAAAGAGGCTGAACTTAGTGGTGACTTCGGCAAACTGATGGATCTTACCACCAAGTATGCACGTCTGAAAGTTCGCACCAACGCTGACTCGCCCCGCGATGCAAGGCAGGCTGTAAGCTTCGGCGCACAGGGTATCGGTCTTTGCCGCACAGAGCATATGTTCTTCGAGGGCGACCGTATCTTGGCTGTTCGCGAGATGATTTTGGCAGATGACGAGGCTGGTCGCCGCGTGGCTTTGGCAAAACTTCTTCCTATGCAGCGTGAGGACTTCGAGGGTATCTTCGAGGCTATGCAGGGTCTTCCCGTGACCGTTCGTCTTTTGGATCCCCCATTGCACGAGTTCGCTCCTCACACCGAGAAAGAGCAGCAGGAGTTGGCTGACGTTATCGGCGTGAGCGTTGAAAAGATTGCTGCTAAGGTTGAGGCTTTGGCAGAGGTTAACCCTATGCTCGGTCACCGTGGCTGCCGTCTTGGCAACACCTATCCCGAGATTACCGAGATGCAGACCCGCGCTATCTTGGAGGCTGCAATGAACGTAAGGGAGAAAGGCGTGCCCGTGAAGGTGGAGATTATGGTTCCCCTGGTTGGCAACCACAAAGAGCTCCGTTACCAGAAGAACATTATCGACCGCGTTGCCGCTGAGATCTTCGCTGAGCGCAACGATAAGATCGACTATATGGTAGGTACTATGATCGAGATTCCTCGTGCCGCTGTAACTGCTGACCAGATTGCAGAGGTTGCTGAGTTCTTCTCGTTCGGTACTAACGACCTTACCCAGATGACCCTGGGCTTCTCGCGTGATGATATTGGCAAGTTCTTGCCTATCTACTTGGAGAAGAACATTTTGAAGGCAGACCCCTTCAAGATTCTCGATCGCAATGGTGTAGGTCGCCTCGTTCGCGAGGGCGTAACCAAAGGTCGCACCACCCGCAACAACCTCAAATGCGGTATCTGTGGTGAGCACGGTGGTGAGCCTTCGAGCGTTGAGTTCTGCCACTCGGCTGGTCTGGACTATGTAAGCTGCTCGCCCTTCCGTGTGCCTATCGCACGTTTGGCTGCTGCACAGGCTGCTCTTAAACAAGAGTAATTGCGACCGCGCCTTGTAGGCGATTAGGTCGTTGCACCTCGATAAACCACCTCCTCATTTACGAGAGTAAACTTCGGAGGTGGTTTTCTTGTGCGCCTACTACTCGCTCTACAAATCGCACCCGCCGCGAGCACATCTCGCTGGTGCTTTTTGCACCAAAATTCAGAGAGCGGACTCCTCATTTACGCTAAGTAAACTGCGGAGCCCGCTCCTTTTTTTGTCGCAAAAATCCCTCAGTGATATGCACTCGTTTGGGTAGAACCATTTACACAAAAGCGCACTCTGACGCCCACAAAGGTGGTTTTCTTGTGCGCCTACTACTCGCTTTTGTCTAACGTCTAACGTCTAACGTCAATAGTCCTAAGGCTTATGGGAGTTATGGGAGTTCTTATCTCTCATTTCTCTCATCACTCTCATCACTCTCATTCCTTATAGTCCTCTCAAAACACCCAAATCGTTGTTTTTGTGGTAATTTGCTACACTTATAGGTGTAATGTATTGATTGTCAATGCATTTCGGGGGGGGTAATTTTGAGACCGTGGTTGGGGTGAAAATAATTGTCGAAAAATTTGCCTAATTGTCAATAATTTGCCAACTTTGTACGCGTATAATTGTAGACTCTCCCAAAGGGAGTTTTCGCGTGGAAAGAAGCTCGTAAGTGGTGACCACTCTGTGGCTCTTTCTGCAAAATAAGCCGAGGTAAATGAAAGAAAAACCTACGAAATGGCAGTGTGGCTTACTGCTAACTTTTGCTGGCAATACTTGTAACTGCTTGAAAATGCCATATTTACATTATCTTGCAGGAATTAGAGGTATGCGCTTATGTGAACAAGCGAGGGTATGATGGCGATCGAGCAAGTGGATAGTGAAAAGCATTGGTACGCATTGCGCGATCTGAAAAGAGCGAACGCCATTTTGCCCGCCTACAAGCAGTTGGCAGAGGAGGGTTTCGAGGTTTTTACTCCTATGGAGAGTCGTTTCTATGTGGTTGGTGGCAAGCGCATAAAGCGAGAGGTGCCGGTGATGCGAGATTTGGTCTTCGTGAACGACTGTCGCAAGAGGCTCGACCCCATAGTGGCAAAGACACCAACACTTCAATATCGATTCAAAAAGGGGGGAAAGCAGGGCGAGCCTATCATTGTGCCCGATGATGATATGGAACGATTTATCGGCGCAGTGCAGGCAGCAAACAACCCGAAATTCTACTCGGCAGAGGAGGTTACACCGCTGATGTGCGGTCGTACTGTCCGAATGGTCGGTGGTGCGCTTGACGGATACGAGGGTATCCTCCAAACCGTCCGAGGCTCCAAAACCAAACACCTCGTTATCACTCTCCCCTCACTTGTCGCCGTCAGCGTAGAGATAAAAGACGAGTTCGTTGAGGTGATGTAAGCATAAAAGTAATCATTCCATATTCCCCACAGTTTTGTGGGCTATCCGAAAAATAAAGTTGTGTTATGAATGTACTTCTGCAAATTCTGTTGCCAGCTTTGACTGCACTATTAGCTGTATGCTGGTTTCAGCCACATATTCTTAGAATTGCAAAGGATAAGAATATTGTAGACAATCCCGATGCCCGTAAGTTACAACGTATTCCCATTCCTGTGATGGGTGGTATTGTTGTGGTGTTTGGTATATTGGTAGGTGTGATGTGTTTCAGTTTTTTCGACAACCTGAATAGTATGCTCTCGGTTATCGCCGCAGTATTGGTTATTATGTTTGTCGGACTTGTAGATGATATACACGGTCTATCGCCCAAGATTCGTTTCTTAATAGAGATTCTGATTGTTCTATACTTGGTGTATGTTACGGGCAACCAAATCAATAACTTCCACGGATTGTGGGGTATAGATATTTTACCCGCGTGGGCTTCGGTGCCAATAACCGTGTTTGCGTGCGTGGGTATTATCAATGCCATAAACCTCATAGATGGTGTGGATGGCTACTCATCGGGATATTGCATTATGGCCAGTCTATACTTCGGCTATGCTTTCTTCCGACTCGGAAATATGAAAATGGTAACTCTGGCTGCGATTATGGTTGCAGCTCTCATTCCATTCTTCTGTTGCAATGTGTTTGGCAAACATTCCAAAATGTTCATTGGCGATGCAGGAACATTGTCGATGGGCATATTGATTTCGACCTTTGTGCGAAATATGCTCACTATGTCTACCGATGCAACACCCATTGCGGATAATTTGGGCCTTATCCCACTCTCGCTGGCAATTATGTGTGTGCCTATCTTTGACACTCTGAGGGTAATGAGCGCCCGTATAGCACGAGGTACTTCGCCTTTCTATCCCGACAAAACACATCTCCACCACGCATTTATTGATTTGGGCTTCTCGCATATCGGAACAACAGTATCAATCTTGTGTATGAATACATTGGTAGTGTTGGTGTGGTTAATAGCGTATAAGTGTGGGGCTTCGATAGACGTTCAGCTGTACATTGTGATTGCAATGAGTACATTAGCAACCTTTGGCCTCTATGCCTTCATCTATTACCATATCCGCCGAAATACGAAAATATATCGTGTTATGCGAGTGGTTGCGAGAGTTACTCATATTGAGCGTAAAGGTATTTGGAGTAGTATACAAAATTGGTTGGACCGTAGATCTGCCCCCAAAGAAGAGTCGGATGACGAAATGGCAGCATAGGTTGATTCATACAAAACGAGAAAGTAAAACCACGAGATAGTATATTATGAAAATTGCAGTAGCAGGAACGGGATATGTTGGCTTGTCGATAGCCACACTGCTCTCTCAGCACAACGAAGTTGTGGCAGTGGACGTAGTGCCCGAGAAGGTTGCTGCTATTAACGATAGAAAATCCCCTATAAAGGATGAGTATATCGAAAAGTTCTTTACGGAGAAAAACCTAAATCTCAGAGCAACGCTTGACGCAACGGAGGCTTATAGAGAGGCAGAATTTGTGGTGGTTGCGGTGCCGACCAACTACGATAGCTACAAAGATTTCTTTGATACCTCATTAGTTGAGCAGGTCCTGACCGAGGTGCTCGCACATAACCCACAAGCGACAATCGTCATTAAATCCACAGTACCCGTAGGATATACACGGAGTATCCGAGAGAGGCTTAATTGTGATAATATCCTCTTTTCGCCCGAATTCTTGCGCGAGAGTAAGGCTCTATACGACAACCTCTACCCCAGCCGAATAATAGTGGGATGTTCTGAGGATAATAGTATTGAGGCAGAGAGATTTGCCACTCTGCTCAAAGAAGGAGCACTTGCCGAAGAGGTAGCGGTGTTGTATATGGGTACCACTGAGGCAGAGGCTGTGAAGTTGTTTGCGAACACCTACTTGGCGTTGCGAGTGAGCTATTTCAACGAACTCGATACATACGCAGCAATTAAGGGACTCGACACGAAAGCAATTATTGAGGGTGTGGGGCTTGATCCTCGCATCGGCACACACTACAATAATCCATCGTTTGGCTATGGCGGTTATTGCCTGCCCAAAGATGCCAAACAGCTACTTGCTAACTACAACGATGTGCCACAAAATATGATGTCTGCCATCGTGGAGAGCAACCGTACCCGCAAAGACTTTATTGCAGACCAAGTGCTGGCTAAGGCTGGTTATTATGCGTATAGCACCAATAATGGCTACGACAAAGCCTCGGAGCGGGAGTGTGTGATAGGTGTCTACCGCCTGACGATGAAATCGGACTCGGACAACTTCCGTCAAAGTGCAGTGCAAGGCGTGATGAAACGCATCAAAGCGAAGGGAGCGAGGGTTATCGTCTACGAACCTACACTTGCCGATGGCAGTCGCTTTTTTGGCTCGGAGGTGGTCAATGATCTTACCCGCTTTAAGAACGATAGTCACACCATCATAGCCAACCGCTACGACAGCGCCCTTGATGATGTGAAAGATAAGGTATATACACGAGATATTTTTGATAGAGATTAACATTAACATAAAAATGAACCTATGAAAGGAATCGTACTCGCAGGTGGTAGTGGTACGCGATTGTATCCTATTACAAAAGGTGTTAGCAAGCAGTTGCTACCTATTTACGATAAACCAATGATTTATTACCCCATCTCAACACTAATGTTGGCGGGTATTAGGGATATTCTTATTATCTCTACTCCCCACGACCTTCCTGGGTTCAAACGTCTGCTTGGTGATGGTTCCAACTATGGTGTGCACTTTGAGTATGCCGAGCAACCATCTCCCGATGGTTTAGCGCAGGCTTTTATCATTGGCAAAGAGTTTATTGGTGATGATTGTGCGTGCTTAGTACTTGGCGACAACATTTTCTATGGTCAAGGTTTTACCCATATGCTTAAAGAGGCTGTTAATAATGCAGAACAGCATAAGAAGGCAACCGTATTTGGCTATTGGGTTCCTGATCCAGAGCGTTTTGGTGTTGCTGAATTTGATGCGGAAGGTAATGTGGTGAGTATTGAAGAGAAACCCAAGGAGCCTAAGAGCAATTATGCAGTTGTCGGTCTTTATTTCTATCCCAACAAGGTGGTAGAAGTGGCTCACACGATTAAACCTTCGGCTCGTGGTGAATTGGAGATAACCACAGTGAATGAGCGGTTCAGACAAGACGGTGAGCTGAAATTGCAGGTTATGGGTCGTGGTTTCGCTTGGCTCGATACCGGAACACAAGAGAGCCTTTTTGATGCTTCAAGATTTGTTGAGGTTGTTGAGACTCGTCAAGGAGTTCAGGTGTCGTGCTTGGAGGAAATTGCGTGGCTTAAAGGCTGGCTGTCTGACGAGGATATGTTGCGCTTGGCAGAACCAATGAAGAAAAATGCCTATGGTCAGTATATGATAAACCTTGTAAAGAATGCAAATCGTTAAGACTGCCATAGAGGGACTTCTTGTTGTTGAGCCCACGTTGTTTGAAGATCCGAGAGGATATTTTATGGAGAGTTTCTCGGAACGTGACTTTACTGAGCTGACGAGCATAGATGTGAAGTTTGTGCAAGATAACGAGAGTCGCTCTCGCAAGGGTGTGTTGCGTGGTTTACACTTTCAGAGGGAACCACACGCACAAGCAAAACTTGTGAGGGTAGTGCGTGGTAGGGTGCTCGATGTTGCGGTCGATATTCGTAAGAATAGTCCAACCTTTGGTCGGTATGTGATGACCGAACTCAGCGGCGAGAACCACCGCCAGATGTATATTCCCAAGGGGTTTGCTCACGGGTATGTCGTATTGGAAGATGATACTGTGTTCCAATACAAGTGCGATGAGTACTATTATCCCGAATCGGAGGATGGAATTGCTTGGAACGACCCTAAGATAGGAGTAGAGTGGGGTGTTGATGAGAGTGAAATAATCCTCTCGGAGAAAGACCGCAATCGCAAACAACTCAGTGAGATATGCGAGTTTTAGTCACGGGAGCTGATGGACAATTAGCAAGGAGTATTGCTCGTTGCGTGTCGTTGGCAGGGATAGATGAATACATCTTTGCTAACAAGCAGGAGTTAGATATTACCGACCGCAAGACAGTACTTCGCTATGTGACAGAACAAGAGATAGAGGTTATTATCAATTGCGCCGCCTATACAGATGTGGAGCGTGCTGAAACCGAAGAGGAACAAGCGTATATGCTCAATGCCACAGCTGTTGGGTTTCTTGCCGAGGCTGCGAAGTCTAACAATGCGCTTCTGATTCATATCTCTACTGACTACGTCTTTATGGGAGGTTGCTGTGCGATGCTAACCGAAAATAGCCATCCACAGCCCATTAATGCCTATGGTCGCACCAAACTTGCTGGCGAAGAGTTGGTTTGCGAGTCGGGATGCCACTATATTATTATCAGGACAGCTTGGCTCTACTCGGAGTGGGGTAGGAACTTTGTGAAGACAATGTTGCGTCTTACAGCCGAGCGTGAGGAGGTAAAAGTTGTGAACGATCAAATAGGCTCTCCCACCTATGCAGGCGATTTGGCGGAGGTGATAGTGAGGATTATCTCTGAGCGCAACTTCCGCGAAGGTATATACCACTACACCAACCTCGGAGAGTGCTCGTGGTGGCAGTTTGCAAAAGAGATTGCTCATATAGCAGGGCATAATAAGTGTGAGATAAAACCTTGCACCACAGCTGAATATTACACCAAAGCTTCCCGTCCGCATTACGCAGTACTTGATAAGAGCAAGTTCCAAAGAACATTTGAAATTGATATTCCAGAGTGGCGAGAGTCGCTTAAAAAGTGTATAGTAAATTCGTAAACAAATAAACCTGTAATTTATGACAGCAAAACGCAATATAGTAATCACCGGTGGTGCGGGATTTATTGGCTCGCACGTTGTGAGGCTGTTTGTGAACAAGTACCCAGAGTATAACATCATCAACCTCGACAAACTGACCTATGCGGGTAACCTCGCAAACCTCAAAGACATCGAGTCGAAGCCCAACTACAAGTTTGTGAAGATGGACATCTGCGACTTCGAGGCATTCTACAAGCTGATGCAGGATGAGCAGATTGACGGTATCATCCACCTTGCGGCCGAGAGCCACGTTGACCGCTCCATCAAAGACCCCTTTACCTTTGCGAAGACTAATGTGATGGGTACACTCTCGCTCCTCCAAGCTGCTAAGCTCTATTGGGAGAGCCTGCCTGAGAAGTACGAGGGCAAACGCTTCTACCACATCTCGACCGATGAGGTCTATGGAGCGTTAAAGATGAACCACCCAGAGGGCATTGAGCCTCCCTTCAAAACCGTTGCCTCTTCGGAGGGGCATAAGGCTTATGGCGATGAGTTCTTCTACGAGACCACCAAGTATAATCCCCATAGCCCCTATTCGGCAGCTAAGGCATCGAGCGACCACTTTGTGCGTGCTTACCACGACACCTACGGTCTGCCTACCATCGTTACCAACTGCTCGAATAACTATGGCCCCTACCAATTTCCCGAGAAACTTATCCCGCTGTTTATCAACAACATCCGCAAGGGCAAACCCCTGCCTGTGTATGGTAAAGGCGAGAATGTGAGGGATTGGCTCTATGTAGAGGACCACGCCCGCGCAATTGATCTTATTTTCCACGAGGGTAAGGTGGCAGAGACCTATAATATCGGCGGCTTCAACGAGTGGAAGAATATCGACCTTATTAAGGTTATGATTAAGACCGTTGACCGCATCTTGGGCAACCCTGAGGGACATTCGCTGGGCTTGATTACCTACGTTACCGACCGACTTGGCCACGATGCACGCTATGCTATTGACTCCACAAAGTTGCAGAAGGAGTTGGGCTGGGAGCCTTCTCTGCAATTCGAGGAGGGCATCGAGAAGACTGTCCGCTGGTATTTGGACAACCAAGAGTGGATGGATAATATCACCTCTGGCGACTACGAAAAGTACTACGAGATAATGTATAATAACAGATAATAGGTAAAGTCAACTAACAATGTGCCATTTTGAAACGAAACTCGTAACTCTACCCAAACACACCGATCCACGCGGAAATCTTTCGTTCGCAGAGAACTTCAAGCAGGTTCCGTTTGTTATTAAACGAGCCTACTGGATTTATGATGTACCTGGGGGCGAGAGTAGAGGAGGACACGCCTACAAGGAGAACGAAGAGTTTATCATTGCCTTGTCTGGAAGTTTTGATGTGATTCTTGATGATGGCACGAGTAAAAAATGTTTCTCGCTCAATCGCTCCTACTATGGTCTTTATGTGCCAAAAGGTGTTTGGCGTGAGATGGACAACTTTTCAACCAATTCGGTAGCTCTTATTCTATCTTCGACACCCTACAACGAAGATGACTATATCCGCAATTACGAAGATTATAAAACCTGGTTGCAATATGAAAGGTAAGAGAACAACAGTAGACGAGTGCTACATTGTGGAACTTGACAAACACCATAGCGACCGCAAAGGCAACATCTCGGTTGTAGAGAATGGAGTGACAGTGCCATTTAATACAGAGCGTGTGTATTATCTATATGACATTCCTGGTGGCGAGTCGAGAGGTGCGCACGCACACAAAGAATTGTATCAGCTGGTTGTGGCAGCAAGTGGCAGTTTTGATGTGGTACTGGACGATGGTACTAATAAAAAGCGTTTCACCCTTAATCGTCCATATCAGGGGCTGTTGGTTGTGCCTGGTATGTGGCGTGACTTAGAGAACTTCTCTTCCGGATCGGTATGCCTTGTTTTGGCATCGATGGTCTATTCCGAAGCGGATTATATTAGAAATTATGACGAGTTTATAAAATTTAAGGAATTATGAATGTACAACAAATTGGACTCTACTTTGAAGATTTTGAAGTAGGTGCAGAGATTAAACACTCACTTTCTAAAACCATTTTTGAGAGTGATGACAATTTCTTCTCTCTTTTAACAATGAACTATCATCCAGTGCATACCAATTTGGATTATGCAGCTCAAAATCAGCACGGAAAGATTTTGGTTGTTGGTACATTGGTGTTTTCTTTGGCTGTTGGTATTACGGTGCCAGATATTAGTGGCAAGGCTATCGCTAACTTAGAGTATGAGAGCGTTAAACACCTTAATCCCGTATTTATTAACGATACTATATATGTCCGCTCAAAAATTTTGGACAAATGGGAGTCTAAGTCCAAAGGAGATAGGGGTATTGTGTATGTAGAGAGCATTGCATACAATCAGCGTGGAGAAGATGTTCTCTCGTTCCGTAGAAAGGTTCTGATCAAAAAACAGGCATAAAGAATGAAAACCGACTTTTTGATGCGCAGTTTAATGTTCCTTCCTGCGCATAACGATCGACTTATGAATAGCGCATCACGCAGTAATGCAGATGTTCTGCTATTAGATATAGAGGATTCGGTGCAACCTCAATGCAATAAACAAATTGCTCGCGACAACATAATCAAGTATATAAAATCTGGAGCTTTTGATGGTAGAGTTATATTCCCTCGCATAAATGATAGGGAAAGTGGCGAATTGTTGCGAGATGTGTATCAGCTTACCATAGAGGGCGTTACTGGCTTTATGTATCCCAAAGCACGTTGTGGTCAGGATATATATTTTATTGGTAAATTGCTTGAAACGATTGAGTATGAGAAAGGATTCCCTATCGGAACATTCAAACTCATTCCATTGATTGAAACTGCGGGTGCTGTTATGAACATTCAAGAGATATGCACAGCTTGCCCAAATCGTGTTGTTGCAGTGGCGTTTGGCTGCGAGGATTTTGTTACAGACCTTGGTGGCAAACACGATGCAGAGGGACAAAGCATATTTACAGCCAGAGCGATGATCGCAATGGGTGCAAAGGCGTGTGGGGTTACTCCTATTGACACAGTGCATATTAAGGTTCACGACTTGGAAGATTTGGAGAAAAATCTTCAATTAGCGAAGAAACTCGGTTTTGAGGGAATGCTTATCTTGAATCCCAAAGAATTGCCTTTGTGTCACAAGTATTTCTCTCCCAGCGAGGAGGAGGTAGCTTGGGCAACAGAGATGTTGGCGCTGGCAGAAGAGGCTGTACGAGAGGGCAAAGGAGTTGCCGTAAAGGACAATAAATTCATAGGTCCCCCTATGGTTAAAATGGCAAAAGAGATAATAATGAAACATAAACTTTGCAACAAGTAGGTGTTGTGAAAAATGATAACGTATCTGTTTTAAGACCAGATGAGTGTTGCGGATGTACTGCTTGTTATGCAATATGCCTTTTGATAAGATGGCCATCAAAAACTTGGAAGAAATAAAACAGATTCGCAAACAAAAGAAGTTGAATAACAAATGAGTAAGAAAGTTATAATTGTAGGCGGCGAAGGTAACGGTGGTGTTATTGCTGCTTGTATTGAGGATAATAGAAAGCGTTACGGTGATCTTGAATGGGAGGTCGCTGGTTTTGTTAATGATTTTGACAAAGAAGTTTGTGGCTATCCCGTGTTAGGTACCACAAAGGATATACCAACACTATTAGAAAACCCCGATTACTATTTTATGTGGGGTATCCATCTTGTCGCACGCAATGTGTTGACCGAAAAGATGTTCAGAGAAGCTGCTATTCCACGAGAGCGATTTGCTACCATTATTCACAAAACAGCATTTATTGGTCAAGGGGCAGTTATTGAGCCGGGTGTAATGGTTATGTCGAATTGCTATGTTGGTCCCGGTGCGCATATTGGCTTGTGCTCGTTGATAATGGCAAACTGCTCTATTGGACACAATACAGTAATAGATGAGTTGTGTCACTGTTCTGTTGGTGCAATTATGACAGGATATTCTAAATTGTCACTTTGTTCAGATTTGGCGGTCGGTGCGACTTTGCTTGCCTATAAAGTGGTCGGCAAATATGCTATGGCTGGTGCGGCAAGTTTGGTATCTCACGATATTCCTGATTACGAAATACACGCGGGTGTTCCAGCAAAATATCTTAAAAATACTCGTTTGGACTAATTACGACTAATTATGCAAGTAAAATTTCTTGATTTACAAAAAGTCACTGCCAAGTATGCAGACAAGATGCACGAGGCAGTTTTGAGGGTTGTAGATTCTGGTTGGTATCTGCAAGGACACGAAAATGAGCGTTTTGAGGCTAACTACTCAAAATATATCGGCTCGAAACACACTATTGGTTGCGCTAATGGTTTGGATGCGCTCATCTGGATTTTCCGCGCCTACATCGAAATGGGTATTATGAAACCAGGTGATGAGGTTATCGTACCCGCAAATACCTACATTGCTACAATTTTGGCAATTACCGAGAATGGTTTGACTCCCGTTTTGGTGGAACCCAAACTCTCTACCTATCAGATTGACGATGAGCTTATTGAGCAAGCAATAACACCTCGCACTAAGGCGATTTGCATTGTTCACCTCTACGGTCAGTGTGCCTATACCGAGAAGATTGGCGAGTTGTGCCAAAAATATAACCTTAAACTCGTGGAGGATAATGCACAAGCCCACGGTTGCCTCTATGAGGGCCGCAAAACAGGCTCATTGGGCGATGCTGCTGGTCACTCTTTCTATCCTGGCAAGAACCTCGGTGCATTTGGCGATGCAGGTGCGGTAACAACCGATGATGATGAGCTGGCTGCTACGGTACGCGCTTTGGCAAACTATGGCTCGCAGAAGAAATATGTTTTCAAATACACCGGACGCAATAGTCGTTTGGATGAGATTCAGGCAGCTATTTTGGATGTTAAGCTGGCGAATTTGGACGAGGATGTGGCATTGCGCCAAGAGGTGGCAAAACGTTACTGCTCAGAGATAACCAATCCCAAGATTGTGTTGCCTCAGATTGCAGATTGGAAAGGTCACGCATTCCACTTGTTCCCTATTCGCTGTGTCGAGCGCGACAGGCTGCAAAAGTATTTGGCAGATAACGGTATCCAGACCATTATCCACTATCCCATTGCTCCCCACCAGCAGGAGTGCTATAAGGAGATGAATGGTATGTCGCTACCTATTACCGAACAGATCCACAACGAGGAGTTGAGCTTGCCCATCAGCCCCGTGATGGAAGCAGCAGAGGTAGATTATGTAATCAAAACAGTCAACAATTTTGAATAGAATTGAAAATATTAGAGAATGGTGTATAGCCATTCTCATATACTTGTTTCTTCAGCCATATTTTATTTGGGGTGTATACAATCAGTTGCAGTCCATTCTAACAATTGCATTAGTGGCTTTATGTGTAACATCTATTAACGTTCGTTATAGCGATGTTGCATACAAAGTCCTACTGTCATTTATATTTGTATGGCTTTCTTTCAAACTAAACATATCTGTTGTGGGTAGGTTGGGTATTATGCTATACAGCGTATTCTTTTTAACCTCCGAAAAACTGATGATAAACTCATATAATAAGTGCATAAAGATATTTGTTTGGACAACAACAATATCCGCAATTGTTTATCTATTAGTTATTGTTTTAGGTGTTAATCTGCCACACCACACCATAGCTCCATTGAATACGTTAAAAGACTATTCCTACGATGCATACCCATTTCTTGTTGTTTACAAAGGAATAGAATCATTTAGGTTCTTTGGCTGTTTTGATGAGCCAGGAGTTATTGGCACTATCTGCGCTGTGATACTATTGATGCGAAAATTTAATTTAAAGCAAAAGGAAAACATCTTAATTTTAATATTTGGCATCATATCTTTCTCATTGTTCTTCTACATTGTATGTATGCTGTATATTTTATTATTTGCGCAGGCCAAGTATAAAATATTACTACTTTCCATATTCATAGCACTGTCTTTATATGTATCTCAAGAATCATTATTATATGAATTGATTTTTGCTCGAATGCAATTTGAAGATGGAATGATGGTCGGAAATAATAGGGACATAGGGCTTGATGAATATTGGTATGAGAGTTTTAAGAATAGTGAAGACTACTGGTGGGGGCTTGGTCACAGAACAAAAGAAATGTATAACCCAGGTGGAGCCTCTTACAAAGATCGTATTATTGAATTCGGTGCAGTCTTTTTCTTTGCTTATGTAGCCGCATTCATAATGTATGGAATTCACAAGTTGAGGCCATCCCTAAAAAATATCTTAATCTACATTCTGATAATTTGCAGCGTGTTATTCCAGCGTCCGTTTATTACTAACATTACATATATATTGATGATATATATACCCATATTGTCATTAAGCAATGAATACAACAAACAAGGAAACGTCCGGCTACAAAACAGCATTTAAATCAACAGCTGTATTTGGTGGCGTACAAATATGCACAATTCTGTTGAATGTGATAAAAACCAAAGTGGTTGCTTTGTTAATGGGAACCGTAGGCTTTGGTATTATTAGCATATACAATACCATTACCAACCTTATTCATACAACAACCAATTTAGGCCTTCAAAGTAGCGCAGTTAGGGATCTGTCTATTGCATATACAGAAAATAATCAGGATGTTTTGGCTGGCAAACATAAGGCCATAATGCGTTGGGTTTATGTTTGTAGTGTTGGAGGTGCGCTATTAACATTTCTATTTGCCAACCAACTGAGTATAGCGTTCTTTGAAAATGTAGACTATGTTAGAGACATTAGATTGCTGTCTATCGTAGTGTTCTGTATGGGTGTATATAATGCCAACTACGCCTATTTACAAGGAATACGAAAAATAAAGGATATGGCAAACGCCACGGTTTACGGAGCTGTGGCAACCTTGTTGTTATCATTACCATTATATTATTTCTATAAAATCGATGGTATTGTTTGGTCGTTAATAATTGGAGCTGTTGCAACAATGATAATAGGTTGTTTTTACACAGCCAAACACAAACTTCCAGCAATACGCCAATCTTGGAGAGAATCATATAAATTGGGCCGCGGTACGATCCAATTAGGAATCGCTATGTCTATTGGTAGCATATCGGTACTTTTGGTGCAGTTTATTATCAAGACATTCATTGCAAGACATGGTGGTGTCTCTGATGTGGGTTTGTACCAAGCGGGTTGGGCAATCAATGCTTCATATTTAGGTATGGTGTTTACAGCAATTGCAAAGGATTATTTCCCCAGACTATCTAGCGTCTATCAAGATAATAGTAAGTTATCTGTTATGGTTAATGAGCAGTCGGAAATATCCGTTCTAATACTGGCTCCACTAATTGTTTGTATGGTGGTTTTTATCGAACCAATCATAAGAATCTTGTATTCGGCTGACTTTCTCTCAATTATTGAGATGACAAAATGGCTCTTAATAGGTTCTATTATCAAAGCTGGTTCATTTGGTATTAGTTACATTTTCTTGGCAAAAGGAGACAAAAAAATGTACTTATTTAATGAACTTGGAGTCAAATTAATAACCATCCCCTCCTATCTACTAGGTTATAAAATTTGGGGGCTGTCTGGAATAGGATATGCTTATACTTTTGTTTATTGTGTATTCTTTTTATGGGTTAGTTTAGTTAGCTGGCTGAGATATCGCATAAAATATAATTCTAAGTATTGGCGACTATTTATAATAGAACTTCTTTTGCTCCTATTGTATCCTTTGTCCCAAGAGATTTTTGGACAATCGTATATCATTAGTGTAATTATAATGGTTGCGATCTTACTATTCTCATTCTATGAATTTCAAAAACGCATAGATATTATTTCAGTGATAAAAAGAGTCTTTTATGGAAAAAAATGATGTGCTGGTAAGTGTAGTGATACTTACATATAATGATGCTCCCTTTATTGAAGAAACCCTCAATAGTGTAAAGGACCAAACATATAAAAACATAGAACTTGTTGTAAGTGATGATTGTTCCACTGATGATACTGTGGAGCGTTGCAGCCGTTGGTTGGAACAAAATAGGTCGCGCTTTACCAACGTGCAACTTCTAACGGTGGAGAAAAATACAGGAGTGACGTATAATATTAACCGCGCTCAAAGAGCTGCACGTGGCGAGTGGATTAAGGGGCTTGGTGGTGACGACTTATTGACTCCTGATTGTATAGAAGTATTTATGAATTTTGTAAATTCAAATTCAGATATAAAAATTGTACAATGTGGACTCGCCAAGATAAATGAGAATAATGACTTTCTTGGATATGACAGTAAAGGGTTTAATAAGTATTTTCATTCGGAAAAAATTCCCGCATATTGGCAACATCAATTTTTGTTGAGAAAAGATCCTCTTGAAGCAATGGGCTTATTTAAAAGCAAAGAATTGTTGGAGAAAGTAGATTACTACGATTGTGAATTCCCAATGCAGGAAGATGTTGCATTTGCAATGAAGGTGGTTTCAAGCGGATATAAAATATGGTTTATAGATAACTATTTGATAAAAAGACGTATGAGAGCTGGCACTCTATCTGGTCTAAGTGACACCACATTAGTCAACAGAAACAATATGATTAGGGTCAATATCAATAAAAAATATTTTGTTCCTCAGTTAGGTTGGTTAGAGGGTAAGCTTCTTTTGTATTACGACAAGATACACGAAATGTTTTTTAATCATCCTAAATTGAATAAAAAATCAAGTTATCTATGTCGAATGTTGAAGCACATATTACAAAGTCCATACATACTAATAAGACAGTACAAACTACGCCAAGTGCGTAAAAATATATGTAAGATATTGCAAGATTAGTTTTTGTTATGGCAGTCCACTAAATTCAAATGTGTTTGCGAATAATAATTTGATTAATTCATATAATTTGTAGATATGAAAAAGATAATGCTCGTCTTCGGCACTCGTCCCGAAGCAATTAAGATGGCTCCTCTGGTTAAGGAGTTTCAAAAGTATCCCGAACAGTTCAAAACAATCGTTTGCGTAACCGGTCAGCATCGAGAAATGCTCGACCAAGTATTGAGTTTGTTCGAGATAATCCCTGACTATGACCTAAACATTATGAAACAGGGCCAGGACCTTTACGATGTTACTGCTCGTGTGTTGGTTGGAATGCGCGATGTATTGAAGGAGGCACAGCCTGATGTGGTTCTGGTACACGGCGATACGACAACATCCACAGCATCGGCACTTGCAGCCTTCTATCAACAGATTCCCGTAGGTCACGTTGAGGCGGGTTTGCGCACCCACAACATTTATAGTCCCTGGCCAGAGGAGATGAACCGTCTTATCACGGGACGCATTGCCACATATCACTTCTCTCCTACGCCACTTAGCAAGGAGAATCTTTTGAAAGAGAATGTTGCAGAGAGTGCCATTATGGTTACGGGCAATACCGTGATTGACGCACTTTATATGGTGGTAGACAAAATTAAGAAAGATGCTACACTCTCCAATGAGCTGGCAAATCTATTAAAGGGTGCAGGATATGATACTTCACGCTTGGTAAATGGTAAGAAACTGGTGCTGATTACAGGTCACCGCCGAGAGAATTTTGGCGATGGCTTTATAAATATGTGTACAGCCATTAAGGACTTGACACAGAAGTATCCCGAGGTTGATTTTGTTTATCCTATGCACCTTAATCCCAATGTTCGCAAACCCATTCACGAGGTGTTTGGTGAAGATTTATCAAATCTCGGCAATATGTTCTTCATTGAACCTTTGGAGTACTTGTCGTTTGTTTATCTGATGGAGCAATCCACGATTGTCCTGACCGATAGTGGTGGTATTCAGGAAGAGGCACCTGGATTGGGCAAACCTGTATTGGTGATGCGTGATACGACCGAACGTCCCGAGGCATTGGAGGCAGGAACTGTTAAGTTGGTAGGAACCAACTATGACAGGATTGTATGCGAGGTTTCTAGCCTGCTTGATGACTCCGAATATTATGATACAATGAGCAAGGCTGTCAATCCCTATGGCGATGGTTTGGCTTGTGGTAGGATCGTAAAGCAACTAAAATAATATAAGATATGCGTAAAGTTATATTATTACGAAGTAATCAGATATTAAGTGATTCGCGCGTAGAAAAATATCTATCCTTCTATAAAGAAAAAAATATTGATTATCAGATAGTCGCTTGGGATAGACTGAATACAGGTGTCGTATGTGAGAATACAACATATTATCGTCGCAAAGTCGGATATGTTGTAGGAGGCATAAAAGCTGCGTATAATAGAATTTTCTGGTTTGTATTCATTATTCGCACATTATGTAAAATGAAGGAGAAACCAACTTTTATTCACGCTTGTGACCTTGATACGGCATTCCCGGCGGCAGTTTACAAGACACTATTTAACAAAAAAGTATATTTGATTTTTGATGTTTTTGACTGGATGTCGCACACCCTATCAAGTAATGCCCCCAAACCAATCCTATACATTACTGAGAGGATGGAACATTATACCTTAAAACGCTCTGACAAAATAATAATTTGCGAAGAGGAGCGCAAACGTCAAATACGAAATCCAGAACTTTATGATATTATTGTTTTGCCCAATATTCCTATGGTTAAGGATGTAGATGAGATAAAAAAAATATCAGATGAATATAAGTTTGACAATAAGAAACTGACATTATCTTATGTGGGATGGTTCGGCCATGCTCGCTTTTTAGAAGAATTATTAGATGTCGCAGAACGAGGGTTGGTAAACTTACTTATAGCGGGTTATGGAAATAAAGCGTTGGAAGACAAGTGTAATATGTTGAATGAAAAAGACAATGTAAAGTATTTCGGACGCGTTCCATATGGCAAAGGACTTGAGATAATGTATAATTCAGATGCCATTTATGCAATGTATTGCAAAGTCTCCTCTAACCACTACTTTGCTGCACCAAATAAATATTATGAGGTAATGTTATTGGGGAAACCTATCATTACTACCAAAGGTATTATAATAGGCGATAAAGTAGAAAAGGACGATATCGGATATACCATAGAGGAGTCAATTGATGACCTTATTGCTTTAATAACAAATATCTCTCAACAAGAAATGGACATAAAGGGTGAAAACGCCAAAACTCTATGGGATAATAAATACTCTACTTACACACACGACTTTCTGGAAAACAAATATTTACCATTGATTAACCTATGAAAACGCCTTTTTCGTTATTGATCTCTTTGTACCACAAAGAGAAACCATCATATCTACGCGAGGCATTAGATTCTGTATTTAAGCAGACCATTCTTCCCCAAGAAATAGTATTGGTAAAAGATGGCCCACTAACCGCTGAACTTGATGCTATTCTTGATGAGTATAATACTCGATATCCTATTTTTAAGTTCGTGGTAAACGAAACAAATTTGGGCTTGGGACGCGCTTTGGCCAAAGGTATATTAGCTTGCGAGAATGAGTTTGTTTTTCGAATGGATACTGACGATATTATCCCCGCCGAACGATTCGAGAAGGAGATAGACGCACTAAATAAAGGTTATGATATTGTGAGTTGCTGGTCACTTCTGTTTGAGGACAATATCAACAATGTTATTGCAGTAAAAACTCGTCCCGAACATCATGATGATATTGTAAAGTTAGCGCATAAGCGATCTCCCATTTGCCATCCTGGTTGCGCATTCCGTAAATCTTCTGTAATAAAAGCAGGTAATTATAGACATAATCTACTATATGAAGATTACGATTTATGGGTTAGAATGATTATGAGCGGCAGCAAATTTTACAATATACAAGAAGTATTGTGTTACGTTAGAACCTCAATGGACTTGGCAAAACGTCGTGGCGGGTTAAGATACGCGCGTAATGAAATACGCAATTTCTTTAGATTTAGAAAAATGGGATTTTATACAACCAAAGATGTTATATGTAATTCTATTACACACTCTTTTGTGCGAATTGTTCCATCTTCTCTTCGTCATAAGATCCTAAGATGGGCTTGGAATCATAAAAGTCATTGATAATAGAATGGAGAAATAAATACTACATTCAAATACTTATATGCGCTGAGAGTCGAATCTTTTATATGAGCGTACAGTTTTGTATAGGTAATGCAGATGCATTATTATACTGGAATAGTGCTGTTGAATTCCCATCTAATAAGCAAAGGTATAAAGCATTAAAAACAAATTAACCATATTGCACAATGTTCAATGTACTTATGCAATAACTTTAAGATGTGAGATATTATTAATAATTATAGATAGTTTTATTTATGGGCAAATATAGAGTACTGCTTTTAGATGGACATACAATACAAGTCTTGCCTTTTTTGGAGTCTTTGAATAATAAGGCTGTTGAGATTACCATTTTTTGCGAATCCAAACTCTCTTATGGATACTTTTCGAGATACAAAAAGAAGACTGTCATTTGTCCACACGTTCACAATAACTATGAGGAGTATTTTTTGTTTCTTAAGAATTACATCTTGGAGCATCCTCAGGATCTGATTATCCCTCTCTTCAATGACACGGCTGAGCTGGCAAGCAAATATAAGGAACAGCTGGAAGAATGTGGGTGTAGTGTGGAAATTCCACAATGGGACATATTTATACAAGCTCACGATAAAGAGAAGTTGATGGATATATGTTACAATATAGGAATTCCTCATCCCAAAACAGCAAATCCGTCAAAGATAGGATATGAGAAGGCCATTGAATACGTGGGCTATCCTTGTTTAATAAAACCAAATTTAAGTGCAGGAGCCAAAGGAATCAAGATAATCAATTCTAAGCACGAGTTTGATTTATATTATCAGCAAATAGTGGACAAATTTGGAGAATCCACAATTCAAGAATTCATTCCCCAAACAGGGAAACAGCTAAAAGTCCAGATTTATCGAAATGGCGATGGAAAGATTGTCTTGTCAAGTTGCTATGAGAAATGCAGATATTATCCCATAGATGGAGGTACCAGTACTTGTAATAAGATTATCTCCCGCCCAGATTTAGTGACTCGATATGCGAAGATATTGGATCGTATAGATTGGGTTGGTTTTGCGGATTTTGATTGTATTGAAGATCCTAGAACGGGAGAAACCCTACTTATGGAGATTAATCCTCGTGTTCCTGGTACTATTAAAGCAAGTTTTATTGCGGGTATTGATGTGGCTGAAATAATGATGAGTCACGCTCAAAATCTCCCATATAAAACATATGAATACAACGAGGGTTTTTATATGAGGAACCTTGCAACAGAGATAATTTGGTTCTTTTCCAGCAAAGATCGTTTCCATAGCAAACCAAGCTGGTTTAACTTCTTTGGGAAGAATGTCTATTATGTGGATGGTGGTATAAAAGATCCGCTTCCATTTATTGGCGGATTCTTAGGTGGGTTGAAAAAAATAATAAATCCAGATTTTAGAAAATCCAAGAGAAAATAAGCGTAGTTATGAGAATTATAGGTTTTGATATTGCAAGGTCATATCATACTATATTCAAAAACTTTACGACAAATGCGTAAAATGAATATCTTAACATTCGACATAGAAGATTGGTATTGCCACGATGTGGAGTCGGGCAATAAGGAGTGGGATAAATTGGAGTGTCGCATCTACGAAGGTGTGGACAAGATATTGGATTCCCTCGAAGAGAGAAAGTTGAAGGGTACCTTCTTCGTTGTTGGATGGCTTGCAGAACATCATCCTGCTGCTATCCGAAAAATTGCCGATGCAGGTCATCAGATTGGTTGTCATACCTATCAGCACGAGTTGCTTACAAATTTTGACAAAAAAGCATTGTTTGAGGATACGCGCAAAGCAAAATTGTTGATCGAAGATGCTATCGGCAAGGAGATAACAGCATTTAGGGCACCAGCATTCTCCATAACAAAGGATAATCTCTATGCCTTCGATGTCTTGGGGGAGCTTGGCTTTACTATTGATTGTTCAATTTTCCCCACCAAGAGAGACTTTGGCGGAATGCCTGACTACGGAGCATCGGAGCCTCGCATACTCGAACATAATGGTTATCAGTTCAAAGAGTTCCCCATCAATCCTGCGACTGTATTGGGTAAAGAAATTGTTTTCTCAGGAGGTGGATATTTTAGATTATTCCCATATTCGTTAATAAAGCGACTTACCGCCTCTCAGGATTATACGATGACCTATTTTCACCCAAGTGATTTTGATCCCGGTCAGCCCGATATGTCGCATTTGTCAACTCGCCAGCGCATCAAAAATCGCATAGGTCTTAAAAGTGCCTATGGTAAGTATTTGAAGTATCTGGATGATTTCGATCTTGTGAATTTAGAGGCGGCTATTGGTATGATAGATTGGGATAAATATCCCAAAATCGTACTATAAAACAGTTGAATATATCCTCTTGTCTACTTATCCAATGGATAAAAAATCTAAGAAATTATATACTAATCTACTATTTTCGTCCTTACGAGGCGCTCTATTAGGTGGTGAGATTGATGTGTCAATTTATCAAGCTCTAAAAGAAGATGAGTGGCAACAATTTTACGCACTTTCTGCCAAGCACGGAGTACTAGCTATCATATACGATGTAATCTCACAACTCCCCACAGATGCACAGCCACCTCGTAGGTTGAAATTGCAGTGGGCGTTGAGTGCCGAGACAATAATAAACAGAGCCCGCAAACAGCAGGAAACAATTAACTCTCTGGCGGCATTAATGGATTCTATTAGCGTTCCGTTTGCAGTCCTTAAAGGTATATCCTTTGCTTCCTATTATCCAAATCCTTTATTAAGAGAGTGTGGTGATTGTGATGCATATATGTTTGGCGAACACACCAAAGCTGAAAAATTCTTACAATCAAAAGGTATTAATCTTCAGAAAGAAGACTATAAGCATTCTCATTTTACATACAAAGGACTTCTTGTAGAGAACCATAGATATTGCACGAAAGTTCGGGAAGGGAGCAAGGCTCTTAGATATGAGCAGGAAATGTATCGATACCTTTATGATAAGAATAAAAGAAGGTATATTTCAGAAGACTCAAAGATTATTTTGCCTTGCGATGAATTCAACATCCTAATGTATCTACGACATACATCCGTCCATTTTTTGACCGAGGGTCTTACATTGCGACATTTGTGTGATTGGTATATGATTCTAAATAAGGCGGCGGGTAGAGTTGATTGGGGCGTATTAATGGATGTATTGGCCGTACAAAAGCTGGGAAAATTTGCGACCACTCTAACGATTCTGGCGGATAGATATTTAGGTGGAAACTTTCACACGTTGTTTAATGTTAATTGTAGCGAGTGGATTGAGAAAAAAGTATTAGATGACATACTCTTTGGTTTAAAGCCTCTCTATTCAACTGCTCGTTCAGGAATGATGGAAAGGGTGGGTATTGTTAAATACTCAATTGCACATGCTTGGAAATATCACCACATAATGCACAAGAGTGTTATATTATCAATTCTAAATTCATTGTATGGGATAGTGTTTAAAAGGTCCAAAATATGAACCGTAAAAGGATTGCATTGATAGGAGGGCTGGTACACACAATTAAGATTTTGGTTCTTTCTACAATAAGAGACTATTTTACGCAACAAGGTGGCAGTGAGTTTATTCACTATGCCACCTTGCTGCATAAAAAAACCTCTGCTTTTGCAGAGGTTCGAGGCTTTCCTTGCCTTTTTGCGGAGAAGGGGGGATTACTTCGCTACGCTCAGTGATCCCCCGACTACTTAATGCTCAAAGAAAATTTTTCGATACCACTGTACGGTTATCTTTTTTTGTTTCTATTTGCCTTATGTGAGTTACCTCCCAATGCGAATAGAAACAAAAAAAAGACAACTGCCAATCGGCAGTTGTCTATCGAAAAATTTTCTTCGTGGCGGAGAAAGGGGGATTCGAACCCCCGGTACGGTTACCCGTACGACAGTTTAGCAAACTGTTGGTTTCAGCCACTCACCCATCTCTCCGTGCTTGACTGATTAAGCGTGGCAAAGATAAGCAGTTTTTGCGTATCTGCAAACCTTTTTGCGAAAATTATTTTCGAGAGAGATACTTTTTACCATCCCAACAACTCCAACACAGCACGCTTTTTGTTGTCACTCTGACGATGTTTCACTCTTTTTTTGGTAATTTTACAAGAAATAACCGAAAAATTTTATTAATTTTGCATTAGGTAACAAAAAAAGTATTACCTTTGGCGTGATTATGCGACCCGTATGGGAAAAGGAAATTAGATTTAATAACAAATAACTTTTTTAGAGATGAAAAAAATTGCACTTTTGGTTCTTTCGCTCGTAGCGGCTGCAACCGTTTCGAATGCACAGGTTTGTGCTCTGAAATCGAATGCTCTTGCATTGGGTATCGGTAGCCTTAATGTTGGCGCTGAGTTCTCGGTAGCTCCCCAGTGGACAGTAGATCTTTCGGGTATGGTTACCATCTTCTCGCCTTGGAAAAACGTAGGTGGTAGAGGCGAGGGTCTTTACTTGAATGGTTGGAGTGGCGTTGTTGAGGGTCGTTACTACCTCTGCAAAGCATTCAATGGTCACCACTTTGGTGCTTATGGTCAGCTCGCACGTTATGGCAAAGGTGGCAATATCCTTTGGGTTAAAGGTATGCACGAGAACGCTCAGGTAGCTTCTTTGGGTGTAAGCTATGGTTACTACTTCAAGCTCAATACTCACTGGGGTATCGACACCAACGTAGGTATCGGTGTTGGTCTTGGTCGCTCGAATGGCAATACCAAGTTTGATCAGTGGATTCTTCCTACCGGTCGTGCACAGGTATCGCTTAGCTACAAGTTCTAAGTTTAGATACAGAGAAACGCACACAAGAGTGCTGTCCGTTTTACAGGATAGCACTCTTGTTTTTTTAATAGAGGATACCCTCGGAGCAAATCGACAAGTTGGGAGGTATTAAATATCTACCTTAATACCTTCTATTTGTTTATTTATTCTTATTTTTGTGCTGAACAACTATATACTATATATTAGAAAGATATATCTTTTATTATGGCAAAACACACCCTTCGCGAGTGGTATCTCGCAACACGACCTTGGTCGTTCACAGTTTCGGCTATGCCCGTAGTGGTTACTACGGCTTTCCTCTGGTGGTACTCGCAGCAATGTGGCACACTCAGCGTTAATTGGTGGGCAGCACTGCTCGCACTCGTAGGCATTGTGGCATTCCACGCCGCAGGCAACCTGCTGAGCGACTATAACGACCATCGTACAGGCGTAGACGAGGGAGTAGATATGTTACCCCTTGTGAACGGCTCCTTCCAGCCTCGCGAGTTTGTTCGCTTTGGCGTTACTATGTTGCTTATAGGTATTGCCGTGGGCTTCACGCTCATTGCAATGACGGGGCTCGACATCCTTTGGGTAGGTTTTGTGGGCGCACTGCTCACTGTGGGCTATTCGTGGCTGAAATATCGCGCCTTGGGAGATTTGGATATCCTTTTGACCTTTGGCGTATTGCCCGTTATAGGCACTTCGATAGTAGTCGTTGGCGAGGTGTGTCTACCCGCATTGGCGTTGGCACTCCCCGTAGGACTTATCACTGTGGGCGTTCTGCACGTCAATAACACTCGCGATGCCCAGACCGACAAAAACGCAGGCATCCGCACCTTCGCAATGCTCATCGGAGGCAAGTGGGCTGTAAGAGTCTATCAATTGGAACTCCTTTTGCCCTTTGTGTTGGTGGCTTTGATGGTTGCCTTGGGTGTAATGCCGGCATTCTCACTCCTATGTTTTGTAGTCTTTCCGAGGGCATACAAGATGTGCCGCCGTATGAGTCTGCTCCTCACAGATGGCGCAGGGGCTATTGCCGATATGGACGTGGCAACATCCCAGCAGCAACTCTTTTTCAGCCTGCTCCTCTCGCTCGGTCTTGTGATTGCAACAATCCTCTAAGTGTATGTCATTCGGCAAAGTACTAAAAGATAAGGCGTTGCGCAGAACACTCACACCCGTTGGGGTGGCACTGCTCTTGTGGTTTGTGATGTTCAGCCCGTGGACATCGCCACATCTCAACTTTTGGCTCACGATGGCTCTTTCGGGGGTTATCCTCTCCTCTCTGAGCCTCACACTGAGCCCCGAGTTGCGCACCTCGCTCAAAGAGAATTTCCGCCCCTACGACCTGCTGTTGGGCGTTGCTTTGGGTGCTCTCTTGTGGGGTATCTTTTGGGTTGGCGACAAGGTAGCGGTGTGGATGTTCCCCTTTGCCGATGGCGAGATAGGCTCCATATACTCTATGCGTGACGGTACCTCGCCGCTGCTTATTGTGGTGCTGTTGCTCTTTGTGGTGGGACCTGCCGAGGAGATTTTCTGGCGTGGATTTGTGCAGGAAAACCTATCTAAAATAGGCACGCCGACACTTGCATTCATCGTTACAACAGCAATCTACGCCCTCTGCCACATTTGGGGACTCAACTTTATGCTTATTGTCGCCGCTGCCGTTGCGGGCGGTGTGTGGGGACTGCTTTATAGACTCTTTCCCAATCGTATCTGGACACTCATCATCTCGCACGCAGTGTGGGATGTGGCGGTTTTCATCATATTTCCCATCTAATGCGGTATGACACACTTAGGTATTAAACACTCTTTCGGGAGGCTCAGCCGCTTTGAATGGGGGCTGTGGCTGACCTCTGTGGCGGTGGTGGTGGCATCGTTTGTGCTCGCGCCAGAGGAGGATTGGTTCAACCTCGCCACCTCGCTTGTGGGCGTTACTGCACTCATTTTCCTTGCCAAAGGTATGCTCCTTGGTCAAATCCTCTCGGTGGTTTTTTCGGTGTTCTATGGCATTGTGGCGTTTTTCTTTGAGTATTGGGGCGAGGTTATAACCTATTGCCTTATGACGCTGCCAATGTCGGTGGTGTCGCTCATAGAGTGGGCACGACACCCTTATGAAGATGGTGCCGAGGTGGCTGTGGCACGAGTTAGGACGGGGCAGGTGGTCGTGATGGCTCTTTTAACGGTGCTTGTGACCACAATTTTCTACTTCATCCTTGCGGCTCTCTCCACTCCCAATCTCCTTGTAAGTACCATTTCTGTTACTACGAGCTTTGTGGCGGTCTACCTCACAGCCCTGCGCAGTCCTTACTATGCGCTGGGTTATGCGGCAAACGATGTGGTGCTTATAGTGTTGTGGATTTTGGCGACTATCAAGGAGCCTGCCTATGCGCCTATGATAGCCTGCTTTGCAATGTTCCTCATCAACGACCTCTACGGTTTTGTGAATTGGACAAGGATGCAGGCTCGCCAACGAGAGCCAGGGGTATAGAGAAAGCCAAAACCGAAGTAACAGAAAAATCAATTTTCAACTTTGGATTTTAATTGGTACCTTTGAAGATTGAAAAATAATAATCAGTAGATATGAAGTCAAAAGTAGCATCTTTTGCGGTGGACCACACAACACTCGATCGCGGGTTCTACCTCCGTTCGCAATACACCGCACTTGGGTTCTATCCCATAAACTCCTACGATATGCGTTTCCGCGCACCTCGCGAAAAGCAGTACCTCTCGCCTGAGGCTATACACACCATCGAGCACCTTATGGCGCACTACCTGCGTGAGAGGCTCGGCAACAAGGTCGTCTCCTTTGCACCTATGGGTTGCAAGACGGGTTTCTATCTTGTAGTCAAGGGTTTCACGCCCCAGCGCAAGGTTATGGAGGCTGTGTTGGAGGTATGTCGCACACAGTCAGACCTCAAAACAGCCGCCGATGTTCCCGGACTGACGGTGGTGCAGTGTGGCAACCCCGAATTCTACAACATCGAGGAGAGTAACGCCGCCCTCAGGGAGTATGGCGACCTCTTGGAGCAGTTACTGAACAAATAGAGTGGAGCGATGAAAAACATACTTATCATAACCCCTATGGCGTCCGAGAGGGAGAATATGCTCGCCGCACTGAATAACTATCCCAATCCACTCCTTAACGCCTACACCATCCGCCGAGGCTATGTAGGTAAGGTATATGCCGCAGCCGCCACAGCCCTTGCAATGGACGAGGAGAGGTTTGACCTTGTGGCAGTTGTGGGCTATGCCGCAGCCAGCAAGGAGTTCTCTACGGGCGATGTGGTGTGCCCTTCGGCAGCCCGCTACCACGATGCGCACGTTCCCGAGGGGTTGGATGGCGTTAGTTTCCTTACCGACCCCTACCCACTGCTTGGCACTGACGATGCAACAATCTATACGGGCGACAGCTTTGTGGGCAAAGAGATGATTGAGGAGATAAAGGAGCGTTTCGGCACTCCTTGTGCACTGTTCGATATGGAGGCTACGGCAGTGTGTCAGATTGCGGCCCAAAGGGGTGTGCCGGCACTCGTTATGAAGATGGTTAGCGACACGCCCGAGAAGGGGTGCGATGCCGACTCGTTCGAGAAGTTCGTGACGGAGCATACCGACTTCACAGCCTTTGTGGAAATACTCGAAAAACTATAACCTAAAAACGGACACCGAATATGAAAATTGCTATCGGCTGCGACCACGCAGCATTTTCGTTCAAAGAGGAGATTAAAGCCTATCTCGCCCAGAAAGGTCACGAAGTAGTGGACAAGGGTTGCTACTCGACCGAGAGAGCCGACTATCCCGACTATGGTATCGCTGTTGGCGAGGCTGTGGCTCGGGGAGAGTGCGAAAGGGGCGTAGTGATATGCGGCAGCGGCATAGGCATTTCGATTGCTGCCAACAAGGTTAAGGGTGTAAGATGTGCGCTCTGCTCAGAGCCACTCTCGGCACGCCTATCGCGCAACCACAACGATGCCAACGTCTTGGCTATGGGCGCAAGACTCATTGGCTTGGAGATGGGCAAGGCTATTGTGGATGCTTGGTTTGAGGCAGAGTTCGAGGGCGGACGTCACATCGGGCGTATAGATAAAATCAGCAACTACGAGAAATAGAAAAAGAGGGCATTGCCCTCTTTTTTTGTCTAACGTCAATAGTCCTAAGTCTTTACGGGCTTTAATGCCCTTAAAGTCCTTAATCTCCTTAGAATAACCTTGCTATATCGTTGAAAGTCGCATAGAACATCAAGAGGAAGAGCAGCCCCATACCTATCGCTTGGGCAACTATGAGGACCTTGTCGCTCGGGCGGCGACCTGTAATCATCTCAATGAGGATAAACAGTGCGTGACCACCATCGAGTGCGGGGATGGGCAGCACGTTCATAACTGCCAAGATAACCGACAGCAGAGCCGTAATCTTCCAGAAGTTCTGCCAATTCCACTCATTGGGGAAGATACCGCCTATGGAGATAGGACCGCCCAGAGCCTTGTACATCTCTGTCTTGGGCTGGACAATCATTTTCAGCTGTTTCCAATAGTCGCCCATCTCCTCTACAACTCGCTCGCCACCGCGAGGTATGGCTTGCCAGAAGTTGTAGGTGCGAGTCTTGACGGGAATACTCTCCGAGGAGAGTCCCACACCAATCTGTCCCTCGGCATTGACAGCCACCATAACATCGCGTGCCAAGCAACCACTCAGCAAGGTAAGCATCACCGAGTCGCTCTTGGCGGCAGCAAGTGCGGGTGCTATCTGGTCGTAGTAACTCATAGGCTCGCCATCAACACCGATAACTCTGTCGCCAACCTCTATGTCTGCTGCTGCGGCACCCATATTTTCCACAACGCTTGCCACCTCGAAGGGTACTCGGGGTGCAAGGAAGTCGGTCTGCTCGGAGAGTTCCATAACACTCTGCACGGGTATCTCGATGGTTACCTTCTCGCCATCGCGCTCCACAATGGTGGTCTTGTCGCTCTCAATGAGCAGCGCGGAGAATATTTTGGCATAGTCCTCTATTGGTTCGCCACCGATGGAGATAATTTTGTCGCCATCCTCGAAGCCCAACTGCTTGGCGTAGTCGCTATACACATAGCCGTAGGGCATTTCGCTGTTGGAGATATATTTGTCGCCCCACGCAAGGCTCGTGCCCACATAGATGCCAAAAGCCATAACTACGTTCATCATCACACCTCCCAGGATGATAATGAGCCTCTGCCAGGCTGGTTTGGAGCGGAACTCCCAGGGCTCAGGCTCGCTCGCGAGATTCTTGGTGTCCATACTCTCGTCTACCATACCCGCAAGTTTTGCGTAGCCGCCAAAGGGCAACCAACCAATACCGTACTCCGTCTCGCCCCAGCGCCACTTTATCCAAGGTTTGCCGAAGAATATGCGGAACTCCTCGACCCTCACGCCAAAGAGTTTACCAAACATCAGGTGTCCCAACTCGTGCACCAACACCAGCATTGTGAACGAGCAGATGAACTGCAATATCTTGATTACTACATCCATAGTCTGAATTGAGAGTTAAGAGTTGAGAATTGAGAGTTATGGTGCGCCTGCGGCGCAATAATTTCAATTTTCAATTTTGAATTATCTCGTGGGCAATTCGGCGCGACTCCTCGTTGGAGGCTGCATAGTCCTCAATCGAGGGAGCGGCAACGAATTGCGCCCTTTCGAGAGTCCCTATAATAACGCGCTGAATGTCGGTATATTTTATCTCGCCGCGTAAAAATGCAGCCACAGCCACCTCATTTGCGCCGTTCATCACGCAACAACTATTTCCACCCTTGCGAAGGCAGTCGTAGGCGGTCTGCAAGAGAGGAAAGCGCACCAAGTCGGGTTTTTCGAAGGTGAGCGTTGCCAATTTCTCGAAGGAGAGCCTATCCTCGCCCAACTCGCCACGCTCGGGGAAACGCAGAGCGTACTGAATGGGTAGGTGCATATCGGGGGTGCCGAGTTGCGCCTTGATGGCTCCGTCATCGAACTCCACCATTGAGTGTACAATGCTCTGTGGATGAACCAAAACGTCTATCTGCTCGGGCTTTAAGCCAAAGAGCCACTTAGCCTCAATAACCTCAAAACCCTTGTTGACCAAAGTTGAGGAGTCGATGGTAATCTTTGCGCCCATAGACCAATTGGGGTGGGCAAGAGCCTGTTCAACGGTCACGTCTGCCAACCTCTCGGCAGGAGTACGCAGGAATGGTCCGCCACTTGCGGTGATGATAACACGCCTTACGGGCGAGGTTTCGCCCACCAAGCATTGGAAGATTGCCGAGTGCTCGGAGTCGATGGGGAGGATGGGTACATTGCGCTCTGCCGCCTCGCGCATAATATGCTCGCCAGCCACCACAAGGCTCTCCTTGTTGGCAAGCGCAAGTCGTTTGGAAGCCCTCACTGCCGCTATCGAAGGCAACATACCCGCATAGCCCACAAGGGCAT
Organism: Tidjanibacter sp.; assembly: GCA_017466345.1. Lineage (GTDB taxonomy): Bacteria > Bacteroidota > Bacteroidia > Bacteroidales > Rikenellaceae > Tidjanibacter. Next base: position 59,234 of record JAFTUI010000023.1, on the reverse strand, counting down.
TGACAACCGTATCAACCTCGCCACCTGCAACAACCTGCGAGAGAGCATCGCTACCTGCATAGACCTTTATGGGTTCCGAAGCAAGAGCTTCGCTTACAGCCTTATAGTGTTTCTCATTGGCAATAACCACGCTGTCGGGCTTGAATTCGAGTGCCTGCTCCACGAGTTTCTCCCAACGGGAACCCGCAGTGAGGGTTGTAATCTCGAACTCTTCGGGGCGGCGGCGCACAATGTCGAGCGTTTGTGTGCCTATGGAGCCCGTAGAACCGAGTAGTGCGAGTCTTTGTTTTCTAATCATAGTGTAACCTAAAACCTGATATAATTTTCGGGGTCTACGGCATTGCCGTCAAACCAAAACTGTATTTCCATCTCTGCTGTGGCTTGCGAGTCGCCACTCTCCTCCATCCACGTTGAGCCGATAGCCTCGCCAGCCTCCACACGCTCGCCCTGCTGCTTGTGGGCTTGTCCGAGTCCGCGATAGGTGGAGAGGAAGTTGGAGGAGTGCTGAATTTGGATGGTGTAGCCCTCGGGTTCGAGGGTTGTGAGTACCACCGTACCATCCTGCACAGCGCACACCTGCTGGATATTCTCCACAGCGAGCCTTGTACCATAGCGACCCGATGCGGGCGAGAAGTGCTCCACCACCTGAGCCTCTACGGGGCGCAAAATCTCGGCATTGGTAATCTTCTGACGTTCGGGGCGAGTGTTGAGCCCATAACGCCCTGTGCCCTCCAACTCAGCCCTTAGCAAGGAGTCGAGCGAGGAGGGAGCGATGACCTCTTTGTTGGAGGTAATCTTCTCCTCTGAGGTGGGTGCAAGAGCCCTCACAACGGGCGAGCGTCCCTCCATAATCTGAGCTACATTTTCGGCATAGACCTGCATATAGCCAAGTTCCCTTTCGAGCGAGTCGAGGCGTATAATGTTCTCGATCATCTTCTCGCGCGAGGTTATACCATCATAGCCAGGGACAATGTCGAGCACTTTGGTGTAGGCTGCCACTAAGAGCGAAGCCACGAAGAGCACCAAAGCCACCAACAAGCCATAGAGCACTGCACGCAAGGCAGTCGAATAGGAGTACCACACCTCTTTGCCAGCCTCGTCCGTAATGCTTATGCGATGACGTTTGCCGAGGTTTCGGAGCATATATCTAATGTTTCCGTTTGCCATTCTTTGCTAAGGTTTCTAATAACTCAACAAAGGTAGTAATTTTCGATTGAATTTCAACCGAAAATTACTACCTTTGTGTGGTAACTAACTCGCTTGGGGCTATGAACTCACTATTTCCATTTATCGACAAAGTGCAGCATTTGGCTGCTGCCGACCAGCGTATGGCTCAACTCGTGGAGCGTTTTGGCTATATCGAGCGCCAAACCGATTTGCCACTCTTTCCTACACTCGTGAGAAATATCGTAAGCCAGCAGATTGCCACCTCGGTTGCTGAGCGCACCTATGAACGCATTGTGAGGAGTGCGGGAGAGGTTACACCTGAGGCTATTGTTGCGCTGGGCGAGGAGGGACTGCAAAGTGTGGGACTACCCCTTCGCAAGGCTCGCTGGATTGTCGGTGCCGCCGAGAGGTTTGCCGATGGCGAGTTTAGCGAAGATAAACTCCGTAGTCTCAGCGACAAGCAGGCTATTCGCAAACTCATACAACTCGATGGAGTGGGGGTGTGGAGTGCCGAAATGCTCCTGATGTTCTCGCTTGGCAGGGAGAACATCCTCTCTTCGGGCGACCTCATACTGAGGCGTGCCATCGCCACCCTCTATGGCGAGCGCAAACTAACGCCCAAGCGTATGGAGCACTACCGCAAACTCTTTTCGCCCTACTGCTCGGTGGCTTCGCTCTACCTGTGGGCATACGGCAATTCTCTACCTCGCCGACAGACCGAGATAACCATCCGTCCGTTTGGCTTCCAGCGTATGAAGGACAAGAGGATATGCTACTCATTCCACAAGACCTCCTATGGCGAGTTGCTCATTGCTTCGAGTGCTAAGGGTGTGTGTCGTGTGGCGTTTGCTGACGAGAGGGAGGAGGTTTTGGACGAACTGCGTGCCGAGATGCGTGGAGCCCGCTTGGAGGAGCGCGTAGAGGCCTCGCATAAGGCTATGGTAAAAATTATTGAGGGCAAGGGCGAGAGCTCACTGACGCTCTACTTGGAGGGTACGCCCTTCGAGCGTAAGGTGTGGCGCGAGGTGCTGAGGGTGCCAAGTGGCATCACAGTGTCCTATGCCGACATTGCTGCCGCTACGGGCTATACGAAGGCGTACCGCTCGGTAGGTAATGCTGTGAGTGCCAACCCTGTGGCGATAGTCATTCCCTGCCATAGAGTAATCCACGCCGATGGCACACTGGGCAACTACAACGCAGGCGTGGAGAAGAAACTATCGCTCGTGGGAATGGAAAAACAGAAAGTTATTAAATAATAAACACAAAAATAGAGAGATGGAATTTGTTGGATTAGTTTACAAAGTGTTGCCCGTAGTTAAGGGCACAAGTGCTCGTGGAGAGTGGACAAAACAGGAGGTGGTTTTTGAGTTGCCCGATGAGTTCAACCGCAAGTTGTGCGTAGGTTTTTGGGGCGATAAGGCTCAGGAGGCTGCGGCACTCACCCCTGGCGAACAAGTTGAGGTTGCTATCAACCTCGAATCGAGGGAGTATAATGGCAGATGGTACACCGAAGCGAGGGCTTGGAAACTCGCCCGCAAACAGCCTGAGGCTCCCGCTCCCATAGCCGATATGCCCCCTATGCCCACCGAGGAACCCTCGTACTCGGGTATGCCCATAGATGATATGCCTTTCTAAATTTTTGAGTTCAAAATTTTGCGTATAGGAATCATATCCGACCTGCACGGCACTTTGGATGCGCCGCTGAGGGAGTTTCTCTCGGAGGTCGATGAGGTGTGGTGTGCGGGCGATATTGGTAGTGAGGAGTGCGCCGAGGCTTTGCGCTCGCTCGGCAAGAGTGTGGTGGCGGTCTATGGAAACATTGACGACTACCGAATGAGGCTTACCTATCCCGAATGGCAGTGCTTCGAGCGGGAGGGTGCCCGCATCCTTATGACACATATAGGCTTCTATGGCGGTCGCTATGTGCGCGAGGTGTATGCCAAGATTTGCTCCTTGCGCCCCACGATTTTTGTCTGCGGTCATAGCCATATACTGCGTGTGGGCTACGACAAACGTCTTGGGGTGCTCAACATCAACCCCGGAGCGGCGGGCTGCAATGGCTTCCACTCGGTGCGCACTGCTGTGCGCTTTACCCTCGAAGACGGCACCCCCAAAGACCTCGAAGTCTGGGAACGACAGAGGCATTGAGAATTGAGAATTGACGAAAAAAATGATTTTTTCGTCTAAAATGCTCACGCTCGGCATAGAAAACAAGTTCTCTCTGCCCTCGCTTAATCGCATTTGCGAGAATTGAAAATTGAAAATTGAAAGCCCACCTACTCTCGGGTATTAAAAAAGATACCCGTGAGGTTTGAGCGGATGGGATAAATGAGATAAATATCTCATCACTCCCATAAGTCCTATAAGTCTTATAATCCTTATAAGCCTTAGGACTATTGACGTTAGACGTTTGACCTAAAATTTTAGAGAGTGTTTGAATTTCAAACACTCTCTAAAATTTTAGATAGAAATCCTTTGTGAGGGTGCGGTACTCCTCGGAGTAGTCGCCACCGCTGATATGTATCGTAAGGGCGGTGCGCTCTGTGGGGCGTGGCTCGAAGCCGAACTCCAAGAGTGAGCGCAAGGGGGCAGAGGTTTGTTTGCTCCTAACATCCTCTCTGCGTACAAGGAACAGTCCTGCACGAGCAGCCGCAAGAGTAATATCGCCCACCGCATCGTAGGGTAATACAAGGCTCAGTGCCCCCTTAGGGTTTAGCAGCCGTGCCGCCGAGCGAGCCAACTCATCAAAACTGAGCGAGGTGGTATGTCGTGCCGCAGTGCGCGAGGCATCGGGCGATAGTAGCGAATCCACAAAGTAGGGCGGGTTGGAGATTATATGATCGAACTTCTCATCGGGGCAGAACTCCTGCACAGCACACTCCACAAGCGACAACCTCTCAGCCCACTCGGAGCGTGAGAAGTTCTCCCTTGCGTCCTCGGCACTCGGGGCGTCTATCTCCACAGCCACCACCTCGGCACCCCACGCCTCGGTGCGCTGTGCCGCCATAAGTGCAATAAGCCCCGTTCCCGTACCCACATCGAGTATGCGCCTGTGTTCGGGCGAAATGCGTGCCCACGCCCCCAGCAGCACCCCATCGGTGCCTACCTTCATCGCCGAGCGCATCTGGCTGACGGAAAATCTCTTGAATGTAAAGTCGCGTGACATATTCTTTTCTTGTCTAACGTCTAACGTCTAACGTCAATAGTCCTAAGGCTAATGGGGAAAATGGGAGTTATGAGAGATATGGGAATTATCAATTTTGAATTTTGAATTTTGAATTTTGCATTTACAACCCTTTGTTTATGCCCACGCCAAAGAGTGCGTAGTCGTACTTTACGGGGTCGGTGGGGTCTGCCTCCCTGAGGTGCGTCATTACCTCCTCCACAGCCTTCCAGTCGTTCTGACGGCGTGTGAGGATGCCCAATTCGCGCGAGATGTTGCCCGAATGGAGGTCCAAAGGCAGGTAGAGTGCCGAGGCGGGAATACGTTTCCAAAAGCCAAAATCAACCCCGTGAGAGTCTTGGCGCACCATCCACCTGAGGTACATATTGAGCCTTTTGCAAGCCGCCCCTTTGGCGATTGACGAGAGGTGTTTCTCGCTCCTTAGGGGGTGTGGGAAGTCGAAAAACTCGTGGCGGAACTCAGCAAGCACCTTGCGCATATCGCCCGTGCGCTCCCAAGCACCCTCAAACCACTCGCCAAGCGAGCCATAGGTGCGACAGATGCGCCTCAGAGCCTCCACAAAGCACACCAGGTCCTCGCCATTGAAGGTGCGGTGAACGTAACCCCTCAGTGCCTCCATCTCGCCCTCCGATGCACCCACGATAAAATCGTAGGGGCGGCGGTCCAAGTAGTCCATCATACGATTGGCACTCTTGACTATTGCCTTGCGGTTGCCCCACGCGATGGTGGCAGCCAAAAAGCCACTCACCTCGCAATCCTTTTGCGAAGAGAACGAGTGGGGTATGGATATGGGGTCGGGCTCGATAAAATCGGGATTGTCGTAGCGTAGCCACAACTCTTCGAGCAGCTCTTTTAATTCAGGGTTCAAAATTCAAAATTCAAAATTACTTCGGAAAACTCTCAACTCTCGCAAATGCGATTAAGCGAGGGCAGAGAAAACTTGTTTTATATGCCGAGCGTGAGCATTTTAGACGAAAAAATCATTTTTTCGTCAATTCTCCATCCACTATGGTTAGTTTTCTGTCGCTCATCTCGGCGAGCGAGTCATCGTGGGTGACTACCACCACCGTAAGTCCCAACTTTTCTCTCAACTCGAAGAAGAGGTTGTGAATCTCGTTGCGGTTAGTCGTGTCGAGGTTGCCCGAAGGCTCGTCGGCAAGTAGTATGCGGGGCGAGTTGATAAGCGCACGAGCAATAGCCACACGTTGCTGCTCGCCACCCGATAGCTCGGCGGGTTTGTGCTCCGTGCGTTCCGAGAGCCCCACAATGGCGAGCAACTCTTTCGCCCTCTGCAAGACCTCTGCCTTGTCGCGCCCTGCAATATAGGCTGGTAGGCATACATTCTCCAAGGCGGTAAATTCGGGTAGCAGGTGGTGAAATTGGAAGACCAAGCCCACCTTCTGCGAGCGGAAGTCGGCTGCTGCATCGCCCGTAAGAGAGCCCACATCCACGCCATCGACCACTACTGAGCCGCCATCGAACTCCGAGAGTGCGCCCATAACGTGCAGCAGGGTGGTCTTACCAGCACCGCTTGGTCCCACAATAGCCACAACCTCGCCCTCGGCGATAGAGAGTGACACACCCCTGAGCACCTCGAAGGAGCCGTAGTGTTTGTGGAGATTTTCGATAGTTATGATTTGTTGTTTCATAGTCGGTAGAGTTTTTCGTAAAGTCGGATGGTCTGTCGTGCAGCGAGGGTGTCGTGCACACGCAATATGGCTGCTCCGCGCTCCAAGCACGCCCAATGGAGGGCTGTGGTCGCTTCGAGAGCCTCCGATGGGGCGATGGAGAGTGTGCGGCACATAAAACTCTTGCGCGAAATACCCGCCAAAACGGGGTAGCCGAGAGAGGCTATACGCTCCAAGCCCGCAAGGAGTGCAAAGTTCTGCTCCTCGGTCTTGGCGAAGCCTATACCGGGGTCGAGGATTATCTCCCTCACGCCCTTGGCAGTGAGCCACTCGGCACGCCTTGCGAGGTAGTCCCTGACCTCCTCCACAACGTCCGTATAGTGTGTGAGCGACTGCATAGTCTGGGGTGTGCCGCGCGAGTGCATAACCACCATCGGAGCATCCCACTTGGCGACAACCTCCGCCATACGCCCGTCACGCTCGCCAGCCGTCACATCGTTTATAATTATGTTCTCATACTGCGAGAGCACCGCTTCGGCGACCTCGCTACGGAAAGTGTCTATCGAAATGGTTATATTGGGTGCCACCTCCCTTGCTATACGCACACCTGCAAGCACCCTTGCGACCTCCTCTTCGGTGGGGACATCCGTAGCCCCCGGTCGGGCGGAGTAGCCACCAATGTCTATAATATCAGCACCCTCTACCAACATACGCTCCACGCTTTGGCGTATAGCCTCCTCGCTCTGGTTGCGACTTGCGGCATAGAACGAGTCGGGGGTGACGTTCAGTATAGACATCACTTTGCGATATGGGGTAGGGTACTTCATTACTTTGTGCTTATTATTCGGTCTATCTCCTCCACTGCGGGGCGCAAATCTCTGCCATCTGCCTCCACCACAATGTCTGCCCTCTGGCGCATCTGCTCGGCACTCATCTGACTCCCGATGCGGCGGCGCACCTCTTCGGGTGTTGCCCCGTCACGCCTCACGCAACGCTCCACACGCATCTCCAAAGGTGCATCCACTACCACTGCCAGGTCGTAGTGTCCCACAAGTGGCGAAGTGAAGAGCAATGCGCTCTCCAATATCACATAGCGGCTACACTGGCTCTCTGCCCACTGCTCAAAGTCTGCCACCACGCGCGGGTGAACAATGGCGTTGAGCCTTTGGAGCATCGCTTGGTTGCCAAATACTCGCGAAGAGATAAACGCACGATTGAGCACACCCTCGGCAAAAACCTCCTCGCCAAAGAGCTCTATGAGTTCTTGGCGCACATCGGGGTGGGTAGCCATAATCTCCTTTGCCCTGCTGTCGGAGTCGTAGATGGGCGCGCCCGAAAGAGCCGCAAGAGCCCTGCAAACCGTACTCTTGCCACTTCCAATACCTCCCGTGATTGCCACCCTCTTCATAATCTCAGAGCGTTAGTCGGTCGTAAGATGTATGTAGGGCATTTGGCTTACCGACAGTACTTTGAGGCTGGGGTTGCGCACCGAGATAAGGTGCTGCAACGAGGACGAGGAGACGCTGTAAGTGTCCGAAACTCCCTCGATGGGTATAAGCTCCACATCGCCTCGGCGCACCTTTATTGTCTTGCGCTTGAAGTAGCGAGCCGAGAGGATGTTGTGACCCGTACCCTCCACTACACACGTCACTCGGTGGCGTTCGCCATCAATAACCACACTCACGGGCACCTCGGCAGTGTAGGTATATTGCAACTTACCGCTGTACCAAAAAATCAGTGCCAAGGCGAGCGTTACCAAAAAGGCGGGCGTGATGCGTCTTTTGAGGTTGCCAAAGAGTGTCTTGCCCTTGTCGAGTATCTTGCGTGTCATCTCTATATGTGTGTTTTTCTGATTTGTCACTACAACTGTTTGAGCGAAAGGCGAATGAGAGCCTCCACTTCGGCTGTGGGATTCTCTTTGAGCACCTTGCGCAGCACCTTTTCGGAGGCTGCCTTGCCAAAGCCGAGCATCGTCAGTGCCTGCAACGCCTCCGAGTAGTTCTCCGAGCCGGCAGACATATTGCCCAAAATCTCCTTCTGAGCCACCTTGCTGCTACCCTCAATACCCACCATCTTGTCCTTAATCTCTACGATGATTTTCTGAGCCGTTTTCAGTCCCAAACCCTTGACGTTTTTGAGCAGTACAGCATTCTCGGAGGTGATGATGTTCGAGAGCTCCGAGGGGGTGTAGGTCGAAAGAATCATTCGTGCCGTACCACCGCCCACGCCCGAGACGCCAATCAGCAGACGGAATACGTCCCTCTCGGCACGGTCGGCAAAACCGTAGAGTATCTCGGCATCCTCGCGCACAACGTGATGAACATATACCATAGCCTCCTCTCTGCCCTCCAACTGCGTGTAGGTTTGGAGCGAAATGGTAACGATATATCCTACTCCTCCGCACTCCACAACTGCGTAGGTGGGAGTCAGTTCTGCCAATAAGCCTCTCAAATAGTCAAACATAATCTTGGAAGTTTCAAAATTTATGTGCGTTTTATCGTACAAAGTTAATAAAAAGAGTCGAGAAACAAGTCAAACAAAGCATATTTCTTTGTCGAAAATGTGTAGAAATCGTTAATGTAAAAATTTCAGTGCCATTTTGTTATTAGTGGTTGTTATTGCTTGGATTTTTATCGCATTAATGTTACATTTGTAACGATAAATCTTAGTTTCCCCAAAAACCGATGAATTATGAAACGAATTACAATTTTGATAACGACACTATTGGCATTTATAGCGTCAAGCTGCCAACAAATACAACACCCAGATCCCTACTCTGCATATCACATCAATAATGAGAGCGAGGAGGTTTTTTTGGTGTATGTAGAATCAACACCAGAATATAGTCATAGATTAGGAGATTCAGAAATTCCTATGGGAACAAGAATCTATCCGCTGATGGACAATACTTGGATATCCCACTCTCCTCGAATAAGAGAGAACGTATGCACTGATGAAAATTTCACGTTCACATTTGTGTTTTCCAGAAGTGGCGTAAAGCACACCTTTTCGGGAGAAATGATTGAACACGATTTTCGTGATGCAAATAGTTGGCAAAAGGTAATTGCAGAAGATGCCAATGGGACAGGTTACAATAAATATACCTACACCTTTACCGATGAGGACTACGAATGCATTATGGCACTCTATGAGTAGGCTGTTACTGACGCAATGATTGATGAGTTGATCAATTTCTATAATGCTTATAAACCCGAATAATAAATACCTGTAATTATGAGATACGATAGATTTCTTTTGTCAGCAATCATTTTTGTGTCCACATTGTTTTGTGGTTGTGATGTTAACTATTTCCAATATGGGTGCAATGTGGTAGATAATCAATCTTCGCACTCGTTTGAGATTTGGACGGGTACTACATTACAGGATGATGAACTCTTAAAATTGCGAGATGTGCCCTCCCAAGCGAGCATATTGCCTAATCAAGTGAATGAGTGGGTGCCTATGACTTATGAAAACGAAGGTGTGAATCCTGTTTGTATGGAGATCCTTACTTTTACTTTTGTGTTTGAAAATGGGGTGCAACACACATTTGAGGGAGATTTTATAGTGAATGATTTTAGGAGTTTGGATAGTTGGTCGTGTAAGAGAGAAGGGGCAGTAAGCGTGAACGATGGAGCCACTTATAACACATATACCTACACCTTTACCGATGAGGACTACGAATGCATTATGGCACTCTACGAGTAGGGCGTAACTGACTCAATGATAGACTCTTTGGTTGATTATATTTCAAATATATGTATAAATGGTTTACCGTAATAAAATAGATGGATTATGAAAACGAATAAACTTTATTTTGGTGTTGCGCTATTATTTGTATTGTTGTTTAGTAGTTGCGGTGGGGAGGATGAAGTATACTATGAGTTTAGCGGACGATGGTCTATTGATAATAAAACACCCCACGAGTTCAATGTGATTTTGGATTGGATGGACACAAACGAGAATGATGAGTTGTATGTAGAACAAACGCTGGTTGCAGCGGTTGAACCTAACGCTCTTTCTCACATATCTATTCCGCGAGAGGAGAAACCGAAAAATGAATACTATTATTATTCGGGGTTGTATTCGCCACGAACATACTCGATAGAGAACATCCTGATTATGTCTTTCGAATTTCCTAATGGTGTTTGTCATACTTTTACGGGAAATGTAATCGGTTGTGATGTGCGCGATTGGCAGAATTGGGAGGTGTCAAAGTCTTCGGAACTCGCACATATGCTTGGTTACACAGACCACGTCTACACCTTTACCCAAGAGGACTACGATGAGATAATGGCACTCTACGAGTAGAGAGCGGAGTGTGGCAAAAACGACACAAAGGGGGCTAATTGCTCCCTTTGGTTGTTTTTAGGGGCAGGGAATGGGTGGTTTTTGTTAATTTGTTATTATATTTGCCACTCGTTAGGGATTTTTAGTTGAATTCAAAAAACAAAAACAATACAAATTCTATGAAAAAACTTTTGATTGCCGTTGCAGTGCTCTCTCTTGGTATGACCGCCTGCAACAACCAGAACAACACCGCAACCGCTACCGAGGGCGCAGAGGCTGCCGCTCAGACAACAGGCAAAATCGCCTACTTCTACATTGACCAGGTAGTTGCAGAGTACAATTTCGCAAAGGACAAACAGGCTGAGTTCCAGGCTAAATACGATGCAGCCACCAAGAAACTCACCGCCACTGAGAACGCCATCCAGAAGGACTACACCAAACTCCAAAACAAGGTTGTGGAGTTGCAGGACAAAGTGAATAAAGTGCTTATCACTCGTGCCAATGCCGAGACCGAGATGCAGAAACTCCAAGCCGAGGAGGTAAAAATCCAGGAGCGCATCAACAAGCACCAGCAGGAGGCTCAGAAGGTGGGCAACGAACTCGCCGAAGAGGAGATGGTTATCAACAACCAGATTGTAAACAACGTCTATGAGTATGTAGCAAAACTCAACGCCGACCTCCGCTACGACATCGTTCTGTCGAGCACCACAACCGGCGGTCCCGTCATCAACGCCAACCCCGCGCTGAACATCACAGCCGAGATTGTTGAGGCTCTGAACGCTGCATACAAGAAATAAATTCACATACCACACACTATCAAAAATAGAACTATGAGCAAACCAACACTCCTTGTGCTCGCGGCTGGTATGGCTTCGCGCTACGGTTCACTCAAACAGATGGACGGCGTAGGTCCTTCGGGAGAGGCCATCATCGACTACTCTATCTATGACGCTGCGCGCGCAGGTTTTGGCAAGGTTGTTTTTGTCATCCGAGAGGCTTTTGCCGACACTTTCAAGGCGGCTTTCCCTGCTTCGCGCTTTGGTGGCAAAATAGAGGTGGATTTCGTCTATCAAGAGCTCCACAAACTCCCCGAAGGTTTCTCGGTACCCGCCGAGAGGGTTAAGCCCTGGGGCACCAACCACGCAATTATGATGGGTGCCGAGGTTATCAATACCCCCTTTGCGGTTATCAATGCTGACGACTTCTACGGTTATGATGCTTTCCGCACTATGGCAGAGTATCTCAACTCGCTCCCCGCAGAGGCAGATGGTAAATACTGTATGGTGGGCTATAAACTCTGCAACACACTGAGCGACTTCGGTACCGTATCGAGGGGCGAGTGTATGGTAGACGCAGAGGGTAATCTTGCAGGTATGACCGAGCGTCTGGGCATCAAACGACTCGCAGATGGTAGGGTTATCTACGACAACGAGGGCTCGGAGCAGGAGATTGACGAGAATACTACGGTGTCTATGAATATGTTTGGCTTCACACCCGACTACTTCACACATAGCGACCGCCTCTTCGTGGAGTTCCTCTCCAAAGAGGAGAATATGACCAACCTCAAAAGCGAGTTTTTCATCCCTATGGCAGTGAATCACCTTATCGGTTCGGGCACTGCTACGATGAGGGTTCTCACCTGCAACTCGCAGTGGTTTGGTGTTACCTACAAAGAGGATAAACCCGATGTGGTAGCGAAAATCAATGCGTTGGTTGAGGCGGGTGAGTATCCTTCCAACCTTTGGTAAAAAACTCATATAACGGGTGCTTTTTGCACCAAAATTCAGAGAGCGGACTCCTCGTTTACGCTAAGTAAACTTCGGAGCCCGCTCCTTCTTTTGGCACAAAAATCCCTCCGTTCTATGCGTTTTTTGGGTCTAACGTCTAACGTCAATAGTCCTAAGAGTTGCAGGGATAGCAGGGATAACAAGGGTAACAGGGATAGCAGGGGTCACAAGGAAAGACTCCCTGTAACCCTTGTAACCCTTGTAACCCTTCCCTAAGTTAGAGTAGTTCCTCCCCTACGAAAGGGGAGGTTAGGAGGGGTGGTCGAAATTGCGCTCGGCGTCCCCGCCGAGTAGGGAGGGTGCCCGAAGGGCGGGAGAGGTCTGTTTTTGTCTAAGGCGTATAGGGCTTATAGGGCATATAGGAGATTAATGACTTTAATGACCTTAACCTACATACAACCATAGAAAAGCCATATCGTGGAGGAAATTTTGTGCCAAACCAGAAGACACCACCGGAGTATTTTATTCGTAGATTGAGGCGAGTACAAGGCGCACGAAAATTTTTGATGCGGAGTTTGCTTTGGCAAATGAGCAATCAAAAATTGAGTGCAACGCAGTAATCGCCACAATATACGAATAAAAGAAAAAGTTTGGGATACCTCACGGTATCCCAAACCCCCCAACTTAAAATACTGATTATGAAAGAATCACTAAAACAACTATTTGCGCTCAGTGGTTAAACTTTGCGCCAACCATTGCTTCGTGGAACAAAAGTAGTAAAAATTTTTTAGTTTCCAAAGTTTTTCCCGAAAAAAGAGATTATATTTGTGATAAAGTTTGGGGAGTGACACTTGTGTCGCCCGTAAAAAAGAGAAAAACTATGGATAAAAAAGAGTATAACCCTTCGGATGTGGGGTGTAATAATGGTAACTATTTTGGAATGCCTTTCACGACCGAGGAGTCGGCTCTTGTGTTGGTGTCGGTACCCTGGGGTGTTACGGCATCGTATGGTGGCGGTCAGAGTTACGCTCCCGATGCGATTATTGGTGCTTCGGTGCAGCTCGATTTCTACGACCCCGTGAGTCCCGATGAGTGGAAGAAGGGTATTGCTACTGCGCCCATCGACTACTCGTTGCAGGATATGGACTCACTGCTGAGGAGCGATGCCAAGAAGGTCATTAAGTACTTGGAGGAGGGCGGAACGCTCTTCGAGAGGGAGATGGTTCCCACCCGTAGGGCGAGGGTTAATAGTGGCTCGGCAGAGATGAACTGCAAGGTCTATGAGCAGACCTCCGCGTGGCTCGATAGGGGCAAGTTGGTAGGTCTTGTGGGTGGCGACCATAGCACTCCTCTGGGCTTTATCAAGGCTTTGGGCGAACGCCACAATGGTATGGGTGTTTTGCATATTGACGCCCACGCCGACCTCAGGGAGGCATACGAGGGCTTTCGCTATTCGCACGCCTCGATAATGTACAATGTGTTGCACGAGGTGGAGTCGGTTAGTAAAATTGTGCAGGTGGGCGTCAGGGACTACTGCGATGACGAGGTGGCACTTGTGAGGAACTCCAACGGTAGGGTTGTGCAGTTTGACGATTGGATGCTCGCCGCCGCAAGATTTGAGGGTACTTCGTGGGCGGAACAGTGCCAGAGGATTGTGGAAGAACTACCCCAAGAGGTCTATGTCAGCTTCGATATTGACGGACTAAGTGCCGAGTTGTGTCCGGGTACGGGAACACCTGTTGCGGGCGGTTTGTCGTTCCACCAGGCGGTCTATCTGCTCGATAGTGTAGTGAGGAGCGGAAGGAAGATTGTCGGTTTCGATCTTGTGGAGGTTGCTCCTCGCGGCGAGGATGATGAGTGGGATGCCAATGTAGGTGCTCGAATACTCTATAAATTGTGCGGCTTGATACTAAAATCCAATTAATTGAGTTATATTTGCGGTCGCAAACGAAAAAACAAACATTAAATAAACAATAAAAGTACAAAAAGACTATGAAAAAAATTCTTACTATCGCTGTTGCTGCTCTGGCAGTAGTTTCGATGACCTCGTGTGGTGGTTCGCGCGCAATGAAGAACGATGTTGATACCCTTTCGTATGCATTGGGTACCGACTTTGGTATGTCGCTCAAAAGACTTGTAAACTCGCTTGAAGACGAGATGAATATGGATCTCTTCTATCAGGGTGTTGAGGATGCTCTGAACGAGGATGTGGCTATTGAGCAGCAGGAGGCTTTCGCATTCTTGCGCAACTATATGAACGTTGTTAACCCCCAGAAGGCTCTTGCTAATTCGAATGCCTACCTTGCCGAGATTGAGAAGCAGGAGGGTGTTCAGAAGACCGAGAGCGGTCTGTTGTACCAGATTGTACGCGAGGGTAACGCAGAGAAGAAAGCCACTTTGGATACCGACAAAGTGAGGGTTATGTACGAGGGTAAGACTCGCGAGGGTAAGGTGTTTGACTCTTCGTATGAGCGTGGTGACACCGCACAGTTCGCACTCAACCAGGTTATCAAAGGTTGGAGCGAGGGTATGAAACTCGTTGGCGAGGGTGGCGAGATTAAACTCTGGATCCCCGCAAACCTTGCATACGGTGTTCGTGGTACTCGCGATGGCGCTATCGGTCCCAACAACGCTATTACCTTCACTGTTGAACTCATAGAGGTTATCCCCACCGAGACCGAGGCTAAATAGTCCGAGAGGCTATAGATAAAACGAAGCCCGACAAACTTCACGAGTTTGTCGGGCTTCTTGTATGGTGCGTAGAGGAGAGTGTGACTACTCTTCCTCTACGAGTTTAATCTTCAAGTCCACAAGTTGTGCGGGGTCGATGGTGGTAGGCGAGTCCACCATAACATCGCGTCCCTGGTTGTTCTTGGGGAAGGCGATGTAGTCGCGGATGGAGTCGGAGCCGCCAAAGAGCGAGCAGAACCTATCGAAACCAAAGGCGATACCTGCGTGGGGAGGTGCGCCAAACTTAAAGGCGTTCATCAGGAAGCCAAACTGAGCCTCTGCCTGCTCGGGAGTGAAACCGAGCAACTTGAACATCTTTTGCTGCAATGCGCTGTCGAAAATACGCACCGAGCCACCGCCGACCTCTACGCCGTTGCAGCAGAAGTCGTAGGCATTGGCACGCACCCTGCCCGGATCGCTGTCCATATACTCAATATCTTCGGGCTTGGGCGAAGTGAAGGGGTGGTGCATAGCGTAGAAACGCTGTGTCTCCTCGTCCCACTCCAACAAGGGGAAGTCCACAACCCAGAGGGGAGCAAACTTCTTGGGATCGCGCAGACCGAGGCGGTCGCCCATCTCCAAACGGAGCACGTTGAGTGCCGCGAGGGTGTGCTTCCTATCGCCTGCAAGGATGAGGATCAGATCGCCACTCTTAGCACCGCACTTGGTGGCAATGGCCGAGAGCTCTTCGGGGGTGTAGAACTTGTCGATGCTTGACTTGATGCCGTTTTCGTCCAATCTAATCCATACCAAGCCTTTGGCACCCACCTGAGGGCGTTTTACGAAGTCGGTGAGCTGATCAATTTGCTTGCGGGTGTAGCCTGCGCAGCCCTCAGCCACAATAGCACCTACATACTCTGCCGAATCGAAAACTACGAAATCTTTGCCCTTGACATCCTCGGTAATGTTGTTGAACTCCATACCGAAACGAAGGTCGGGTTTGTCGGAGCCATATTTCTCCATAGCCTCGTGCCACGACATACGGGGGAACGAGTAGTCGAACTCTACGCCAAGAACCTCTTTGAAGAGGGTTTTAGCAAACCTCTCAAAGATGTTCAGAACATCCTCTTGCTCCACAAACGACATCTCGCAGTCTATCTGTGTGAACTCAGGCTGACGGTCGGCCCTGAGGTCCTCATCGCGGAAGCAACGTACAATCTGGAAGTAACGGTCGTAGCCAGCCACCATCAGCAGCTGCTTGAAGGTCTGGGGCGATTGTGGCAGAGCGTAGAACTTGCCGGGGTTGAGCCTCGAAGGCACAAGGAAGTCGCGTGCGCCCTCGGGGGTGGAGTTGATCATATAGGGAGTCTCAATCTCCATAAAGTTCTCGCCCGATAGGAAGTTGCGGGTAACCTGTGCCATACGGTGGCGAAGCATAAGAGCCTCTTTCAGGGGGTTACGCCTCAGGTCGAGGTAGCGGTAGCGCATACGAAGGTCATCGCCACCATCGGTGTTGTCCTCGATGGTAAAGGGAGGAGTGTCGGCAGCGTTGAGGATGTTCAGTGCGGATACTGCAATTTCAATCTCGCCTGTGGGAATCTTATTGTTTTTGCTTGAACGCTCCAAAACGCGACCTTTTGCCTGAATGACAAATTCGCGTCCGAGCGAGGAGGCTGCCTCTTTGACCTCTGCCGAGCACGAGTCATCTACAACAAGTTGAGTGATGCCGTAACGGTCACGAAGGTCGATGAAAGTCATACCGCCCAAGTTGCGTACTCGCTGTACCCAACCTGCAAGGGTTACCTCCTGGGAGAGGTTTGCAAGGCGAAGTTCGCCGCAAGTGTGTGTTCTATACATAGTCTGTTGTTAGTATTTATTTATTTTCGTATTTTTGCGCTATCGGAAAATCTGTCAAAGATAGCGAAAAAGATGGAAATGGAGTACACAATGGAGCATTTTTTTATGCAGGCGGCACTCAGAGAGGCTCGCGAGGCGGCTTCGGAGGGCGAAATACCCATCGGGGCGGTAGTTGTTTGTGGCGATAGGATAGTCGGCAAGGGGCACAATAGGGTGGAGGCTCTGGGCGATGCCACAGCCCACGCCGAGATGCAGGCTATCACTGCGGCAGCGAGTGCGCTCGGCAGTAAATACTTGCCCGAATGTACGCTCTACGTTACGGTGGAGCCTTGTGTGATGTGTGCGGGGGCGTTGGCGTGGAGCCAAATAGGGCGCGTGGTCTATGGAACTGCCGACCCCAAGAAGGGCTATTCTACCTACTCGAACAAAATTTTGCACCCCAAGACGGAGGTTACTGCGGGCTTTATGGAGGAGGAGTGTAGGGCACTGATGGAGGATTTTTTCAAAAAACTGCGTAGGTAAGTTTGTTTTCCTCGTAGGAATTTATACTTTTGTGGGGTGTTAATCCGTTGTATTTAGGAACAAACAAAATAACTAACACATAAACTTCATAGAAACAATGAAAATCAAATCGCTTATCGTTGCTCTCGCAGCACTTGTGGCAAGTACCGCAACCTTCGCACAGGACGATGTTACAACCCTTTGGAATAAAGCAGCAGGCTTGGTAAATGCCAAGAACTACGCTGAGGCAGTTGTTGCCCTCGAAGCAACCCTCGAAGCTGCATACAATGCCGATAACTTCGAGATGGCAGAGAAGGCTCAGAAACTCATCCCCAACTGCTACTTCCGTATCGGTTTGTCGAAAGTTAATACCGACCCTGAGGCTGCTTTGGTAGACCTCGCTAAGGCAGACGAGGTGGCTATGCTCTACAACGACTCCAAGACTTCGCGTAATGCCAAAGCTGCAATCTCGAAAGTGTATAAGATGCTGGGTGCTAAGTCCTACAATAGCAAAGACTATGCTGCTGCTGTTGAGGTCTTCGCAAAAGGTTACGAGGCTAACCCTCAGGATACCGAGTTGGCACTCTACTTGGCTACCAGCTACTGCGAGTTGAAGGATTTTGAGAATGGCGTGAAGGTTTATACCGATGTTATCGCATTGGAGAAACGCCACAGCAAATTTGCCGAGCCCGCAGCAAAAGCAAAAGCTGAACTCTCCAACTACCTCTTGGTGAAGGCTCAGGAAGAGTTTGCTGCTGCCAACAAAGAGGCTGCTTATGCAACTCTCGAAACCCTCATCGCTGCCGATCCTATGAACGCTACCAACCAGATGTACCGCTTGCAGAAGGCAGCCGAGATGCAGGATTGGGACAATGTAATCGCTTGGAGCGAGCTTGCAGGTGCAGTGATGACCACCCCCGAGCAGCAGAGTGATGTTTACTACCTCTTGGCAGTGGCTTACGATAGCAAAAACGAGAACCAACTCGCAGTTGATAACTACAACTTGGTAACCGCAGGCGACAAACTCGAACCCGCAAAGGCTCGTGCTGCCGAACTCGTGGCATTCATCAAAGCCGAGAAAGAGGCTGCAAAATAGCGAAACTCAAAGATAGATGGCGTGGGTACCCGAAAGGTGCCCACGCTATTTTTTTACCCAACAAATTGAATAGTATGAAACGCATTATTCTTGTCGCATTCGCACTCATTGTACTCATCGCCCCCACAAAGGCAGAGGAAGGGGCGAGGCTCAATGCTGTGAAGATAACCTTCCTCTCGTGGGCTACGGGCAGTATAAAAGTATCATATGAGCGTGCTCTTGCGAAAATTTTGGTGCGGTCGCTTGGTGGCGACCGCTCATTGTTTATTCCCTCCCCTGAGTTAGGGGAGGGATGTGGTCGTTGGAAAGTTGCCCCTTAGACAATAAATGGCTGACCTCGGGTGGGGTCAGCCATTTATTATAAGTGGTAAGGCGAGAAAACGCGATTACTGCTCCTCAGTTTTGGCAAAGCGTTGGGCAACAACCGCCTCGTTGACCTCCTTGACAAGCATCTGCAACTTATTCTCGGGCACCTGCTCCAAGTCGAGAAGCATCAGGGCATCCAGAGCATCGCAGAAGTCGTGGTCCACGTTGAAGCCCACAACCTGACTGCCGAGTTGGAGGTATTTTTTGACAAGTACGGGGATAGCCCTCTCGTCCTTCTCGATGTCGCACACAATTTTATCAATAAGGGCGATATTGCTCACACCCTCCATCAGCGAGGCGTCAATAGGAGCGTCAATACCCTCAGCACCCGTACGGGGATGAACGCGCGAGGCAATATCGTGGTTGTAGTGTTTCGCTTTGAGCCACTCCATAATGATGGTCTTCGAAGAGCGTTGGAACTCGCCAGAAATGGTCACAGGACCAATCATATAGCGGTAGTCGCTATTGGTAAGCAGGGTGTGGAAGATACCCCTCCAAAGCATCAGGAGTGAGGTGGGCTTGCGCTGGTAGTCAGCCGAGATAAACGACCTGCCGAGTTCGAGCGACCTGCGCAACACTCCCTCCAACTCGCTATCATAGCGGAAGAGCGAGTGAGTATAGAAGCCATCCAAGCCATACTTATCCATAATCTCGCCACCGAAGCCCATACGGTAGGCTCCTACGAGTGCCGAGGCGTCCTTGTCCCAGATGAAGAGTTGGCGATAGTAGGAGTCGTATTGGTCGATGTCTACACTCTTCATAGAGCCCTCGCCAATGCTGCGGAAGGTAATCTCGCGCATACGACCTATCTCCTGCATCATATTTGGAATCTCTGACGAAGGAGCAAGATATACGGCAAAGTGGTCGCCGTGGTCGAAGAGTTTGCGCTCGGGAGCGAGTGCCTCCACCTCCCTGCGCAAGACCTCTTTGTCTATGGCGGGTATGATGTCGCTCATATCGCCCTGCTCTTTGGCTATATCTTCGAGTGAGCGCACAGGCTTCTCGCGGCAATCCCTCAGGTAATCTACCGTAGCACGGAGGTAATGGTTATAGTCCTTCAAACTCTCAATCTCGCTAAGGCGCGAGGAGGGGAGTGACGAACCGATGACGATGGGAATAGTCTGCCCCTTCTTATTGAAAATCTCCCTCAATAGCATTGCGGTGCGCAGGCGTGGGTGGATTTTGCCCAGAAGGTGGAAGAGGGTGCTGTTGTGTGCGCTAATCCAAGCGGGAGTGATTGTTGCACCACTCTTGCGCATCAGTTTCAGTGCTGAGGAGTGCCACTCCTTGTCGCTCACATACTTCTTGCCCCAGCCGCCACGCCAAGTCGATACCTCGCCCGCAGGGCAGAGCAGCAGACAGCCTCCCTCGCTGAGGTGTTTTAGACCCAATTTCAAACCCGCCAAAGAGCCTCCCTGCTTCTCCTCAAAGGGATTTACGGGGAAAAGGTAGGGGGTGATGGGCTCCACACGATTCAGCAGGAAGTTGCCCAAGACTTTCACATCTTGGCGCACTTGTGTGATGGTGTGTAGCATAATGATACCATCCACAATGCCCGTTGGGTGGTTGCAGATGATAATTGCCGGTCCGCTTGCAGGAATGTTTGAGATGCTCTTTTGGTCAACATCGGTGCTGACGCCAATCACTCGCAAGATGGTACTAAGGCTCTGGTCGGGCTGACTCATAATCTCTTCGTAAGCCTTGTTTGCCTTATTTCCACCAAATGCCCACAGAATAAATTTAGCCACAATGCGGACAAAGAAGCCCTTGTGACCAAACATAAATTCCTTGGTGTTAAGTAGTTTGATACTCATAAAAAATTCTGTTTCTCCCTTTTGCACTCGTTTCTGTTCGTAGAACGGAAATGCACTAATAAACCACAAAAATAGAGTAATTTTTCGTAATTTCAACAAAAAGTCGTTAATTTGTAGTGCGATGTGCGCAAAGTGCCCATAGAAGTCAGTTTGGAATGATAAATAACCGCTACATAGAGCAACTCAAAGAGCAGGTTTCGCTGCTACCCACAACCTCGGGAGTCTACCAATTTTTGGACTCCTCGGGCAAGGTTATCTATGTCGGTAAGGCGGTCAATTTGCGCCGTAGGGTAGGCTCCTATTTTGTGGACTCCAAAAAGCACAGTGCAAAGGTCAAAGTATTGGTGTCGAAGGTGGTGGAAATTAAGCACATAGACACCCCCTCGGAACACGATGCACTGCTCTTGGAGAACTCCCTCATCAAGACCCTCAAACCACGCTACAACATACTGCTCAAAGACGACAAAACCTACCCCTGGATTGTGGTGCGCAACGAGCCGTTCCCGAGGGTGGAGTCTACGCGCCGAATGATTAAGGACGGGTCGCAATACTATGGTCCCTACTCATCGGTGGTGGCACAGAGGGCTATGCTCGAAAGCCTTAGGGAGATATATCAAATCCGTACCTGTGCACTCAACCTTGCACCCGAGCAGATAGCCAAGGGGAAATATAGAGTATGCTTGGAGTATCACATTGGCAACTGTGCCGGTGTGTGCGAGGGTAGGCATAGCGAGGAGGAGTATGGCAAGATGGTCGAACTTGTACGCAAACACCTCAGGGGCGATGTGCGACCTACCCGAGAGTATCTTACCGAGCAGATGCAGGCTGCCGCTTCGGTGCTCAATTTCGAGAAGGCATCGCTCTACAAATCGCGCCTCGAAGCACTCGCCAAATACGAGGCTAAGAGTGTGATTGTCAGCCCCACGCTGGGCGATGTGGATGTCTTTTATATCCTTGCTGAGGAGTTGGAGGCTTACTGCTCGTTTGTGAGGGTGTCGCGCGGAGTGGTCATCGCCTCGCGCACAGCACTCCTTTCGGTAGGTGCCGAGAGCGACAGGGCAACAATCCTCGCCTATGCCATACGACAAATGGTGCCCGAGGTTGCCGAGGGAAGGTTGGCAAAGGAGGTTATAGTGCCCGTAGTGCCCGAAGGGGAGTTCGAGGGGGTGAAGTTTACCGTACCCCAGAGGGGCGACAAATTATCCCTTTTGGAGTTTGCCCGCAAAGGTGCAGTGATGTTCCGTGCCGAGAGGCTCAAAAATATGGAGATTAAGAACCCCGAGAGGCACACCGAGCGTCTTATGGCTTCGCTTATGAGAGAACTGCACCTCGACCACGAGCCGCGACACATAGAGTGCTTCGACAACTCCAACATTCAGGGACAATTCCCCGTTGCAGCGTGTGTGGTCTTTCGTGATGGCAAACCCTCGCGCAAGGAGTATCGCCACTTCAATGTCAAGACTGTGGTGGGTCCCGATGACTTTGCCACTATGAGGGAGATTATCGCAAGACGCTATAAGAGAGTGCTCAGCGAGGGTGGCGAGTTGCCCGACCTTATTGTTGTGGATGGCGGCAAGGGACAACTCTCTTCGGCTGTGGCTGTATTGCAGGAGTTGGGGATTTACGACAAGGTGCCCATTGTAGGCTTGGCGGAGAGGTTGGAGGAGATATACTTCCCTGGCGACCCGCTGCCCTACAATTTGGATAGAAATGGCGAACCGCTGAAAGTTGTGCGCCACATTAGGGACGAGGCACACCGCTTTGGCATTACCTTCCACCGCAACAAACGCTCGGCAGCCTTCACAGTGACCGAACTAACCCGCATCGAGGGCATTGGAAAGACCACTGCCGATGCGCTTTTGGGCAAGTTTGGTAGCGTTGCGGGCGTTGCTCGTGCCACACTTTCGGAGTTGGAAAATGTGGTGGGCAAATCAAAAGCCAATAAAATCTACGCCTATTTTCGGAAATAATTACTATCTTTGTATGTTGCTAAAATTGCAGACAAACAAAATACAAAATATAAACCTCTTAAACGAATACTATTGCTATGTGTAGAGTACTCATCATTGGTGCAGGCGGTGTAGGTACCGTTGTTGCACACAAAGTGGCTGCCAATCCCGTATTTACGGACGTTATGCTGGCGAGCCGCACCAAGAGTAAATGCGACCAGATTGCTGCCGCCATTGGTGGCGACCGCATCAAAACCGAGCAGGTAGATGCCGACAATGTGGCAGACATCTGCCGCGTTATGCGTGCCTTTAAGCCCGATATTGTTATCAATGTGGCTCTTCCCTATCAGGATTTGACCATTATGGACGCCTGCTTGGAGTGCGGTGTGAACTATCTCGATACAGCCAACTACGAGCCCCTCGATGAGGCTCACTTTGAGTATTCGTGGCAGTGGGCATATCGTGAGCGTTTCGAGAAGGCAGGTCTTACTGCCATTCTCGGTTGCGGTTTCGACCCCGGTGTGTCGGCAATCTTTACCGCCTATGCTGCTAAGCACCACTTTGACGAGATTCACTACCTCGACATCGTAGACTGCAACGCAGGTAACCACGGTAAGGCTTTTGCCACCAACTTCAACCCCGAGATTAACATCCGAGAGATTACCCAGAACGGTCGCTATTGGGAGAATGGCGAGTGGGTAACCACCGGCTCGCTCGAAATACACAAGACGCTCAACTACCCCAACATTGGTCCTCGCGAGAGTTACCTCTTGTACCACGAGGAGTTGGAGAGCCTTGTGATTAACTATCCCACCATCAAGCGTGCACGCTTCTGGATGACCTTCGGTCAGGAGTATCTCACTCATCTGCGTGTAATTCAGGATATTGGTATGGCTCGCATCGACCCCATTATGTACAATGGTATGGAGATTGTGCCCATCCAATTCCTCAAAGCCGTACTTCCCGATCCCAAAACCCTCGGCGAGAACTACCACGGTGAGACCTCGATTGGTTGCCGTATCCGCGGTATCAAAGATGGCAAAGAGAAGACATACTATATCTACAACAACTGCGACCACGCTGCCGCCTATAAGGAGACAGGCACTCAGGCTGTAAGTTACACCACAGGTGTTCCTGCGGCTCTCGGTGCAGCGATGTTTGCCAAAGGTCTGTGGGTTAAGCCCGGTGTTCATAACGTAGAGGAGTTCGATCCCGATCCATTCCTTGCCGAACTCGGTCCTCAGGGTTTGCCTTGGGTTGAACTGCACGATGTGGACCTCGAACTCTAATCAAGTACATCTCGCAGATTTTCTGCGAGATGTACTTGTTTAGAGAATTGACAATTGAAAATTGACAATGGATAATTAAGGTGCGCCTACGGCGCAGAGATAAAATTCATACCCACAGGGTATTCCATAATTTTCAATTTTCAATTTTCCATTTTCAATTGTAAATAATATGAACTATTACAACACCGTTCCGTCACCCTGCTATGTTTTGGAGGAGGCGGAGTTACTGAAAAATATGGCGGTCATTGACCGTGTGAGGCGTGAGGCGGGCGTGGAGATTATCGTTGCGCTTAAAGCCTCGGCAATGTGGAGCATCTTCCCCATTCTTAGGGAACACTCCGATGGTGCTACGGCAAGTTCGCTTGCAGAGGCTCGTTTGGTCTTCGAGGAGTATGGCGCAAGGGCTCATACCTACGCCCCCGTCTACTCCGAGAGTGAGTGGGAGGAGATTATGGAGTATAGCGACCACATAACCTTCAACTCGCTCGGACAGTGGGAACGCTACCGCCAGAGGGCTCTGCTGAGGGGCATATCGTGCGGTCTGCGCATCAACCACGAGTACTCCACTGTCGAAACCGACCTTTACAACCCCGCATCGCCTGCCAGCCGCCTGGGTATTAGGGCTGAACTGCTCCCCGAACTGCCCGAGGGCATCGAGGGACTGCACTTCCACTCGCTGTGTGAGTCGCAGGCGGAGGACTTGGTGGCTACTTTGGAGGTTGTGGAGCGCAAGTTCGGACACCTGCTGGACAAAATCAAGTGGTTCAATATGGGTGGCGGTCATCTTATGACACGCGAAGGCTATAATGTTGACCTGCTGATTGATACTCTGAGGGGTTTCCGCGAGCGTCACCCCAATCTGAGGGTTATCCTCGAACCGGGCAGTGCCTTCACTTGGCGCACGGGTAAGCTGGTGGCTACGGTGGAGGATATTGTTGTGGGTGGTGGCGAGAATACGCTTGTTGCGAATGTCTCCTTTGCTTGCCATATGCCCGATTGCTTGGAGATGCCCTACAAACCCGCCATTGTGGGCGCACACGACCCCGAGGAGGGCGAGAAGAGGTGGCGCGTGGGCGGCAATAGCTGCCTTGCGGGCGATTGGGTAGGTCATTGGGCTTTCGATAGGGAGCCACAGGTGGGCGACAGACTCGTCTTTGAGGATATGATACACTACACTATGGTCAAGACCACAATGTTCAATGGTGTATCGCACCCCTCGATTGCCATCTGCCATACAGATGGTACGGTGGAGATTGTCCGAAAGTTTGGCTATGAAGATTACAAATTTAGAATGGGATAAGTTATGAAAATTGCAATTCCGACACGAGAGGGTAGGGTGGATGACCACTTCGGTCACTGCGACCACTACACCATCTATACTATTGAGGATAAGACCATTATGGCAACTGAAACCTTAGCCTCGCCACAAGGGTGTGGCTGCAAGAGCAACATCGCCTCTACACTCGCCGAGATGGGCGTTGAGGTTATGCTTGCGGGCAATATGGGCGAGGGAGCGAAAAATAAACTCTCGGCGGCAGGTATTAGGGTTGTTAGGGGTTGCCAGGGCGACATCGAGGTGCTCATCAAGACCTACCTTATGGGCTTTGTCTTCGACTCTGGGCTCTCGTGCGACCACCACGACTGCCATTAGTACCCTTTCGCTAAAAGAAAATAGCAACCCAAGATCGGGTTGCTATTTTTTTGCTATGTAGAGCAGGTCGAAGCACCTCTCGTGGACGGGAACGACCGCATAGTCGGAGGTGGTTATGCCCACCGTAAGGTCGTTATTCTTTCTGAGCAGTCGGCGGCGGTTGAGGCGGTTGAGCAGGTCGTAGGGTATTCTCAGCACCCAGCGGGGCAGGCGATGTTGGAAATCCAGGGGGTCGAAGCGAGTGATACGCTCCACGCCCTGGCGGTTTTTCTCGTAGTATTCCCACACCTTCTCGTTGCCCTCAACGCCCAGAGCCTCAACGCTTTCAAACTCCCCATCAAACAGGGCGGAGAACTCCTCTGGCGAGTACTCCCTAACGTGCCAGGGGTTGCGCGTGAGCGACATCGGGCGGTTGGGAGTCGAAACAATAAAGACTCCGCCCTTCCTCAGCACCCTATGCACCTCGCGTACAAACTCCTTGTCGCGTTTTATGTGTTCGATGACCTGAAACGAGATGACACAATCGACACTCTCGCTCTCTATGCCCTCCAAAGGGGGTACGCACATTTGGCGGAACTCCACATTGGGGTAGCCCTCCAAGAGTTCCTCGGCGGGGGCGTGTTTGTCTATGGTCACAAACCTCTCGGCGTGGGGCGCAATAATCTCCACACCATAGCCACTGCCCGTACCTATTTCGAGCACCTTGCCCTGCACCCTCTCGGCAGCATAGAGGTATGCCAGCAGCGAGCGTTGGAAGACATAGTTGTCCGATGCGTCACGCTGCGACACCCTTTCGGCAGTTTGTGGAACTCCTTTCATTACCTGTTAAGCGTTATACCATCCTCCGAGAGTGTTATGCGCCTCTCCTTGTAGAGCGCACCCACAGCCCTCTTGAAACTCTTCTTACTCAGCCCCGTAGCGGCTGCAATATCCTCGGGCGAGGAGTTGTCCGTAAGGGGCAACCTACCGCCACTCTTCTCCAAAAGCGAGAGGAGTTTTGTGGTTGCATCCTCCCTCGCCTGGCGCCCCTCTTGTTGGAGCATAACATCTATTCGTCCATCTTCGCTGATGCGATGAACATAGGCGGTCATCTTGTCACCCACCTTTATGGGAGAGAAGATTTGGTCGTTGTAAATCATTCCCCAGTGGCGATTGTTGATAACCACTCGGTAGCCCATCTCCATACGCCTTACCACCACAATATCGACCTGCTCGCGAGAGCGCACCGTAATCTCGGCATTGGAGATGTATTTGTTGAGCTTGGTCGTAGCCACAACCCTGCCCGTAAGTTCGTCACGATAGAGATAGACGGGATAGCGACTACCCATCTGCACCTCGAAGGGAACATTCCTATTGGGCAAGAAAAGGTCTTTGGCAGTGATGCCCCACGCAAGGAACACACCGTGTGCATTCCTATCCACAGCCTCCAAAACTGCCACCTCGCCGATGGTCGCAAAGGGTTTTTCGCGTGTGGCAATAAGGCGGTTCTCGGAGTCGTGGTAGACAAACACCTCCACCACCTCGCCCACCTTGTCGGCAAGCGACACATAGCGATTGGGGAGCAGTACCTCGCCACCCTCCTCATCGGAGAGGTAGATGCCGGGCTCGGCAATGCGACTAATTCTGAGTGTTTGATATTCTCCTGCGCTGAGCATAAAAAGTTGATTTGTGTTGTTCTACGACCTATTAATTTTTCGCAAAAATAGGGCTTTGTCGCGAGAAATCGCTATTTTTGCAAAACAATTTATCAAAAATATGAAAGTAGCCCTCCTTCAATTCGATACTCTTGCGGAACACAGAGAAGAGAACCTCGCCACTGCCGAGCGACTGCTGGGCGGGGTGGAGTGTGACTTGGCACTGCTCCCCGAGATGTTCGCCACAGGCTACCGCATAGATGCCGAGGCTATTGCCGAGCCGGCAACGAATAGCAAGACGCTGGGGTGGATGCAAAAGGTGGCAGCCGAGAAGGATTGTGCGGTGGTAGGAACCATTGCCGTCGAGGAGCGAGGAGCATACTACAATCGTATGTATGTCTGCCTGCCCGATGGTAGCCACTTCCACTACGACAAACACCACCTATTCACCTTTGCGGGCGAGGATAAGCACTTCGCAGCGGGCAAGGAGCGAATTATTGTTGAGTGGCGAGGTGTGAAGATTTTGCCACTTGTCTGCTACGACCTACGCTTTGCGGCGTGGAGTTACCTTGCGGGCGAGGTGGATTTGTTGCTCTATTCGGCTGCGTGGGCAACGAGCCGCATAGGGGCGTGGGATAAACTCCTTCCCGCACGAGCCATCGAAAATCAGGCTTGGGTGGTGGGCGTCAATCGCATAGGTTGCGACCCCAAAGGGACTCCCCACTGTGGACACTCGGCAGCCTACAACTACTTTGGCGAGATGGTTGCTTCGTGTGGCGAGGAGGAGTGCTGTAAGGTGGTAGATATTGCCCCCGAGCAGATAGCCGCATACAGAGAGAAATTCAGGGCTTGGCAGGATGCCGACAAAATTGAAATCAAATGAGCGAACAGGACAAAATAGTAATTACGGGCGCGAGGGTTAATAACCTGAAAAACGTCAGCCTCGAAATACCTCGCAACAGCCTTGTGGTTGTTACGGGCTTGTCGGGTAGTGGCAAGTCCTCGCTCGCCTTCGACACCATCTATGCCGAGGGACAAAGACGCTATATGGAGACTCTCTCCTCCTATGCTCGCCAATTTGTGGGCACTATGGAACGTCCGGATGTGGATAAGATAGAGGGACTAAGCCCCGTAGTTGCCATAGAGCAGAAGACAACAAACAAAAATCCTCGTTCTACGGTGGGTACCGTAACGGAGATTAACGACTTTCTGCGCTTGCTCTACGCTCGTGCCTCGCGAGCCTACTCTCCATACACGGGAGAGGAGATGGTGCACTACACCGATGAAAAAATCGTGGCACTCATTGAGGAGAACTTTGCGGGGCACAAGATAGCCCTTCTGGCACCCGTAGTGAAGGGGCGCAAGGGACACTACCGCGAACTCTTCGAGGGCTTCATAAGGCGTGGATACCTGCATGCCCGCATAGATGGCAAGGTGGTGGAGATGACCTCGGGTATGAAACTCGATCGCTACAAAACCCACACCATCGAACTCGTCATAGACCGCCTATTGGTGGGCGAGAGCGGTAGAGAACGCCTTGCAAAGAGCCTCCGAGAGGCTATGCGACAGGGTAAAGGCACCTCGCTTGTCTATGACTACAATAGCGATACTGCACGCTACTATTCGCGCCATCTGATGTGCCCCACAACGGGCGCCTCGTTCGATGAGCCTGCGCCCTACACCTTCTCGTTCAACTCCCCGCAAGGAGCCTGCCCCCACTGCGGTGGTTTGGGCGAAGAGGCGGTTTTCGATAGGGAAAAACTCCTGCCCAATGGCAACCTCAGCATTGCCGAGGGAGGCATTGCCCCACTTGCTAAGTTGCGCACGAGTTGGTTTTTGAGCGTTATGGGGGCACTGGGGCACCGCTACGACTTTACGATTAACGACCCCGTAGGCACTCTCTCCGAGGAGGCTCTCTCGGCAATCATCAATGGCGATGCCGAGCCCGTACCCGTCCACAACCTCTACGGGACAAGTGGGGTGAGGATGATTGCTTGGCAGGGTATTTCGCACTTCATAGAGAGCAATACCGAGGATGGAACTCGCGGTGCGGGTGCCAAGTGGCTCGGACAATTCATAGAACACAAGCCGTGTAGTGTGTGTGGCGGAACGAGGCTCAAAAGTGACGCACTCTACTTCCGCATCGGGGGCAAGAACATTGCCGAGGTTAGCGAAATGAGCATTGAGGAACTTCGCAGTTGGATAGCCTCGGTACCCGAAGAGATGACCTCCAAGGAGCGAACCATAGCCCGCGAGATACTCAAAGAGATTGGCGAAAGGTTGGGCTTTTTGTGCGATGTAGGGTTGGGTTACCTCTCCCTTTCGCGCCCCTCGCGCTCGCTGTCGGGTGGCGAGAGCCAGCGCATAAGGCTCGCAACGCAGGTGGGCTCCAAACTCGTCAATGTCCTCTACATCCTCGATGAGCCGAGCATTGGTCTGCACCAAAGGGACAATCGCCGACTCATTGGCTCGCTGAAAAACCTTCGTGATGAGGGTAATAGCGTTATTGTTGTGGAGCACGATGAGGAGATGATGCGCTCGGCAGATTGGATTGTCGATATGGGACCTCTGGCGGGACGCAAGGGTGGCGAAGTGGTGGCTGAGGGCACTTTTGAGGATATTGTGCGCTCCTCCTCGCTCACAGCAGACTACCTGTCGGGTAGGCGTACCATAGAAATCCCCGATGTGCGCTCCAAAGGCAATGGGAAACACATCGTAATAAAAGGCGCAAAGGGTAACAACCTGAAAAATGTGGACGCAAGAATTCCTCTGGGGATGATGGTGTGCGTGACGGGTGTTAGCGGCAGCGGCAAGTCGTCACTCATTGGCGAAACCCTGCGCCCCTACCTAAGTCGCACCCTCTACCGCTCCTTCGACCAAGCACTACCGTTTGATAGTATCGAGGGCGTGGAGAATATAGATAAACTCGTGGTGGTGGACCAAAGCCCCATAGGTCGCACCCCGAGGAGCAACCCTGCAACCTACTCCAACGTCTTTGCCGACATCCGCAAACTCTTCGAGAAAACCCCCGATGCACAAGTTAGGGGCTATGGTGCGGGCAGATTTTCCTTCAACGTGAAGGGTGGCAGATGTGAGGAGTGCAAGGGTGCAGGTGTGCAGACCATAGAGATGAACTTTCTGCCCGATGTCTATGTCACTTGCAAGGCTTGTGGCGGTCACCGCTACAACCGCGAGACACTCGAAGTGAAGTATAAGGGCAAGAATATAGATGAGGTGCTGAGTATGACCATCAACCAGGCTGTGGAGTTCTTCGAGCCTGTACCAAAAATATACACCAAACTAAGGGCTATTCAGGAGGTTGGCTTGGGCTATCTGAAACTCGGTCAGAGCTGCACCACACTGTCGGGTGGCGAGAGCCAGAGGATAAAACTCGCCTCGGAACTTGCGGGCAGGGATACGGGACACGCCCTCTATATCTTCGATGAGCCCACCACGGGACTCCACTTCGAGGATATTCGCCAACTGCTGGCGGTCTTCCGCAAACTTGTCGATAGGGGCAATAGTGTCATTATCATCGAACACAACTTAGACGTTATAAAGTGCGCTGACTGGATTATTGATATGGGTCCTGAGGGGGGCAAGGCGGGCGGTTGCATTGTTGCCGAGGGCACTCCCGAAGAGGTCGCCACCAACCCCCATAGTCACACCGGTCGCTTCCTTGCCGAGGTGCTATAATTATATGGAATAATACAATTAACAAACTAAGATAAATGATGAACAAAAGGAGAGTAATGATTGCGCTGGCGGTGCTGATGGGTATTGTGGCGCAAGTGAGTGGAGCAGAGGTTGCCCAGAGAGTCTATCGTGCAGATGCCGAGCAGGTGCGTTGGGTGGGGCGCGTGGATGCGACCACCGAGGGCGAGGTGCGCTTCGATTGGAGCGGCACATACGCCGATATGGTGCTTGTGGGCTCCAAATTGACAATGGTAGCTTCGGATAGCGGGCTCAATTACTTCAACGTGATTGTGGACGGTCGTCAGCACGCCATAGTGAAGACCGAGGGCAAGGAGCCTCAGCGTGTGGTGCTCTTTGAGGGCGAGAGCGGAACATATCACATCCGCCTGCAACGCCGCACCGAGGGTTTCAATGGTCTTACGATCGTCTATTCGTTTGAGGCTGAGGGCGAGTTGGCTAAGGAGCAGTTGGAGCCTCGCAAACGACACATTGAGTTCATTGGCGACTCGCTGACTGCGGGTTATGGTACCGACTCGGCAAGTGGCTCGGAGCCCTACACCGCCGAGACTCAGAATTGCAACTTGGCATACGGCTGCTACATTGCCCGCTACTTCGATGCCGACTACAACCTTGTGGCGCACTCCGGACAGGGTATGGTGCGCAACTATGGCGATGAGAAGACCACCTCGGACTATACGATGCAGCAACGCTATGGCTTGCTCTTCGATGAGGCAGATAGTAGCCGCAACTACGATTTCAGCCAGCGAGCCTACACCCCCGACTTGGTGGTTATCTTCCTTGGTACCAACGACTTCTCTACTAAGCCTTGGCCCTCGTATGAGCAGTACGCAGAGGGCTATGCCAAGATGATAGCTCAGGTGAGGGCTGCCCACGGAGAGCAGACGCCCATCTTGTGCGTGTCGAGCTATGTTTTCGAGCCCACCTTCGAGTATGTGTGGCGCATTGCCCAGGGCGGCGAAAATCTGCACTTTGCTTGTATTCTGCCTGAGGCTTTTGCCCGCCCAAGCGAACTCGGAGCCTCGGAACACCCCAATCGCGTGGGACAACAGAAGATGGCTATGATGCTCATCCCCTACGTCTCGACCATCACGGGCTGGCAGGTGCGCCCAGATATGTAGCCGCGCCAAACAAAACAAGAAAATGGCAACCCCAAAAAGGTTGCCATTTTCTTATTGTCCCTTGCTCACTCCCTAACGACTCTTGGGGAAGAAGGTCTGGCGGGCAATCATACACGCACCTATCATTCCGGCTTTCAGAGGGTTGGCAGACACCACAACCTCCACATCCTTACACATCAGTTTGAGCGAGTACTTGCGAATTGCCGAGCGTATGGGGTTGACAAAATACTCATCTGCCAGCGCCAACACACCACCCACAATCACAGCCTCGGGGTTGAAGATGTTTATCAGGTTGGCGAGCTGGCGTCCAAGTTCGGCACCAGTCTGCTCTATCAGCTCTATACACAGCGGATCTTCGTTGTTGGTTGCAGCGCGGACAATGTCGCGTGTGGAGATGGGCTGTCCGCTTGCCACGCGAGGCGAGAGCACCGAGGTCTGCCCCTGACGTATGCGTTCAAGGAGTTTGCGGTGGATGGCAAAGCCCGACACCTCGGTTTCCAAACACCCTTTCTTGCCGCAGTGACACATTATCTCGTTGTCGTAGACGTTGATATGCCCTATTTCGCCCGAATATCCGTGACGTCCGTAGTAGAGCTCGCCACCCACAATAATCCCCAAGCCCAAACCCCAACTTGCATTGACGAAAAGAGCGTTGCGATAGCCACGAGCATTGCCCATCGAGAGGTCGCCAAAGGTCATCGCACGAGAGTCGTTCTCGATGCGCACCGGCAGCCCAATCTTCTCGCTCAGTATGGTGGCTAAGGGCTCGTCATTCTCCTCAAAGTTGAATATGCTGTAACTCTCGCCGGTGTCGGAATTCACTCGCCCAGAGATGTTTATATTTACCAATCCAACCCTCTCGACATCCACGCCCGACTGTGTCAAAAACTCCATTATGCACTGATGCACCTTGTCGAGAGTGGCAGGTGTGTTCTCGAAATGGAAGTCGTCTATGGTGCTCTCAAAGACCATCTCGCCCACAATGTTCATAAGCCCAATGTTGAGGGCAAAACGGGCAATATCCACGCCCACAAAGTAGCAAGCCGAAGGATTTACGCCATAGATGATGGGCTTGCGCCCCCTATGAGAGTCCATTTTGCCGCACTCTATGAAAAATTTTTCATTCAGCAACTCGCCTACATATTTGGCAACGGTCGGAACGCTATAACCGAGCGCAGCAGCCATTTGAGGTATCATCTGATTGCCCTCGTAGATGCAGTGGCGCAGTATGGCATCCTTGATAATCTCAGCCTCTGTGGTGGGAACTTCGTAGTGCAATAGATTGTGGTTTAGCATAGTAAAACAAGGTGTTTAGGGGTAAATGTTAGCCAATTGGTAGTTTTGGCTGTTTCTGCCCACAAAATTAAACAATTTCTTTATTATTTGCTAATTGGTTTGGTTTATTTATAAAACAATTTATGAATTATAGATTGTTAAGTTGTTGTTAAGTGTTTGTAAATTAATACATTGTTTTGATAAGGTGCGAAATAAAAATAAATTAATCGTTTTGTCAATTTATTCTTTGTTTAATTAACGGATAAATTATATTTTTGTATTGTGTATTATTGTGCGAAATTGTGTCGTAATGCACCCTTGTCTTGCCTCACCCTAAAAGGGTGTGTGTGAGATGGATTTGCGGGAAAAATAAGTTGAAGAAAGAGATAATAACTGCTAAGCAAAAGAAACCAATGAAAGAATTTACAAGACGCGATTTTCTGAAAACCACAGCCGCATTAGGTGCTGCGGCTATTGTGCCACACGAGCTGGTGCAGGGTGCCGAGAGGGTGGACGAGATGCTCTCTTCGCCTATGTGGAAGGAGTCGGAGGGCGGACTTATTGTGCCCCCTGCCGCAGGTCTTCCCATTACGGGTACTTTCCTCGATGAAATATCTCACGATATTCCCCACCAGAACTGGGGCGAGAAGGAGTGGGACGCCGACTTTGCCAATATGAAGGCTATCGGTATTGACACCGTGATTATGATTCGCTCGGGCTATCGCAAATTTATCACCTACCCCTCGAAATATCTGCTCGGCAAGGGCTGCTATATGCCTTCGGTGGATTTGGTGGATATGTTTTTGCGTTTGGCTCAAAAATATGGTATGAAGTTCTACTTTGGTCTCTACGACTCGGGACGTTATTGGGATACGGGCGATTTGAGTTGGGAGATTGAGGACAACAAATATGTCATTGACGAGGTATGGCAGAGGTATGGTCACTACGAGAGTTTTGGTGGCTGGTACATAAGTGGCGAGATTAGCCGTCAGACCAAAGGTGCCATAGGTGCTTTCCACGCAATGGGTAAGCAGTGTAAGGATGTGTCGGGTGGTCTGCCTACCTTCATCTCTCCTTGGATTGATGGCAAAAAGGCTATTATGGGTACCAACAAACTCACAAACGAGAACGCTGTGTCGGTGGCAGAGCACGAAAGGGAGTGGAACGAGATTTTCGATGGTATCCACGATGTTGTGGACGCTTGCGCATTCCAAGACGGTCACATCGACTACCACGAACTCGATGCCTTCTTTGAGGTAAACAAAAAACTTGCCGACCGCTATGGTATGAAGTGCTGGACCAATGCCGAGACCTTCGACAGGGATATGCCCATCAAATTCTTGCCCATCAAGTTCGACAAACTGCGTATGAAACTCGAAGCAGCCAAGCGTGCAGGCTACGACAAGGCGATTACCTTTGAGTTCTCACACTTCCTTTCGCCCCAATCATCCTATCTCCAAGCAGGGCACCTCTACAACCGCTACAAAGAGTACTTCAAGATAAAGTAAGGATTGGAGTTCTAAGGCAAGTACAATGAATAAGAGTATGAATAAAAGTATGAACAATAGTATGAATATGGGTTATGTCGTCTTTATGACCATTGTTGCGGCATTGGGCGGCATACTCTTCGGCTACGATACGGCTGTAATCTCGGGTACTACCGAGATGGTCAAAAGCCAATTTGCCCTCTCGGATATGCGTGAGGGTTGGTATGTTGGCTGTGCTCTGATAGGCTCCATCTGCGGTGTGGCAGTGGCAGGTGCTATGAGCGACAAACTTGGTCGTAAACTTACAATGCTCATTGCGGCAGCATTGTTTACTATCTCTGCTGCGGGTTGTGCCGTATGTGGCAACTTCGATTGGCTGGTGGCATACCGCATCATTGGCGGCGTGGGTATTGGTATTGTATCCATCGTGTCGCCTATCTACATTTCGGAGGTGTCGCCTGCAAAGGTGCGCGGAACGCTTGTGTCGCTCTACCAGCTGGCAGTTACGGTGGGCTTTCTGCTTGCATATTTGGCAAACTGGGTTATCGACTCGGGTATCAATCCCGAATTGGTTGCCTCGGCAAACGAACTCACTCTGTGGCAAAGGATGTTCAACTCGGAGGCTTGGCGCGGTATGCTGGGTAGCGAAACCCTGCCTGCGCTGCTCTTCTTTGTGATTATATTCTTCATTCCCGAGAGTCCCAAGTGGTTGGTTGTTAATAAGAAACTCTCCGAGGCTGCTCGTGTCTATGGCAGGATTTACCGCACCGAAGAGGAGGTTAAGGCAGAGATTGCCACCACAGAGGAGTCGATGGGTGGCGAGAAGAAGGGTAGCTGGCGCGATATTCTCAAACCTGGCATCTTCAAGGCTGTGCTCATCGGTAGTGCCATTGCTATTTTGGGACAGTTTATGGGCGTTAATGCTGTGCTCTACTATGGTCCCAAGATTTTCTCCGAGGCGGGCTTCGACAACCCAATGTTCTCCACTGTGCTAGTGGGCGTGGTCAATATGGTTACCACCATCTTGGCAGTCTTCATCATCGATAAGGTGGGACGAAAACAACTCATCTATTGGGGCGTGTCGGGTATGATATTGTGCCTTGTATGTATCGCTGTGTACTTCCAATGGGGCGCATTGCTGGGACTTGGCAACGGCTTTATGCTTACCTTCTTCTTGGCATACGTCTTCTGCTGTGCCATCTCCATTTCGGCTATCGTCTTTGTACTGCTGAGTGAGATGTATCCCAACAGCGTGCGTGGTAGGGCTATGAGTATTGCAGGCTTTGCTCTTTGGATTGGTACCTACCTCATAGGTCAACTCACTCCCGTACTGCTCGGTTGGAGCCAATCGGGAACATTCTTCATCTTCGCACTGATGTGTATACCTTATATACTTATTATGTGGCGACTGGTGCCCGAGACTACGGGTCGCTCGTTGGAGGAGATTGAGGAGTATTGGAATAGCCAAGATAGGAAGAAAAAACACTAAACAATATATGCTGACAACTATGACAGACAATAACAAACAATACTTGAAGGAGTGCGCAGAGCAGTATCGCCAGGAGTTGTGCTCGGATGTGATGCCCTTCTGGATGAAGAACGGTGTCGATAGGGTAAATGGCGGTATCTACACCTGCGTAGATAGGGACGGAACGCTTATGGACACCACCAAATCTGTGTGGTTCCAGGGTCGCTGGGGCTGGACTGCTGCCGCCGCCTACAACCGCATCGAAAAACGCCCTGAGTGGCTCGAAGCCTCTAAGAGTGCCATCGATTTCATAGAGAAACACTGCATTGACACCGATGGTCATATGTTCTTTACCGTAACTGCCGAGGGTGCTCCTGTGCAGAAACGCCGCTATGTGTTCTCGGAGAGCTTTGCAGCAATCGCTATGGCGGAGTATGCAAAGGCTACGGGCGATAGGAGTTATGCCGAGAAGGCTTTGGAGGTGTTTAGGAGTATGAAACGTATGCTCTCCACCCCCGGCTTCTTGGAGCCTAAGACTACCGTGCAGGGTAGGGGACACTCCATCACTATGATTCTCATCAATGTGGCAGCTGTGCTGAAAGAGGTTGTGGATGCTCCCGAACTTGACGAGCAGATTGACCAGTCTATCAACGAGATAGAGAAGTATCTGATGAACGAGGAGTATAAGACCGTGCTGGAACTTGTGGGACCCGAGGGCGAACTGATAGACACCTGCGCCGGTCGTACCATCAACCCCGGTCACTGCATCGAGACTGCTTGGTTCATCCTTGCCGAGGCAAAACGTAGGGGCTGGGACGAAAGACTCACCCGCATCGGCTTGAAGATCTACAATTGGGCTTGGTCGTGGGGCTGGGACGAGGAGTTCGGAGGTATCATCAACTTCCGCGACTGCAAGGGCTTCCCACCACAGGACTATTCGCAGGATATGAAGTTCTGGTGGCCCCAGTGCGAGGCTATCATCGCTTCGCTCTACTGCTACGAGGCTACGGGTGATGAGAGCTACTTGGAGAGGTTCCGTATGGCTCACGAGTGGGCATACGCACACTTGAAGGATAGGGAGCAGGGCGAGTGGTATGGCTACCTGCATCGTGACGGTAGCGTGGCACAGCCTGCCAAGGGCAACATCTTCAAAGGTCCCTTCCACGTTCCCCGTATGCTCATCGAGGCTTCCGAGATGATTGAGGGTATCCTCTCGAAATAGCCGCTGGCGCGAGAGGTGCTCACTGTTGCAAGAGAAGATAGAGAGAACAAAACAATATATATAATTAACTAAATGTATTAATGTATGAAATTTTTTACCAAATCATTTGTAAGTAGATTGACGATGCTGTCGTTGATGCTGCTTACTGCAACTTCGCTGATGGCGCAGATGCACGTCAGGGGTGTTGTGAAAGATGAGGCAGGCGACCCGGTCATTGGTGCTACGGTTGTGGTAGATGGAACCACCATCGGCAACTCCACCGACTACTTGGGTAGCTACCATTTGACTATTCCTGCCGATGTGAAAAATCCTAAACTTGTCTTCCAGTATCTCGGTATGAAGGACCACACGGAGGTTGTTGCCGGTCGTAGCTTCATTGACGTAGTGATGCAGACCGAGGCGGATGTGCTCGAAGATGTGGTCGTTGTGGGCTATGGCGTGCAGCGCAAGGAGAGCCTTACCGCCTCCATCTCCTCCATTGATGGCGATGAGTTGCAGAAGGCACCTACTACCAACGTGTCGAGTATGCTTGGTGGTCGTATTGCAGGTATTGCCTCCGTTCAGGAGTCTGGTGAGCCTGGTATGGATGGCGCATCGCTTACGGTGCGTGGCTCCTACTATGGTGTGACCTACATTGTCGATGGCGTGCCTCGTAAGTTGGACGACATCAACCCCAACGATATTGCAAGCATCTCGGTACTGAAAGATGCTGCTGCGGCTTCGGTCTATGGTCTTAATAGTGCCGGTGGTGTGATTATCGTTACAACCAAGAGCGGTAAGGAGGGTAAGACAGAGTTGAACTACACAGGCTCGGTTGGTGTGTCGATGAATGCTAACTTCCCCGAGTTCCTCAATGCCGAGCAGTTTGCTTGGTACTACAACAAGGCTCGTGAGATGGATGGTAATACCCCCCTCTTCACTGCCGAGCAGGTGGCTCTGATGACCAATGGTGATGACTCGGATGGTTGGGGCAATACGAACTGGGTTGACGAGGTGTTTGGCGTGGGTGTGAACACCAAACACAACCTCTCCACCTCGGGCGGTAACGAAAAAGTGAAATACTTTGCTTCGATAGGCTACCTCAATCAGCACGGTAACATCTCGGCATACACTTACGAGAAATATAACCTCCGTGCAAATATCAACTCGCAGGTGACCGATAACTTGACGCTGAAACTGACTGTTGCGGGTGGTACCGATAAGAAAAACAACCCCGGCTTCTCTTCGGGTGGTACTTCGAGCGATGGCACTTGGATGAATGTGGCTTTGCAGACGGTGGCTATGCACCCCTATCTGCCCAAGACCTATCAGGGACTTCCTACGGCTGTTACCTATAATGTAAACTATGTGTCGCCTATCGCTGCTGTGGAGCAGAGTGGTTACAATCGCAACGATGGCTACGAGGTGCAGACCAACATCGAGTTGGAGTATAAGTCGTCTGCTCTGAAAGGTCTGACCGCTCGTGTTGCAGGTTCGTATGACCACGGCTACTCGATTAGCAAAATCCTTGCTACTCCCTTCTATGTGATGCACGCTTCG
Organism: Tidjanibacter sp.; assembly: GCA_017466345.1. Classification (GTDB taxonomy): domain Bacteria; phylum Bacteroidota; class Bacteroidia; order Bacteroidales; family Rikenellaceae; genus Tidjanibacter. The sequence continues at coordinate 20,585 of JAFTUI010000023.1, read as the reverse complement.
CTGCCTACCGATGGCTCCACTAAGTTGAACTATACCAAGATGGTGGATGTGCGTGGTAATACCTACAACACTCTTGCTGAGGGTATTTATAGCGGCACTTCGCTGCTGGGTAATGCTCAGGTGCAGTATGTTACCAAAATTGGCGAGGACCACGACTTGGATGTAATGGTTGTGGGCGAGATGAGGCAGTATAGGGGTCGCCAGTTGGCAGCCTATGGAAAAGACCTGCCCTTTATCGAACTTCCCGAACTTGGTCAGGCAACTCCCTCGGATAGCCCTATTAGCGGTTATAGCGAACTTACTCGCCAGATGGGCTTCGTTGGTCGCTTGCGCTACGCCTATGCCGACAAGTATATGCTCGAAGCCTCCGCACGCTACGATGGTAGTTACAAGTTTGCGGGTAACGTAGATGGCAAACGCTGGGGTCTGTTCCCCGCAGTGTCGCTCGGTTGGCGCGTGAGCGAGGAGGAATTTATGATGGGCACTGACGAGTGGCTCTCTAACTTGAAATTTAGGCTCTCGGCAGGCGAAGTAGGTGTTGATAACGTAAGCCCCTATGGTTTCTTGAACCAGTATGGTCAGGGTACGCCCGTCTATCTGGGCGGCAACCGCTACAACACTCTGGCTGTTACCTCCATCGCAAACCTCAACCTCACTTGGGCTCGTACACGCTCCTTCAACGTGGGTATGGACTTCTCGTTGTGGGCTGGCTTGCTGGGTATGGAGTTGGACTTGTTCTACACCCACACCTACGATATGCTGACCTATATGGGTGGCGCATATCCCCCTTCGATGGGTGGCTACTACCCCGTATATGAGAACTTTGGCGAGCAGGATAGCCGCGGTATTGAGGCTGTTATTACTCACGCGAACAAAATTGGCGAGGGCAAGAATGCTCTGCACTATAACGTAGCTCTCAACCTCACCTACGCATACTCGCGTTGGATTAAGTATACCGACAAGGCAGATACCCCCGATTACCAGTGCTTAGCAGGTCAGGAGTTGGGCGCATTGCTCGGTTGGGTAGCTGACGGACTCTACCAGAGCGAGGAGGATATTGACAACTCGCCTTGGCCCTTTGGTCAGCGTCCTCGCGTTGGCGATATTAAGTATGTAGACCTCTCGGGTAATGGTAAAGTGGACAACGAGGATAAGGCATTTACCGGTCGTAGCAACCGACCCAAAATCACTGCTGGTCTGAATATCTCGATGTCGTGGCGCAACTTCGACTTCTCGACACTGATTACCGGTGCTGCGTTGTTCGATATATCGCTTACCGGTACTTACTACAACGGTAATGATGATAACACCATCTTTACCGAGACCTTCAAGGAGGGTGGTAATACTCCCGTCTACTTGGCAGAGAATGCTTGGCGTCCTGACAATCCAAATGGTACCTATCCCCGTCTGACTCTGAACTCTCCTACCAACAATAATGGTTTGGCTTCGACCTTCTGGTTTAGGGATGGTAAGTATATGCGTGTGAAATCTATGCAGTTGGGCTACACCCTCTCGAAGCAGGCTTGCGAGCGTATGGGTATTGGCAACGTAAGGCTCTATGTTGAGGGTGCAAACCTCTTTACTTTGAGCGGTTTGCCAGAGGGTATCGACCCCGAGTCGCCTGGTGTAAACAATGGTTACTACCCACAGCAGAGGACCGTTATGGGTGGTATCTCGATCACATTCTAATCGCACAAAGAGAAGATTTCAACACACAAAACAAACTAAGATATAGATACGACTATGAAAAGATATATGAAATTAGCTTTGGTGCTGCTGGGTGCATCGTTGGTGGGCTGCTCCGATTGGGATAGCTTCCTCGATACCACACCTACCGGCTCCGTATCGGACAAACTCGTGTGGGGCAATCCAGAATATGCCGAATTGAACATCAATAGCTTCTACCACATTATTGACGCTCTGGGACAGTTCGATACTGCTCAGACCGCAGTAGGTCTTTCGGAGGGTATGACCGACATCCTCAAATATGGCTCCACTTCACTAATGCCTCATATGTATTTCGCAAACCAGATGGCATATATGGAGGCTTCTGATGCAAGTTTTGTCAGCACCTATTTGGGCAACTGGTCGTGGTGCTATGGCAAGATGACCTCGCTCAACCAGGCTCTTAGCAATCTCCACGAGTATAAGGATAACTTTACCGAAGAGCAGTGGAACAAATACACCGCCGAGGTGCGCTTCTTCCGCGGATGGATCTACTTCGAGCTGATGAAACGCTACAAAGAGATTATCATCTACGACTACGATATGCAGGCGATCAAAAAGGATATGCCTCTCAGCTCCGAGAAGGAGGGCTGGGATATGGTCGAAGACGATCTATTGTACGCATCCGAAAATCTGCCCAGCATCACCGCTGCGGGCTCGCGCGTGAGCAAAGAGGCTGCCGATGCACTGCTTTCGAGGGCTATGCTCTATGCCGAGCGCTGGGATGTTGCTGCTAAGGCTGCAAAAAGGGTTATCGACTCCAACAATTTCTCTCTTACAGAGGATTACGCAACTGCTTGGAGCAAAACCCGAGCACAGGGCAACACCGAGTCCATCTTGGAGTATGAGTACAACCGCGAGGGTCAGACCCACAACTTCGATGACAACTTCACACCCGGTGGCGACCCCGGTCGCGTGCTTGGCGCACTTGGCAACCCCACCCAGGAGATGGTCGAGAGTTACGAGTTGGCTGGTGGCAAGGCTACCTACCCCGATTGGAGTGCTTGGCACAAACTTGGCGAGTCTGTGAGGGAGACTCCTCCCTTTGACCAGTTGGAGCCCCGCTTCGCTGCTACTATCCTCTACAACGGTAGCCAGTGGAAAGGTCGCACCATCGAGCCCTATGAGGATGGCGCAGATGGCTATATGGAGTGGCGAATGAAAGACAAAAACGAGGGTAAGACCGTTACGGGCTACTTCCTCCGCAAGTTGGTAGACGAGAACCACGACCTTACGGCTTATTCGCGCAGCACCCAGCCTTGGATTGCTATTCGCTATGCCGAGGTGCTTCTGAACTATGCCGAGGCAGCTGCAAAGACCAGTGACAACACCTTGCAGAAAGATGCTGCCAGTAAACTCAACGAAGTGCGTAGGCGTGTAGGATTGAAAGATCTCAATCTCAAATTGGAAGATCTCAAAGAGGCCATCTACCGCGAGCGTAAGGTAGAGTTGGCATACGAAGGTCAGTACTATTGGGATATGCGCCGCTTGAAGAAATCGCACGAGGCATTCTCGAACTACCGCGTACACGGTCTGAGGGTTGATAAGAATGGCGCATCCTATACCTACACCTACATCGATTGCGATGGTCAGGACCGCTACTATCCCGAAAAACTCTACCGTGTGCCCCTGCCACAGGACGAGTTGGATGGTAATGGTGCAATAGACCACCAATACGATGAATGGATGAGATAATTATAAGTATGTGATTATTACGCATAAAGAGAAAGAACAATGAAGACGAATATAAAACTTTTAGTAGCATTTGTGGCAATGGCTATGGTGGCGTGCCAGGAACCCTACGAGGTGCCTCCTACGACCACATCTATTGGTATTCACAGCGTGACTGCCACCTTCCTGAAAGGTCCGTTGTCTACAAACGCATTGGCAAAATTTACTACCGATGTAACCTCGCTCGAAGAGGATATTGTAATTCCTATCCCATACTATTTCCCAGAGACTAGCAACGACCAGATTACCGATATTACCCAGATGCGTGTTGAGGCTTCTATGGACTACAACTGCTTCTTGGAGCCCGGTTTGGTAGTGCTCGACCTCACAAAGAGGAACGAGTTTCTCTATACCGATGGTCGTGGCGAGCAGCACAACATTGTCATCCGTGGCGAAATTCGTAAACTCTCGCACAAAGAGATTGTGTCGTTGAGTGTTAAGGTTGAAGGCTCTCAGTTGATTACCATTCTTGATAAGGAGAATAAGGTCATCAACATCTCCTATACCGATGCTACCGAGCCTCTGATTGGCGCGTGCACGGTGAAGTATGACCTTTCGCCCCACGCCACTTGCTCGCTCGATGGCTTAGAGAGTGTGGACCTCACTACCCTCAAAGAGATTGTGGTTACCGCACACGATGGCACCACCCAGACATACACTGTTGTTTCACAGAACAATACTCCTAAGAAGGTGCCTTATGGCTATGCTGCCGGTAGCGAGGAAGAGTTGTGGTGCTTGGAGATGGAGGGAATCGGTATTCCTTGCGTTGAGACCAACAACCAGTCGCTCGCAGTGCTTGACGACTACTTGGTAGTATGCCCCGGTAATGGCGATGCACCCCTCTTGCTGAACAAGACCACAGGTAAGGTGGAGAAGACAATGACGCTTTCGGGCGGTGTTGAGGCTGGCTATGTTTGCAACGATGACGCGGGCAACCTGCTCATCTGCAACAACACAGACGCAACCTTCTGCATCTGGCGCACCTCCGATATTGATGCTACTCCCGAGTTGCTCCTCTCCTACGACAACACCACGGGCTATCCTCTCGGTGGCGCAATCAAGATGCAGGGCGATGTTGATGGCAATGCACTCATCGTGGCTCCCTTCTGGGGCGTCGAAGGGGTTGGTGGTCAGAACAACATCATCTATTGGCACATTACCGAGGGTGTAGTGAGCGAACCTGCTATTCAGGCAATTACTGGATTTGTAGGTCCTGTGAAGTGGGGTGCGTATTATTGGTGGTTTCCTAGCAACGCGCCTTTGGCATTCACTCCTCTGGGTACAAGAATTGAGGATGGTTTGCTGTTGAGCGTCTATGACGAGAATATTCTCTACCTTGTGGATGGCACAACCTTTACTTGTTCGCAGTTGTTGGGCGCATACACTACGCTTGGAGAGAACCCACCTATCAACCGTTCGATAAGTGCAAAACACTTCAATAACGCTCGTTATGTGGCACTATATACTGCGGGAGCTTGGCCTGATTGGGCGGTATTCTCCCACATCTACCTCTACGATATGACCACTTTGGCAGGTATGAGTGGTTCATTAGACGATACTGCTGCACTGAAAATTCACGTTGAGCCCGACTCTTTCTTTAAGCAAGGTGGTGGCACAGGTGGTGGCGTGGCTCCTACGGGCGATGTTATCCTCGTACCTTCGACCGATGGCTACTATATGCACCTGTATTGTATCGACAACAACAACCGTTGGATTGTTGCATACCAGGTAGACTGTATCGATGACACCGTAGAGGAGGAAGAGGGTGCCGAGGGCGAAGGCTCCGAGGGCGCTGAGAGTGGCACCGAAGGCGAATAATTGTAAGATTGACAAATCAAAGAAAAGTATGAAGTTCAACAAAACGATACTGATGCTTTTGGCTGTGGGAGTGGTTGCGTTTGCAACCACCTCCTGCACCGAAGAGGAGCCCTATGTTCCCGAATGGGAGTGGGGCGAAGGTTCGGGTGGCGGTAACACCGAAAACCCCGATGAGGGTGGCAACACCGAGAATCCCGGTGGTGGCAACACCGAAAATCCCGATGATGGCGACAATACGGATACCCCCGTAGATCCCGCAGATCTCAAACCTCGTTTCTTGTGGATAGATGCAGCTGCCAACTTCGAGGACTACGCCAACGACCAAGAGCAGATTGCTGCCGACTTGGCAAGGGTTGCCGAGACAGGCTTTACCGACATCATTGTGGACATTCGCCCCACAATGGGCGATGTGCTTTTCCAAACTACCCACATCGAGCAAGTCAAAAAACTCTCCTCGTGGAGTGGCGGTCTTCATTGGGAGGAGCGCACCGCAACGTGGGACTACCTGCAAGCCTTTATTGACGCTGGTCACGAGGTTGGTTTGAAGGTGCACGCAGGTTTCAACACTATGGCTTGTGGTAACGATAGTCTCTATGGTTTGGAGGCGCAGGGTATGGTCTATCGCGATAGTAGCAAGCACGATTGGGTAACTGTCCTCAATACTCCCACAGGTATGCAGAGTATGATGGACCTCTCGGCATACGGTACCAAGTTCCTCAATCCTGCCAATGACGAGGTGGTGGAGTTCTTGTGCAACCTGCTCAAAGATTTGGCAGCCTACGAGGATTTGGACGGTATCATCCTCGACCGTTGCCGCTACGATGATATGTACTGCGACTTTTCGGACATCTCGCGCCAGAAATTCGAGGAGTATATCGGCTCCGAGGTGGAGAACTTCCCCGGCGACATTCTGACCGCATCGCTCAACGAAGAGAATAAGTGGACCTACACTCAGGGTAAGCACTTCAAGATGTGGCTCGAATTCCGCGCCAAGACCATCCACGACTTCATCGTTGAGGCTGAGGCGGCAGTAAGGAGCGTGAACTCCGATATTTCGTTTGGTGCCTACGTTGGTGGTTGGTATTCGAGCTACTACGATATGGGCGTTAACTGGGCTTCGCCAAACTATGCCGTAAGCAGCCACTATCCTTGGGCTACGCTGGGCTATAAGGACTACGGCTACGCCGACCACTTGGATGTGCTGCTGATTGGTGCCTATGCCTCCACTTCGAGCATCTATGGTGCCGGCGAGTGGAGCGTGCAGGGCTTCTGCAAGTTGGCTCACGAGAAGGTTATGGGCGATTGCTTGGTGGCAGGTGGTCCCGACATTGGCAACCCAACCGGTTGGCCCGATGGTGGCAAGTCCGCCCAGGTTACACAGACTGTCGATGCGGCTATCAACGCTTGCGATGGCTACTTCTGCTTCGACTTGATTCACGTCAAGATGTATAACTATTGGAATGCCCTGAAAAAAGGTATCGACAACTACATAAAGGCTAACAAGTAGTATGAAACAATCTATTAAAGTGATTGTGCTCACTGTGGCGATGATTGCGAGCTCCCTTATGGTGGGCTTTGCGGCTATTGTGGGTGGCTCGGTGCGCTCGGCAGAGGGTGCGGGCATAGAGGGTGTGGTGGTGACCGATGGTTACAACTTTGCCCAGACCGACAGCGAGGGCAACTACACTATGGAGTTGGATGGGCGTGCTCGCCACATCTACATCTCCACCCCTGCGGGCTACTTGGTGGAGAACAAGGGAAGTATCCCCCAATTCTTTCTGCCTGTGGATGAGGCTGTGAGGGAGTATAACTTCACACTTACCCGAAACCCCAATGACGACACCAAACACACCTTCTTTGCTACGGCAGACGTGCAGGTAACCTCCAAAGAGGACATTGCACGCTATGCCACCATTGCTGAGGATATGCGACAACTTGCCGAGAGCGTGAGTGGCGACTCGTTTAGCGTGGATTGTGGCGATATTGTGGGCGACTCTCCGTGGCTCTATCCCTTCTATTTGGAGGTTGCCGATGGCGCAGGCATTCCCGTTTGGCGCATACTTGGCAACCACGATATGGACTACCACGGTAAGTGCTTCGAGACCTCCTACAAGACCTTCGAGAAGATATTTGCCCCCAACTACTACTCAATGAATAGGGGTAAGGCGCACTACGTCTTCCTGAACAACAATTTCTATGTTGGTAGGGAGTATTTCTATATGGGATACTATACGGAGGCTCTGTTGGAGTGGTTGGAGCGCGATTTGAGCTATGTGCCCAAAGATGCGCTGGTCGTTATCGTTCAGCATATTCCTGCACGACTCACACCCAATCAGGTGCCCTTCGAGTATACGGGCTATGCGCTTGCCGACCAGACGATGAATGCCGGAGCACTCTTCAACCTCCTGAAAGAGTACCCAAAGAGCCATATCATCTCTGGACATATGCACTTCAACCTCAATATCGAACACGCAGAGGGTCCTATGGAACACAATACGGGCTCGGTGTGTGGCACTTGGTGGAGGGGCGACATCTGCTTAGACGGAACCCCTATGGGATATGGTGTCTACGAGGTGGATGGTACCGATGTTAGTTGGTACTACAAATCCTCGGGCTACGACAAGGAGTACCAACTGCGAGCCTATAAACCAGGTAGCAAGAGCGACCAACCCGCAGCGGTGGTGGCAAATGTGTGGAATTGGGATAGCGCGTGGAGTGTGGAACTCTACGAAGACGGTGTGAAAACTGCCGATATGACTCGCTTCGAGGGGCACGATAGGGCGGCATACGAACTCTGCTCCGACAAGGAGAAGGTGGTCTATTCGTGGATCTCCCCTGTGCCCACTTCGCACCTCTTCTGTGCTGAGCCCCAAAATCCCAATGCTAAGTTGGAGGTTAGGGCAACCGACCGCTTCGGTCGCACCTATACCGCCGAATTGGAATAAGAAACTGTTTTGCGAGTGACAATTATGAAACCTACACGCCAAAGAGCATACGCATTAGATGCGCTGAGGGGCTACGCCATAATTACAATGGTGCTCTCGGCTACGGTGGTGGCAGGTATACTTCCCGAATGGATGTACCACGCCCAAACACCACCCCCAACTCACGCCTATATGCCCGAAATCTCGGGTCTGACGTGGGTGGATTTGGTCTTCCCCTTCTTCTTGTTCGCTATGGGTGCGGCACTGCCCTTTTCGTTGGGCTCGCGCTTGGAGCGTGGCGAGAGAGTGTGGCGTGTTGTTTTGGATGTGGTGCTTAGGTGGCTGCAACTCGCCTTTTTTGCCATTTTTATCCAACACTTCTACCCCTATGTCCTCTCCGCACCTCAGGATTTGCGCAGTTGGCTACTGGCTATGGGCGCATTTGCTGTGCTCTTTCCGATGTTTATGCGCTTCGAGAGGGTGCCAATGTGGGGGCGTGTGGCTATAAAGGTTGCGGCATACGGTGTGGCAGTGGCTATGCTGCTCACTACCTCCTATGCAGGTGGGCGTACCTTCTCGCCCGATTTTAGCAATATCATCATCCTCATCCTCTCCAATGTGGCTCTCTTTGCAGGTGTGGTCTATGTGGCTACTTCGGCAAAGTGTTTGCAAGGTAGGGGACGCTGGGTGCGTATGGTGCTCTTTGGTATGCTTGCACTATTGGTGATAGGTGGCGATGTGGAGGGCTCGTGGGCTCAGAGCGCATTGCACTACTCGCCCTTGTGGTGGCTGCTGAGATTTGACTATATGCGCTACCTGCTCATTCTGCTACCTGCAATAGAGGCGGGGGAGATGTTGCGAGAGTCAATGAAGAGTGCCGAAAACCAAACCTCACATAACGACAAAAACCACCGCTGGGCAACCCTCTTGGCTGTGGCAGCTGTGGCACTTGTTGTCGGTACGCTTGGCACGGTGCAAAATCACGAGATAGCCCTTTGGGCTGTTGTGGCCACGGCATCGCTGCTTGTGATGTGGGTGGCTGCAAGTAGGATAGACGGCTCTATGGGTACTCTGTGGCGTAGGCTGACACTGATTGCGGCTGTATTGCTTGCGTTGGGAATTATGGCAGAGCCCTTGCAGGGAGGCGTTAAGAAAGACCCCGCAACACTCGGCTACCTCTTTACTACGGCAGGCTTGGCTGTGTCGGCACTTGTGGCACTGAGCGTAACGGTGGACTACTTCGGCTGCCGTAAGGCTACGGCTTTCTTGTGGCAGAGCGGACAAAACCCTATGGTGGCATACGTTGCGTGTGACTTGTTGGTCTATCCGTTGCTTAACATTACGGGAGGTGTGGCTTTGCTCGCTCCCCTTTATGGCTCGCCTTGGTTGGGAGCACTGCACGGAGTGGTGCTGACGGCACTGACGGTATTGATAACAATGCTGACCACACGCCTAAAATGGTTCTGGCGAACATAAACAAAACGGCATAAAAAATCGGGATTTCAATAGTTGAAATCCCGATTTTTTTGTACCGATATTGTTGCGAGGTTACTCCACCGCAATCTCATCTACGAAGAGGAAGCCCGGTGCTCCGGGGAAGAATGCGTGCCAAGCGGGTATGCTGTGCTCGCAGGCAATCTCCACCTTTATGTAACGAGCCTCGGTGGGCTCGTAACCGATGGTGTGATGATAGAGTCCGTGGTCATCTTCGAGAGTCATTGGTGCATACTCCTCGCTGGCTACCAACTGCCACTCGTTGTTGTCGTTTGAGAGCCACACCTTCACACCGCGAGCATCCATACAACCATCATCTTTGTTTACACAGACGTTGAACTTCACTTGGCTGGTCTGCTGTGGCTCCACGAGGTCTATGATGGCAACACAAGGGGTGTCGTAGAAGCCGAGCCAGCGACCTGTACGGTAGTTTTTGTTACCCACCATACCGTCTACAAGCGTAGTCGCTCCGCCAAATGTGTAGTTGGGAGCAGGATGGGTAAGGAGTGTTATGGGACAGAGCGTTGAGCGAGAGAATTCCACCTCCACCTCCATAGGCTGACTCATACGTCCGTGGCGTAATGCCGAGGCAGAGAGTATGCTCGAATTGCTGATTGTAACGCCCTCGGAGGTGTAGCGTTCCGACTTTGCAGTGGGTGCAGTGCCATCCAAAGTGTAGTAGATAGGTGCGCCATCGAGGGTGGAGAGCGTTGCCCTCAGTGCTCGCTCGCCCTCGGCGGGTTGCAGGTCTGCCACCACATCCAAGACGTAGGGAGCGTAGTTGTAGTCCAAAGCCCTGTAAAGATCGAGCATAGGTTGCAGGCGACAGAGGAAACGCTCGTAGTCTTTCTGCTCGGGATTGCTCCACTGCACCTCTGCGAGTGCCGACATACGGGGCAGAGCCATATGCTCAACGTGGTCGGAGGTGTGGATATACTCCGTCCAGATGTTGGCTTGCACACCTATGATATATTGCTGATATTCGGCGGGGATGTTGGCTGTGGGGTCGTAGGCGTAGACTTTTTCTATGGGGTTGTAGCCACCAATTGCGAAGGGCTCCCTGTCGACCTCTTTGGTTTGGTAGTAGTCGAAGTAGAGGACATTGTTGGGTACCATTATGGCGGGAGTCTTCTGCTTGGCAGCCTTTATGCCACCAACCTCGCCTCGCCACGACATAATGACCATATTGTCGCCTATGTTGTCGCCATCGAGCACCTCATCCCACGCTACTACGCTCTTGCCGTAGGTTGCCAGATGGTCGCTCATTTGTCGCATAAACCAACCTTGCAGAGCCTCTTCGGGCGACTTTGCGGTGGTGTTGTGGAGTCCTTCGGCAGCGATGCGAGCCTGGCATTTGGGACAAGCCTCCCAGCGCACTTTGGGACACTCGTCACCACCAATGTGGATGTATTCGTAGGGGAATATGTCCACAATCTCATCCAAGATGTCCTTGCAGAACTCTATGGTCTTGTCGTTGCCTGCACAGAGCAGGTCCTCCGAAACGCCCCAAATAGTCCACACATCGTATGGACCGCCCGTACAGCCGAGTTCGGGATAGGCAGCGAGTACTGCTACCATATGACCAGGCATATCAATCTCGGGGATGATGTTGATGTGTCGCTCGGCAGCGTAGGCCACCACTTCGCGCAACTCCTCTTGTGTGTAATACATCCCTTTGCCGTAGGGCTTGCCATCCCACACACCGCTGTTGCGACCAATGACGGTCTCTTTGCGTGTGGTGCTGATTGAGGTCAGCAGGGGGTACTTCTTTATCTCTACCCTCCAACCCTGGTCATCTACCAAGTGCCAATGGAAGGTGTTGATGTTGTGCAGTGCGAGTAGGTCTATGTACTTTTTGACAAAGTCGATGTCTTGGAAGTGACGTGCGATGTCGAGATGCATACCTCGGTAGCCAAAACGGGGCGAGTCTGCAATCTCCACTGCTGAAAGTTCCACCGAGCCAAATTTGCCAACGGGCAACGCCTTGCGCAGAGTCTGAATACCATAGAATAGACCATCTGCCGAGCCGCCCACGATGCGCACACCACTGCTGCCTACGCTAAGGGTGTAACCTTCGGGCTGCGAGGCGTTCTCCTCAATACTGAGCACTATTGCGGGCTCCGAGGACTCCTCGCTGACGGTGCCGAGAGGGGTGGGGTGGGAGAGACGTATGGATGTAGACTCGGCGATGTACTCCACCAAGAACTCCGCATCCCTTGGCTCCACTTCGGGTGCATAGAAGACCTGAGTAGCCTTGTCGAGTACAAAGGGTGCCTGCTCAGCAATGAGCGTAACCTGCTGAGGCTGAGGTATGACATCGTAGTTGCTTACCGATGCGCTTTGACGTGGGGTGCAGCCCGCCAGTGTGAGTGCTGCCACTGCTCCGCAGAGCAGTTTTTGAAGTATTGTTTGTTTCATAATGGTTTGGATTTCGTTTATAGCCACACAAAGGTAGCAATTTGTTGTAGGAAAACGAAATTTTACCCTCTAAAAGCGACCTAAAATATGCCCCCGATTGATTATTCTCCAAAAAAAGTACTATCTTTGCCTTAGAAACTGTTTTGAATTTATTTATTTCACTCTTTTGTTCTGTTTTGGACTCTTTTCCCAGTTGATTTTCGTTACATAGGAACCACTATGCGCCTCAAATCAACAGAAAAAATAGTCACAAAACAGCTACAAAATAATTTCATAAACAAGTTCAAAACAGTTTCTTAATTAATAACTAAACACACAAAGCGGTATGGCAAAGATGCTGTTTCTTGGAAGCGTAGGCGCGGGCGAGATTGTGCTTATTGCGCTGATTATATTGCTTCTTTTTGGCGGAAAGAAGATTCCCGAACTGATGCGTGGCTTGGGCAAGGGCGTGCGCTCCTTCAAGGAGGGTATGAACGAGGCTAAGGAGGAGGCTCAGAAGATTAAGGACGAGGTAGAGAAGGATAATAACTAACGCTGTGTGGTAACCTCTTTCCGAGAGAGAAGATGTCCGACAATGCGAAGAGTTTTTGGGCGCACCTCGAAGAGTTAAAGGGGAATTTGTTGCGCATTGGGGCTGTCGTGGTGGTGTTTACTGCGGTGGCCTTTGGCTTTAAGGGGCTGCTCTTCGATGTGGTGCTGGCACCCTCTCAGGGCGACTTTCTGACCTACCGCCTTATGGAACGCCTCGGCTTGGCACCACTGCCTGCCGAGGGTGGCGATATTGTCCAACTCATCAATACGGGGCTTGCGGCACAATTCACAACCCACCTGCGAGTTGCGCTCTATGTGGGTTTGCTGCTTGCGTTGCCCTATGTTATCTACTCGCTCTTTGAGTTTATTTCTCCTGCACTCTACGACCACGAACGCCGCCATACCCGCCGCTATGTTGTTGGGGGCTATGTGATGTTTCTTTTGGGATGCGCACTCAACTACTTTGTCATCTTTCCCTTCACGTTTCGCTTTTTGGCGGGCTACCAGGTTAGTAGTGCGGTGCCCAATATGATTGCTCTCGAATCGTATATCTCCACCCTGCTTGGTATGACTGCGGTTATGGGTGCGCTTTTCGAGATACCCGTTGTTTGTGCACTGCTTGCCCGACTTGGGGTGCTCCACCACCGCTCTATGATTGCAGTCCGCCGCTATGCTGTTGTTGTTGCGCTTGTGGTGTCGGCAGTTATCACTCCTTCGGGCGATCCGTTCACTCTTCTGCTTGTTGCTCTGCCCATTTGGCTGCTCTACGAACTTGGGGCGTGGGTGGTACGCCGAGTGGAAAAATCTCGCAATAAATAAATTGTTTTATTAATTAAGCACCATTTGTGATATTTTGGATAGAAAAGATTTTAGTAATTCTATTCGGTTTTTTGTTTTGGTAAGTTGCTGATTGTCAATGTTGTGCTCTGCCAAAATAAAAATAATTTAATAAAAGATGTATTTTTAATCCATTTAATTTTGTTTTGATTTTTAGGATTGTTACTTTTGAAATGCATTACGTGCACTTGTGGTGCACGTTGCTAACTAAATAGAAACACAAACAAAACCATTTTTTTACAAACCAAAACATCTATTTACTATGAAAAAATTTTTCGCAATTTTTGCTGTTGCAGCAATGCTTTTCGCTTGCGAGGAGCCTGTGCCCGAGACAACACTTGCTCTCGATGACGCAGCTAATGCAACATTGAACCTTTCGACTGCTGCAGCTACCAAGGTTGTTGCTTTCACTACCAACGCTGCTTGGACCGCTGCTGACGATGCAGAGTGGATCAACGTTGAGCCCGCTTCGGGCGTTGCAGGTGCCGCTATTGAGCTGACTATCAAGGTTACTGAGAACACCACTTACGATGCTCGTGCTGGTAAAGTTACCATCACCGCTGGCGACAAGAACGTAGAGATCGCTGTTAACCAGGCGCAGGTAGACGAGGTGAAAATCGGCGAGGAGGAGACTTTGGCTCTCACCATCGGTTACGAGGGTGGCGAGGTTAAATTCCCCGTAAACCACAACATTGAGTTCACCGTTACTTCGGACTCTGATTGGGCTGTTGTTGCTGAGGGTACCAAGGCTCTCACCACCACCGAGGTTGTTGTTGAGGTTGCTAAGAACACCACCGGTGCTGACCGCGTTGCAACTATTACCGTTGAGGCAGAGGGTGGCTTTGTATATGATGTAACTATTTCTCAGTCTGGTGCTATTTTCAAAGTTGACTCGACCACTATTGTTCCTCAGGTAAATACTATTACTCCCGCTTGTGGTGATGCTGATTGTGGTGGCGTTGTTTCGATTGCTCTTTGGGATGGCAAACTTGTTGTTTGTGCAGGTGATGGCACAATGCCCAAACTCGTAAACAAAGAGACTGGTGCTGTTGAGGGCGAGCTCGTAACTGGTGGCTTCGTACCCTACTATGTTACTACTGATGACGCTGGTAACCTCGTTATGTGTAACCGTGTTCGCAATGGTGGTAAAGTATGGAGTTGGGAGGTTTACTTCTCTGTTTACTATTTGGCACCTGGTGCTACCGAGGCTGTTAAAGCTTTCAATGTAAACGAGCCTTATGACAATCCTCCTCGTAATATGGGTGCTAACCTTGGCGTTCGTGGTAATATTACTGACGATGCAACTGTATGGGTTCCCGTTGAGGGTTATTCCTATGGTTCGAATGCTGTAAACGCTTGGGATATCGTTGATGGTGTAGCAGGTGCAAGGCAGAATTTCAATGTAACTGGTTTCACTGGTTGCTGGATTGGTAACTACTGGATTGATGCTCCCAACAACTTCCCCGCATTTGCTCCTCTTGGCACTACCGTTGCTGACGGTGCTGTTATGATGTCGTGCTACTCGGGCAATGAGATCAACCTCGTTGACGGTGCAACTAAGGCTTGTACTCCTATCGTTCCCGTTGTATTCGATGCTAATGGTGACGCAAACTCCAACACTCTTGCAAATGCTATTGAGATGCTTGCTGTTGATGGTGTATCGTATGCAGCTGTTTCGGGTGCAGGTATGTATGGTGGCTCTTACGCATACGTTTACAGTGTAGAGGGTACTGCTATCAATCGCATCGCTGAGTACTCGTTCAGTCCTGCTATCTACAAAGAGGTAGAGGGCGAGGATGAGCCTGTTGCTGTCTTGGGTGGCTGGACCACTGACGTTTGCTTGGAGGCTGTTGAGGGTGGTTTGAACTTCTACTGCTTTGACAACACTGGTGCTAACTTGGCAGCTTACTTCATTGCATTGTAATTCACTCGCTTGACGGAGTAATCCGAAAAGTTTGGAATATCGCTGAGATGGGCAGGGCAGGCAACTGCCTTGCCCACTCTTTTAACGTCTAACGTCTAACGTCTAACGTCTAACGTCAATAGTCCTAAGGCTTATAGGGCGTATAGGGCGTATAGGGCATATAGGAATTCCCTGCAACCCCTGCAACCCCTGTAACTCAAATATAATCAACTTTCAACCAAACAATGAAACGTATCTTCCTAATAGTAGCGGCTTTGAGCCTATGTGTGTCATTCGGGGAGGCTTGCAATCCTGCTCCCGAGGACAATCAACCCAACACACCCGAGCAACCCGAGCCTAAACCCGAGCCTGAGCCTGAGCCTGAGCCCGAGGGACGCAACGAACTTGTGGCACAAGAGGGTTATCCCGAGGGTATGAAGGTCTACTACTTCAAGAACTACTACGAGGAGGATTCTGAGGACTACTGCTCGGGCTATTATGCCATTGTGGACACTCAGAAAAACCCAAAACTGAAATTCAACGCGGTGTATGTCGAAAATGACGATACACCTTCCAACATATTCGCCTCCTTTGAGGGGGGCACTCCACTATTGGCAACAAATGGCGGTTACTTTTGGGATGGCAAGTCGCTCAGCCTACTCATATCGGGTGGCGAGGTAAAAAGCATAGCCGCACAATACACTTGGCCCACATACGAGGGTAAGAGTTACACCGCCTGCCCCATAAGGGCAGCCTTCGGTGTGCACGCTGACGGTCGTATGGAGGCTACTTGGGTATATTGCTGTCCCGATGACGACAACCGCCCCTACTCATTCTCCTCAGCAAAGGGCAACAACGAGAAGGTGGGTGTCTTCACAAGCACACCCCACAGTTCTTCGGGTGGCACACTCTGGGAGCCCGAGGAGGCTATCGGTGGCGGTCCTATGTTGCTCAATAATGGCAGGAATGTCGCCGAGAGCAACTACTACAAAGAGGTGCTCCACAGTGGTGGCACCGCCGCGCTCTCCTGTCAGCCACGCACAGCCATAGGCTACACCGAGGACGGCAAGATAATCCTCTTTGTGTGCGATGGGCGCAAGATGAACGGTAGTTATGGCTACACACTCCCCGAAGTGGCAGATTTGCTGAAAGGGTTGGGTGCAGTGTATGCTGTAAACTTAGATGGCGGTGGCTCTTCGGTGATGGTCGGCAAGGATGGCGCACCTCTCAACAGCCCCTCCGATGGCTCCGAAAGGCGAGTGCCTACTGCCATAGTGATTTCGATGCAGGAATAAAAGAAAATATACAATACATACACGACACACAAAAAAGACACTATGAAAAAACTACTCTACATTGCCCTCGCGCTCGTGGTATTCGCAGGGTGCAGCAGCAAAACCCCCGACAAAAGGCTCTATATGTGGCTCGACTGCGAGGCTAACTTCGAGCGTCTTTCTACGCCCGACAGCATCGACTACTATATGGCTCGCATCAAAGACCTCGGTTTTACGGACGTGGTGGCAGATGTGAAAAGCATTATGGGCGAGGTGCTCTACAAGAGCGACATCGCACCCTATATGGGCGAGTGGGACGGTGTGGAGCGACCCCTCGACTACGATATGCTCGCCGAGGTGGAGGCTGCTTGTCGTAAGTATGGACTCGGCTGCTTTGCTTCGCTCAACGTCTTTGCGGGCGGTCACAACTTCGTGAAGCGTGGTATCATCTACAACGAGCACCCAGAGTGGCAGACCATTGGCTGGTGGCACAACCAACTCCTGCCCGTAAGCCAAATGGACTTCACATACAACGGTATGGTAAATCCCGCAAACCCCGAAGTGAGGGAGTATCAGATATCCATCTTGGAGGAGTTTGCGCGTAAGTATCCCACCATTGACGGTCTGATTTTTGACCGAGTACGCTACAACGACATCTGGGCAGATTTCAGCCCCCTCTCGCTTGCCGATTTCGCAGCCTATGCAGGACTCGCCGAGACTCCCAAGCCCGCCGACATCCTGACGTGGTATGAGGACGAAGAGGGCAAGTGGCAGCACAAACCCGAGAGGTATTTCAAAGAGTGGTTGGAGTATCGTGCAAACGTGATTAAGAGTTTCGTGGAGGAGGCTCACGAGCGACTCAAAGCTATCAATCCCAACCTCATACTCGGCGACTATACAGGTGCGTGGTATCCCACCTACTACTATATGGGAGTGAATTGGGCAAGCGAGAAATACAACCCCGCAGAGTACTTCGATTGGGCAACCGAGAACTACTACAAGACGGGCTATGCCGACCTCTTGGATGTCTATATGACCGGACTCTACTACACCCCCATAACCAAACAAGAGATGGACGACCAGCTGACTGCGCTCGGTATGCGTGGCGAGGATGGTATGGATGCCACCTCGCGCGAGTATTGGTACTGTGTGGAGGGCGGTGCCGAACTCGCAGAGCAGATTACCTGTGGCGTGGTGCCCGTTGTGGGCTCTATCTATGTGGAGCAGTATATGCACGATGAGGAGCGCTTCGGACGTGCCGTTACTCAGGCTATCGAGAGTTGCTCGGGCGGTATGATGCTCTTCGACCTATGCCACATCGTAAACCACAATTGGTGGGACACCCTTAGACTCGCCATCGAGAGAGCCGAATAAGAAAAACATTGCAACTATAATAAACTCAGAGATATGAATACGAAAATTTTGCTTCCGGACAGCAACTACCTACGCGAAGACGAAACTCCATACGACATCATCCACCGCTTCGAGAAGATACCAACTAAGGTCTTCCCTACGGATGTGGAGGCTGTCAGGGAGGTGGCAGATAGGATTGTCGCTGCCATCAACGACTTCACGCAGAGTGCGAACGATGACTACGGTATTGAGGATAAGACATTTGTGCTCGGTTTGGCTACGGGACGTACTCCCGTGGGGCTCTACCGCGAACTCGCCGCACGCAATAGGCGTGGCGAGGTAAGCTTCCGCCGAGTGTCGGTATACTCGCTCGATGAGTTCTATCCCATTACCGCCAAAGAGCAGCAGAGCCGCAATTACAGCATACACTCAGAGCTTATCGACCACATCGACATCCTGCCCGAAAATGTGCACCTCATCAGCACCGACCTCGACAAGGATAGTCTGAAAACCTACTGCTTGGCATACGACAAGGCAGCCTCGGAGGTAGACCTGATGGTTATGGGCGTGGGCGAGCAGGGACAAGTTGGCTTCAACGATGTGGATGTTAATGTCAATAGCAAAACCCGTATGGTGAAACTCTCGCACAACACCCGCACAGTGCTCACAAGCCTCTTCTTCGGCGATGGTAACACCCCTCGTATGGGTATTACACTCGGCATTAGTACCGTTATGAAGGCAAAGCAGATATTGCTGATGGCGTGGGGCGAGGATAAATCCAATGCTGTTAAGGCCATTGTTGAGGGCGAGCCTACGAGCAAAATTCCCGCCTCGCTACTCCAAACACACCCCAATATCACGGTCTTTACGGACGAAAATGCCGCCTCGACACTCACACGCCGCCAGACTCCCTGGTTGGTGGGCTCGTGTAATTGGACACCTAAGTGTGTGCGTAGGGCTGTGGTATGGCTCTGCGAGAGAGTGGGCAAACCTATCCTCAAACTTACCAACGAGGACTATGTGCAGAACTCGCTCGGCGAACTGCTCGAAGAGAAGGGCTCGTATGACCAAATCAACATTGACGTCTTCAACGACCTGCAACATACCATCACAGGCTGGCCCGGTGGTAAGCCCAATGCTGACGACACAACACGCCCCGTCAGCTCCACCCCCTTCCCCAAGAGGGTTATAATCTTCTCGCCCCACCCAGACGATGATGTTATCTCTATGGGTGGCACATTCCACCGCCTTATCAAACACGGACACGATGTGCACGTTGCCTACGAAACATCGGGCAATGTGGCGGTCTATGACGATGTGGTGTTGCAACACATCGATACCGCTATGGAGATGGGCTATGGCGACCGTTACGATGAGGTTACGGAGATTATCAAAAACAAACAGAAAGGTCAGCCCGAACCACGAGTTTTGTTGGATATTAAGGGCGCTATTAGGCGTGCCGAGGCGAAGGCCGCCTGCCGCTCGCTGGGCCTTAACGACCGCACCAACTGCCACTTCCTCAATCTGCCCTTCTACGAGACGGGCGGTATCAAGAAGGGCGAGCTGACCGATGCCGACATTGCTATTGTCATCGAGTTGTTGCGCAAGGTTAAGCCCCACCAGATATACGTTGCGGGCGATTTGACCGACCCCCACGGTACACACCGACTATGCACCGAGGCGGTCTTTGAGGCTGTGGAGCGCACCAAAGACGAGGAGTGGAACAAGGAGTGCCACATCTGGCTGTATAGGGGTGCTTGGCAGGAGTGGAACTTGGGTATGGTAGATATGGCTGTGCCCCTGAGTCCCGAGGAGATTATCGCCAAACGCCACGCCATCTACCGCCACCTCTCGCAGAAGGACATCGTACCCTTCCCTGGTGCCGACAAACGCGAGTTTTGGCAGAGGGCTGAGGAGCGCACCCAGAATACCGCAAAACTCTACGACAACCTCGGTATGGCAGAGTATCAGGCCATAGAGGTATTCGTGAAACAGCGATAGACTGCGAGCGTATCTCGCACCACATCTGCTGCGTTATACTCAAAAATCTCTCCCTCATTTACGTTTAGTAAACTGCGGGAGAGATTTTTTCGTAAGCCTTGCATCTGTGGCACGATATACACTCACTGCGAGTGTGCCTTGTGGGCGATTAGGTCGTTGCACTGCGATAAACCACCTCCTCATTTACGCCAAAGTAAACTTCGGAGGTGGTTTTCTTGTGCGCCTACTACTCGCCTCACAAAACCCACTCGCTGGGGATTAGGGTCCAACGTCTAACGTCTAACGTCAATAGTCCTAAGGCTTATAGGGCGTATGTGGCGTATAAGGCATATAGGGCTTATGGGAATTTAAGGAATTTAAGGAGTTTAAGGGCTTTAAGGGCTTTAATGACTTTAATCTCCTTATCCTCCCTAATATCCCTCCCCTAAGTTAGGGGAGGGTCCGCAAAGCGGGGGAGAGGTCTGTAAAGAAGTTCCTCCCCTACGAAAAGGGGGATGTAGGGGGAATGTAAATACTGATCACCGAAACGAAAAAAGGGATGACCAAAGTCATCCCTTCGTTCCGGTGATCCGCCTG
>JAFTUI010000022.1 GCA_017466345.1 Tidjanibacter sp. | reverse complement strand
TGCAGATTGCGCCTGCTTATTTTTATTACTGCGCCAGAGGCGCACCAAAATTTTCAATTTTCAATTTTCAATTTTCAATTCTCAATTCTCAATTCTTCAAATACTTGTTGAGCCATCCGAAGAACTCGCGGTTCCATACAAGCGAGTTCTGGGGCTTGAAGACTTGGTGTGCTTCGTTCTCGAATGCCACGAGGCGTGCGGGTACACCCTGCAATTTTGCTGCCGTAAATGCCTCCAAACTCTGTGTGAAGGGGATGCGGAAGTCTTGCTCGCCTGTGAAGATGAGGATGGGGGTATCCCACTTAGCGACTGCTTTGTGGGGCGAATTGCGGTAACTGCGCTGTGCAGTGCGGTTTTTGGTGTCCCAATATGCGCCGCCGTAGTCGTTGTTTACGAACCACATCTCCTCGGTGTGACCATACATACTCTCGAAGTTGAAGATGCCGCAGTGCGATATGAGGGCTTTGAAGCGCCCCTCGTGGTGACCTGCCAGATAGTATACCGAGTAACCGCCATAACTTGCACCTACTGCACCCAAACGCTCCTCGTCACTCCAAGGCTCCGAAGCCACGTTGTCGATGGCTGCGAGATAGTCGCGGATGTTCTGACCGCTGTAATCGCCCGAAATCTGGTCGAGCCACTCCTGACCGAATGAGGGCAAGCCCCTACGGTTGGGTGCTACCACAACGTAGCCCTCCGAAGCCATCAGCTGGAAATTCCAACGGTAACTCCAAAATTGGCTGACAACGCTCTGAGGACCACCCTGACAGTAGAGCAAGGTGGGGTATTTGGAGTTCTCGTCAAAGTTGGGAGGCAGTATTACCCACACGAGCATCTGCTTGCCATCGGTGGTCTTAACCCAACGCTTGGTGCACTCGCCCATAGGTATATGGTCGTAGATTTGCTGGTTGATGAAGGTGACCTGACGGAGTGACCAATCCTCGCCCACAAGGTAGAGTTCGGGGGCTTTCATAATGGTGTTCATATGAGCCACAATTTTGTCCCCTACCTTGCTGAAAGTGTTGATGTCGTGGTCGCCCGAGGTGAGAACTTCAACCTTGCCTCTACCAATCTCCACACGGCAAATTTGGTGCGTTGCAGTAATGGGAGCGATGAAGTAGAGGGTGTTGTTGCCCTCCCACACCACGTTTGTGGCGTTGTAGTCGAACGATGCGGTCTGGTCGCTCATTGAGCCGTCCTCGCTGTTCCATACAAACAGACGCTCTTTGTCACTCTCATTGCCCGCACGGCGCATACTGCGGAAGGCAATCTGCTTGTCATCGGGACTCCATACGGGGTATTTGTCATAACCCGGCATCTCGCCCCACTCCTTGCAGATGTTGCGAGTGGTGCCCGAGGCTACATCGTAGATGAAGATGTCAGAGTCGGTCGATACGGCGTATGCCGCACCTGTGAGGTGCTTGCAGGTGTAGGCAAGGGCTGTACCCGCATTATTCCAAGCAATCTCCTCGCTGTCGAAGTAGGGCGCAAGGGGCGCATCCCAAGGCTCGCCCTCCATAATATCTTTGCCCTCTTTCACAACACCGCCACCGATGGGTGCTACGAAGATGTGGGAGTAGTCGCCCTCATCCCAATAGTCCCAGTGGCGCACCATAAGGTCATCGTAGATGCGTGCCTTGGACTTGTCAGCCTCGGCATAAACATCAGAGCCTTTGATATTCACAACGTGCACCTTCTTGGTGTAGAACATAATATCGCCCGAGGGAGCAATGCCGTAACTCTCCAAACCCTCGATGTCGGTCAGCTGCTGCTTGTCCTTGCCACCTGCGAGAATACTCCATACCTGACCATCTGCCATATAGTAGAGACGGTTGCCTACCCATTGTGGCGAGGAGGCATTCTCCACCAGACGTACCACTTCGCCACCCTCGGTGGGCATCAGGTAGAGGTCGGTCTTACCCTTGTTCTCTGCCATATTGTAATAGGTAATTGTGAACGCCACAAGGCTGCCATCGGGCGAAATCTTCTGACTATTCACACGCCCCATCTTCCACATCACCTCAGGGGTAAACTTGCCCGCTGCTATCTCTTCGGGCGTGAGATTGTTCGTAAACTCCATAACTTCAAGTGTGGCATTCTGACACCCAACCATAAGGAATGCCACTGCCATTGTTTTTAATATGTTTGCAAATTTCATATTAGGTTAGTAAATTTATTTAATAAGTATACCTTTATATGCCTTGTGTTATTAAAATAATTTAGTAAATAAGTAAAATTTCTTAATTACCCACCTTGTATTTCAAAAATTCCTCAAAAACTACCTTGATAGTAGAATAACTCTCATCGACTGCCTGCCAGAGCCTTCTACCACCCAGCCACTCGGCAGCCGAGATGCTCTCGCCCTCCTCAGGAGAGAGTGCCGGCTCCTCGCCGGGCGCAAACATCAGAAACCACTCGGTCTGCTTAACCTCCCATCTACCGTAGGCGCAATGAAAATGGCGTGTGGTGCAGAGTGGAGCCACAATCTCCGCCTCCTGCAAGCCCGTCTCCTCTTGCACCTCTCTAAGGGCAGCCTCCTCGGCACTCTCGCCCTCGTCAATATGCCCTTTGGGCAGGTCGCGCCACCCCTTGCGAGTGATAATGAGAATGTCGCCCTTCTCGTTCTCGACCAAGCCACCGGCAGCCCTCACAATGGGCATTTGGGCACAAAAACGCTCGCCCGCAGCCTCGCCATCGGGCGCAAGGATGACAAGTGAGCGATTGTCGCCCACAGCCGCAAGCAGTTCTTCGGGAGTGGGTACCTCATCCTGCCCGATATGCAATATCGGGGTGTTTCTACTCTCGCAGCTCGGAGTGCTAACCTCCACATAATCAGCCTCTGAGAGAAAATCAAAAAATTTATTTTCAAAAAACAGTCGCATAACTCTACAAAATAACTAATTTTATGGCAATTTTACAAATTTAAGCAATGGAAAAATACGAAAGCAAACAGCAACAAATACGCCGCTCGGCAGAGCAGATTTACACTGCCCTCTCCTCGTTCAACAACTTTACGCCTATGGTTGAGGGCAAGGTGGAGGAGTGGAGTGCCGATGACGATGTATGCTCGTTCAAGGTCAAAGGTATGCCCATAAGGCTCCGTATGGTGGAGCGCGAGCCCTCGAAACTTGTGAAGATTCAGGGCGATGAAGGTTCGCCTGTGGATTTTACCTTTTGGCTCCAACTCAAAGAGGTTGCCCCCTACGACACCCGTATGCGCATTGTGGTTCACGCCGAACTGAATATGATGATGCGAATGATGATTGGCAAGAAGTTGCAGGGTGCGGTGGACCAAATGGCAGAGGCAATCGCAGTGGCTATGCAATAGCAATTGAGAATTGAGAATTGAGAATTTTTTCGGACACGCAGTGTCCGCACCGTTAGACGTTAGACCAAAAGAATAGAAATCAAAACCTAAAATAAAAACCGTTTAATCTTATGTTAGAACAATTCGTAAACCGTCACATTGGTCCTTCGGAGAAGGATTTTCAGCAGATGCTCGAAACCATTGGTGTGAGCAGTGTTGAGGAGCTGCTCTCGCAGGTTATGCCCCAGAGTATTCGCCTCCGCAAACCCCTTGCACTCGATGAACCTATGACCGAGGCACAATTTGCTGCCCACATCCGCTCGCTTGCCGATAGGAACCAAACACTCCGCTCATTCATCGGTATGGGATATTACCCCAACTCGATGCCTGCGGCTATCATCCGCAACGTCTTTGAGAATCCTTCGTGGTACACCTCCTACACCCCCTATCAGGCAGAGATTTCGCAGGGTAGGTTGGAGGCTCTGCTGAACTTCCAGACGATGATTGTGTCTCTGACGGGTATGGAGATTGCCAACTGCTCGCTTTTGGACGAGGCTACGGCTGCTGCCGAGGCTATGCTTATGATGTACTCACTGCGTAGCCGCGACCAGCAGAAGGCTGGCGTAAATGTCCTCTTTGTGGATAGCAACATCTACCCCCAGACCCTCGATGTACTACTTACCCGTAGCGAGCCTTTCGGCATAGAGATAGTTATTGACGACTACGCAACCTACGAATTCTCGGGCAAGGAGTTTGGCGCAATGGTGCAATATCCCGCTGCTGCCGGCGAGGTAAGAGATTACGAGGACTTCGCCAAGAAGGCTCACGAGGCTGGCGCAAAGGTTGCTGCCGTTTGTGACCTTATGAGCCTTGTGGTATTGAAGGCTCCCGCCGAGTGGGGTGCCGATATTGCTATTGGCTCCTCTCAGAGGTTCGGTCTGCCTATGGGCTTTGGTGGTCCCAGCGCGGGCTATATGGCGACCAAAGACGCCTACAAACGTAATATGCCCGGTCGCATCATCGGTGTTTCGGTAGATAGACTCGGCAACCGCGCACTCCGTATGGCTCTCCAAACTCGCGAACAGCACATCAAACGCGAAAAGGCAACCTCGAACATCTGTACCGCTTCGGCACTTATGGCTTCAATGTCGGGCTTCTACGCTGTCTATAATGGTCCCGAGGGCTTGTTGCGCATTGCAAAACACATCCACTCGCGTACCGTAGCCGTTGCCGAGGCTTTGAAGGCTCTGGGTTATGCACTCCGCACCGAGGAGTACTTCGATACCTTGGAGGTGGAGGCTGAGGCTGCTGTGGTGTCGGACATCGCCCTCTCGCGAGGTATCAACTTCTTCTACCCTGCCGAGGATAAGGTGAGGATGAGTTTCGATGAGGTAACTACCGATGAGGAAGTTCAGGAGGTTGTGGCTATCTTTGCCGAGGCTGTGGGCAAGAAGGCTCCCAAGAGCGTCAAGATTGACGAGGAGGCAAGCGTTCTTCCCGCCTCGCTCCGCCGCCAGAGCGCAATACTTACCGAGCCCGTATTCCAGAAATACCACTCCGAGACGGAGCTTATGCGCTATATCAAACGTCTCGAACACCGCGACATCTCGCTGGCAGACAGTATGATTTCGCTCGGCTCTTGTACTATGAAACTCAACCCTGCCGTAACGATGATGCCACTCTCGCTGGCGGGCTTTACCAATATGCACCCCTTTGCTCCTACGGCTCAGGCTGAGGGCTATCTCGCAATGATTGCCGACTTGGAGAGAGATCTTGCAACCATCACAGGCTTTGCTGGCTGTACTTTGCAGCCCAACTCGGGTGCAGCGGGCGAATATACGGGCTTGATGATTATCCGAGCCTACCACCAGAGCCGCTCGCAGGGCTACCGCAATATCATCCTCATTCCCGCTTCGGCACACGGCACCAACCCCGCATCGGCTGCTATGGCAGGTATGAAGATTGTTACCGTTGCGTGCGATGACAAGGGCAATATCGATGTTGAGGATTTGAAGGCAAAAGCCGAGCAGTACGAGGGCGAACTTGCAGGCCTTATGGTTACCTACCCCTCCACCCACGGTGTCTTCGAGAGCCGCATCAGGGAGATTGTAGACACAATCCACGAGTTTGGCGGTCAGGTATATATGGACGGTGCAAATATGAACGCACAGGTAGGACTTACCAACCCAGGCTTCATTGGTGCCGATGTGTGCCACCTGAACCTGCATAAGACCTTCGCAATGCCTCACGGTGGAGGTGGTCCCGGTGTGGGTCCCGTATGCGTTGCCGAACACTTGGTGGAGTTCCTGCCTTCGCACTCGGTTGTAAGCACCGGTGGCTCGGACGGCATCACCGCAGTGTCGAGTTCGCCTTGGGGTAGCGCACTGCTGCTTCCCATCACTTATGGGTATGTTAAGATGCTGGGTGCCGAGGGCTTGCGCAAGGTCACCGAGGCGGCTATCGTCAATGCCAACTATATGTCGTGCAAACTGCGCGAAAGCTACCGCACCTTCTACTCTGGCGAGAGCGGACGTGTAGGTCACGAGATGATTTTGGATTTGACCAATTTCCGCCGCGAGTATGGCGTAGAGGTGGGCGATGTAGCACACCGCCTTATGGACTACGGCTTCCACGCACCCACGCTCTCGTTCCCCGTTCACGACACGCTGATGGTGGAGCCTACCGAGAGTGAGTCTAAGGAGGAGATGGATCGCTTCTGCGATGCCCTTGTGAAGATTCTCCACGAGGCTAAGACCTGCCCCCAGATTGTTGTGAACGCTCCCTACACCGCTGCCGAGGTGGCTGGCGAGTGGGCACACGACTTCTCGCGCGAGGAGGCTGTCTTCCCCTTGGAGTGGGTAAGGGTGCAGAAGTTCTTCCCCTATGTTACCAAGATTGACAATGGTTATGGCGATAGGAACCTTGTAGCGACCAACACCGCCGAATAGTCGAACGCATATTGTGGACGATTAGGTCGTTGCACTGCGATAAACCACCTCCTCATTTACGATGAGTAAACTGCGGAGGTGGTTTTCTTGTGCGCCTACTACTCGCCTCACAATCTGCGTTCGCTGCAAGAGTGTAAACTGCGGAGCCCGCTCCTTCTTTGCAAGAGTTACAAGGGTTACAAGGATAACAGGGATAACAGGGATAGTAGGGAGTACTCCCTGCAACCCCTGCAACCCCTGC
>JAFTUI010000021.1 GCA_017466345.1 Tidjanibacter sp. | reverse complement strand
GAATTGAGAATTGAGAATTGAGGCAAATGCGAGTAAGCGAGGGCAGAGGCTGCTTGCAGACTATGCCGAGCGGGAGCATTTTAGAGCAGCCGAAGGCTGGTCAATTGAGGCAAATGCGAGTAAGCGAGGGCAGAGGCTGCTCGCAGACTATGCCGAGCGGGAGCATTTTAGAGCAGCCGAAGGCTGGTCAATTGAGAATTGAGAATTGAGAATTGAGAATTGGGAAAAATCCCATATCTCCCATATCTCTCATAACTCCCATTTAGGGTAGAGCAAAGTCTACACTAAAAATTTTTGGGCGACTTTTTATAAAAAGTCGCAAAGAAAAAACAAAAACAAAAAAATATAGAAGAAAAGATGAATGTAGTACAGTCGGTTTTGAAGCTCTTTTTTGGAACGAAGAGTGATAAGGACAAGAAGGAGATCCAGCCTTATGTGGATAAGATACTCGCGCTCTATCCCACGATAGATGCTCTGTCGAATGACGAACTAAGGGGACGCTCGGCGGCTCTGAGGGAGGGTATAGCAGAGTTTATACGCCCCGAGGAGGAGCGTATCGCAACGCTCAAAGTGGAGATTGAGGGCGATATTCCCATCGATAAGAAGAGTGCCATCTCGAAGGAGATAGAGCAGCTCACCGAGAAGATTGACGAGAAGATTGAGCAGAGACTCGATGAGATTTTGCCCGAGGCTTTTGCCATTATGAAGTCTACTGCCCGCAGGTTTGCCGAGAATGAGACTGTGGAGGTTACCGCCTCGCAGTTCGATAGGGACTTGGCTTCGGTGAGGGACTTTGTGAGCATCGAGGGCGATAAGGCTGTATGGCAGACCACTTGGCAGGCAGGCGGCAACGACATTAAGTGGGATATGGTCCACTACGATGTTCAGCTCTTCGGTGGCGTGGTGCTCCATAAGGGTAAAATTGCCGAGATGGCTACGGGTGAGGGTAAAACCCTTGTGGCTACATTGCCCGTATTCCTCAATGCGCTTGCCGGCAAGGGCGTGCACGTTGTGACCGTGAATGACTACCTGGCAAAACGTGACTGCGAGTGGATGGGTCCTATGTACCAATTCCACGGCTTGTCGGTGGAGTGTATCGACAACTACCGCCCCAACTCGGCAGAGCGTAGGAGGGCATACGAGGCTAACATCACTTTCGGTACGAATAACGAGTTCGGCTTCGACTACCTGAGGGATAATATGTCTATTCAGGCTAAGGAGTTGGTGCAGAAGAAACACCACTTTGCCATTGTCGATGAGGTGGACTCGGTGCTCATTGACGATGCCCGTACCCCTTTGATTATTTCGGGTCCTGTACCTAAGGGCGATGACCAACTCTTCGATGAGTATCGCGATATTGTGGAGCGACTCTACACTATGCAACGCAACTTTGCTGCCGACTGCCTTGTTAGGGCTCGCAAACTCATTGCCGAGGGTAAGACCGAGGAGGGTGGTATCTTGTTGCTACGCTCACATAAGGGCTTGCCCAAGAACAAAAACCTCATCAAGTTCCTCTCGGAGCAGGGTATGAAGGTGCTGTTGCAGAAGACCGAGGCAATCTATATGGCAAACAAGAACGAGCGTATGCCAGAGATTACCGATGAACTCTTCTTTGTTATTGATGAGAAACTCAACTCCATAGAACTTACCGACAAGGGACACGAGATGTTGGCTCGCTCGGTGGGCGATGATAAGTTCTTCGTGCTGCCCGACATCGGCTCGGAGGTTGCCGCGCTCGAAAAGAGCGATATGACACCCGAGGAAAAAGCCGCCAAGAAAGACGAGATACTTGCCGACTACGCCACCAAGAGCGAGAGGGTACATACCGTAAATCAGCTCCTGAAAGCATACAGTATGTTCGAGAAGGATGTGGAGTATGTGCTGATGGACGGCAAAGTGAAGATTGTGGACGAGCAGACGGGACGTATTATGGAGGGTCGCCGCTATTCGGACGGTCTGCACCAGGCTATCGAGGCTAAGGAGAGAGTTAAGGTAGAGGCCGCAACGCAGACCTTTGCGACCATCACCTTGCAGAACTACTTCCGTATGTACCACAAACTCGCCGGTATGACCGGTACCGCCGAGACGGAGGCAAGCGAGTTTTGGAGCATCTATAAACTCGATGTTGTGGTTATCCCCACCAACCGCCCCATAGCACGTCAAGATATGGAAGACCTCGTATATAAGACTAAGAGGGAGAAATATAATGCCGTTGTGGAGGAGATTGTAAGGCTTGTTGGCGAGGGACGCCCCGTATTGGTGGGTACTACCTCGGTGGAGGTGTCGGAGCTGTTGAGCCGCATCTTGAAGATTCGCCACATCCCCCACAATGTCCTCAATGCCAAGCAGCACGCCCAGGAGGCTCAGGTTGTTGCCGAGGCAGGTAGGGCAGGACAGGTTACCATCGCAACCAATATGGCAGGTCGTGGTACGGATATTAAACTCTCGCAAGAGGTTAAGGCAGCCGGTGGTCTTGCTATCATCGGTACCGAGCGTCACGAGAGCCGCCGTGTGGACCGTCAGCTCAGAGGTCGTTCGGGACGTCAGGGCGATCCCGGTTCTTCGCAGTTCTTTGTGTCGTTGGAGGACGACCTGATGCGTCTGTTCGGTAGCGACCGCATCGCTGCAATGATGGATAAGATGGGACTTGAAGAGGGCGAGGTTATCCAGGCAGGTATGATGACTAAGGCTATCGAGAGGGCGCAGAAGAAGGTTGAGGAGAACAACTTCGGTATCCGTAAGCGACTCTTGGAGTACGATGATGTGATGAACAAACAGCGTACAGCCATCTACACTATGCGCCGCCACGCACTCTATGGCGAGGGTGTGGATATTGACCTTAATAATATGATTCTCTCCTTTGCCGACACCTTTGCGGCAAACATCAAGGGTGCACCCTACGAGGAGATGTCGCTGGAACTCATACGTCAGGTGGCTATCCAGCCCTCGTTTGATGAGGCGACCTATCAGAAAGCCTCCACGACCGAGTTCGCCGACCTCATTACTGAGGATATTCGCGCCGCCTACGCCCGTAGGGCTCAGATGGTGGCTCAGACCGCTATGCCCGTCATTAAGAATGTGGTTGAGAGCAATGCACAAGCCGAGAATATGTATGTGCCCGTAACCAATGGCACCCTCGTCTATAATGTGCTCGTAAACCTCAAAAAATGCGTGGAAACCGAGGGTGCAGAGATCTATAAGATGTTTACCAAACTCGCAATGCTCACAACCATTGACGACAATTGGCGAGAGCACCTCAGGGAGATGGACGATCTGAAACAGAGCGTTCAGAATGCCACCTACGAGCAGAAAGATCCCCTCCTTATATACAAAGGCGAGTCGTACAACCTCTTCGAGGCGATGATAGACAAGGTAAATGCCGAGGTTATCTCCATACTTATGAAGGGCTTTATCCCCACTAAGGAGCAGGCAGAGAGCCGCCTCTCGCGCCGTCAGCAGGCACAGCAGAAGGTTGATGTCAACAAGTTGCAGGCTTCGCGTATGGCTGCCGCTGCTCAGGCCGGTCAGGGCGAGAAGAGCAAGCCTATGCCCGTACACGTTGAGAAGAAGGTGCGCCCCAATGATCCTTGTCCTTGCGGGTCAGGCAAGAAGTACAAGCACTGCCACGGCGCGTAAAAACGATTTTAGCGGGTAAATTTTGCACCGCACTGCGATAGGCGAGTTCCTCATTTGCGCTAAGCAAACTGCGGACTCGCCTTCTTGTTTGGTACAAAATTTCCTCCGCGAAAATCGTTTTTCATCACTTTGCTTTGGTGAGAACCACCAGCACAAAAGCGTCATTCTGACGCCGCCTAAAATACGCTCGCTTATTTGCGTTTTTACCGCAGTGGTTTTCCCATTACTCCCATTACTCCCATTACTCCCATTACTCCCATTACTCCCATAACTCCCATAACCCCCATAACCCTTGGGGATTATAGGCGCACAATAAAACGACCCCTGCTCATAGTCATCTATGAGCAGGGGTCGTTAATTGCTATCTGGCGGCAAGGGTGCCGCTTATGTTCTTTTCCTACAAGAAGGGGAGTTTTACAACCTCGGCCTTCAAAGCCCTATCGCGGACAATAACCGTGAGGATGTTGCCCACAACAGCATACTCCTTAGGCACATAGCCCGTACCGATGCCGACCTTCAAGCAGGGTGACATAGTGCCCGAAACCATCTCGCCGATGGGGTTGCCTTCCGCATCGCCAATCTGGTAGCCTGCACGGGGCACACCGCGGTCGATGAGTTTCAGGCCCACGAGTTTGCGTTTCAGACCGCCCGCTTTGAGGCTCTCCATATATTCGCGGTCGAGGAAGTCTTTGCCATCGACAAACTTGGTAATCCAGCCAAGACCTGCCTCGATAGGCGAAATCTCATCGTTAATCTCGTGACCATAGAGGCAGAAGCCTTTCTCCAAGCGGAGGGTATCGCGTGCGCCCAGACCGATATTCTTCAATCCGAACTCCTCGCCCGCCTTCCACAACTCTGCCCAAAGTTGGTCGGCATCCTTGGTGTTGATATAGACCTCGCAGCCACCCGAGCCGGTGTAGCCCGTAGTAGAGAGTATTGCATCGCAACCACCCACTTTGAGGGTTTTGAAGGTGTAGTAAACCATATCCTCCACAGGCTCATCGCACATCTTCTGCACGAGTTTCATAGCCAAAGGACCCTGAATGGCAAGTTGTGCGGTCTCGTCCGAGGCGTTGAAGAGTTCCTTGCCTGCCTCCATACCGAAAGCCTTACCCTGCTCGCAAACAAAAGCCCAGTCCTTGTCGATATTGGCAGCGTTGATAGCCAGCAGGTAGCACTCCTCGCTGAAACGATACAGCAGGAAGTCATCCACAATACCGCCCTTGCCGTTGGGGAAGCAGGTGTACTGCACCTTGCCGTCAGTGAGTGCTGCTACGTTGTTGGTGGTGATGCGCTGCAAAAGTGCGGTTGCCTTGGGACCCTTAACCCACAACTCGCCCATATGGCTGACATCGAAAACGCCCACAGCCTCGCGAACCCAAAGGTGCTCGGCATTGATACCCGTAAATTCAATAGGCATATTGAAGCCTGCAAAGGGAGCCATCTTGGCACCTGCGGCAATGTGGTACTTGGTAAATGGAGTGATTTTGAGGTTTTCCATCGTATTGAAAAAAGTTTTAAGTGTTGTTATTTGTTTTTGGTTTTAGTTTCGAGCTAATCGGTTTTCCACTCCAAAGATAGTGATTTGTGAAAAAATAACGACCTTTTTTCGCAGAAAGATGACTAATTAGAAGAAAAATAACTATTTTTGGGGGTGCAATTGGCACGATAGAGAGAAAGTTTTCAAAACCTAATAACACAATTACAAACTTAAAACCTATTTTCAGTTATGAATGTTCAGAATTTGATGGCTGAGTTGGAGCGTAAACACCCCGGCGAAAGCGAGTATTTGCAGGCAGTTAAAGAGGTTCTCGAATCTATCGAGGAGGTTTACAACCAGCACCCCGAATTTGAGAAAGCAAAAATCGTTGAGCGTATGGTTGAGCCCGACCGTATCTTCACCTTCCGCGTGACTTGGGTTGACGACAAGGGTGAGGTACAGACCAACCTCGGCTACCGCGTACAGTTCAATGCAGCCATCGGTCCCTACAAAGGCGGTCTTCGTTTCCACAAAGCCGTTAACCCCTCGATGCTGAAATTCCTCGGCTTTGAGCAGACTTTCAAAAACGCCCTCACTACCCTTCCTATGGGTGGCGGTAAAGGTGGCTCGGACTTCGACCCCGTAGGCAAATCGGACGCTGAGATTATGCGCTTCTGCCAGGCGTTTATGCTCGAACTCTGGCACAACATCGGCGGCGACACTGACGTTCCCGCAGGTGACGTAGGTGTTGGCGGTCGTGAGATTGGCTACCTCTTCGGTATGTACACCAAACTCGCTCGCGAGTACAACGTAGGCGTACTGACCGGTAAAGGTCAGAACTGGGGTGGCTCGATTCTCCGTCCCGAGGCTACCGGTTTCGGTGCTCTCTACTTCACAGAGCACGTTCTCGCCAAAGCAGGCAAAGATATCAAAGGTAAGACTATCGCTCTCTCGGGCTTCGGTAACGTAGCTTGGGGTGCTGCTACTAAGGCAACTGAACTTGGCGGTAAGGTTATCGCTATCTCGGGTCCCGATGGTGTTTGCGAGATTCCCGCAGGTATCACCAAAGAGATGATTGACTATATGCTCGTTATGCGTGCTTCGAACCGCAACAAAGTTGAGGATATGGCAACCAAATTCCCCGAGGCTGCTAAGTTTACCCCCGGCAAGAAGGCTTGGAGCGTGAAGTGCGACATCGCTCTTCCTTGCGCATTCCAGAACGAGCTCAACGGTGACGATGCAAAAGAACTCTTGGCAAACGGTACTTGGTGCTGCTGCGAGGTTTCGAATATGGGTTGCACCCCCGAGGCTATCGCTACCTTCCAGAACGCTGGTATCCTCTTCGCTCCCGGTAAGGCTGTGAACGCAGGTGGTGTTGCTACCTCGGGCTTGGAGATGACTCAGAACGCTGCTCACCTCAGCTGGTCGGCACAGGAGGTTGACGATAAACTCCACTTCATTATGCAGAGCATCCACGAGCAGTGCGTACGCTTCGGCCAAAAGGCTGACGGTACCGTTGACTACGTTAAGGGTGCTAACATTGCAGGCTTTATGAAGGTGGCTCAGGCTATGTTGGAGCAGGGCGTCATCTAAAAATAATCTATCTTGCAGGTGCTTTTTGCACCGCGCTTCGAAGAGCGAGTTCCTCATTTGCGAAGAGCAAACTGCGGACTCGCTCTCTCGTTTGGCACAAAAATCCCTCTGCAATATAGATTATTTACCGCTTCGGATAGTTGCGAGAGCACCACCCTCACAGAAGAGGCGTTACGCCTCCGCCTATAAATCGCTCTGCGAAAATAGTTTTTTGTCTAACGTCTAACGTCTAACGTCTAACGTCAATAGTCCTAAGGCTTATAGGGCTTATAGGGCTTATAAGGCTTATAGGAGATTAAGGTCTTTATGAGTAGGTTTTTTAGTGTAGATTGTTGAGGAATTTTTGTGCCAAAGAAGATGGAGTCAAGGAGCATAGTCTGCTATGTGACGAAGACGACATTCGCACTTTGGTGCAAAAATTACCAACAAGATACACTAAAAAAAGAAGGGGGAAGACTCACGTCTACCCCCTCCATCAGGTTAGGTTAGTTAGGTTAATGAGGTACGGGAAGAATGTCCCGTAAAACATCGCTGCAAAGGTAAACCAATTAATTACAAAAACAAAATTTTGGTCATTAAATCTCATTAATTTTTAATAAATCGCAGTTTTGTACCCCAAATTAGTTAAATGTTATTAAATAATCTTTTGAAATATAGGTTTGTTATTAAATTATTTTAATAATAAACAGCCTTGTTTGTTAAAATTCCGCAAATGGAGTGATTTATCGGTGGCTGTTGCGGAATTGGGTTGGGGTCACACCATAGGCTGCGCGGAAGACTCTTATCATATGTGACGAAGAGGAGAAACCACACTCTTGGGCGATGTTTTTGATGGGCTCATTGGTGCACCTTAGGAGTGTGCAGATGGCATCCAGCCGCTGAGATAGGAACCAACTGTGGGGTGAGCAACCGAACTCCCTTTTAAAGACCACCTTGAAGGTTGATAGTCCCATCCCGCACTGCTCGGCGAGTTGTGCTGTGGTTTGCTTTTGGCGGTTGTTGGAGTGGGCTATGGTGTCGAGACATCTCCGCTTGGGGGTGGCTATTTGACATATGCCGAGGGCTACGGGCGAGGTGGGTTGCTGACTAAGTAGCAGGTAGATAAGCTCTTGGATTTTCAAATACTCCATAGCCTTGCACTCCTCGAAGGTGTGTTGCGAGAGGTAGCTTGCGATGCCTTTGAAGAGGAGCGCAATGGGACGTGTTGAGGGCTGATGGGGAGAGATTGCTGTGGGTGCGTTGTTGTGACGGGTGCTGATGTCGAACGATAGTACCAATGTGTATAACACACTGCTGAGGCTTTCGTTGGAGAGCCTTACCACAATCTCCTCGTAGGGGTGGTTGTCGTGCGATAGATACTCCACATAGTGACAACCAGCCCTAAGCAGATAGAGCTCGCCTTGTGGGATGCACTGCGGAGGGTTGCTATGGATGCAAAGTGTGCCGTGCAGGATGTAGCCTATCGTGTGGCTGTGTAGTTCGATGTGGTGTATGCCCGCTATGGAGCAGTGCGATAGTCGCTCTATGGAGTGGGCGTAGGGTGTGGGTGTAGTTTGTTGTTTTGCCATACGCAAAGTTACCTGACCACAACCTGCCAAGAAGAGATTTCGGGGGGATAACTTTCAACGTTGTGCCAACACTACGTTTTCGAGCGACTTGGTTGAAAGAAAATACTTGAATGGGGGTTATAGTAGCGGTATTAGCGTGCTTATGAGCGAGAGGGCGACCAATACCATATATATAATAGCACTTGCCACCCCTTTGCGCCTTACAAAGAAGGTGTGGATGAGGGGTACGGAGGCAAAGCCCATAACTGATAGTGCTACCTGGGGGCGCAAGCCATAGAGCAACATAACGAGTCCGACAAGATAGAGCGTTGTGAAGTAGATATGCCCTTTGCGAGCCCTAAGGCGCATAGAGGTAAAGCCTACCACGAAGACCACAATGCTCAGCAGGGTGAGTAGCAACAACGCCCCGAAGAGCATTGCCGAGCCCAAGCCTCCCACACTATGGTAGAGTCCTACAAGGTCGGGGGTGTGGGGCACCGAGAGAGAGTTGCACCACTCGCCCACGAGCCACAAGGGCTCTTTGCCGCCTACCCAATAGCAGAACGAGGCGGGCAGCAGAGGGAGTAGTGCCATAATAACTCCTGCCACCATCTCGCGGGGGGAGCGTTGCCAAATGAGCCATTGGAGGGGGAGCAGCAGTAGCAGATAGACCATATCGGGCACCACAAGGGCAGCCAATCCCGTCCAGAACGAAGCCCTCATTACTTCGCTAAATCGCTCGGTGCGCTTGAAACTCATAATCATCAGGTCGGTGGCGTGGACAATCATCAGCACTGCCAGCAGTATGGATGGCGAACCAATGGAGAAGACCACACCGCACACGCCCACCACAAACAACACCATCGGTACTAAGGACTTCACAACCGAGAGCGAGTAGCGCGAGATGATGCGTGTGATGATTACCGAGGCGACAACTACCGAAAGGATGGCTGTAATGATACCCCCTACATACCCAAGCGAGGAGTCTATCCACTCGCCGAGTGGCGAGAGTACGCCTGCAAGGCTCTCGGCTTCGTAGGGCACTCGGATGGCTCGGAGTGTCTCGGCAGCCAATAGCGCCACAAAGGTAAAGAGCAGTGTGGGGATAGGTTGTTTGAGTATGTCGGTCTGTTGTCGTTGCATTTCGCCACAAATATAACGATTTGTGGTGTGAAAATAGGCTAAAAATTGCTATTTTTGTGCCACTATGCTCGAAATATCCTATAAGAAAGAGTGCATCGAGGCAGGGTGTGACGAGGCGGGCAGGGGGTGTCTTGCCGGTCCTGTCTTTGCGGCGGCGGTAATACTGCCTCCCGACTACTACCACCCGTTGTTGAACGACTCCAAGCAGATGACTGCCCGTGAGCGTTTCGAGGTGCGACAACACATCATCGACAATGCTGTGGCGTGGGCTGTGGCAGAGGTTAGTGCCAAGGAGATAGACCAGATGAACATCCTCAATGCCTCCTTCGAGGCTATGCAGAGGGCTGTCGAAAGGCTCTCGGTGCGCCCCGACCACCTCTTGATTGACGGCAACCGCTTCCGTCCGAGGCTCGACATCCCCTATCGCTGCGAGGTCAAAGGCGATGCTCGTTTTGCCAACATCGCTGCGGCATCGGTACTCGCCAAGACCTTCCGTGACGAGTATATGGAGCGCATTGGCGAGGAGTTCCCAATGTATGGATGGGCGAAAAATGCGGGCTATCCCACAAAGGCGCATCGTGTGGCTATCGCCGAATATGGACTCTCGCCCCACCATCGCCTAACCTTCATCCACGACAAGGACCAACTCTCGCTCTTCTGAGCCCTCAGATATAACCTGCAATAATTAACGTGAGTTTCGTGAATTTCAACTTGTTGAAATTCCGAAACTTCCGCTTTCTCAAAGAGCCTTGAAAGGCTCTTTGACCAAGTCCCTCCTTTGTCAAAGGAGGGATTTAGGGAGGAATGTAAACATTAAGCAGCCCACGCAGTGGGCTAAGGGGCTTGCTCCGCAAGCCCTAACGTGAGGTTTGCGGAAATGGCTCAATCACAAGCCTCTTATTGATAGCGAGTTAGCAATGCGCCATTTTCGCGAAACTCACGTTAATTAGTTGGTAAAGACAAGTCTGCGGTGGTGCAAGGGTAAAAGTTGCTCCTTTTCGGGCGGAGAGGAGAGGGGTGTGCCGAAGGGCATTTGTGCCATAAGTCGCCACTCGGCATTGAGGCTCCACTGCTCCGCTACGCGGCTATCAATCAGTGGATTGTAGTGTTGCAGCGAGGCTCCGAAGCCCATATCCTCCAAGAGTGTCCAGATGGCAAATTGGTGCATTGCAGAGGTCTGGGCTGAGTACATCTCGAACGACTCGGCATACTTGGGATTCTCTCTCTTCTGCCTCTCCACCACAGCCCTATCCTCAAAAAATAGTATGGTGCCACAACCTGCCAAAAAACTCTTGTCAATCTTTTCGCGTGTGCGCACCATAGCCTCCTCGGGGACTATCTCCGAGAGGGTGTGTTTGACAATCTCCCATAGCATTTGGTGGTGGCTGCCCATTAGGAGTACAAGACGTGTGCTCTGCCCATTGAAAGCCGAAGGCACAGAGAGCAGCACCCTGTCGAGCATATCAATAATCTGCCCCTGCTCAACACTACACTCATCCCCTATATGATAATAGGTGCGGCGATGCTCCATCGCCTGCATAAAACTCTTGTCCATAATAAAACGAAAACCCTTTTTGTGTTAATCCATAGGCTGATAAACACAAAAAGGGTGCCATTAGGTGGGAGTCTTGCAATAGGGCACTCCTTGCGCCCGTCACAAATTACTCCTTTTTGTAGAGGTCGAGGAGCTCTTTGGCGGCGATAAACGAACTTATCTTGTCCGAGAGCACTGCCTCTTCGTAGCACGCCAGTCGCTCGGCAATCGTGGGGTTGCCATAGAAGCCCGCTTTGAGGCTCTCGTTGATACTCTCGTACATCCAATACTTGCCCTGACGGTTGCGGTTGGAGCAGAAAAAGCCGTTCTGCTTGGTGTGGCGTATGAAGTCCTCCACAGTGTTCCACACATCGCCAATGCCCTTGCCCGTAAGGCTCGAACAGGTCAGCACCTGAGGTGCCCATTCGCTCTCGGTGGGAGGGAAGAGTTTCAGAGCGTTGAAAATCTGCGCCCTTGCCAACTCTGCGCGGTGGCGATTGTCGCCATCTGCCTTGGTAATGGCTACCACGTCTGCCATCTCCATAATACCCCTCTTGATGCCCTGCAACTCATCGCCTGCGCCCGAAATCTGCAAGAGCATAAAGATGTCCACCATAGAGTGTACGGCGGTTTCGCTCTGACCAACACCCACAGTCTCGATGAATACCACATCGAAGCCCGCAGCCTCACACAGCACTATGGACTCTCGTGTTTTGCGAGCCACGCCACCGAGTGAGCCTGCACTCGGCGAAGGGCGGACGAAGACTTTGGGGTTGTTGCAGATGGTCTCCATACGGGTTTTGTCGCCCAAGATGGAACCACCGGTGCGCTCCGATGAGGGGTCTATGGCAAGGACTGCAAGTTTGTGTCCGAGCTCGGTTACCATACCGCCCACAGCCTCAATGAAGGTAGATTTGCCCGCACCCGGCACACCCGTAATACCAATGCGCATCGACTTGCCGGAGTAGGGTAGGCACCTCTCGATGATCTCCTGCGCCTGTGCGTAGTGGTCGCGGTTGTTGCTCTCTATGAGGGTTATGGCTTGCGAGAGGACGGTAATGTTGCCCTCCAAGATGCCTTTAACATACTCCTCGGTGGAGAGCGCACGCCTCCTCGCACGCTTGAAATAGGGATTAACTATGGGCTGGCTATCTACGCCATCGGTAACGCTCAGCGCACTATCGCTGTGCTCCTCGCGATGATGATACTCAAAGTGGTCTATGTGGTTGGAACTCATTTGTGAAGTAATTTCTTAATGATCAAGTTGTTGAGCGTAAGAGGGTTGCCTGCCCATACTATGACGCCTTTGGGGTTGATGACGACAGCATAGGGAACGTGCTTCACATCGAAAGCGCGGAAGACCTTGCCGCTCTCGTCAATGGCGACATAGAAGTATTGGTACTCGTGCAGCAACATCCCTGCCACCTGCTCGGCGGGCTCGCGCGTGAGCATCAACACGTCCATATCGTAGCGGTAGTCGCACGCTAAGGCGTTGAGGTGGTCGATATGGTCGCGACAATCCTGGTTGGAGGAGTGGAAAAACTCCACCATCAAAGCCCTATCGCTATCCTCCAAACGGTCGCTAATCCACTCTACGCCACCAATGTAGGGCGCATAGGAACCCACCTCTGCCCTCTGAGCCGAGAGCGAGAGCACAGCGACAAACACTGCCACAAGTATGCAGAACAATCTCTTCATCTCCACAAAGATACCTATTAAAGTTGAAAATTGAAAGTTAAAATTGAAAATTATGGCATCCCCATTGTTCTTGGGTATCTTTTTTAATACCCGCGAGGTTTTTGGGCTTTTCCCTGTTTTTCTTGCAGGGGTAACAGGGGTAACAGGGATAACAGGGGTGATAGGGAAAATAGGAGTTGCAAAACTCCGTCTTGCCACGACCACCGAAGGTGGGCGGTTGGCATCTACCGCTCTTTTACAGACCTCTCACGCCCTTAAAGGCGGGTGTAATGTTAGTTTTTTTATAAAATTTTCAATTCTCAATTTTCAATTCTCAATTTTATCACTATCTTTGTACGCTCTTACGACCAAATGGTCGGCGCGGATGCCCAGGTGGCGGAATAGGTAGACGCGCACGTTTCAGGTGCGTGTGCCGCAAGGCGTGCAGGTTCGATTCCTGTCCTGGGCACGAGGCAGTTCAGAAATGGACTGCCTTTTTTGTGGGCTTTTTTTTGAAAAGAGTATAATGAAAAGTATCTTTGTGCCGTTGAAAGAAGAAAACTAATAGATTATGAGCGAAGTACAAACAACCGAGAAACAAGAGAAAAAACCCGGCATCGTGCGCCGACTATATAATTGGATGCTTTCGTGGGCCGAGAGCCCCTGGGGTGGTTTGGCACTCTTCATCTTCGCGATGTGCGAGAGTATCTTCTTCCCCGTACCTCCCGATGTGTTGCTTATGGCACTCTGCATCGGTATGCCCAAAAAATCGTTCAAATACGCACTCCTCTGCACCGCAGGTTCGGTCTTTGGTGCAATGATTGGCTTTGGCTTGGGTGCCTTTGCGTGGGATTTGGTGGATAGTTGGTTCATACCCACAATCTTCTCCGAGGAGGCGTTCAACAATGTCGCCGACCTCTACGCAAAATGGAACTTCTGGCTCGTCTTTACAGCTGGCTTCACGCCTCTGCCCTATAAACTCATAACCATCTCGGCAGGTGTATGTCTCGGCGTGGGCGACTTCGGCATCTTTGTGCTGGCAAGCCTCATCTCGCGCGGTCTGAGGTTCTTCCTCGTGGCATCGCTCATCTGGAAGTTTGGCGCACCCATCAAACAGTTCATCGACAAGTACTTCAACCTCTGCGCCATAGCCTTTACGGTGTTGCTCGTGGGGGGCTTCCTGCTACTCGGTGGCGCACTCTAAGACACCCCTCGGCAGATGGAACTCTATGGTATCATAGGCAAGCCCTTGGCTCACTCGCTATCGGCGGACTACTTTACCCGTAAATTCGCCTCGGCAGGCGAACTCGATATGCGCGAATACCGCAAAATGGAGTTGGAGAGCATAGAGCATCTGCCCACACTGATTGCCCAAAACCCCAACCTCAGGGGTTTCAATGTCACACACCCCTACAAAGAGCAAATCTTGCCCCATCTTGCACGACTCTCCAGCGAGGCACAACGCATCGGAGCAGTAAATTGTGTGAAGGTGGAGGAAGATGGCTCGCTTGTGGGCTACAACACCGACTACGAAGGCTTTGCGATGGCTCTTGGCGAGGTGCTCGGTGGCGAGGAAGTGAAAGCTCTGGTGCTCGGCACGGGTGGCGCATCGAAGGCTGTGCAACGTGTTCTCGCAGACAGAGATATTGATTTTCTGGTGGTATCGCATAGCGATAGGGGCGACCTCTCATACGAGGAGCTGACCCCCACAATCATCGCCGCCCATAGGCTCATAATCAACGCCACACCTCTCGGTATGGCCCCCGCAGTAGGGGAGTGTCCACCGCTACCATACGAACATCTAACCCCCGACCACCT
The DNA here is from genome assembly GCA_017466345.1 of Tidjanibacter sp. Taxonomy (GTDB): domain Bacteria; phylum Bacteroidota; class Bacteroidia; order Bacteroidales; family Rikenellaceae; genus Tidjanibacter. Next base: position 39,076 of record JAFTUI010000021.1, on the reverse strand, counting down.
GCTCTTCGACCTTATCTACAACCCCGCAACGAGCGAGTTTCTCCGCCGGGGACAAAAGCAGGGCACCCGCATTTGCAATGGGCAGCGGATGTTTGTATTACAGGCAGAAGCTTCGTACAGAATATGGTCGAGGTTATCTCGTGGGTAACTTTTGCACCAAAATTCAGAGAGCGACATCCTCATTTGCGTCAAGCAAACTGCGGTGTCGCTCCTTCTTTTGGCACAAAATTTTCTCCACGATATAACCTCTCTACTCGGCTATCTCGTGGATAACTTTTGCACCGCACTGCGAGATAGTCGGCCTCCTCATTTACGCCAAAGTAAACTGCGGTGTCGCTCCTTCTTTTGGCACAAAATTTCCTCCACGATATAACCTCTCTACTCGGCTATCTCGTGGATAACTTTTGCACCGCACTGCGAGATAGTCGGCTTCCTCATTTGCGTCAAGCAAACTGCGGTGTCGCTCCTTCTTTTGGCACAAAATTTCCTCCACGATATAACCTCTCCCCTCGGCTATCTCGTGGGCAACTTTCAGGAGAGTTGATGAAAAAAATCATTAACTTTCAATTCTCAATTTTCAATTCTCAATTTTCAATTCTCAATTTTTATTGTATCTTTGCATATAATATGACCTAAAATGCTTTGGTATGGCTCAATTTGTTCATCTTCACGTACATACGCAATACTCCATCCTCGATGGCGCGGCATCTATCCCCTCGATTGTTGCACGCACCAAAGAGTATGGTATGGAGGCGGTGGCTATTACCGACCACGGCAATATGTACGGAGCCAAAGAGTTCTACGATGCGGCAATCAAAGCGGGCATTAAACCCATCATAGGTTGCGAGGCTTACATCGTTGCCGATCGTCACCAGAAGAGCAAGGAGACCGAGCGTAGGTTCCACCTTATACTCCTTGCGAAGAATGCTACGGGTTATCACAATCTCATTAAGCTCATCTCCATAGGTTTTACCGAGGGCTCCTACTACGGCAAGCCCCGTATTGACCACAAAATTTTGGAGGAGTTGCACGAGGGTATCATCTGCTGCTCGGCTTGTATTGCGGGCGAGGTGCCCAAGGCTCTCTTGGCGGGTAACACAGCCGAGGCGGAGAGGATAATAGAGTGGTATAAGGGTGTCTTTGGCGAGGACTACTACTTGGAGTTGCAGCGTCACAACCCCAAGGATCCCACACGTCCTCACGATGTCATAGAGGCGCAGGATAGGGTTAATCCTCTGCTTGTGGAGTTGGCTAAGAAGCACGGTGTGAAGTATATCTGCACCAACGATGTACACTTTACCGATGCGGACGATGCTATGGCGCACGACCACCTCATCTGCCTCAATACGGGCAAGGATCTTGATGACCCAACCCGTATGCGCTATACGGGCGAGGAGTACTTCAAGAGTCCCGAGGAGATGGCGCAGCTCTTTGCTGACTACCCAGAGGCTCTTGCTACAACGGTGGAGATTGCCGAGAAGGTGGAGAAATACAACCTCAATCACGACCCCTTGATGCCCAACTTTGAGGTGCCCGAGTCGCTCGCGATTGACGAGGCAAAACTCAAAGAGAGCATCCTCAAAAAGACCAAAGATGAGGCCGAGAAGGAGGCTATTGCCGCTGCGGACAGCATCTATAAATATGCCGAGGAGCACCCCGAAGTGGGAGAGCGCCTAACGGTTGCCAAGCAGTTCCAATACCTCACATACCTTGTCTATGAGGGTGCACGAGTGAGGTATGGCAAGACGCTGGGCGAGGAGTTGGAGAAGCGTATCGCCTACGAGTTGTCCGTAATTGAGAATATGGGCTTCCCCGGCTACTTCCTCATTGTGTGGGACTACATCCGCGCTGCTCGCGAGTTGGGCGTGTCGGTAGGCCCCGGTCGTGGCTCGGCAGCGGGCTCGGTGGTGGCATACTGTCTGAAAATCACAAATATCGACCCCATAAAGTACGACCTGCTATTTGAGCGTTTTCTCAATCCAGACCGTATATCGCTCCCCGATGTGGACGTAGACTTCGATGAGGACGGCAGGGCAGATGTGCTCAATTATGTGATTGAGAAGTATGGCAGGAAGCGTGTGGCTCAGATTGTTACCTTCGGAACGATGGCTCCCAAGATGGCTATCAAGGATGTTGCGAGGGTGCAGAAGTTGCCCCTGCCCGAGAGCGATAGGCTTACGAAACTCATTCCCGACAAGATTGAGAACGGTAAGAAACAGACTCCCTTCGAGTGGCTCTACGAGACGCAGAGCGACTTTGCGGCGGAGAAGAATAGCGACAATCCCCTCATACAGAACACTCTGCGCTATGCCGAGAAGTTGGAGGGCTCGGTGCGTCAGACGGGTGTCCACGCCTGTGGCGTGATTATCGGCAAGGACGATCTGGAAAAGTTTGCACCCATCGCTACTGCAAAGGATGCAGACCTTAACGTGGTGCAGTTTGAGGGTAAGTTTGTGGAGAGCGTGGGACTTATCAAGATGGACTTCTTGGGACTGAAAACCCTCTCCATCATCAAGGACGCTCTGGAAAACGTAAAGCGCACAACGGGCAAGGTTATTGATATAGATGCCATACCGCTGGACGACAAGAAGACCTACGCGCTCTTCTCGCACGGCGACACCACAGGTGTGTTCCAATTTGAGTCGCCCGGTATGAAAAAGCACCTTAGGGCTCTCAAACCCACCCGTTTGGAGGACCTCATTGCGATGAATGCTCTCTATCGTCCAGGTCCTATGGAGAAGATCCCCAACTTCATCGCCCGCAAGCAGGGTAAAGAGCAGATTACCTACGACTTCCCAGAGATGGAGAAGTACCTCTACGACACCTATGGTATTACGGTCTATCAGGAGCAGGTGATGTTGCTTTCGCAGCTCTTGGCAGGCTTCACGGGTGGCGAGGCAGATACACTCCGCAAGGCGATGGGTAAGAAGCAACGCGAGGTGCTGGATAAGATGAAACCCAAGTTCATCGATGGTGCGGCAGCGAAGGGGCACGATGTCCCCACGCTCGAAAAAATTTGGAGCGAGTGGGAGGCTTTTGCATCCTACGCCTTCAACAAGTCGCACGCCACTTGCTACGCCTACGTTGCCTACCAGACTGCCTACCTGAAAGCCCACTATCCTGCGGAGTTTATGGCGGCACTGCTGAGTCGTAACTTGGCAAGTATGGACAAGCTGACGAACTTTATGGACGAGGCACGCAAGATGAAAATCAAGGTGCTCGGTCCCGATGTCAACAAGAGTGTTCACACCTTTTCGGCAGACAAGGAGGGTAACATTCGCTTCGGTATGGCAGGCATCAAGGGTGTCGGCGAGGGAGCAGTGAAAGAACTTGTTGCCGAGCGTGAGCGCGGTGGCGACTTCAAGGATATATACGACTTCGTAGAGAGGGTAGACCTCACTACGGTAAATAAAAAAGCCATTGAGAATATGGCTCTTGCTGGTGCCTTCGACTCCATTTTGGGCTTCCACCGCAGCAAACTCTTCGTGGTACAGAAGGAGTCGGATGTGACCTTCTTGGAGCAGGTTGTGCGCTATGGTCAGAAGTTCCAGCAGGACCAGAACAACGCACAGCAGAGCCTCTTTGGAGGTATGGTGGATGTGGCGCTCCAAAAACCGCTACTGCCACCTCTGCCCGAGTGGAGCAGGCTCGAAACACTCAACCGCGAGAAGGAGATGACAGGTATGTACCTCTCTTCCCACCCTCTGGACGAGTACTCGGTAATTATACGCTATGTTTGCAACACGCCCCTCACGAAGTTTTCCAACATTGCAGACGTTGGGCAGAGGGATTTTGTCGCAGGTGGTATGGTAACCGATGTGCAAAATCTTATGACCTCTACGGGTCGCCCCTTTGGTAAGTTCAAGTTGGAGGATTATTCGGGCGAACACGAATTTGCTCTCTTTGGCAAAGACTACGAGCAGTTCCGTCCATTCCTCTTCAAGGGCTACTATCTTATGATTAAGGGCTCGGTGCGCCCCAAACCCTACAATCAGGAGGAGTTGGAGGCAAAGATTAACCAAATTACGCAATTGCAAGATTTGGGCGATGAGGTTATCAAAGAGATGAACATCAACATCTTCGTTGAGGACCTAACGGCAGAGTTGAGAGAGGAACTTACCACACGCTTCAAGAAGTCTAAGGGTAAGACCAAACTGACACTCAGGGTGTGCGACTCGAAGAGTGGCGTGGCGGTGCAGTTCTACCCCAAGAAACTCAAAGTGGGCGTTACGCAGGAGTTGCTCGACTTCTTTGGCGACAACGCCATAGCGTTCAAGTTGATAAGCTAAAAAGACACAAAATTTTATACACTAATCTATTATTAAAACACACAAACAACTATGGCACTTGTAATTAATGACGCCAACTACGCTGAGTTGGCAGCCGACAGCAAACTTTTGGTTATTGATTTTTGGGCAGAGTGGTGCGGTCCTTGCCGTATGATTGGTCCCATCGTAGAGAAACTCGCCGAGGAGTTCGAGGGCAAAGCCAACATTGGCAAATGCAACGTAGACGAGGCAAACGATGTTCCCGTGAAATTCTCGGTTCGCAACATCCCCACCATCGTATTCGTTAAGAATGGCGAGCTTGTAGACAAGCAGGTAGGTGCTTGCTCGGAGGGGGATCTTCGTGCCAAAATCGAGAAAAACCTCTAAAAACGATTTTCGCGGGTAAATTTTGCACCGCACAGCGATAGGCGAGTTCCTCATTTGCGTTAAGCAAACTGCGGACTCGCCTTCTTGTTTGGCACAAAATTTCCTCCGCGAAAATCGTTTTTCCAAAGCGCATCTTGTTGGTGACTTTTACGTCTTGTTTGGCACAAAAATCCCTCCGCGAAAATCGTTTTTTGTGTCGGTAGAAATCCCTGCACAAAAGAGGCGTTACGCCTCCGCCTAAAATGCACTCGCTTATATGCACTTTTACTGCTTGGTAACCCTCCCCTAAGTTAGGGGAGGGTGCCGAAGGCGGGAGAGGTCTGTTGTTTTTGTCTAACGTCTAACGTCTAACGTCAATAGTCCTAAGGCTTATAAGGCTTATAGGGCTTATAGGGCTTATAGGGCTTATAGGAGTTTAATGTCCTTAATGTCCTTAATGTCTTTAATGTCCTTACAATAAACTCTCAACTCCCCTTTTCTCAGGCACGGGGTTTGTATTTTGTTGCCAAAAACGCTTTATGGAAAACAAAACACACCACCAAGGGGATAATCATAAATCTGCAAAGTCACCTGAGAGTACGCCATTGGCGTTTGGCTCAGCCGACAAAGCAACCCTCTTCTTGCGTCTATTCATAGGGGCAATTCTCTTCACCCAGGCAATAACCAAGTCGCAGCAATATCCCTGGTTGGAGGGGGAGTATCCCTCTATATTGGGGTTGAGCGCTGCCGAGGTTGTGAGTCTTGTGGGGATTGTGGAGGTGGTAGCCGGTGTGATGATAACCGTTGGTTTCCTAACACGTCTAACCTCGGCTGTGATGGCTGTGATGATGCTTGGGGCGGCACTGTTCTTCTTTCCGCATCAGAGTTTTGCCGAAGGGGAGTTGAAGGTGGTCTATGCTGGCATATATGTAACACTGCTCATCAGTGGCGGAGGGCGTTACTCATTCGATGCCCTACTACTGCCTCTACGGAGCAAAAAGAGAGGCTGAGAGGAGGTAGAGAGGAGGTCGCAGGGAGGAGTACAAAAAAAGAGTGGAAAACCCATCGGATAGGTTTTCCACTCTTTTGTCTATTGAGGTTGGCTTATTTAGCAGCCTCAACCGATGCTTTACGGAAGTCTTTCATAAGTTTCGAGAGCTCCAAAGCAGCTTTACGAGCACGGGTGCCGGCAGCTTTGTTACCTTTCTCAACTTGGAGTTTAGCGTTTGCCTGGAAAAGCTCAATCTGAGCGTTGATTTTCTCTACTAACTGTTGCATAATTGTAAGTTTTATTTAAGTTTATAATGGTCTTAATTCTAACCCTTTACGCAAAGGTATAAAAAGTTTTTTATTAAAGATACAATTTGCTTAACTTTTTTTATTTTTTCCTCTTTTTTAGCAAATTGAGAATCCTGTGGAATACGGTCTCTTTCTTGGTGTCGCGTGAGCCATAGCCATAGCCATAACCGTAGCCATAACCAAAGTTGGTGCTCTTCTTCTCGCCACCATAGTAGAGTTTGCCTACGCCAACCTGCGAAATAAGTACGCCAAGGTTGTTGAGCGACTTACGTTGCGAGATGGCTTTGACGGTATCAAGGCTCACCTTCTCGGTGTGGCCCATACGCATACAGTAGAGCGTGATGTCTGCCAAACGGTTGATGACCTGAGTGTCGGTAACGAGCGCGATAGGTGCTGTATCGACAATGATATAGTCGTATACTTTCTTCAACTCCTCGAACAAAGCGTCAGTCTCAGGGCGCATAATAAGCTCGGCAGGGTTGGGAGGAATGGTACCCACGAAGAGAGCATCCACACCGTGCACACAATTCTTAACAATCAGGTTGTCGATGTTGGTCTCGGTGCCCATAAGGTACGATACAATACCTTTACTCTGGTGTTTAGCACCCAAGCGCTGCTCCATAGAGCCCTTACGCATATCCATATCAACGATGACTACCTTCTTGCCTGTGATGACAAACGACAGCGCAATGTTCAAGGCCATAGTGGTCTTACCCTCCGAAGGAACCGTAGAGGTTGTCATAATAACCTTACCGCCCTTAGGCATCATAAAGTCGATGTTGGTACGCACCATACGGAACGCCTCGGCAATCGAGTCGCGACTGTTGGGTGTTACCATAATGTCGCTGGTATGGCGGGCATCCTTAGAGGGGATAGCACCCACAATAGGAACAAGGTTGCCAATGGCTGTCTCTACCTCCTCAACGGAGTAAACCTTGGTGCGCAAAGCCTCAGCTACGAAGATAACCACCACAGGAATTACAAAGCCCATAATCAGAGCCAAGAGCATAATCATCATCGTGCGAGGCGAGATGGGGGTTGTGGCAGGAATTGCGGGATCAATAACTCGCGAAACGGGAGCTGTGGTTGCCAATTTCAGGCTGGTCTCCTCGCGTTTGTTGAGCAGGTACTCATAGATCTTAACCTTAATCTGCTGGTTACGCAAGATGGACTGGGCGCCTTTCTCCACTGCGGGGAGGTTGCTTACCTTGTCCTCGTTCTCGGCAATCTGCTTGTTTACCGAGCGCAAGCGCACCTCCAAAGAGCTCTGCAAGTTTTTGATTGATGCAGGAAGCAGTGTTTGCAGCGAGAGAGCCCTATCTCTGGTCGCACTAACCGAAGGGTTGCTGAGGTTGGCATCGCCACCCATCATCTTAAATTGCAGTACAACATCATTGTACTCACCAATCATAGTGTTGAGCGAGGAGTCCGAAACACCCAGGTTAGGTACCAACTCCACCTGACCATTCACAGCCTTCACAGATGCGAGCACATCGCCAAGAATGCTGATTTGGGTCTCAATCTCCACAGCATCGTTCTCCAAGCGCGAAGCGGTCTGTACATAGATGCTTGCCTCCGACTCCGGGTTGATACTTTTGGCATTTTTGCGGTAGTTTGCCACATCGCTATCCACCATATCCAAGTCGCCACCAACAATTGCCAAACGCTCGTCAACAAACTGCATAGTGGCACGAGCAACAGCCCTCTCGCCCTCCTTAGCATCTTCGTTGTAGACGTAGATGAGTTCGTTTACGATGTCAGCCGACTTCTGAGGTACAGCACTCTTAACACCTACCGAAATAAGACTCGTGGTCTTGCTCGAAGGTGCTACATTAAGGATTGAAGCGAGGGCACGAGCTGCGTTCCTTACACTCGTAACACTAACCTCAAATTTATTGTTTTTATCGATAGCTTCGGCATACTCTTTGGCGTAGGTCTTATTCTTCACAATGCGGAAGATACCCATCTCGCCATAGATGGGTTTGTTGTACTCCGAAGTGAATTTCAGTTCTCTCTTCTCGCCCTCTGGCAGGGTGTACTTAACCACACCACTAACGCTCTCTTCTGCAAGGTTCATCTCAACCAAGCAACCTCTTACCAACGAGTCAACGACAACGTGTGCGGGCATTGTGGGGGCATAGACCTCCACTTTGCGGAGTTTGGCGGGTTTCTTATAGACAACGTTCAAGTTGAGGTTGTCAACAACCTTCTCCATAAGTGTTAGCGAGCGGAGGATGGCAGCCTCATTGTCTACCACCGAGGTCTGTCGCATCATACGGAAGTTTGTCATAGTGGTAACGTCCGACTTCACACTACGCGAAGCATTCTCATCAACGTAGATGAGAGCCGATGAGGAGTAGATTTTGGGCGATACCTTGCAGTAGAGCATACCTGCTCCCAAGCATATTACAACCGAAATGAGGAACCAAAACCAGTTGCCCGTAAAGAATTTCCAAATACTACTCAAAGAGAGGTCCAAGCCATCGTCCTCGCTATTCTGCTGTGCGAGGTTGTTGTTTTGCTGATTATATTTGTTTGTTTCCATAGTCACGATTATCTAAGACGCGAAGCGTATGTTACATAGTAAATCATCATTGCAATCGAAGTTCCGAGCGATGCAAGCGAAGTGATGACGGGGAAGTAGGTTGTAAAGGTCGATACAGACTTAGCCTTTGCGCCCACTGCCTCCACATAGACTACATCGTTCTGCTTCAAATAGAAGTAGGGCGAATTGAAGATGTTTTTCGATTTGAGGTTCATAATCTCAACGTGCCTTCCGCCATTCTCCTCGCGGATGACCATAACCCTCTCGCGGTTGCCATAGACACTAAGGTCGCCAGCAAAACCGAGAGCCTCCAAGAGTGTAAGCCTGTCGCCGGGGAAGTTGTAAGTGCCGGGGCGCGACACCTCGCCAATTACTGTAACGTAGAAGTTGATGAGCGTTACGGTAACAACGGGGTTGGGCATAACATCTCCGAGCATACCTTTGATTTTGTCGGCAATCTCGGCACGGGTAAGACCTGCAACGTGTATTTCGCCCAAAACGGGGAATTGAATGTTGCCTTCGCTATCAACCGTATATCCCTCATACGACACATTCGAGATGACCTTGCTCGAAGAGTTGGCTGCCGACACACTGCTGGCAATCTGCGAGCGTGACGAGAAGAGGTTGTAGGGGATGGCAAGTTCGGGTGTAGAGGATGACACCGAGATGGTTAGCACATCGCCAGGTTGGATAGTGTTTAGTTGTCCCGAAGTGCTTTCGAGAGCACCACTCTCGACTATCTCTTGGAAATAGGCGAGGTCTGTGTGACTGCCGCACGATGCAAAGATAACTGCTGCAAAGGCGCACAAAATGAGCTTTTTGAACATAGTCTACTATCTGATTATTTAGTTAATAAGCATAATAAGCGGACAAATATACCTATTAAAATTGAGAATTGACAAAAAAAAGTGTTTTTTTATCAATTCTCAATTATTTCTTCCAATGCCCTTGCCAATTGGTCGGGGCAGGATGTTCCTTTGCCCTTGCAGTCAATGCCCCTGAGGAGTTTTGCGACCTCATCCAAGCGGCGTCCTTTGGCGAGCACAGCAAGGCCTTGTGTGTTGCCCGCACAACCACCAATTATGGTCACACTTTCGATTACTCCCTCATCGCTCAAAACGATGTCGAATTGGCGCGAGCATACGCCCTGAGGGTAATAGGTAACGGTCTTACTCATATGTATTTAGAAGTTGCGATAGATACCAATGTTTACAAGACCTTTTGCGCCCCAACCAGCCTCTAAAAATCCTCCAATATCACCGCCATAGGAGAAGCACAGCGGATAGACATTACCCATAGGGGCGATGCCAAATTGATTGTTGGTGGAGTCCTCTGTTACTTGGTTGCCGATGAGCATCATTGCACCTGCTCCCCACGAGCCATACATCGAAAATTTGCCCGAGGAAAAGTAGCGCGTTTGGATGCTAAAACAGAGGGTGGGGTAGATGGCTCTTATGCTTCTGTTGAGTACGCCCGTATCATCGAATGTCGATTTGGCACTTGCATAGCCGACCGTCAGTGAGCCGCCCAGCGAGAGCCAATCGTTAATTCCATAGTGAACCTCCACGTTGGGATTGAGAAGTGGGACAAATGAGTCAGAGGTAGTTCCTTCGGTAGTGTCAATGGAGCCGAGTCCTACCATCAGTGCTCCTACCAAATCGGGTATGGAGTACCAACCAATACCTCCTTTGATACTCCATTCGCCACGCTCTTGTGCCATAAGTGGCTGCGATGCTCCGAGCGTCAGCGCTGCAATCATCAAAATAGTAAAAAATCGTTTCATAGCTCATCAATTTATTTGGGGTTAGAAACATTGCACTTAATACAAATATACAAAAAAAGTTTATCTTTGCAATGCTTAAAGACTTTTTTGCCGAAAAATACGTTCAAAATTATAGAAATATGAAACAAACAATGATTATTCTCTTTACAGCTGCGGCTCTTGCAGGATGCTGTGGCGAAAAGAAAACTCCTGCACTCAACCCCGAAAACTTCGATGAGAGTTACGCTCTGAACGAGGATTTCTATGAGCACTTCACGGCGGGCTGGCAGCGTAACAATCCGCTGACTGCCGAGTATTCGCGCTTCGGTGCTTTCGATATGCTCCGCCAGAGCAACGAACTGAGGGTAAAAGAGCTCTTCGATGAGATTGAAAAGAGTACTGCCGAGCAAGGCTCCGTGGAGCAGAAACTTGGCGACCTATACCGCTTAGGCTTGGATAGCGTAAGGCTCAATGCCGAGGGTGCCGAGCCCTTGAAGGGGGCATTGGCAAGGATTGAGGCCCTCGAAGAGCGTGGCGAGTTGAGCGCACTCATCGGCTCCATCCATCGCACGAGTGCAAATGTGTTTTTTGCGAGTGGTGTGGGTGCTGACGAGAAGAACACCTCCACCAATGTACTCTACATCGGTCAGTCTGGCATAGGTATTGGCAACCGTGATTACTACTTTGACGAGAGTGCTGCCCCCATCCGCGAGGCATACACCACATATATTAAGAATGCTATGGCACTTGCTGGCTACTCGGCAGAGGAGTGCCAGAGGATAGCCGCCTCCGTAGAGAAGATTGAGCGCTCGCTTGCCGAGGCTCACTTTACGAATGTGGAGAGGCGTAACCCCCAGAAGAACTACAACAAACTCTCCTCGAAGGCTCTTCGCCGCGAATTTAGGAACATTGATTGGGATGCCTATGCCGAGGCTGTGGGCTTCGAGATGCCCGAAGAACTTGTTGTGAGCCAGCGTCCTGCACTCAAAAGGGCCAACCAAATCATCGGCAAAGAGGATCTAAGGACGATTAAAGATTATTTGCTCTTCCACGAGGTGCGCAGTGCGGCTTCCTATCTCTCGGACGACTTTACCGCCACCGCCTTTGAGTACTATGGTCGCACACTCTCGGGCAGCGAGCAGCAGCGTCCTCGTTGGAAACGCGCCCTCTCGGTAGCAGACGGAAACCTCTCGGAGGCAGTGGGTAAGAAATATGTCGAAAAATTCTTCCCCGCAGAGTACAAGGAGCGAATGCTCTCGATGGTCGCCAACCTCCAAACGGCTCTTGGCAAACACATCGAGGCTTTGGATTGGATGAGCGATGAAACAAAGGTGAAGGCACACGAAAAGCTCGCCTCCTTTACAGTGAAAATTGGCTATCCCGACACTTGGGAGAGTTACGAAACACTCAGCATAGACCCCTCGAAGAGTTATCTCGAAAACATCCGCTCGCTGAGTGCTTGGCATACTGCCGACAACTTTGCCGATCTCGGCAAACCCGTAGATAAGGCTAAGTGGCTTATGAGTCCACAGACTGTGAACGCATACTACAACCCCACGACCAACGAGATTTGCTTCCCCGCAGCAATTCTGCAACCTCCATTCTTCAATCCCGATGCGGATGATGCTGTGAATTATGGCGCAATTGGCGTGGTTATTGGTCACGAGATGACACACGGTTTCGATGACCAGGGACGCCAATACGACAAGAACGGAAACCTGAACGATTGGTGGACTAAGGAGGATGCCGAGGCTTTCGATAAGAGGGCACAAGTTCTTGTGGCTCAGTTCGATGCCATTGAGGTAAACAAAGAGGGGCTGCACGCCAATGGTCAGTTCACTCTGGGCGAGAACATTGCCGACCAGGGAGGTCTGAGGGTAGCAATGACCGCACTGAGGGATTCGTGGGGCGAGCAGAAACCCGAGCCTATTGACGGCTTCACTGCCGAGCAGCGTTTCTACATCGCCTACGCCACTCTGTGGGCACAGAACATCCGCGAGCAGGAGATTATCCGCCTCACCAAGACCGACCCCCACTCGCTCGGCAAGTGGAGAGTAAACGGTACCCTGCCCAACATAGACGATTGGTACGAGGCATTCGGCATCACCGATGGCGCAATGTACCGCTCGCTCGAAGAGAGAGTTATTATTTGGTAATTGAAAATTGAGAATTGAGAATTGGGAATTGAATAGTTGTTGCGATTTTTTGGAAGTTTGTGCTTCGCAGTTTAGCGAGCACAGCGTAGGTCTTATTGAGCGTGCGCTCGGTATGGCTACGGAGGCACTCGAAGGTAGGGTGCGCTACAATGGCGCACCGTTGGTCGAACACTCCATAGCCACTGCGCGTATTGTGGCGTGCGAGATAGGCTTGGGCAGGAACTCTGTGGTGGCTGCCCTGCTGCACGATGCCGCCCGTATGGAGTTGGTGTCGCTGGCAGAGATAAACACTCTCTTTGGAGAGGCTCCTGTGGGTATCATACTCGGTATGAACGACATTTCGAGCATCCGCACCAAGACCGACAAGGACCAAATAGACGATTTCCGTGACCTTATAATCTCCTATTCGGCAGACCCGAGGGTTATACTGCTCAAATTGGCAGACCGCTTGGAGGTTATGCGTAACATCGACATCTTCCCCGCCGACAAGCAGATGCGCAAGTCGTGGGAGAGTATGAACCTCTATGCGCAGATTGCCCACAAACTCGGACTCTACAACATCAAGAGCGAACTCGAAGAGATCTCCTTCGCACACATCGAGCCGAAGGCGTATGCCGAGATAAAGCAGAAACTTGCCGAGAGTGCCGAGCGTAGGGAGGCTCTGATTGCTGACACGCTGGCTCCCATCGAGAAAAAGATGAAGGAGAGCGGCATACGCTACCATCTGAAAAGCCGCACTAAGAGTGTCTACTCCATCTGGCGCAAGATGCAGAAACAGAAGGTGCCCTTCGAGGAGGTCTTTGACATCTTCGCCATCCGTATAATTATAGAGTGCGAGAGAGAGCAAGAAAAGATGCTCTGTTGGAACGTCTATTCGATAGTTACCGACTTCTATACCCCAAATCCCAACCGAATGAGGGACTGGATATCCATCCCCAAGAGCAACGGCTACGAGTCGCTCCACGCCACAGTGTCGGCGTTTGGCGAGTGGGTGGAGATACAGATTCGCACCGAGCGTATGGACGAGGTTGCCGAGAGGGGTATTGCTGCCCATTGGCGCTACAAGGGCGTGGGTGGCGGCTCCATATCGCACGAGGAGTGGCTTGCACGATTGCGTGAGATTATGGAGGAGAGTGACGACAAGTCGGGACTCTGCAACCGCTTGGACGCCTACGCAACCAATCGCGAGGTCTTTGTCTTCACGCCCAAAGGCGACATCCGCAAGTTGCCTGAGGGTGCAACTGTCTTGGACTTCGCCTTCGACATTCACACCTCGGTGGGTGCAGGGTGTGTGGGCGCAAAAATTGGCGATAGGAATGTATCTATCAAGGAGCCACTGAAAAATGGCGACATCGTGACAATCCTCACCTCCAAGAACCAAAAGCCCAAGTCGGATTGGCTCAGTGTGGTCGTTACGAGCAAAGCCCGCAGCCGCATTAAGGCATACCTCAGGGAGGAGGAGAGCAAACTTGCACGTTTGGGACGTGAGGAGTTGGAGCGCAAACTCAAAAATTGGAAACTCACCATCTCCATAGACGATGCTGTGGCTGTGCTGTGCAAGCACTACAAGGTGCGCACAGGTATGGAGTTCTACGGACGCATTGTGGACGAGAAGGTCGATATGGTTGAGGTTAAGGAGATTATCTCGCGCCATTTGTCTGGCGAGGAAGCCCCACAAGCACCCACAACCATCAAGCCTATCTCGCAGCCCAAAGAGGAGAGTCGTTCCTCCGAGGAGTTGGTGTTGGGCGATGAGGTTCACGGCTTGGAGTGGCATACGGCACGTTGCTGCAACCCCATCTTTGGCGATGAGGTCTTTGGCTTTACGACCATCACTAAGGGTGTGACAATACACCGCACCGACTGCCCCAATGCACGAAGGCTCCACGAGCAATACCCCTATCGCATCATTGCCGCACGCTGGAAGGGCGAGCAGAGTAAAGGTCGCTTCATAGCTTCCATAAGGGTTGTGGCGGATGATAGGGGCGGATTGCTCAACCAGATAACCGAAACCGTAGGTGCGCTCGGTATCAGCATCCGCTCGATAGCACTTGCGCCAATGAGGGATAACCAGCTGGGCGGCACCATAAACGTAGAGGTGCCTTCTTCGAGCGTTGCCGATATGGTTACCTACGCCATCCAAAGGCTCGATGGTGTAAAACGAGCATACAGAGTGAATAAGTAATTGAGAATTGAGAATTGAGAGTTGAGAATTGAGGCAAATGCGATTAAGCGAGAGCAGAGGCTGCTTGCAGACTATGCCGAGCGGGAGCATTTTAGAGCAGCCGAAGGCTGGTCAATTGAGAATTGAGAGTAAAACAATCCCATTTCTCCCATATCTCCCATTTCTCTCATTAACCTTAGGACTATTGACGTTAGACGTTAGACAAAAACCAAATAAATATGAGAAGCGAAACTTGGACTTGGGTATGGATTATCGTACTCTTTTTGTTGCTGACGGGCGCCATCTCGCTCGGCGATATTTTTAGTTTTATCTTTGGCATTGTGGGCTTCCTGATTATGGTGGCTCTTATTGGCTCGCTCATCTTCCGCCATAGGGTGCGCCGCGCACAACGCGAAGCATCCGAGCGTGGCGAGGAGTTCAGGGGCTACACTTGGAACTTTGGCGGCTACCAGAACACCTCGCGCCCCCGCAATCCCGAAGAGGGCAAGGTGAGGGTAAAAACCACCGCACAGCCCAAAAAACGCGTGAGCGATGACGTGGGCGAGTATGTTGACTTCAAAGAAAATTGAAAAAGGTATAATTATGGTGCGCCAAAAGCGCACCATAATTATCAACTCTCAATTGACCAGCCTTCGGCTGCTCTAAAATGCTCTCGCTCGGCATAGTCTGCAAGCAGCCTCTGCCCTCGCTTAATCGCATTTGCCTCAATTCTCACGTTAAGTTTACGTTACTTTTGGGCGATTTACTAAAAAAATTTAATAATTCTTTTGGTAAATGAGAGGAAGTTTATACTTTTGTGGTGTGAAATGATTAACAACAATATAACAACACTTTAATTAAAAAAGAATTATGGCACAGATTAAGATTGGTATCAACGGCTTCGGTCGTATCGGTCGTTTGGTATTCCGCGCTGCTTGCAACCAGGCAGACAAATTTCAGGTAGTAGGTATCAACGACCTTATTGACGTTGAGTATATGGCTTATATGCTCAAATACGATAGCGTACACGGCAAATTCAACGGCACTGTTGAGGTTGTAGATGGCAAACTCGTGGTTAATGGCAACCCCATCCGCGTAACCGCAGAGCGCAACCCCGCAGACCTCAAATGGAACGAGGTAGAGGCTGAGTACGTTGTTGAGTCCACCGGTCTTTTCCTTACCAAAGAGAAAGCACAGGCTCACATCGATGCAGGTGCTAAATATGTAGTTATGTCGGCTCCCTCGAAAGACGACACCCCTATGTTCGTATGCGGTGTTAACACCGACACCTACGCAGGTCAGCAGATTGTTTCGAACGCTTCTTGCACCACCAACTGCTTGGCTCCTATCGCCAAAGTTATCAACGACAAATTCGGTATGGTAGAGGGTCTTATGACTACCGTTCACGCTACTACCGCTACTCAGAAAACCGTTGACGGTCCTTCGGTAAAAGACTGGCGTGGTGGTCGCGCAGCAGGCGGCAACATCATCCCCAGCTCGACCGGCGCAGCTAAGGCAGTAGGTAAAGTTATCCCCGCACTCAACGGCAAACTCACCGGTATGTCGTTCCGCGTTCCTACTCTCGATGTTTCGGTTGTTGACCTCACCTGTACCCTCGCAAAAGAGGCTACCTACGCTGAGATTTGCGCTGCAATGAAAGAGGCTTCGGAGGGCGAGCTCAAAGGTATTCTTGGTTACACCGAGGACGCTGTTGTTTCGAGCGACTTCATCGATGACGCACGCACTTCTATCTTCGATGCAACCGCTGGTATCCAGCTCACTCCCAAGTTCGTAAAACTCGTTTCGTGGTATGACAACGAGTGGGGTTACTCGAACAAGGTTCTTATGTTGATTGAGAATATGAAGCGCTACAACGGCTAAAAATTCCAAATAGGCGGCGTCTTTGGCGTTGCACTGCGATAAATCCCCTCCTCATTTACCTCGTGTAAACTGCGGAGGGGATTTTCTTGTGCGTCTAAAATACGCTAACCTATATGCATTTTTCGGTCGGAAGGAATCCCAGCACAAAAGGGGCGTTACGCCCCCGCCTTCTTGTTTGGCACAAAATTTCCTCCGCAAAAATCGTTTTTGTCTAACGTCTAACGTCTAACGTCAATAGTCCTAAGGCATATAAGGCATATAGGGCATATAGGACATATAAGGCTTATAGGGCTTATAGGGCTTATAGGAGTTTAAGGACCTTAATGTCTTTACAAGAAAAACTCAACTCTCGCTTACTCGCGATTTTCTCAATTCTCAATTCTCAACTCTTCAAGCAGTTCCCTGCATCCCTCTTCGAGCATATCCAGAACGAGTTCAAAGCCTTCGGCTCCCTCGTAGTAGGGGTCGGGAACGTAGTCATAGCCGAAGTGGCGGGGTATGTAGTCCGCCATACGTTCCAACTTTTGGAGCGAATCTACGGTTGGCGCAAGGCGGCTGAGTGACTCATAGACCGAGTCGTCCATAGCCAGCAGCAGGTCGAAGCGTTCAAAATCCTCCGAGCGCACCTTGCGACTACGGTGTGTGAAATTGTAGCCTCGCCTCTTGCCCGCAGCCCTCATTCGGGGGTCGGGCAGATCGCCTGCGTGACCGCCATAGGTGCCTGCCGAGTCAATCTCGAACTCAGCGCCAAGTCCTGCCGAGAGCACCTGCTGGCGCATTATCTCATCCGCCGCCGAGGAGCGGCATATATTGCCGAGGCAGACAAAAAGTATCTTTTTCATCTCTATTTGGTTTGCGAAAGGAGAGTGTTACTCTGATTGCTCAATCCTTCCCGGGTAGACTTTCAGTGCCTCGCGCAGAATCTCGCACGCTGCAAGCAAGTCCTCCTTGCACAGAACGTAGGCGATGCGTGCCTCCTGTGTGCCCTTGCCCTTGGTGGCGTAGAATCCGCTCGCAGGGGCGAGTTGCACCGTAGCACCCTTATACGAAAAGTCCGTCAGCAGCCAGCAGGCGAACTTATGGCAGTCATCTACGGGGAAGCGAGCCATAGTGTAGAATGCACCCTGAGGCTTGGGCGAGTAGACACCAGGTATCTTATTGAGTTCCTCAACCAAGCAGTCGCGCCTTGCGGTGTACTCTGCCACTACATCATCGTAGTACTTCTGTGGGGCATCCATCGCTGCCGAGGCGGCAATCTGTGCCAAGTAGGGTGGCGATAGGCGTGCCTGTGCGAGTTTCAGTGCGGCAGCCATAACCTCCTTATTGCGGCTGACGATGTTGCCGAGCCTCACACCACACATACTATATCGTTTCGATACGGAGTCAATAACCACCACATTGTCGTCAATGCCTTTCAGCGAGAGTGCCGACACCTGCTTGGTGCCATCGTAGCAGAACTCACGATAGACCTCATCACTTATCAGATAGAGGTTGTAGTGTGCAGCCATATCGGCAAGCATCTCCATCTCTTCGCGAGTGTAGAGGTGTCCCGTAGGGTTGTTGGGGTTACATATAAGTATGGCGCGTGTGCGAGGGGTGATGCGTTTTAGGAACTCCTCGCGTGAGGGGAGCGCAAAGTCGTTCTCTATACTGCTCGGCACGGGCACAAGTATGGTGTCGTAACTCGCAGCGAAGGTGTTGTAGTTGGCATAGAACGGCTCAGGGACCAAAATCTCCTCGCCGGGGTTGGCGCAAATGAGCATAGCCATCTGTGCCGCCTCCGTACCTCCGAGCGTCACAATAATATCGTCTATCGAGAGGTCTATGCCGTTCTTGGCGTAGTACTCCACGAGTTTTTTGCGATATGACAACAATCCTGCCGAGTGGGAGTAGGGATATATCTGGTCGCTGATACCCTGCACCGCTCTTACAGCCTCCTCGGGCGAGAGGATGTCGGGCTGTCCGATGTTGAGTTTGTAGATGTGAGTACCCCTTGCTGCGGCAGCCTCTGCCAGCGGCACAAGCCTGCGGATGGGCGAGATGGGGAGCGTGTGGCTCTTTGCCGAAATTTTCAACATTGCACCAAATGTGTTAGTGTTACTCTTCTTTTGTCTGCACACTTTGTGTGTGCGAGTGTAAAGTTAGAACTTTTATTGACATTTTGCAAAATATATTCGTATATTTGCGCTAACAAAGTTTTTTTACACTAACTCATTAAACTTACAGAACTATGTCGTTTTTGTCCGAATTTAAGAAATTTGCGCTCAAAGGTAATGTCGTAGATATGGCAGTCGGTGTTATCATCGGTGGCGCATTTGGTAAAATCGTTACCTCGCTTGTTAATGACGTCATTATGCCCCCTCTGGGTATGCTCATCGGTAAAGTTAATTTTACCGACCTTGCACTCAACCTTGGTACTGAGGTAGAGCCTGTGATGTGGAAATATGGTGCATTTTTGCAGCAGGTATTCGATTTCCTCATCGTAGCACTCTCCATCTTCTTCCTCATTAAAGGCATCAACCGCCTTTCGGAACTCACCAAGAAGAAAGAGGCTGAGGAGGCTGCCGCTGCTCCCGCACCTGCACCTGCTCCCGAGCCCGAACCAGAGCCTACCAAAGAGGAGGTTCTCCTCACCGAGATCCGCGACCTCTTAAAAAATCGCCAATAGAGGGCTATTTTTGCACCAAAATTCAGAGAGCGGACTCCTCATTTACGATTAAGTAAACTTCGGAGCCCGCTCCTTCTTTTGGCACAAAAATATCTCCACTCTTGGCGATTTTTACTTGCATAGAACCACCAGCACAAAAGGGGTGTTACGCCCCTGCCTTGCATCCATCTCGTTATTTGTTCTTTAAGGGGGGTGATGTCAATAGTCCTAAGGATTATAAGGCTTATAGGGCTTATAGGGCTTATGGGAGTTTAAAGACCTTAAAGTCCTTAACGCCCTTAATGTCCTTACAAAAATCAACTCTCAACTCTCAATTCTCAATTCTCAATTCTCAGCTATTTAGTCGGTAGAGTTCCGCTATCTCCTCTTTCCAGAGGCTCTCGTCTATGGTTTCGAGTACGAGGGGCATATTGTCGAAGCGCGGATCGCGGGCTATATAGCCGAAGCACTCCCAGCCAATTTCGCCCTTGCCCAATCGTTCGTGGCGGTCGATGCGGCTACCGAGGGGGCGCATAGCATCGTTGAGGTGCATACCCTTCAAATAACGGTCGAGAGGAACAATGCGGTCTATCTCACTAAACGTCTTTTCGCAAGCCTCTGCCGATGAGAGGTCGTAGCCCGCAGCAAAGGCGTGGCAAGTATCGATGCAAAAGCCGACTCTCGACTTGTCCTCCACGCGGTCTATGATGTAGGCTATCTCCTCGAAGCGGTGTCCGAGGTTGGTGCCCTGACCTGCGGTGTTCTCAATCACCGCCGTCACCCCTTTGGTCTTGTCCAAGGCGATGTTGATACTCTCGGCAACCCTCGCAAGGCTCTCTTCTAAGCCTATACGTCCAAGGTGGCTGCCAGGGTGGAAGTTGAGCCTATCGAGCCCGAGGAGTTCGCATCGCTGCATCTCCTCAATGAACGATGCACGCGACTTTTCGAGTCCCTCGGTGTCGGGGTGTCCGAGGTTTATGAGGTACGAATCGTGGGGCAGTATCTGGTGGGGTGCATAGCCAAGACGCTCGCACTCCGCCCTAAAAGCCTCAATATCCTTTGCCGAGAGTGGTGGCGCAAACCATTGGCGTTGGTTCTTCGTGAAGAGAGCGAATGCGCCCGCTCCTATGTCGTGTGCATTGCGAGGTGCGTTCTGTACGCCACCCGATGCTGAAACGTGTGCTCCAAAGTATTTCATATTGTTGTTCGTTTTTAACTCTTTGAATTCTATTACAAATATACAAATATCCGACTAAAATCGTTATCTTTGTACGATTAATAATTCTTATGTAATTATAGGTATAGGCTATAATGTTGCGCGGAGCGAAATATGTGGTGTTGTTTTTGTTGGCAATGGTTGCCAGCGAGAGTGCTATGGCGCAGTACACCATACGCAGGGCACAGCCCCAAAGAGAGGACGCAGGAGTCCCCGCTTTGGGTGGTATCACACGCAACAAGGTCGATACCCTCTCCAACGACTATTACGACCACGCAGCGTGGGTGGCAGAGCGCAACCGACAGCGTAGGGAGCGCAACCTCTTCGAGATTGAGGGTTCGTTTCAGACCTCGGCACTCCAATTTGAGAATTGGACAGCCGGTGGCGACAATACCTTCTCTGGACTTGCAACGCTCTTTGTGCACCACCGCTACAAACGCAATAAGTTTGCACACGATTTGACAATCAACGCCCGCTATGGTATGAACTACATCGACAAAACTCCCTTCAAGAATGTCGATGAGCTGAAAATCTCGGAGGTTATGTCGTGGGATATGCACGAGGGTGGGTGGTCCTACTCGGCAACGCTCGGCTTCCGCACCCAATTTGGCGATGGTTTTGCCTCGCGCACCGACCAAACGCTCATCTCGGCAGTGCTCTCGCCCGGTTATTTGGACGTGTCGGTCGGTTTTACCTATGCGCCAAGCGGTGCGCCCTACAAACTGACGCTCTCGCCCATATCGGGCAATATGATAACGATGTTGGACGATAGGCTCTACGAGCAGGGACTCAACGGTGTGCCTGCGGGCAAGAGGGTGTTTAGTTCGATAGGTCCCTCCATAAATGCCTCGTTTGACAAAAAATTTTGGGGCGAGAGGGCTCGCTACCGCTCAACGCTCTATGCCTTTACGAACCTCACTTCGCCACCAACCGTAAGGTGGGATAATTGGTTCGACCTGAGCCTCTCGAAGTACCTCTCCATAAAACTCTATGGAGTGATTTACTACCTCGAATCGGCAAGCCCTCGGGCGCAATACCAATACTCGGCAACGCTGGGCTTGACCTACAAATTCCGAAACAAATAGTCATAGATGAAACGCGATAAACTCACTCTTTGGTTGCCCGCAGTGGCAGCCGCTCTTATTGCTCTGGGAGTGTGGATGGGCTATACCATCTTTTCGGCTCGTCCCAAACCCTCCGCACAGCAATCTCTCCACACTCCTGCGGCGAGCAAGTTGGACTATACGCTCTCGCTCGTTGGGCGACACTACCTCGATCCCGTAGATACGGACACCATTGTGGAACGACTGATGCACGAACTCTTCGTGGGGCTCGATCCCCACTCGGTCTATATCCCCTTGGAGGAGTTGCAGGCCGTGAATGAGCCTTTGGAGGGGGAGTTCGATGGCATTGGCGTAGTCTTTAATATGGCTACCGATACGGTTGTGGTGCTCAATACGGTGGCAGGCGGTCCGAGTTATAAGGCGGGCGTGCTGCCGGGCGACAGGATTGTGACCGTAGATGGCGATACCATTGCAGGGCGCAAAATTGAGCAAGACAAAGTCATAGAACGCCTCAGAGGTAAGCGTGGCACCAAAGTGAAGGTGGGCATCGTGAGGGATAACGTAGAGGGCACCGTTGAGGTGGAGATTGTGAGGGATAAAATACCCCTACACAGCATAGACGCAGCCTTTATGTTGCGCCCCGAGGTGGGCTACATAAGGCTCACAAGTTTTGCCCGTACCACCCACCGCGAATTTCTCGAAGCCGTAGCAAAACTCAAAGAGGAGGGGATGACAAAACTAATCTTCGACCTCCGTAGCAACTCGGGCGGCTACCTCGACCAAGCAATCCGTATGACCAACGAGTTCTTGCCTGAGGGCAAACTCATTGTCTATACCGAAGATAGGGCTGGCAACCAGCAGAAGGAGTATAGTACGGGTGGCGGAACACTGACCGACATTCCGTTAGTTGTGCTGATAGACGATTATAGTGCCTCTTCGAGCGAAATCCTTGCGGGTGCCTTGCAGGACAACGACCGAGGTACTATTGTAGGTCGCCGCTCCTATGGCAAGGGCTTGGTGCAGAGTCAGATACCTCTTGCCGATGGCTCGGCAGTGAGGATGACTGTTGCGAGGTACTACACCCCCACAGGGCGTTGTATCCAAAAGCCCTACGACAAGGGCGAGGAGGACTACCTCTTGGACATCATCCACCGCTACGAGAAGGGCGAGATGTTCTCGGCAGACAGCATACGTTTTGCCGACTCGCTGAGATTTGTGACCCCTAAGGGTAAGGTAGTCTATGGCGGCGGTGGCATTATGCCCGATATCTTTGTGCCTATCGATACGCTCGATATGACTCCATACTACTATGCCGCAACGGGACTCAATGTGCTCTATCGCTATACGTTGGAGTATGCCGACCGCCACCGTAGCGAGATTAACGCCATAAAGAGCGTAGAGGAACTCAATGATTTTCTCGATGGCGATAGGAGGCTCTTGGAGGACTTTGTGGCGTATGCCGAGCGCAAGGGTGTGAAGCCCGAGTGGAAGCAGATACGCAAGTCGGAGAAGTTGCTACGCTCGATGCTACGCGCCTACATTGCCCGCAATACGGAGTTGCAGGATGTGGGCTACTTCTCGCAGATTGAGCCGATAGATGAGAGTATCCAGAAGGCTCTGGAAATCCTCTCGGAGCAGTAGCCGACAGTGGGCGGCTGACATTTTGGCAGTCGGTGGTGTCTGGCACAAAGGTTGCTCAAAGATGGGGCAAATGGCGCACAATAAACTACGCTGAAACTAAAAAACAATAATAAAAACACGAAAAACTATGGCTATTAAACCACTTTCGGATAGGGTGCTTGTTCTGCCCCATCCCGCAGAGGAGAAGACCACAGGCGGTCTGTTTATCCCCGACACAGCAAAAGAGAAACCACTTGTAGGTACGGTTATGGCAGCAGGTCCCGGCACCGCAGAGGTTAAAATGGAGGTACAGGTAGGTGATGTGGTAATGTATGGCAAGTATGCCGGCACCGAGGTCGAAGACGAGGGTGTTTACTATATCATTATGAAACAGTCAGACATCCTGGCAATTATGGAATAATTGCAAAAGAGGGTGATTTGTGTAGAGTAAAGTCTACACTAAAAATTTTTGGGCGACTTTTTATAAAAAGTCGCAAAAGAAAAGGATAAAAAACAAAAAAAACAATGGCAAAAGAGATTAAATATAATGTAGAGGCAAGGGAGATGCTCAAAGAGGGTGTTGATGCCCTTGCAAACGCTGTGAAGGTGACACTCGGTCCCAAAGGTCGCAACGTGATTATCGACAAAAAGTTTGGTGCTCCCCACATCACCAAGGATGGTGTGAGCGTGGCAAAAGAGGTGGAGTTGGAGGATAACTTCGCCAATATGGGTGCACAGATTGTCAAAGAGGTAGCAAGCAAAACCAATGACGATGCAGGCGATGGCACCACCACAGCTACCGTTTTGGCACAGGCTATCATTGGCGTAGGTATCAAGAATGTTACCGCCGGCGCCAACCCTATGGACTTGAAGAGGGGTATTGACAAGGCAGTGGCTGCTGTTGTGGAGAACATCAAGAGCCAAAGCAAAGAGGTGGGCGACAACCTCGACAAGGTGGAGCAGGTGGCCACCATCTCCGCCAACAACGACAACAGCATTGGTAAACTCATCGCTGAGGCTGTGGGTAAAGTGAAAAAAGAGGGTGTCATCACCGTAG
The DNA here is from genome assembly GCA_017466345.1 of Tidjanibacter sp. GTDB lineage: Bacteria > Bacteroidota > Bacteroidia > Bacteroidales > Rikenellaceae > Tidjanibacter. The sequence goes on along the minus strand of JAFTUI010000021.1, from coordinate 15,031 downwards.
AGGAGGCTAAGGGTACCGAAACACACGTTGAGGTTGTTGAGGGTATGCAGTTCGATAGGGGCTACACCTCTGCCTACTTCGTTACCGACACCGAGAAGATGGAGGCTACCTTGGAGCGTCCCTACATCCTTCTTACCGACAAGAAAATCTCCACAATGAAGGAGATTGTGGGCATCTTGGAGCCCGTGGCACAGAATGGTCGCTCGCTCCTTATTGTTGCCGAGGATGTAGATGGTGAGGCTTTGAGCGCACTTGTTGTCAACAAGTTGCGCGGCACCATCAAGGTTGCTGCTGTCAAAGCCCCAGGCTTTGGCGATAGGCGCAAAGACCTCTTGGAGGATATTGCAACCCTCACTGGCGGTACGGTAATCTCGGAGGATAAGGGTTTGCGCTTGGACGCTGCAACCGTAGAGATGCTCGGCTCGGCAGATAAGGTTACCATCACTAAGGACAACACTACTATTGTGGATGGCGCAGGCAACTCGGAGGCTATTGCTGCCCGCGTGGCACAGATTCGCCGCCAAATGGAGAATACCACCAGCGACTACGATAGGGAAAAACTCCAAGAGAGGCTCGCCAAACTTGCAGGTGGTGTGGCAGTACTCTTTGTGGGTGCCGCAACCGAGGTGGAGATGAAGGAGAAGAAAGACCGAGTACAGGATGCACTTGCTGCTACTCGCGCAGCCATCGAGGAGGGTATCATCCCCGGTGGTGGCGTGGCATATATCCGCGCTTCGGAGGCTCTTGCCAACCTTAGGGGCGATAATGATGACGAGACAACCGGTATTGCCATTGTGCGCCGTGCTATCGAGGAGCCCCTCAGGCAAATCGTTGCCAACGCAGGTGGCGAGGGCTCTGTGGTTGTCAACAAGGTCAAAGAGGGCAAGGGTGCCTATGGCTACAACGCCCGTGCCGACCGCTACGAGGATATGTTCGAGGGCGGTATTATCGATCCCACCAAGGTGGCTCGTGTAGCACTCGAAAATGCAGCATCTATCGCCTCTATGTTCCTCACCACCGAGTGTGTGCTCGCCGAGAAGAAGGAGGAGAGTCCTGCTCCTGCTATGCCCGCAGGCGGTATGGGCTACTAAAAAACGCATATAAGCGGCGTCTTTGGCGTTGCACTGCGATAAACGACCTCCTTACATAGGTAACTATGCTCGGAGGTCGTTTTCTTGTGCGCCTAAAATACGCTCGCTTATATGTGTTTTTACCGCTTTGGAAGGCAAACTGCGGAGCCGCTTTCTCGTATGCCTTGCATCTATCTCGTTCTATGCGTTTTTTTGCTGTTTTGGGAATTCCCTCCCCTAAGTTAGGGGAGGGTCCGCGAAGCGGGGGAGAGGTCTGTTTTTGTCTAAGGCTTATAGGGCTTATAGGGCTTATAGGGCTTATAAGGCATATAGGAGTTTAAGGAGTTTAAGGACTTTAACGACCTTAATGCCCTTAACGTCTTTAACGACCTTAATGCCCTTAACGTCTTTAACGACCTTAATGCCCTTAACGTCTTTAACGACCTTAATGCCCTTATTATCAACCCTCAATTTTCAACTTTCAATTTTTATTTATAATTTTGCAAAAAATTATAAGATATGACTATAATCCAGCTTGAATATCTCCTTGCAGTAGCCAACTGCGGGAGTTTCTCGAAGGCGAGCGAGATATGCTTTGTGACGCAGCCTTCGCTCAGTATGCAAATCAAAAACCTCGAAGACGAACTCGGCGAGATACTCCTCGACCGCTCCAAAAAACCCGTTGTACCCACGCAGGTGGGGGCTCTCGTGATTGAGAAAGCCAAAGAGGCACTGCTGGCGTACAACAACGTGAAGGAGTGTGTGGCAGAGCTCAAAGGTAGTGTGGCAGGTAAATTGAGGCTCGGTGTCATTCCGACCATTGCACCCTATCTGTTGCCTCGTTTTGTACATACCTTTGGCGAGCGTTACCCGGGTGTGGAGTTGGAGATTAGGGAGATGATAACGCCCGAGATTATCCGCGCAATGGATAGCGATGAGTTGGATGCTGCGCTGCTGGCTGGTGGCACTTGCCCCGACCGCATCACCGAGCAGGAGCTCTTTGATGACCGTTTCTACGCCTACGTCTCGCCCGAAAACCCCCTGTCGGCACGCACCAACTTGCGCATAGAGGATATTTATGGCAAAGACCTCATTTTGCTCTCCGAAGGGCACTGTTTGCGTGACCAGATAATCGAACTCTGCGGAACAAACCGCCTTAGCGAGTTGCCCTACACATTCCAGAGTGGCTCGCTCGAAACCATTATGAGGATTGTGGACACGACAGCTATGCTGACCATCATCCCAGAGATGGCTCTGCCATATATCCCCGATAGCCACAAGTCGAGAGTTAAAACCCTCGCCAGAGGTGCCGCCTCGCGCAAAGTGGTGATGGGCGTGCGCCGAACATACGCCAAAGAGACTATCGTTGCAGCGCTTCGAGAGGTAATAGTGGAGTGTTATAAGAAAAAAAGCACGCCCAAAGGTGTGTAATTCGGAGCGAAAGTACTACATTTGTAGTTCTGTTAGAAATAAATAGTAAAGGAACAAAAAAATATGACACAGAAACTTATTGACAATATAGTTGAGGCTATTCAGGACAAAAAGGGGCACAATATCGTGTCGCTCGATTTGAGCGCATTGGAAGGTACGATTTGTGATGCCTTTGTGGTGTGCAATGCCGACTCCACCACCCAGGTAGATGCCATTGCAGATGGCATTGTGGAGGCTTTGGAGGAGAAACTTGGCGAGAAACCTCGCCGTGTGGAGGGTAAGACCAACGCGGCGTGGATTGCGGTGGACTATGTGGATGTTATGGTTCACATCTTCCTCACTCCCCTGAGAGATTACTATCGTTTGGAGCAGTTGTGGGCTGATGCGCCTGCTACGCGTTACGAGTCAGAAGAGTAGTGCGGCTGATTTCTGTGGGCGAGTGTGCCTTGTGGGTGCTTTTTGCACCAAACTGCATATCGCAAGTTCCTCATTTGCGCCAAGCAAACTGCGGACTTGCTCGTTTGTTTGGTACAAAAATCCCTCCGTTATCTGCGTTTTTTTGTCTAACGTCTAACGTCTAACGTCAAGAGTCCTAAGGCTCATAGGGCATATAGGGCTTATAAGGCATATAGGGCATATAGGAGATTAAGGACTTTAATAATTTTCAATTTTCCATTTTCAATGCGTGGGTACTAAACCCCAACAATTTACGTTACTGATTAAGTAAAACAACAAAACACAAATAGATTAGATGGATAACAATACAAACAATATGGGTGGTGGTAATCCCAACCCCAAAAACAATATGCCACCTCGCAATCCTATGCCCCCAAGGCGTAGGCGCGGACCTCTTTCGTTCTTCTATGGCTTTTGGGTGCTGATGCTTGCGGCACTCTTCCTGATGCCCCTCTTTGATGGCAGTGGCACTCCTCGCAAGATTGAGTGGAACGCTTTGCAGAATATGATTGTGGAGGGCGATGTGCAGAAAATAGAGGTTGTAAACGACAAGACTGCACGCATCTACCTCAAAACAGAGGCAGTGGAGGAGTATCGCAAGATGCCGACCTACAAGTCGCTGCCCGACACCAAATACCAATTTACCTACAACATTGGTAATCCCGAGATTTTCCGTACCGACTTGGAAAAAATTGCCGAGCGTTACGGAGTGGAGGTGCCCGTGCCTGCGTGGGAGTATGCTACCAACTTCTGGCGCGAACTTGCGGGCTGGCTGCCTATGATTTTCTTTGTGGTGCTGATGTTTATGATGTTCCGCTCGATGGGGCGCGGTGCGGCAGGGCAGAATGGTGTGATGAACGTGGGTAAGTCGCGTGCGCAGATCTACGACAAGGACAACGCCAACAAGATAACCTTCAAGGATGTTGCAGGTTTGGAGGAGGCAAAGGTCGAGATTATGGAGATTGTCGATTTCCTCCGCAAACCCGAAAAATACCGCGAACTCGGTGGTAAAATTCCTAAGGGCGCACTGCTTGTAGGTCCTCCGGGAACGGGTAAAACGCTGTTGGCTAAGGCTGTGGCAGGCGAGGCTAACGTGCCCTTTTTCTCCATTAGCGGTAGCGACTTTGTGGAGATGTTTGTGGGCGTGGGTGCTTCGCGCGTGAGGGACTTGTTTGCTCAGGCTAAGGAGAAAGCCCCCTGTATTGTCTTCATTGATGAGATTGACGCCATAGGTCGTGCAAGGGGTAAGAACGCAGGTTTCTCGGGTAATGACGAGAGGGAGAATACTCTCAACCAACTCCTTACTGAGATGGACGGCTTTGGTACCAATTCGGGCGTTATTGTGCTGGCAGCTACCAACCGTGTAGACATCTTGGATAAGGCTCTGCTTCGTGCAGGTAGGTTCGATAGGCAGATTGATGTAGGTTTGCCAGAACTCAAAGAGCGTGAGGCTATCTTCGGTGTGCATATGCGAAAACTCAAACTTGCCGATGATGTGAATGTGGAGTTCTTGGCAAAGCAGACGCCCGGTTTTTCGGGTGCCGACATTGCCAACGTATGTAACGAGGCGGCACTCATCGCTGCTCGTGGCGACAAGAAGGCTATCGACAAGGAGGACTTCCTTGCGGCTGTGGATAGGATTATTGGCGGTTTGGAGAAGAAGAGCAAAATCATCACCCCCGCCGAGAAGCGCAAAATTGCCTTCCACGAGGCGGGTCACGCAACCGTTAGCTGGCTCTTGGAGCACGCTAACCCACTTGTGAAGGTTACAATCATACCTCGTGGTAGGGCTCTCGGTGCGGCTTGGTATCTGCCCGAGGAGCGACAACTTACCACCACCGAGCAGATGATGCACGAAATGGCAGCGCTCTTGGCGGGTAGGGCTTCGGAGCAACTCACCTTTGGCGAGATCTCAACAGGTGCACTCAACGACTTAGAGAGGGCCACGAAGATGTCCTACGCAATGGTCAGCTACTATGGTATGAGCGACAAGGTGGGCAACCGCTCCTACTACGACTCTACGGGTCAGAGCGACTACTCGTTTGCGAAACCTTATAGCGAACAGACTTCGGAACTGATTGATAAAGAAGCCAAGGGACTGATTGATAAGGCGTTTAAGATGGCTACCGACATCCTTGCGGAGAACAAAGCGGGACTTACCGAACTTGCCGAACTGCTTTTGGAGCGCGAGGTGGTCTTTGCAGAGGATGTGGAGCGTATCTTTGGTGCAAAAAAGAAATAGGCGGCTGATTTCTGTGGGCGATTTCTGCGTTACGCTTTTGATTTTGCTTCCTCATTTACGCAGAGTAAACTGCGGCGCAAAATCAAAACCAAGCCTTGAACTCGCCTCACATAAATCACCCGCAGGTTGGAAGTGGTGATACAAAATTCCCACTTACGGGATGTAGAGAAAACGGTATGCGGGAACGCAAATAACTTTCAACTTTCAACTCTCAACTTGAAAATTATGAGCTTAAAAGGTAAAAATCTCGGACTGAGAACTGTGGCAGGTGCCGCCTTAGGAGTTATTGTTGTGGGTGCGGCATTGTGGTCGCCTTGGGCTTTGGCTGTGGTGGCGGCAGTGGTTGTGGTGCTCGGACAAGACGAACTCTTCCGTATGGCAGCCTCGCGTGGTGAGGTGCAGCCTATGGGCACTTTGGCGATGTGTCTTGGTGTGCCTTTGGTGGCAGAGTGCGTCTTGGAGCCATCGCCTGTGGTGTTGCTCACAATTTTGTTCTTTGTGCCGTTGCTCTTTGTGGCAGAACTCGCAAGGGGCAAACAGCGACCTTTGGAAAATATCGCCATCACGCTCTTCGGACTGCTCTATACGGCTGTGCCTATGGCTATGATGATGCTCGTGGGCTTCGTGGAGGGCGAGTGGGAGCCTGCAAGGGTGCTGGCTATTATATTTATGGTGTGGGTTAATGACATCTTCGCCTACCTTGTAGGCTGCTCTATCGGCAAACATAAGATGTGCCCCACAATCTCGCCCAAAAAGTCGTGGGAGGGCTTCTTTGGCGGCTTGATTTTCGCCGTGGGCTTCGCTATGGCTGCGGGCTATATGATGGAGGGTAACATCTACGCTTGGGGTGGTCTGGGCTTGGTGGTTGCTCTGGCAGGCGTGGCAGGCGACTTGGTGGAGTCGATGATAAAAAGAGAGTATGACGTGAAGGACTCGGGCAACCTTATCCCTGGTCACGGAGGCATCCTGGATAGGTTCGATGCGCTGCTTGTGGCTATGCCCTTTGCGTATGTTTATATGATAATTTTTGGCTTATGAGAATAAACCCCGAAGGAAAGGAGGGTATTAGGATTAATACCTTCATATTTGCTATCATCATTGCCGTAGTTACCGCTACGGCTTTGGTCTATGATTGGGCGTGGTGGGTGCTGGCACTCGTTGACGCCTTTTTGCTTTGGCGCATCATCTTTGTCATCCGTTTCTTCCGTGACCCTGTGCGCCCGCTGGTGCAGGAGGAGGGTGTGGTCTTCGCGCCTGCCGATGGTAAGGTTGTGGTTGTTGAGGAGGTCGATGCTCCCAAAGGTATGGAGTGTGAGAGATGCTTGCAACTCTCGGTCTATATGACCTTCTACAATGTGCACGTCAATTGGCACCCCATAGGGGGCGAGGTTGTCTATAAGGACCACTTCGAGGGTGACTTCCTGCTGGCGTGGCACCCCAAGAGCTCCTCGCTCAACGAACACACAACGGTTGCTGTGCGCACCCAGGGTGGCGCAGTGGTTGTGTGGCGACAGATTTCGGGCTGGATTGCTCGTAGGATTGTCTGCTACCCCGAAGTGGGCGATAGGGTGGAGCAGAACACCAAGTCGGGCTGCATAAAGTTTGGTTCGAGGGTGGATGTTTTCCTGCCTTTGGGAACGGAACTCTTTGTGAAAGTGGGCGATAAGGTTGTCGGCTCACAAACCCGCTTGGCACGACTCAAATAAGCATAAAGAAGAAACAATACAACGACTTACGGATGAACAATTTTCACAAATATCTCTTGGGCGCGGTGGCTCTGACGGCTACGGTGGCTGTCTTTTGGTTCTTTGGCGACATTGTCTTCTATGTCTTCATTGCGGGCGTGCTGGCTATTATGTGCCAGCCTTTGGTGGGCAAAATTGCGAGCGTAAAGGTGTTGGGTAGGAGCGTTCCTCGCTGGCTGGCGGCTCTTGTGGGTGTGCTGGCTGTGTGGGCGGTGATACTGCTCTTCTTTGTGCTCTTCATCCCCCTCATATCGGGCAAACTGAGCGACCTGGCGCACCTCGACTATCAATCCATCCTCGCACCCCTGCGCGAGCCAATGACCGAACTCGGACTCTTCCTCGAAAAGTACTTCAAACTCAATATCTCCGAGAGTTCGCTGACCGAGATGTTGGTGGGCTATATTAAAGACTTTGCCGAGCGTGGTAGCCTAACCTCGCTTGTGTCGTCCATCTTCTCTGTTGCGGGCAATTTTGTGGTCGCTGCGGTTAGTATCTCCTTTATCGCCTTTTGGTTTATGAAGGAGGAGGGGCTGTTCCTGAGGATACTGCTCGCTGTGGCTCCGACCAAATATGAGGATAACGTAAAACGTGCCGTGGAGTCCATCACCTCGCACCTCTCGCGCTACTTCCTGGGTGTGCTCATCCAGATTACCATTATGAGCACCATTGTGACTCTCATTCTCGTCTGCTTCGGCTTCGAGTTCCAAGACGCTATCTTTGTGGGCGTTGTGGAGGGTGTCTTCAATATCATCCCCTATGTTGGTCCTTGGATTGGCTTCATACTGAGTGCCCTCTCGGGACTGACGTTTGTTACCACTTCGGGTATGACCATTGCGTATGTTGTGGTGGTTATTGCCGCTACGATTTTGGCGGCTCAGGCGATAGACAACTACTTCGTCTCGCCCAAGGTCTTCTCGCACCAACTCAATGCACACCCCTTGGAGATATTTCTCGTGACGCTTGTTGCTGGCTCTTGCTCGGGCGTGGGCGGTATGCTCGTTGCCATCCCCGCCTACACTGTCCTCAGGGTGCTTGCCAAGGAGTTTTTCTATAATTTTAAGGTGGTACGGAAGCTGACGTCTAACGTTTAACGAGCGAATCTCGCTGGCGAGTGTGCCTTGTGGGCGCTTTTTGCACCAAAATTCAGAGAGCGACATCCTCATTTGCGTCAAGCAAACTCCGGTGTCGCTCCTTCTTTTGGCACAAAAATCCCTCCACAAAACCCACTCGCAGAGTATAGGGTCTAACGTCAATAGTCCTAAGGCTTATAGGGCATATAGGACTTATAAGCCTTATTATGGGAGTTATGGGAGATATGGGAGATATGTGAGTAATGGGAGAAAACTTAATTTTCAATTTTCAATTGACCAGCCTTCGGCTGCTCTAAAATGCTCCCGCTCGGCATAGTCTGCAAGCAGCCTCTGCCCTCGCTTACTCGCATTTGCTTCAATTCTCAATTCTCAATTATCAATTCTCAATTCTCAATTCTCAACTCCTCCCTACCACTTAATCGGTGCTTTGCCCATCGAGAGGAGGTAGTTGTTGGCTTGCGAGAAGTGGCGGCAGCCGAAGAAGCCGTTATGTGCCGACAGGGGCGAAGGGTGGGCAGCCCGCAGCACAAGGTTGCGTGAGCCATCTACAATGGCGCCCTTCTTCTGTGCGTAGTTACCCCACAGCATATACACAACACCGCTTTTGAGCTCCGAGAGTGTTGCCACAACAGCGTCCGTAAACTGCTCCCAACCGTGACCTGCGTGCGAGGCTGCAGAGTGAGCCCTCACGGTGAGGGTGGCGTTGAGCAACAGCACGCCCTGCTCTGCCCATCTATCCAAGTTGCCGCTGGTGGGTATAGGTGTGCCGAGGTCAGCATTTATCTCCTTGAAGATGTTGCGCAACGAGGGCGGAAATTGCACCCCATCATTGACCGAAAAGCACAGACCATTAGCCTGTCCTTCGCCGTGGTAGGGGTCCTGACCGATAATCACAACCTTCACATCATCGGGCGAGCATTTGTCCAAAGCACGGAAAATGTTGCCACCGGCAGGGTAGACCGTGTGGCTCGCATACTCCGAGCGCACAAATCTCACAAGTTCCTCAAAATAGGGTTTGTCAAATTCGGGTTGTAGGAGCTCTTTCCAAGCCTCATTGATACGCACATTCATATATTAAATTAAGGAGTATTAGTTGTCTGACGAAACATAGCACAATATGTGATTGCTCACGAATTTGTAGTGTACGGGTGGCGTGGGAAGACCGTAGAGTTCGGCTGTGAGTGTCTGAGAGGAGGTGTCTATGTCGGTCACAATCATATCTTGCAGAAAGTCCAAGCCTGCCTGACCTCCATATTTATATAGTGCCTCCTTCGCACTCCACACCAAAGCCTCGAAATGTTCGCCCACCTGCTCCGCCAGCTGCTCACGCTCATCGGGTGTGATGTAGCGCGAGGCAACCTTCGAGAAGTTCCTGCCGACAGCCTCAATATCCACCCCGCAACGACCTCTGCTGAGCATCACTGCCACCTGCTCGGTGGTATGCGAGATGCTCACAAAGCGCACTTTGCCTATGGGTTTAGAGAGTATCAGCGCACCCGAAGAGGCGTATCTGAGCTCTGCCTCAGCACCCAGTGCGTGGCGCAACATTGTGCGGGCTGTTGCCCACTGTGCTCTGCGAGAGGGGGCTGTGAGGGTTGCAAGAAAATCCCTGTCGCCATCACTCAGCAGTGGCGACTCCTCTAACTGAGGGTTTACACGCTCTATATAGATGGTTGCTTGGTCGCTTATCTGCTCCATAGAGAGTAGGGAGTTGGGTATTACGATTTTCTGATCTTTATCTCTTCGGCGTGGTGCCCCGTAGCCTTTGTAACCACAAACTCCACTGAGTGGAAAGAGAATTTGTCGCCCTTTTTGAGAAACTCTTTCTTGGCTTCGAGCAGCATACCCGCGATGGTCTCTGCCTCGCCTCGGCAGTCATCAAAGGTGCCCTCTTCCAACTCCAAGACCTCCTCCAATATGGCAATGTTTGCCTTTGCCTCAAAGAGGTAGGTATCCTCGGCAATCTGCTTATAAGGTTTCTCCTCTGGGGCGTCACTCTCGTCCGAGATCTCGCCCACAATCTCCTCCAAGATGTCCTCCAACGATACCAAGCCGAGTGTGGAGCCATACTCATCGACAACGATGGCAATATGCACCTTCTGGGTTTGGAACTCCTCCAAGAGCTCGTTGATTTTCTTGTGTTCGGGGGTGTAGAATGCGGGGCGCAGGAGTTTGTTCCACTCAAAACTGCTATCCCTGCCAACGTGGCGCAGCATATCTTTGACGTAGAGCATACCAACGATATGGTCAATGCTGCCCTTATAGACGGGGATACGCGAGAAACCGCTCTCGATAATTACCTTGCGCACCTCATCAAAGTTCTCCTCCTCGTCTATGGCTACAATCTCCATACGGGGGTGCATAATCTCCTCCACCTCCGTAGAGGCAAACTGCACAATGCCACTGAGCATCTCTTTCTCCGTTTCGCTTGGGTTTTCGGTAATCTCCAAAGCGTTCTCCAACTCCTCCATAGAGATGTTTTCGGGCTGGATGATACCCCTATTCTGAATGGCATCGGAGTACTTCACGAGCACAAAAGAGAGGGGGTGCAAGAAGCGAGTGAGAAAGCCAAGGGGCAGAGCCACAAGGCGCGAAAAGCCACTCGGGTTGTAACTCGCATAGACCTTAGGTATAATCTCGCCAAAGAGCAACAACACAAATGTTACCACAACTGTCTTGATGGTAAACTCCCAGCCTGTGGAGTGGAACTCCACAAGGCGGTCTATGAGGTTGTTGCAGAGCGAGATTATAAGGATGTTTACCAAATTGTTCACAATGAGTATGGTAGCGAGTAACCTATCCTGATTGCTCAGCAACTTCATAATAGCCCTATTGACGGGAGTATGGTGCTTGCGTATCCTATCCAACTGCGAAGGCGAGAGCGAAAAGAGAGCTGTCTCGGAGCCCGAAGTGAGTGCCGAGCAGCCGAGCAGAGCCACAATGAGGACTATTCTCCACAGCAGACCCCAATCAAAAGGGTAGAAGGTCATTATTGCAAGTGTGTGGTTAATCTCCATCGTTCGTTGCTAAAAGAGTGAGGGTTGTTCGTTCTGTTCTGCCTCCTTTGGCTCAGCCGCAGTTGGGTCGGCAATCATCTCGCCAATCTGAGCCTTAGCGGTCTTGGTGCTACCAATGAGTTGCAATCCCCTGCGGAAGTAGGCAGGTTGCATCAGCATACTGTCAATATCCTTATACTTGTCTTCGATGTTCCACTTAACTGAGCTCTCTTCCTCCTCTTCGGTGTGAGCCGCCGCAGCCAATGGACGCCTCTCCTCTTCGGGCATTGCGGGTGGCTCCTTGCGTCCCATCTGCTCAAAGCCCGTAGCCACCACCGTCAGCTCAATCTCGCCATCCAAGAGGTCGTCAGATGGTCCTGCGCCCCAGATGATGTTTGCCTCAATTCTACCCACAGCAAGGCTCGCCTTCGACTGTATGAGATCTTGTACCTTCACAGCCTCATCCATAGTGAGTGTGGAGTCGCCCGCATAGGAGAGGTTGAAGAGTATCTTCTTGGCACCCCTAATGTCCTGCTGGTTCAGCAGGGGCGAGGAGAGAGCCATATCTACTGCACTCTCAATCTTGTTCTCGCCGCTGGTGCGTGCCGAGCCCATCACCGCCAGACCGCTACCCGTCATTGTGGTCTTCACATCCTCCAAGTCCACGTTGATGAAGTCCGTGCGGGTAATCATCTCGGCAATACCTTTGGCAGCTGTTGCCAACACATCGTCAGCCTTATGGAAAGCCTCCATAACGGGCAGCGAACCATATATCTTTGAGATGTTGTCGTTGTGGATAACAACCATCGAGTCGGTGTTGTTTCTCAACTCCTCCATACCTTTCAGGGCCTGCCCCATACGAGTGGGACCCTCGCCTCGGAAGGGGAGTGTGACGATAGCCACCGTAAGCAGTCCCTTTGTCTTGGCGGCTTTGGCGATGATGGGTGCTGCGCCCGTACCCGTACCACCGCCCAGACCGGCAGTGATAAAGATCATCTTCGCCTTGCTGTTCTCCAACTCGTTCATTATGTCGTTGAGCGATTCCAAGGCAAGAGCCTTACCCTTGTCGGGGTTGTTGCCTGCACCTCTGCCGCTACCGAGTTGGATTTTGTTCTCTATGGGGCTACTCTGCAATGCTTGGCGGTCGGTGTTGCAAATCATAAACGTAACGTCCTTTATACCCAGGTCGTACATATGATTTACTGCATTGCCACCTGCGCCACCAACACCCATAACCAAAATGTCGGTGTGACTCTTGGTGGGCGCCATAATAGAGTCTAAAAAGTTACTATCCATATCGTTTCGATTACTCTCTTCTTGTTTCTCCACTAAAAATACTTGCTTGATAGCTGCTGATACTACTGCATCTCGTCATCAACAACATCGCCACCAAAGACAACATCGTTGAGCCATCTAAGCCAGCGACCACCCTTTTTGCCTTCGCCACCATCGGGCCTCTTGGGGGCTTTCTCTCTCTTCGAGCCCCTCTTCTCCTCTTTGGTGGGTTTGGTAACTTCGGGCTGTTGTACTACACTATCAACAACCTTCTCGCCCTGCTCCTCCTCTGCCTCGGGGGTTGCAACCTCGTTGCGGGTGTATTCGGTAGGAGCGATGCCGCTCTCGGCAATACCTATTGAGAGAAGACCTATGGCTGTGGCGAGTTCGGGAGCCGAAGTACCCTCCATACTCTCTGCCGAGATGTCGCTCTCGGCACCACCGAGCCTTACATCATAGCCCGTATGCTCCTTGAAGAGCACATCCACACCCGCAAGGCGCGAGCCACCACCCGTAAGGATGATGCCACTCGGCAGGCGGTTGTGGTAGCCCGAAGAACGAATTTCGCTATTCACAAGGTCTACGATGTCGAGCATCCTTGCGTTGATGATGGTCGTAAGGTCGCGGTAGGTAATCTCCTTATTCTTCTGGTGGGGCGAGCGTGAGTTGATGCGTATTGAGGAGTTGAGTTTGTCGGCAGGTATGGCACTTGCAATGGCGTAGCCGCACTTGGTTTTGAGTTTCTCAATCATACCTGCGGGGATGGCTGTCGAGCGGATGTCGTTGTTGATAGCCGCCGAGCCTACGGGGATGGAGGCAACATACCTCACAACCTTGTTCTGGATGACACACAGGTCGGTAGAGCCTGCGCCGAGGTCGATGACTATTACGCCCGACTCCTTCTCCTCCTCGCTTGCCACAACCTCAGCACTTGCAATGGCGCCTGCAATATAGTGAGTGCCTGCAACGCCAGCCCTCTGGAAAGCTTTGCCGATGCGCTCCAAAGCGACCTTGCCGCCCAGCACAAAACTGAACGTGGTTTCGAGTCGGCGACCAAACCTACCTACGGGCGAACCGATGGTTTCGTTGGCATCGACCTTGTAGTTCTGGGGAATGCGCGAGAGGATAACCTTACCATCGGGAGCCTGCACATTGTTCATATTCTCGTGCAGTTTCTCCACATCCCTATCGGTAATCTCGCCATCAGAGCCGCCAACATAGACAAAGCCTGAGTTGTCGGCGCAGACGATATGCCTGCCCGAAACACCAACCCACACGTTGTCGACCTTCACGCCCTGACGGGCTTCGAGTTCTGTGATAGCCTCGCGAATTGCCGAGGTAACGTGCTCGATGTTGGTAACCTCGCCACGAGTGAAACCCTCCATAGGTTTGCTCACTGCATCCACAACGATAATCTCGCCACTGAGGGAGAGTCTGCCCATTGCGACAACCACCTTGCTGCCGCCCAAATCCACTGAAATCAAGTGCTGCTCCATAACCTTACTTTCTGCGCTATTTTTTATTTTTTCTTTGTTTTCTTCTTCTCTTTGGTAGGCTTCCACACAGCCTGACCGTCATACTCCACGCTCAGGGTGCCGCCCTTCATATCCACCACCTTCGCCTCTACAAATCTGCGCCAGCGGTACATCTTCTCCTCCACCTCGTCCAATTTGCCAAACTCGACTAAATAGTCGCCAGTGAGAGGTACAAGTTCGATGTGTGGCTCCACAAAAGAGTCTGCCTTGCTGCCCTTTTTCTTCGGGCTCACAAGGTTTATCTGCACACATCGTCCGCCCTCCCATTCGGGGGTTTCGAGGTAAATTACAAAATTAATGAGTTTGGAGAGAAAATTATAATTTTCTCTATATTTTTTTTCGCCCTCCGAGAACCACTCCCTCAGATTGCCCTCGAAACTCTTTCCAAAGGGCACTTCGAGCGAGCCTGTCACTATCGGCAGATTGAGCGAAACGCTGGGCTCTACGGGCAATACATAGCCGCCTGCTGTGAGGTAGAAATCGTAGCCCTCGTCAGTGATAACCCTCAGCAGGGGAGCCCTTTGGCTCAACTCTATGGTCAGTGTGCCCTCGTAGTCGATGTAGGCGAGCGAGCGCGAAGTGAAACAGTAAGCCTCGATGGTGCGGTTTATGGCAGCAAGATCCACACTATCCACACTCTTGCCCACAGGGGCTATACCCTCCTCGGCAAGCAGCGACAGTACCTTTTCGGGAGTTATGAAACCCCTTTGGTCGGCATCCCTCACCACAATCTCTATGCTCTCCACCCTGCGCTCACGTTCGTTGCGAGCCCTCAGCAGCAAGGCGCATACAAAGTATGCCACCACCACGCACCAGAATATGGTCGTACCTACTATTTTCCAGGTCTTATTCATCCTATCCTCTATCCGTTTTTCGACTGCATCTCGCTGGTGCTTTTTGCACCACTCTTCGCCTCGCAAGTTCCTCATTTGCGCCCAGCAAACTGCGGACTTGCTTGCTCTATTGGCACAAAAATCCCTCAGCGATATGCACTCTTAAAGTTTGTATTGTCTAACGTCTAACGTCTAACGTCAATAGTCCTAAGGCTCATAGGGCATATAGGGCTTATAAGAAAATTTTCAATTTTCAATTGTCAATTGTCAATTTTCAACTTTCAACTTTCAACTCTTGCCTTGCAAGATTTGAGACACCTTCACGCACTCGCGGTCTATATCTCCGTCACCGACTGT
>JAFTUI010000020.1 GCA_017466345.1 Tidjanibacter sp. | reverse complement strand
CAATTTTCAATTTTCAATTTTCAATTCTCAATTCTCCTATAAGCCTTAGGACTATTGACGTTAGACGTTAGACGTTAGACCTTGGACAAAAAAACACATATAACAGGGGTAATTTCCAAATAAAATGCGTAACTTTACCGCCCAATACCCTGCTGTAAAGAGTGTATTTGGCGCAAGGAACGATAAAAATGAGAGTAATGTTATGAAAATTAGTAGGTTAGCGACAATGGTAATGGCAATGGCGGTGGCAGTGATGGCTGCGGCTTGCACATTCCTATCCTCCACGCCCACAATGCCCAACGATGTTACATTCGGCACAGGCGCAACGTTGGCAAGCTCCGACCAATATCAATTCTTGTCCATCGCCTCCGAGCAAGAGTGGAGCATCGACATCGAATACCTTACACCAGAGGGTGTAGAGGGCTGGTGCTCGTTGAGTATGGAGCGTGGTATGGGTAGCGAAAATGTGATAATGACCTTCGGCAAGAATACCCTCGGCGAGGATCGTTCGCTCAACATCATTGTCAAGTTCCCCGGCGAGGAGGTGACGCTACTCTTCACACAGCTCTCTTCCGAGAAGCCAAACCTCAGCGGATGGCTCGAACTCCCCGCTTTCGAGGCTGATGGCGAGCGCACCTACTTCTCGAAACATATGCTCCCCTCTTCGGGGAACACTGCTCGAAGTTTCTCACTCCTCTACGACAGCGACATCTACCACTCCCATTGGGTGGCATATCCACTCTATCGCGAAGTTATCGGTAGTGGCAACCGCACAGACGATTGGGGCATCTTCGACCCCAACATCCCCACAGAGAAACAGCTCTATATGAAGAGCTCCTATCAGGGTTCCTACGACCGAGGTCATATGCTCCCCTCGGCGTCGAGGGCAAAGACTCGCACGGACAATAGCCCCACCTTCTACCCCACCAATATGAGCCCCCAATTGAGCGGTCTTAATCAGCATAAGTGGAAAGACATAGAGGATAAGGTGCGCAGTTGGGGTAGCGGCTGCGACACGCTCTATGTGGTTACGGGCGCAGTCTTCAAGACCGTAGGTGGCAACGAGTCGGTGTCGTACGCCTACTGCAAGAGCGATAGCAGCAAGGATGTGGCAGTGCCAAACTACTACTATAAGGCACTCCTGCAACTGCACATCACGGGAAATGTGAGGTCCTACCACGCTCTTGCCATCTGGGTGCCCCACAAAGCCGCAACAGGCTCGGCAACAATGGACGACATCATCACTATCGACCAGCTCGAAGAGCGCACAGGTATAGACTTTTTCCACAATTTGCCAGATGATATAGAAGTGGAGGTTGAATCTGCTGTGGATAACCGTTTTTGGAAATTGTAATATGAAACAATAAAGCAAAATGCATAAGTTGGGAAACAAAAACATTCAATCTATGAAGAGATTTGGCTATTTTTTGGCTGCGGTTATGGCTCTGTGCTTCGCTTCGTGCGATGAGGTCCCTATGCCTTCGGGCGATCAGGGGTACCTGACAGTGGCTACCACATCGCTGCAACTCGACCACACGAAGGGTTACTTCTTTGTGGAGGTCGATAGTAATGTGGATTGGAAAATCTCTTGTTCGGCAGAGTGGGTTACGCTTGGCGATACCGAGTTTAGCGGTGTTGCCAATGTTATTGTAAACTACTCGGCAAACGAGCAGGATAAAAGCCGCTCCGCAATCGTAAAGGTGGAGCCCAAAGTGGAGGGCGCTGCTAACCCCGCCGAGGTGCTCATCACCCAGCGTGGCAAGAACTCCGGTGGCAGCTACGATGACAATGGCGACATCGGCGGCGAAGGCTCCGGTAACGAAGGCGGTTCGGGCGAAGGTTCTGGTAACGAGGGTGGTTCGGGCGAAGGCTCTGGTAACGAGGGCGGTAATAATGGCGGTGACGATAGTGAGTTTGCGGGCAGTGGCGATGGCACAGCATCCTCGCCCTACGATGTGATCCGCGCACTCGACATCATCAATCAGTTGGCATATGATGAGACCGCTGTATATACAAGGGGTGTAATCTCCGAGATTGAGCAGGTTGACCTCTCGAAGGGTAACGCCAAATACTACATCTCGAACAACGGAGCTACCTACAACTCACAACTCTATGTCTATCGTGGCAACTACCTCGATAACGAGAAATTCACATCTTCAAACCAAATTAGCGTAGGCGATGAGGTCGTTATTTATGGTCCTCTGTTGCTCTACCAAAGCACCAAACCCGAAATCAACACTCCCAACCACATTGTTTCGATTGTGAAAGCAAATGGTGGAAACGATGACGGTGGAAATGATGATGGCGGCAATGATGACGGTGGTAACACCGGAGGCGGCAATAGTGGCGATAATGGCGGTGCCAATAGTGGCAAACACAGCCGTTGGGCAGAGTTGCCCGCCATAGTTGATGCCAATGGCGATGGTATCCACGACAACAATAGCACCCTCTACTACGCATCGCACCTCTGCGCAGGTGGCGAGAAGAACGCACAGCGCAACGGCAAGGCTCGAAACTTCACCGTATGTTTCAGTGCCGAGCACCACGTTCCTATGTGGGTTGCGGCACCTCGTCACGACTGCTACGAGAGTGGCGCAAAGAGAACCGATGCCTACGCGAAAGACCCCAAAATTCCTGCTGACATTCAATATGACAGCAAATCGACCGGTGGCGGTTGCAACAAAGGTCATATGCTTGGCTCGGCAGAGCGCCTGAGTTCCACTGCCACAAATAAGCAAGCATTCTACTACACCAACATTGCTCCACAGCTATCTGATACATTTAACACTGGTGGCGGTGGCTGGAATACCTTGGAGGATTGGGTAGATGGTCAGTCTTGCGCTGACACCCTCTATCAGGTTATTGGTTGCTACTTCGATCGCTACACCGATGGTTATGGCAGGAGCGCATCGCCCAAGAAAATCTCGTTTGGTGGTAGGAGTGATGTTTCGTTTCCAACAATGTTCTACTGCGTATTGTTGCGCACCAAGAAGGGTAGTTCGGGCAAGTCGGTGTTTGATTGTTCGGCGAGCGAACTTAAATGTGTAGCCTTCGTGCGCTCCCACTCTACCCCCAAAGGTCAGAAGGTAACCCGAAGTGAGATGATGAGCGTTGCGGAGCTCGAAAAACTCACGGGCTTTACATTCTTTGTGAATGTGCCCAATGCGCCAAAGAGCACACTCAACCCAAGCGATTGGGGCTTGTAGGCAATTCAAAATGCAAAATTCAAAATGCAAAATTATATGAAGCGTAACATTTTTGTAATCAGCGTAATTGTGGCGATGTTCCTGTCGATTGGCAACGCCACCGCACAGAGCAAACGCTACACCGTTTTGTTCTACAATGTGGAGAACCTTTTTGACACCATTCAGGATCCCACAATCTACGACACCGAGTTTATCCCCAGCGGCGTGAAGCAGTGGAACTCGGCAAAGTACAACAAGAAACTCGACAACCTCGAAAAACTCTTCTACTCGGTGGCTCAGAACAACAAAGCCTATCCCACCGTTATTGGCGTGAGCGAGGTGGAGAACCGCAACGTGTTGGAGGACATCGCATCGCTCGACAAACTCCTTCCCGCAAACTACCAGATTTGCCACTATGATGGTCCTGATGCTCGTGGTGTGGATGTGGCATTCTTCTACCGCCCCGACCAATTCCAATACGAGGGTAGCAAGTCCATTAAGGCAAACATCCCAGGTGCAAGGGAGAACTTCCGCACCCGCGACCTGCTGACAATGTGGGGCAAGATTGATGGCGAGGACTTCTTATTCATAGTGAGCCACTGGCCCAGCCGCAGGGGTGGTCAGAGTGCTTCGGCTTACTTGCGCGAGGGCTTGGCAGCACAGATCAAGGGTATCTGTGACGAGGCTCGCAGGCAAAACCCCAACATCAAGGTGGTTGTTATGGGCGACTTCAACGATGACCCAGGCGACAAGAGCGTTTCGGAGTGCCTCGGCGCAAAACTCAAAAAGAACAAACTCAAAAAGGGCGATATGTTCAACCCCTTCTGGCAGATGCACAAGGATGGTTATGGTACGCTCGTCTATAACGACCTGTGGAACCTCTTCGACAACATCGTAGTGAGCGACAACCTCGCCAACGCCCCCGCAGGCACACTCGAATTGTGGAAACCCAAGAAGGCAGAGTACTATGGTCACATCTTCAAGCCCGAATTCCTCTTCCAGAAAGAGGGACAGTATAAGGGTTACCCCTTGCGTACATACGTTGGCAACAACTTCCAGGCTGGCTGGTCGGACCACTTGCCCGTCTATATCTACATTGTGAAATAACTCCAAACGGGAAAAAATAATAGAAACAAATAGATTACCAAAAGCTTATGAAAAGACTATTACTAACTATTCTCTTTGTGGCGAGCGTTGTAAGTGGCGCTTTGGCACAAGTGAGTGTGGGAGTGGTTACCGGTAGGGTTGTTTCGCGTGTGGGCCGTGAGCCTATCGAGCAGGCAACCGTAAAACTTGTCGGCACCCCCACCCAAACGATGACCACCTCCAACGATGGTACATTTACCTTTACCGACATCCCCTTCGGTTTTGTGACAGTTGAGGTTGAGGCCGCTGGCTTCCAGCCCACAAGTGTGAATGTGAAGGTGGATCAGGAGTTGAAGGACATCAACTACATCTCGCTCTCGCCCGATATGCAGGCAGCAAACGACTTCCTGCTCGATGATGGTAACTTTGCAGAGTTCGACAGCGAGTTGGAGAACGAGTCGCAATCTACGCCTGTGTCGCTGAGTGCCTCGAAGGATGTGTTCAACAATATCGCAGGCTACAAATTCAGCCCCCTTAGGTTCCGCAATCGTGGCTACGACCAGAACACCGAGATTATCTACCTCAATGGTGTGGAGATGACCGATGCCAATAGCGGCAACGGTACTTGGTCGCTGTGGAGTGGTCTTAATGAGGCTACCCGCAACCAAGAGGCTACATACGCCACCTCGGTAGGTACGAGTGGTGTGGGTGGTATCAATGGTACTACCAACATTTTGGCTCGCGCCTCGCAGATGCGCCAGGGCTTCCGCACAGGTTTTGTGACTTCGAGTGGCTCCTACCGCCACCGCGTTATGGCAACCTACACCAGCGGTATGCAGGACAACGGTTGGGCATATGCTGCCAGCGTGTCGGCACGTTTGGGTGGCAACGACTTCGTGGAGGGTGTGACCTATAACGCTTGGGCATACTTCCTCTCGGCAGAAAAACGCATCAACAGCAAACACCAACTCTCTTTCACATTCTTTGGTGTTCCCACCGAGAGGGGGGCGCAGATGGCTGCCACTCAGGAGGCTTATTCGCTCGCAGGCGAAAATGGCGACTATTGGTACAACCCCAACGTGGGTATGCAGAACGGTAAGTTGCGTAATGCTCGCGTGAGGAGCTACCACGAGCCTGTGGCTATGGCAAACTGGTTCTATACTCCCGATGACAAGACCAAAGTGACCGCAGCTGTACTCTTCCGCTTCGGTCAGAATGGCTACTCGGCTCTCGACTGGAACTCGGCTGCCGACCCCCGCCCCGACTACTACCGCAATCTGCCAAGTTATTGGTACGCAAAGGGCGACATCGCACACCACGACCTGCTTGCCGAGGCTTGGAAGAAGGATTGGGCAAAGTTGAAATATATCGACTTCGACAAACTCTACAACGTGAACTACAACTCCAACGCTGCCAATGGCGACCGTCCTACCCTGAACTATGCGGGTACGGAGGTGGAGCAGAGTGTTGCCAATCTCAACCGCTCGCGCTACATCATCTCGGAGCGTCACACCGACCAGAGGGATTTGCGCGTGAAGTTGCAGGTAGAGCGCACCTTGAACAAATATATGAATGTTGTGGGTGGCTTGGACTTCCGCCGCAACCGCACCGAGTACTACACCTCCATCAAGGACCTCTTGGGTGGCGACTATTGGGTGAACGTGGATAACTTCGCCGAGAGGGATGTGCACGGAACCGCCGACCGCATCAAGACCCTCAATGATATTAGTGGCAATGGCGATAACTACATCGTTCGCGAGGGCGAGAAGTATGGCTACGACTACTACGCACACTCCACGGTGGGCAAACTTTGGGGTGCTTACAACCTCTCGGTTGGTCACTACAAGTTGGCTTTGGCTGGCGAGGCTTCCTACACCACCTTCTGGCGCGAGGGCCTCTATCAGAAGGGTTTGTTTGCCAACGACTCCTATGGCGATAGCGAACACCTCAAATTCTTCGGCTACAACCTGAAAGGTAACTTTACCTATGAGCCTACGGGTTCCAATAGCATCCAGCTCTCGGCTGTGGCACAGCAGAATGCGCCCTACTTCCAGGACGCTTTCGTGTCGCCCCGCACCCGCAACACCGTAGCACCCCACCTCACCACCGAGAAGGTGCTTAGCTTTGACGCTGCATATACCTTCAAAGCTCCCTGGTTGTCGTTGCGTGCTTCGGTTTACTACACCACCATCAAAGATCAGTCGAAACTCATCAGCTTCTACGATGACGTGTGGGCTGCCTTCTCGAATATGTCGCTCAGCGGTATTGATAGCCGCTACTATGGCGTAGAGTTGGGCTTCAAGATTCCTCTGATGGCAGATTTGAGCCTGCAAGGTGCTGCCAGCATTGGCGACTACACCTACACCTCCAACCCATATTTCACTCAGACTCGTGACAACACCGCAGCCGTATTGGTTGAGAACGCAAGGGTATATTGGAAAGGTATGAAGGTGGAGAGCACTCCTCAGACAGCTCTGAGCCTCGGTCTGAACTACCGCACAGGCAACAACATCTACCTCTCGGTGGATGCTGAGTACTTCGACAATATGTACCTCTCGATGAACCCCCTCTACCGCACTCTCGGTGCTATGAGCGGACGTATTAAAGAAGGAATAATTGATTATCGTTTTGAGGGCACTGCCGAGGAGGTTATCCAAAGGGCTGCTATTGACGGACAAGATATTGCACTCAGGCAGCTTGTGGACCAAGAGAAATTCACGCCTGCACTTATCTTCAACGCCTCTATTGGTAAGACTTGGTATGTGGGCTCGAACCAGATTGGTTTCAGCTTCGAGATTAAGAACCTCACCAACAATGTCTGCCGCACGGGTGGTTTCGAGCAGATGCGACTCTTCTCGGATGACGAGTACGAACAGACTGTGGGTACTCGCTACTCGCGTTTCGACTCCAAGTATTTCTACCTCTACGGTACGAACTACTACCTCAATATCTACTTCCGTTTCTAAACCAACCCCAAAGAGCAAAAGAGAGATATGAAAAAGTATATTATATTAATGGTATCCGCACTTGCAGTCCTCACTGCGTGCGAGAAAGAGTGGGACAATGTCCCCAAAAGGGAGCCTGCAACCCGAGCCGCTATCGAGGCTGAGGGCTACACGTTTATTACTATCACCGAGTTCAAAGATCAGTACTTCTATAACGAACTCCCCGACCCCGGCAAGACCATCAAGGGCGTTACGATTAACGACAAGGTGGCTCTCGAAACGGTTGTTGTAAGTTCCGATGAGTTGGGTAATACCTATAAGTCGCTCTACGTTCAGGATGCAACCAGCACCGAGGCTGGTGGTTTGGAGGTTAAGGTGGGCAAAGGTTCTATGTACACCGTCTATAAACCCGGTCAGAAGCTCTACATCAAGTGCGATGGACTCATCTTGGGCAACTATCGCAACTCGCTCGGCTTGGGTGGTCCCTCGTCCGACACCTCCTACTCTAATGGCTTCATCGACATCCAGACCATCATTGACGAGAAACTTCTCCCCGGCGAGATGGTTGGTGCCGAGGTGCTCGTTGTGAACTCCTCGAATGTTGCCGAGGTGGTTGGTAACTACAAGAAGTATATCGGTAGGCTCTGCCGCTTCGAGGGCTTGGAGAGCACTTGGGGTACACTCCAAGTTGGTGGCTACACCAACTTCTACCCCTCGTTCCAGGACTCTGACGATGAGGTGACCAAGAATGGCGAGCAGATCAATGATGAGGACAAGGACAAGGGTACCAGCAACTATAACAAGGACTTTGCAGACTACGACCTGCCTGCAACCTGGGCTTATAGTTACGACAACCTCTTCTTCTATGGCTCGGCAGCCTTCACGCTCGGTGGCAAACCCTTTGTAGTTCGTACCAGCGGCTATTCGAGGTTCGCTTTGGAGGAGATTCCTGCCGATGGCGCAATTTGCGACATCACCGCAATCCTCACTATCTACGACAGCACCTACCAACTTGTGCTCAACAGCCACGAAGATGTAGTGGTAAAATAGTTTTACCCCGAATATACCAAAATAAGGAAGACAGGACAATTTGTCCTGTCTTCCTTGTTTTTTATCTGCCCTCTCCGCTTGGCTACACGACCACCAAGAGAGTCACTACCGAGATTAGAGCCCACAGCACAACGCCCAGAATGAGGGGTTTTGCGCCCACCTTTCGGATTGCCGAGAGCGAGAGTCCGCAACCAATCAGAAAGAGCGTTAGGCTCAGTGACCTCCTTGCTATGGCGACAATAGTGCCCGAAACCTCGGAGGGTATATTAATATAGGTATTAGCCACCATTGCAAGGATAAAGAAGAGGATGAACCAAGGCACTGCCACCCTCTTTCCCTTGGAGCGGAAGATAAGCACCGACACCAGCGCAAGGGGGAATATCCACAGTGCTCGTGTGAGTTTGATGGTCGTAGCCACCTGCAAAGCCTCCTCGCCATAGGCTGCACCTGCACCCACCACCGAGGAGGTGTCGTGGATGGCTATGGCTGCCCAAGTGCCAAACTGCTGCTGCGTGAGCCCCAAAGCCTCGCCAATGGGAGGGAAGATGAAGAGGGCGATGGCGTTGAGGATGAAGATTGTTGCCAGCGCAAGCGATGTGTCGTTATCATCGGCGTCAATGATGGGCGCAACAGCAGCAATGGCACTGCCGCCGCATATTGCCGTACCCGAAGAGATGAGGTAGGCGTTCTTGGGATTAACCCTCAGCAGTTTGCTGAGCACCACACCCACAATCATCACACCCACAACCGACACAATGGTAAAGAGCATACCCTCCTTGCCCGATGCGAGTGCGCTGTGGAGGTTCATACCAAAACCCAACCCCACAACAGACGCCTGCAAGAGGTATTTCGATACCTTTTTGTTGCTCTTTGGGTAGGGTGCACCTATGGTAAGTGCTATGGCAATACCCAAAAAGAGAGCCACTGCGGGCTTTGCCCACAACGACCCTATGGCGCATACCCAATAGAGCATCAGTCGCGCAATGTTGGTTGTTCGCTCGCGGCGAAAATCCTCGGCAGTCTTTGGTTTTTCCATAAATGTTGTATGATTTTTCTCCCCGCAAAGATACAACAAAAGTGGCGAGAAGAAAAATTTGGATCATATCCTCCTTCCTGCCGTCCGAAGTTGGAGGGAGTATGACGTGAGGGTGGGGGAGTAAGCAAGTGGCGTTGTACGGAAGTTCAAATTATCAGAAAAGTTCAAAAATTTATTGGAGTCTATCTTGCTGAGATGGTGTTGTTTGTGAAATAGGAGAGGAAAAAAGGGACACCCAAAGGAAAAATTGGTATTGACAAAGGGGTGCTCAGATACTACTTTTGTTCAGAAATTGAACCATAAATATAAACCCTTTCAACAACTGCCTACTATGAATTATAGCTCCGTTTTGAACTCGGCATTCGAGGTTGCCATCTCGCTTGGCTACCATCCAACGCTCCCCGAAGGGCTGCACACAACGCTCCACCGCGAGGGTTTCCCAATAGCCCTCTTTGCCCCTCCCACCATCATCTCTCCGAGTGGCAATGCCGGCAGCCCCACCACCTGTCGCCTGTCTGTTAAGTTTTTGAGCAAAAATGTGTTGAGCGACCAAGAACGCGCCGAGGCGATAGCCGCACTTGCTACCCACGCCGAGAAGTTTTGCTCGCTCCTTAGCTCCGAGCCCCACATCTTCTCGGTTGCCATCTCGGAGATTGCTCCCATAGGCGAGGTGCTGACCATTGCGGGCGAAGTGGCTGTGTCGCTGAGTGCCGAAGTGGAGAGCGTGGAGTGTAGTTTATAACAAGTTGTAAGTTAAATTAATGAACTATGGAATTGACCAAATCCCCTGCCGATTTTGCTTCGGCACACGCCGACAATCTCTTCTCGTTTGTGGATGTAGATGAGACCTCTCTCCAAGAGTTGATTTACTACAATGCCAATGACGAGATGGTGGCCATACGCCGCTATGTTGGCTGCAATAGTATCGACACATCGCCCAAATCTATCCTGCTCCGAATGCTCTCGCCCGCACCGCTTGCCAACATCACCCAAAGTGGGTTCCTACGTCCTGAGGGTAGGGATGCGATGCTCTCGTTGGAGTACGATGGTGGCGAGGGGCTTACCCCGATGATACTCTTTACCTCCTCACACCACAACCACACCGCCAACTCCATTATGGGCAGCTGGGAGCAGTGGCGCACCATAGCACCCGGCGAATGTGATGAGGTGGCATTCTGCCTCTCGGAGGGAGCGACCATAGTAGCCAACGTGTCAGCTGGTGGTAGGTCGCAGATGTTGGGTAGTTTTACCGCAACCACCAAAGGGGTGGTGCTCTTTGCACTGTCGGCAGACGACATTCTCTCGCGTGCACCTCTCGCTGCCGACTCCTCCGCCTTCGAGCTGCGTTTTGCCATCGGCGGCAGATTGTGCGCCCTGATAAAATATCGCCTGCGGAGTCCCCACCACTCCGATGTGCGCTTGGCGTGGCTCAACCGCGAGGGTGGCATCAGCTACCACACCTTCCGACTTGCAGAAAGGAGACTCCACCGCTCCTCTGTGGAGTGCGCCTCATCTTTGGGACGAGAGGTTGTGAGTGCGGAGTCGTGGGTGGAGCAAACTTTGCAGAGCGAAGTGCTCTCCCAAGCCCAAACCGACCAACTCTCCGAGCTGTTCTCCTCTGCTAACCTGTGGATTTGTAGCAACGAGGGCATCGAGCCCCAAATCCTGCTCTCCTCCGAGCTCCTCTTGGAAGGCGAGGGTGCAAGGCGCATAACCCTCTCTGTTCGCTCTGCCAAGAGTCTTTGTGTGAGCAAGTAGCCACCCCTAAATGTACCGAAAGATACTTAACCGACAAAACTTCAACCTATGACCGAACTCTATATTGACAATCAACCAGCAGATTGGGATCCCACCAACGACCTCTCCATATCTGCGGCTGTACCCTCATCCCTCGATGGGGTAGAGGAGGTGGTCTGCTCCAAGACCATTACCATACCGGCCACGCTCCGCAACCGACAACTGATGGGCGACTGCTCCCATCCCCACTCAAAGGCAATGTTCAACCAAGAGGAGCACACCGCGAGGGTGGAGGTGGATGGCTCCATACTCTTCGAGGGAAGGCTCCACCTGACAGCCTCCGCAATTGGTGACGATGGTTACTACTGCTTTGAGATTGTCTCCGAGAGGGCAGAGTGGCTCAAAACCCTCAAACAAACCACCATCGCCTCGCTGATGAGCAGTTGGAGTCGGGAGATAACCTCCACTTCGCTCCGCAAGGGCTGGACAACAGCGGGAGAGATGGTGCGCTTTCTGCCCGTATGCCGAGGTGCGGGTAGCGATGCGGTGGGCCACCGCGCGAGACTTCTGCCAGAAAACTATCATCCCTTCATCCATCTTGGCTCACTCCTCAGGGCGATGTTCGCCGAGGCAGGCTATGCCGTAAGTTCGAGTTTTATGGGTTCCAACTTTTTCAACTCGCTCCATATGAGTGGCAGATGGAGAGAGATAAATAGCGAAGGGTGGAAGTCGGCGATGGACTTCAAGGCGGTGCGTAGTGAGGACTCGCCAACCGTCAAGGCCCACTACTTCGGAAGGGTATTTGCCAGCCCAATCAAATACTACAACACCATCGGCAACCTTGTGGAGGTGCCCGATGGCTCTGTGGAAGGGGCTTTCAATGCGGGCTGTTTTGGCTTAGAGGAGTCCTCAGGGCGCATCTGCTTCACACCTACACGCCCCGTTCAGGTGGCATTCGACTACCACCTTCGCTGGCGTACCGAGTACCGCATCAAGAGCCGCACCGAACTGATCGGACTCAGTAGTGTGAAATTCAGTCTGACCGATAGCGAGAGCGTGCCCCTCGTCAACAACTTCCACGACTTCCGCAACGAGACGCTCGGTGTGAATTATCTCTACAACCTGATGCTCTTCGAGAGGGTAGAGGGTGCGACCTACTTCCTTGTCGCAGACGAGCAGTTGTCGGATGGTAGCGTGCAGCCCATTAGACTCCTCTCCACCACCGAGAGCTACACGCCCTTCCAGATAACCACCACCAACCCCTTGCGCAATCTTCGCTTGGAGTTGGAGTTAGATGGCGAGATGTTCTCTGCGCTCGTGGATTGGGCTATCTATGACGGTTGCGTTACCGAAAGGGGCACGACAGAGTTGGAACTGACGGTGCGCTCTCAGGCCGTGAGCTGCTCGCCCGATAACCCCGCCTATTTCGATGACTTCTACTTCTACGGTGGCGAGGAGGATATGGAGGTTACGGTACTTGCCGGATGCAGCATCCAGCCCGTTTTCTATCCCCATCCTCCCCTCATAGGCACCCTCACAGGTGGCGACATTGCCGACCTGCCATATACGGGAGAGGAGTTGCTGGCAGCCCTGCAAAGACTCTTCGATTTGTGCGTGCTGACCGACCCGATGTACAAAGTAGCGTACATAGAGCCACGCTGTAACTTCTACAATAGGGAGGTGGTGGATCTTACGGAGCGCATAGATACTTCGGTGCCGATAGTCGTGGAGGAGCTTGGCGATGACACCTCGCGCACCCTGCGCCTTGCCTACCGCTTGGGCGATGAAGCTGTCGAGGAGTGGAAGGGGCAGACGGGAGAGAGGTTTGGCGAGTGGAGTGCCCCCATCTACAACCTCTTTGCAAAGGATGGAGCAAGGAGCCTTGAAAACAACCTCTTTGTTGCCTCCCTATCGGAGAGGGGAGGTGTTGCCTTGGCACCCTCGGCATCGCTCATCTCCACCAAGAGCAACTCGAAGCGTGGGCACGAAACGGTCCAAAACCTCAATTTCCCCACAAAAATCATCTCGTTCAGGGGGATGTGTGACCTGCCCGATGGCGAGTTGTGGGACTACCCTCGCAGTGGCGATAAACGCTATCCGCTCCTAACGTTCTTCGATGATGGCTCGCTCGGAGGTGCTCCCCACTCGTTGCTCTTCGAGGATAGGGATGGGGTAGAGGGGCTCCATAAGTGGTGGGACGACAGGGTTGACACACTCAACCACTCGCGCCGACTGAGTGTCAGGGTGCGACTACTTGCCGCAGAGGTGGAGTGGATTGTCAATCCGAGTGGTATTGGCTTCGATTTCCGCTCGCTCTATATGCTGCGAGTCGATGGCGAAAGGGTGCTGTGTCGTTTGGAGAGGATTTGCGACTACAATCCCAACGAGCCTTCGGTAAGGATGCTCTTTGTGACGGTATAATTTGATTTTTTTTGTCTACGAAAACAGAAACCAAACACTATGGAAGATATTGAAAACAAGAATATGGAGAGGGCTTGCGAGTTGTTGGTAAACCGCTGCAAGGGGTTGTCCTCGCTGAGGACCATCAAGAAAATTATCTCGTTGGGCCTCCTCTCCAAGCGCAAGTGCCTTGCATTTTTGGCAAGGACATTAGTCAAGAAACTGACGGATGGTGGTATGAAGAAGAGAACTGCCATTAAAATGATTGCGGAGAAGTTGGGATGCTCCGAGTCTATCATCCGCACCTACATTTATCACAACACAAAGAATTAGTCTATGGAAGAAACAAAGAAAAAATTATCATCCTCGGCAGGAGTCGCCATCATCGACATAGATGGCGTCTTGGGCACCCCAGAGTGGGAGCAGTTTGGCGAAGAGGAGTGTGGTAATAGGGTGGCGACCTATGAGCGATTTGTGGAGGTGCTCGGCGACATCCAAGCCGAGGGCAAAATCGAACGCTTGGTGCTCAACATCCGCTCCACAGGAGGGTGCCTTGCCGATGCGCTGCTCATCTATGACGAGGCTCGCTCACTCGGTGTGGAGGTCATCACTCGTTGCTACGGCTACGTTGCTTCGGCAGCGACCATCATCGCCCAAGCGGCATCGGAGGGGTGCAGGGAGATCTCGGCAAATGCACTCTACCTTATTCACTGCTGCGAGAGTGCTGTTGAGGGTAACACCCACTCGCTCTTGGCAACCAAAGAGCTCCTCGATAAGAGCGATGAGAGGCTTGCGGAGATTTACGCTCTCGCCTCAGGGCGTGCTGTCGAGGAGTTTAGGGAGCTGATGAACCGCAACAGTGGCAAGGGTGTGTGGCTCTCGCCAGAGGAGTGTGTTGCGGCTGGTCTTGCCGACCGCATCATAGCCTCCTCGCCCATCACCGATGACGCACGCTCGCAAGTGAGAGCATTGGGACTGACACCACTGCCCCCAAAGCCTCTTTCGGAGCGTTTGGCAGCGGCTTGGAATAGGATGCTCGTGGGGTTGGGTATCGCCCCTACGACTCCACCTGCCGCCACCCCTTCGGCTTCGATTGACAAGGTACAACCCTCGCTGGCAGAGCGCGAGGAGGTGGGTGCTCCACCCATTCCCCCTTCGAGGCTCCACACAGCCCGCAAGACCACAACCAAAGAGTGCGAAGATCCCGCCCCAAGTGGTACTACCGCCCTCACACCCAACCAGAGTGCCTACCTCTCCGATGTGGAGGGTATGCGTGCAGCCCTCGCCCGTAGCGGTAAATAGGCGCAATCAATCACATTTTTCTAACTACACAAAAAACAACCAAAAACTATGAGCAAAATCGAACAAATCAAATCCTACGAAGGACAGAACCTCGACACCATCTTCTTCCGCCCTATGCTCACCGGTGCGAATGCCGAAGAGCTCGGCATCAAGGTGATGTACAACACCCCCGTACCCACCACTCTCCACTTCTGGAAGCGCAATGGCGACATCCTGCGCAAATACACTTCGAGCGGTTGGAGCGGTGGTGAGCCCGCAACCAAACTGCAAAAGACCATCAACCTGAGCAAAGTGAAAGCCGAAATGGCATACTCCGCCGAGGACTACTTCTCGACCGTCTTTGAGCTTATTGCCGCACGCTCGGATGTGAACTTCGAGGACCTTTCGGGCACCGAACTCGAAGAGGCTGAGACCAATCTCTTCCGTGCTTCTATTGCCGAGAGTATCCGCTCCACTATGTGGTATGGCAACACCTTGCGCTCTTCGGGTGTGCTCGGCACCTTCGATGGTTTCCTCAAACGCTTTATGGATGACGACTGCACCGAAGATCCCGTATCGGGCGAGAATGCAATGGTGCGCTTGGGCTACATCCCCAACCACAAAGAGGGTTGGGCTGAGGCACTCTTGAAGCAACTCTGGGACAACTCCACCGACCAACTCAGGGCTTTGCGCTCCGAGGGGCAGTTGGCGTTCTTCGTGAGCACCGATGTCTACAATGCCTACGAGGAGGAGTTGGATGGTGTGGCTATCGAGGCCGCCTATCTCGCCAAACAGAGCGGCAGGGAGGCTCTCTACTATCGTGGCATCCCCGTGATTGACCTCCGCCTGAGTGGCTACGCCTCGAAGGTGGCAGGCGATATGCCCACCTCGTTTGCATTCCTCACCGACCGCCGCAACCTCGCACTTGCGGTCAATACGAGCGACTTCCCTGGCACTGAGGTGCGTATGTGGTACAACCCCGATGTGATGGAGAACCGCCAGAGGGCTATCTTTATGGCAGGTTGCGACTTCCTCTTCCCTGAGTTGGTTACTGTGGCATTCGGTGTGGGCTTGGTAGGCTTGGAGAGCCAGATTAGCGAGAACCAATTCTCGATGATTGCAGGTGTAGAGGGCGCTGGCGAGCAGCTCTGCTGGGTGGAGTCGTTCTACCTTAACCTCATCAATCCTTCGGGCGAGGTTGTTGTGGAGAAAGAGCCTATGGCTGTGTCTGCGGGTAGCATCTCCTACGATGGCGACCAGCAGGTCGATCACTACGAGATTGTCGCTAAGAGCCACTTCGGCGGCGAGTTTGTAATCAAAGGCTTGAAGTAGTATGGAGTTGGGCTCTTCTATCACTTGTGCAAAACATCTCGGAGGGGTTGAGTCCATCCGCTTGGTGTCGGCAGTGGATATTGAGGCTGTCGAGTACGACTCCACACAAAGGCTCTTCTCGGGTCTAAGACTACGCGAGGGGAGTGACTTTGCGGAGGTGCTCTTTGCCGATGGTGGCGCCTGCTTCGAGGAGCGTGTGGAGGCGGACGGCACCGTTAGCCACCACCTCAGCTTTCGGATGCAGGGCTTAGAGCGCGAGGCGGCCGATAGACTCCGTGGGCTCTCGGTGGACGGTGTGGTGGCTGTCGTGGGGCTCCCAGAGGGCGAAAAGTTGCTGGTGGGCTACTCGCCAGAGGCGGCAGCCGACTACCCCCTGAGGCTCTCTCTGGCGGTGCTGAGCAGTGCTCAAAGCCGAGTGCAAAGAGCCTCTACAACCCTCACTCTCTCCTCCACGGATGGCTCCCTTGCGTGCCACTACGAGGAGTAGGCTTTGGTGGCAGAGGGGTTTAAGCTTATACGCCTCTCTGCCACGTTTTTTCGACAAGATAACCGCTTAATAATTTGTCCCACTAATGGAAAAGAATAAAAAATCATTCACTCCCAAGATATTCTCTCCCCGCGCAGCCTCCTCGCCATTGGATGTGGCTATTACCATAGGCTCTGCTTCGCAGGTGTCGGCTGGCGAGTTTTGGCGATGGGGTAGCGACAATCTCTTCCCCAATGCGCTATCGCTCTTGGCCCGCCGAGCCACCATCCACCGCCGCATCATCAACGACAAGGCAGACTACATCTCTGGCAAGGGTTTTATTGTGGCAGATGAGGCTGTGCGCACACGAGGATTTATTGCTCGTGCCAACTCTTCGGGCGAGTCGCTCCGCCAGGTACTCAACTACCTCGCCATAGACAAAACCCTCTTCGGCAACGCCTTTGTGGAGGTGGTTACCGACTCGCAGCACTCCTTCCTCGCACTCTTCCACCAAGACGCCTCGCGTGTGCGCCTTGCCAAAGATGGCAAGCACGTCATTCTTCACCACGATTGGAGCCACTACACCGCCTCCGATAGCGTGTCGTTGCCACTCTATCCTCTCTTCGAGCAGGGTGCCGATGGCAACCTCCACTCCGTCATCCACTATAAGGACTACGAGCCTATGTTCGCCCACTATGGCGTGCCTACCTATATTGCAGGTATGGGTGTGTCGACCATTGCCTACAAGACCGACAATTGGAACATCTCGCGCCTGGACAACTCCTTCCAACTCTCTGGTGTGATGTTGCTCGATGGTGGCGTGGATAACGAGCAGGATGCTGAGGAGTTTGTGCGCAATGCCGAACGCAAGTTTGCGGGCAAGCCGGGTCAGGTGATGTTTATGGTCAAGGACTGCGCCGAGGGCGACTCCTCGCGCTTCATACCCATCACAGCCTCCAACGAGGGCGATTGGTCCACGCTCCACGAACAGTCACTCAGCGATATTGTCGTTGCTCACTCGTGGTTCCGCAGTATCAGCGGTCTGGACTACGCCACAGGCTTCTCCTCGGAGCGCATCCTGCACGAATGGGAGGTCGCTCTGAATACCGTCATCCTCGGCGAGCAGGAGGAACTCCTCGATCCCATACGTCTGCTCATAAGCGAGATTTTGGGCGAGGATGGCTCTTCGCTCGACATCGTAAACCGCCCGCCCTCGCGCTCCAAACCCGACTATATGCGTGTCTGGGAGGCTCGTATGGCAGATGGCTTGGACTACGATCCCACCGATCCTGCACAACAGCTCTTCTTGGCGCAAATCAAACAATCCGACCATTCAACCCACAACGCTTAGAACTATGAAAACTATTGTTACACCCTCCGAGGTGCTCTCGCTCGCCTTCGGCACCACCCACACCCTCGAAGAGGGGGCTGTTCCACCCCACGCCATCCTCTCGGCTGAGGAGAGCTACCTGCTCCCCGCCTTGGGCGAGGAACTCTACAAGGCGTTGAAGGCCGATGGTGGCGATGAGGTGCTCCAAAACCTCGCCCTCGAATACCTCAAACAACCTCTTGCGCTCTATGTTGCCTCGCGCCTGCTGCCTACGCTCGCAGTAAGGTTTGGCTCGGCAGGCGTTGTGAGACTTGCGGGCGAGAGCTTCGAGGTGGTCGATGACGCCACGCTCCATAGGGCTGTTGTCCGTATGCGTGCCGATGCCGATAGACTCCTCGCTCGTGCCACCTCCCACCTCGCCTCCCACCCCGAACTCTATCCCTCCTACAATCCCGCTCAGCGTTTGCATCGCATTGTTGGCGGAGTGGTCATATAGGGCTTATAGGGCTTATAAGGCTTATAGGAAAAACTCTCAACTCTCAATTCTCAATTCTCAATTCGTATGAAGTACATTTCAGGACTTATCGCCGGAGTACTGTCGTTCTTTGCTCCGGTAGAACCACTGCTTGTGATAGCATTGGCATTCATCACTGTTGATTTCGTTACCGGCATACTTGCCGACCGCCAGAAGGTGCGTGCCGCAGGTTGCGAGTGGCACTTCGAGAGCCGCAAGGCATGGCGCACGGTAAGGAAACTCTCGTTCGTTATGGCGGGCATAATGCTCGCTTGGATGCTCGACTCGTTGCTGCTTCCGTTTGTAAACCTGCGCTTGGCAAACCTCTTTACGGGGTTTGTGTGCGGTGTGGAGTTTTGGAGCTACCTCGAAAATGCCACCACACTGACGGGCGAAAACCGTTTTAGGGACGCCATAGCAGTACTCGGTCGGCGCATCTCATCGCTCTTTGGCGGTGCGAAATAACCGTAGGATACATATTTTTATATGGGAAAATTTGCAGTTTGTGCTAAAAGTTGTATATTTGCACCAACGAAACGATGTTCGGGGACCAGATGAGTCCCCGAATTTCGTAGTATGATAGTAAGTAATTCGCTGAGTATGATAGATGTAGTAAAGATACGCGAGGTCGCTGAGGCGGCGTTGGAGGGCACAGACCGCTTTGTGGTCGATGTGAAGTGCTCGCCCGCAAACGAGATTGAGGTAGTGATAGACGCCGATAGTAGTGTCGATTTGGACGCTTGCGTGGAGCTGAGTCGCAAGATTGAGGAGGCTTTCGACAGGGAGCAGGAGGACTACGAACTCTCGGTCTTCTCGGCAGGTGTGGGTCAGCCTCTCAAACTGCTCCGCCAATACTACAAACTCGTTGGCGAGAGCGTTGAGGTGTTGCTCACAAGTGGCACGAAGATGCTCGCCACACTCAGAGAGGTGTCGCCCGAGGGTATCACCCTCTCCTACACCGAGCGCAAACTCATAGAGGGCAAGAAACGCAAGGTGGAGGTTGAGGTGGAGGATTTCCACGCTTTCTCGGAGATTAAATGGGTGAAGGAGTATCTTGACTTCAAGTAGCGAGCGTGCCTTGTGGGTGCTTTTTGCACCACGCTGTGACTCGCAAGTTCCTCATTTACGCAGAGTAAACTGCGGACTTGCTCTCTTGCGTGGCACAAAAATCCCTCCACAAAACCCACTCGCTGAATTGAAAATTGAAAATTGAAAATTGAAGGCAATCCCATATCTCCCATAACTCTCATTACTCCCATTAGGGTAGAGCAAGGGCTACACTAAAAATTTTTGGGCGACTTTTTATAAAAAGTCGCAAAAGAGAAACAACAAAAAACTAAAATATAACGACAAATGGAGAATTTGATTAGCAATTTTGCCGAGTTTAAGGAGCTGAAAAACATCGACAAAAGTACAATGATTGGTGTTTTGGAGGATGTATTCCGCCACTACCTCCAAAAAACCTACGAGACAGACGAGAACTTTGACGTCATCATCAACCCCGAGAAGGGCGACTTGGAGATTTGGCGCAACCGTGTCATCGTTGAGGATGGCGCAGTGGAGAACCCCAATCAGCAGATTGCCCTCAGCGAGGCTCGCAAGCTCGATGCTACCTACGAGGTAGGCGAGGAGGTGTCCGACCAACTCGAAATGGCATCGTTCGGTCGCCGTGCAGTGCTTTCGCTCCGCCAGAACTTGGCATCGCGCATCCTCGACTTGGAGAAGGCCAACCTCTTCGAGAAGTATAGCGAGAAGGTGGGCGAGATTATCTCGGGCGAGGTATATCAGGTGTGGAAAAAGGAGATCTTGGTGCTCGATGACGAGGGTAACGAACTCGTGTTGCCCAAAGGCGAGCAGATCCCCAGCGACTTCTTCCGCAAGGGCGACAACATCAAAGCCATTGTGTCGAAGGTTGAGATGCGCAACAACAACAACCCTGTGATTATCCTTTCGCGTACCGCTCCCGAGTTCTTGCAGAGGCTCTTCGAGGCTGAGGTACCCGAGATTTTCGATGGTCTTATCACCATCAAGAAGATTGTCCGCATCCCCGGCGAGAGGGCTAAGGTGGCTGTGGAGTCGTATGACGACCGCATCGACCCCGTAGGTGCTTGTGTGGGCGTCAAGGGCTCGCGTATCTACTCAGTAGTTAAGGAGTTGAAGAACGAGAATATCGATGTTGTGAACTGGACATCGAACACCACACTGCTCATCCAGAGGGCTCTCAACCCCGCAAAGATTACCTCCATATCGCTCGATGAGGCTAAGAAGACCGCTTCGGTCTATCTCAAACCCAGCGAGGTGTCGCTTGCTATCGGTAAGGGCGGTCTGAATATCCGCTTGGCAACGATGCTTACGGGCTACGACATTGACGTATTCCGCGATGCAGACGAGGAGGATGTGGACCTCGATGAGTTCAATGACGAGATCGAGCAGTGGATTATCGACACCTTCAAACGTA
Source organism: Tidjanibacter sp. (assembly GCA_017466345.1). GTDB lineage: Bacteria > Bacteroidota > Bacteroidia > Bacteroidales > Rikenellaceae > Tidjanibacter. The sequence goes on along the minus strand of JAFTUI010000020.1, from coordinate 30,118 downwards.
TCGGCTGCGACACCGCTAAGAGCGTCTTGCAACTCTCGAACGAGGAACTTGCTAAGCGTACCGACCTCGAAGAGGAGACTATTGAGGAGGTTGTGCGTATACTCCGCGCCGAGTTCGAGTAATTTGCTGCATCTCGTGGGTGCTTTTTGCACCAACCTGCGGATAGCAAGTTCCTCATTTACCATTGTAAACTGCGGACTTGCTACCTTGCTTGGCACAAAAATCCCTCCACGATATACAGCAAATTGGGGAGGAAGAATTGAAAATTGAAAATTAAAAATTGAAAGTTGCGGTGTGCCTTCGGCACGAATATAAAACTGCGACCAAAGGGAGCACCTTAATTTTCCATTTTCCATTATCAATTTTCAATTAAAAAGCGATACGCAGTATCGCATAAAAATTTTTGGGCGACTTTTGTGCCAGAGTGGCACTTTTGTGCTGGGAATGCTAATATAGGGCGTAGCAAAGGCTACACTAAAAATTTTTGGGCGACTTTTTATAAAAAGTCGCAAAAGAAAAACAACAAAAAAATATAGCAAATGGAGAAAAAACTGAGACTCGTACAGGTTGCAAGAGAGTTCAAGGTTGGTCTGGGCACCATTACCGAATTTCTCGAAAAGAAAGGTATCAAGGACGTAGCATCCAACACGTTGGTGGAGAGTGATGTCTATGCTTTGTTGGAGAAGGAGTTTGGCGGCAATCATCTTGGTGGTGAGAGGGATAGCGTACGCGAGCGTATGAACCTCAAACAGGAGAGTGTGTCGCTGGGCGACAAGAAGGAGCACGCTCACGAGGAGCAGGAGGTGGTCATCAAGAGCGGCAGTTTCATCCGCACCGAGGTGCCACAGCCCAAGGTGCTGGGTAAGATTGACCTCGAACCCAAGAGTGCCCCTGCGCCCAAGCCTGAGGCTCCTGCGAAGCCTGCCGAGCCTAAGCCACAGCCCCAGAAGGTGAGCGAGCAACCCGCTGCACCTAAGGCTGCCTCCGAGCCCAAACCACAGCCCAAACCACAGCCACAGCCCAAGGCGGAGCCCAAGCCCGCAAAGGTGGAGGTTAAGGCACAGCCTAAGCCTGCCGCTCAGGTAGCACCTGAGGCTCCTAAGAGCCCTATGGCTGATGCCGAGGCTCAGCATAAGACCTACGATGAGCGTCTGGCAGAGAGCAAAGAGGTCTTCCGTTTGGACAACAACAATCTCTCGGGTCCCAAGGTGCTCGGTAAGATTGATGTTGATAGTTTGCGCAAGAGTGCCGAGCCTTCGCACCGCGAGAAACGCAAACGTATCAAAGATAAGGTGGATGTGAATAAACCTCAGCACGGTGGCGGCAAACCCCAGCAGGGTGGTGGTCAGAATGGCAACCAACAACCCACCTCCAAGAAGGATAAGAAGAATAAACAGAAGAACGCTCCCAAACCTGTTGTTCGCCCCGAGGTGAGCGATGAGGAGGTGCAGAAGCAGATTAAGGATACGCTGGCAAGACTTACGGCCAAGGGCGGCAAGAGCAAAGGCTCGGTTCACCGCAAGGAGAAACGCCAGGCTGTGGCGGAGCGTATGGAGGCCGAATTTGAACAGTCGATGAGCGAGAGCAAGGTTCTCAAACTCACCGAGTTTGTGACCGTTAGCGACTTGGCTACGATGATGAACGTAGGCGTTACGGACGTTATCACAACCTGTATGAACCTCGGTCTTATGGTATCTATCAACCAGCGTCTGGATGCCGAGGCACTCGTCATTGTTGCCGAGGAGTATGGCTTCAAGGTGGAGTTTGTGAGCGTTGAGATTCAGGAGGCTATTGAGGATGTTGCCGACAACGAGGAGGACCTCGTGGCACGTCCACCTATCGTCACTGTAATGGGTCACGTTGACCACGGTAAGACTTCGCTGCTGGATAATATCCGCAAGACCAACGTCATCGCCGGCGAGGCGGGTGGTATCACACAGCACATCGGTGCTTATAGCGTGAAGTACGAGGGTAAGACCATCACCTTCCTCGATACCCCTGGTCACGAGGCATTTACGGCTATGCGTGCGCGTGGTGCTCAGGTTACCGATGTGGCTATCATCATTGTTGCTGCCGATGATAAGGTTATGCCCCAGACCGTTGAGGCTATCAACCACGCTGTGGCAGCAGGCGTTCCTATGGTGTTTGCTATCAATAAGATAGATAAACCCGCTGCCAACCCCGATGCTATCAAGGAGCAGCTCGCCAATATGAACTACTTGGTGGAGGATTGGGGCGGTAAGTACCAGTCGCAGGACATCTCCGCAAAGCAGGGCATCAACCTCGACAAACTCTTGGAGAAGGTGCTCTTGGAGGCTGAGCTTTTGGACTTGAAGGCTAACCCCAACAAGAAGGCTGTGGGTACTGTCATCGAGTCCTCGCTCGACAAGGGACGTGGCTATGTGGCTACGGTGCTTGTGGAGAATGGAACGCTCCGCACCGGCGATGTTATACTTTCGGGTACCCATACAGGTCGTGTGAAAGCAATGTTCAACGAGCACGGCAAGAAGGTTAGCGAGGCAGGTCCCGCAACACCCGTATTGGTGCTTGGTCTGAATGGTGCACCCCAGGCTGGCGATAAATTCAACGTGATGGACGATGACCGCAGCGCAAGGGAGATTGCCACCAAGCGTGAGCAGTTGCAGCGTATTCAGGGTATCAAAACCCAGAAACACGTCACCCTCGATGAGATTGGTCGCCGTATCGCTATCGGCAACTTCAAGGAACTCAACATCATCGTCAAGGGCGATGTGGACGGCTCCATTGAGGCTATGACCGACTCGCTCTTGAAGCTCTCCACCGAGACCGTACAGGTAAATGTCATCCACAAGGCTGTGGGTCAGATTACCGAGGGCGATGTGCTCCTCGCTGCTGCCTCCAACGCCGTTATTGTGGGCTTCCAGGTACGTCCTTCGGCTGGCGCAAGGAAGATTGCCGAGAGTGAGGCTATCGAAATTCGCCTCTACTCCATCATCTACGATGCTATCAACGACATCAAAGACGCTATCGAGGGTATGTTGGAGCCCGAGATGAAGGAGGAGATTATGGGTACTGTCGAGGTTCTCGAAACCTTCAAGATTAGCAAGGTGGGTACCATTGCAGGTGGTATTGTCCGCGAGGGTAAAATTACCCGCACCTCGCCCATCCGTGTCATCCGTGACGGTATTGTTATCTACACCGGTCGCCTTGGCTCTCTCAAACGCTTCAAGGACGATGCTAAGGAGGTAACACTCAATATGGAGTGTGGTCTTAACATCGAGTCGTACAATGATATTAAGATTGGAGATATAATTGAGTCCTACGACCAAGTCGAAGTGAAAAAGAAGTAAAAACGCATATAGCAAGGCGTCTTTTGCACCAAACTTCAAAGGCGAGTTCCTCATTTACGTTAAGTAAACTGCGGACTCGCCTTCTTGTTTGGCACAAAATCCACCTCACTCTCTGCGTTTTTCTTTTCTTTTTCTATACACTCCTTTTTTAACCTCTACCGCCACTTAGCAAACTGCGGAGCCGCTCTCTCGTATGCAAGGGTTTCAGGGGTAACAGGGGTGACAGGGGTAACAAGGATAACAGGGAATACTCCTTGCAACCCTTGCAACCCTTGTAACCCTTGTAACCCCTGTAACCCCTGCAACCCCTGCGACACTTGTTATCCTTGTCACCCTTGTCGATCTTGTCACTCCTGTGTCTTGTTTTTCTTGTTTTTTGCCCAACTCTCAACAATTATAACTATATTTGCAAAAATGTGACAAAAATGAGAACAATACATCACAACTTTCACTCACTCCTTTCGCTTTTGGCTTTGTTGATGATGGCATCGTGCGGTACGCCCGAGGTGCCCGAAGAGCCCAAAGAATTCGAGGAACCTATACCCCCAAAGGTATTCTTTACCAATGCCTCATTCTCCTATATGGGAGACGATGTGGGAGAGCAGACTTCCGATGGCTGGGTTGTTAAGTTCCTTACGGATATGGAGATAGACGACTACGGCAACCCCATAGGCGAGGGTGCCGTAATGCAACTGCTGCTGAATGTTACCTACAACCCCTCACAGGAGGCAGACACCTCACTCCTACCCGGTATCTACACAGCCCAGACCTCCTCGGGTGATTTTAGGGAGAACTCCTTTGTGGACGGATATATGGACTTCATAGAATTGCCCGATGGACGCCACGAGAGGGCGGATGGTTCGTTCTATGCCGACATTGCCGAGGGCTCAACCGAGATGGATGTGGATCTTCTGGATGACGGAGCGATAGCCATTACCCGCAATACGGACGGTACGTTTACCATTGAGGGCGTTATGGTGGGCAAGAAGTGCCGCAAACGCTACTTTGAGTGGAGTGGCAACATTGAGCCAACATCCTATGTCGAGCCTGAAACTCCCAATAGCACCCTAACCTCCAATATGAACCTCACCACACTCTCGAAGATGCAGTTGCAGGACAAGGGCGATTGTTTCTATCGTATGGACGAGAGCTACCGCTGTTTGTTGCTCTTTGTTGTCGAGGATGGTATAACATTCAACCAATGGGGCAAACCCGAGGGTAATGGCAAGATGCTTCGTTTGGAACTTTTGGTGCCTTGGGATAGCAGTGTGGAGGATGGTGTACCTGCCGGCAGGTATCCCTTCGTGCAGCGCAACCCCGACACCTCCATCGACAAGGATAAAATTGTACCTTTCAGGGCTATTGCAGGACTCCCCGACTGCTTTACGGCACCATATTGGTCGGGCAGCTGGTATGTGGAGTATGCCGAGGGTGTGTGGAGCGAACTCTATGGCAGAATAGACAGTGGCGAGGTCGTTGTGGAGCGTGGCGAGGATGGTAGCCACCACCTCTCCTGCACCCTCTACGACTGCTCCTCGGAGCCTGTTGCTATTGCTGCCGATGTGCATATTGCGTCAGATAAAGTGTTGATATATAAATAAAAAACAAACAATATGAAAAACAAAATACGTCTTTTGGCACTCCTTTGTGCCGTACTTTTTGCAGGTGTTGTAACCTCGTGCGAGGAGCCCGTAGAGCCCACCCCAACACCCACCCCAACACCCACTCCTGAGTACCCTGAGGCAAAAAATGTCAATACCTATGTCATCAATGGCAAGGAGTATGCCTTCGGTAGTGTTGCCACAATGATGCTGGGCGAGAACCTTGTCATTGCTGCAACTCCCACCGCCAATGTGAGCAGTGCCGAGAGTATCTTTGAGTGCGAAGAGTATATTTTTGGTGCTGTGAGCCCTCTGTTGGTAGGCGAGAAGATTGATGTTACCACCGAACAGAAGCTCTTCACCATCGCATCAACACTTGTAGGAGCCCCCTTGGAGGGTATTTCGCCCGACTATCCAGAGGAGGCCACCAGCGGCGAGGTGCAAATCTCCTACGAGGAGGGTAAGGCGACATTTGTAGGCTGGTTGGTGCTTGCCGATGGTACGGAGTTGGCTGTCAATATGGAGGCTGAGGCAAGGGTTGAGATAAACGAGAATGTCATTGTGCGCGGTGGCGTAGAGAAACCTCTCCGTTCGGCCTTCTCCAAAGAGGACGAAGGAACTGTGAATCTGTGGTTTTCGCCTGCGGGCATAGACTACTTCTCGGAGTTGGAGATTGTTACCTATTACTTCCACATAGAGTTGTCCGAGGAGTTGCTGGGACGCAACCTCGACATCCAAAATCTGCCTGAGGGCGGCAAATTTACTTTTGAGTTGGTGGACAATGCCGACACCACACAGTCGTTTGCCATTGGCGAGTCCGACTTGAAGGGCGCGAGTGGCTCGTGCTCTGTGGAGAGGCTCGATGATGAGACCTATCGCGTATTGTTGCAGCTGACCATTGGCGAGCTCTCCTACGAGATTACTTTCGAGGGCAAGTGTGTTTCCCACGCTCTCGCCCCTGAGGTTAAGACCAACTACCTGACCTACGGTAAAGGAAATAAAGCACAAGAGATTACACTTGTTAGCGCAGCGGTAGATTGCTCGACCGATGTGTGGGTTGTGACGCTTACGGCTGCTGACGAGAGTGTCTTCACTGCCACCGTTCCCGAAAACTTCTTTACGGGCGAGGCTAAGGGCTTCTCGCAGAGTCCTAACCTTACAGTGACCTACAAAGAGCGTACTTATAGCAAGGTAAATGGCGATAGCGGTACCATCTGGGCATCGCTGACAATCCTCGACTCGCCCCAAGAGGCGCCAATGCTGAACTTTGAGTTTATGGGTTACGATGACCTTTCGTGCATCTACTCGGGAGATTGTACCCTGACAGAATAATGATTTAGGGCTATGAAGAGAGAAGATAAAATATGCCGCTGGATGGTATTTGCCGTCCTGATGCTTACCCTCGTAGGGTGCGAACAAAGGGTAGGGGAGGGCGAACCCGCAAAGACTAATACCCCCTATGGCTACTACTATTTGGGCGATGAGGAGGTGGCAGTGAAAAGTTGCACCACCGCCGAAGGTGTGCAGTTTCTGCTGAAAATATCGCCCTTAGAGGATGTTATGACAGCCACTACTTATGCCATTGTGGGAGTACATAATGACCTGCTGGGTAAGGAGTTGAATGTTGAGTATAAGTATCACAACGATGACTATATCTTTGTCTACGAAGACCCCGTGTGCTACTACTCCCATCTCAGACCTCTGCAATCGGGCACCATATACCTCAGTCGCTCAGCCTCGGGCACCATTGGCGTGAAAGTTGATGTTGTGCTCTACGATGGCACTCCTTTCCGCTATGCGGCTGAGGGATTGACTGTGCCCGAAAATGAATAAAACCTCATTATGAAAAAGAGCCTTTTTGTACTCCTCGCGCTCCTTTGCGCACTCACACTCCACGCCTCCGATAGGGGAGGCTTTGACCTTTCGTATCGTGGCTTTTCGGGCGGAATGATGCTCCACGCAGGTTGGGTTGCCCGAGGCGACATTGCAGTTGGAGGTGAGCCACAACAGGCTCTTTCGGGTGTGCCACTTGGCATTGGAGGTGCGCTGAAAGTGCGCTTTGGCGACCACCTGAGAGTGGGTACCGAGGGCTACACCTCTTCGCTCGGATATGGCGACTATGGCTCCTCGCTCTCGATTGGGTGGGGTGGTCTGCTGGTCGATTGGGCGTGGCAGGTGGGACGCTTTGCCCCCTATGTTGGCGCAACCATTGGCGGCGGAGTGGTGGAAAACCTTACCCTGACCTCCGAACCACAAATGGACACCCTTCCCGAGGAGAACATCTCCTATCGCAACTATGGGGTGGGTGTTGTAGTGCCTTTTGTGGGCGTGGAATATGGTCTTACGGAGCGTATGTCGCTAACCGTTAAGACCGACTATATGTTCTCCATTTCGCGAAAAGAGTTCGATTTCCCTTCGGGCATAAGGTGTTACATAGGCTTTATGTTCCACCATTAGCGAATGCGCCTTGTGGGCGATTTCGGCGTTATACTTCGATAAGCGGCTTCCTCATTTGCGTCAAGCAAACTGCGGAGCCGCTTTCTCGTATGCAAGGGTAACAGGGGTAACAGGGGTAATAAGGATAACAAGGATAACAAGGATAACAAGGATAACAGGGAATACTCCTTGCAACCCCTGCAACCCTTGTAACCCTTGCAACCCTTGCAACCCCTGCAACCCTTGCAACCCTTGTAACCCTTGTAACCCTCTCCTAAGTTAGGAGAGGGTGCTGCGCAGCAGCGGGAGAGGTCTGTCAATTTTGAATTTTGAATTTTGCATTTTGAATTTGATTACTATCTTTGTCGCTCTAAAACAAAGATACAATCGTTATGTGGATTTGGTTTGCAGTGATTTCTTCGGTGTTGCTTGGCTTCTATGACGTTGCCAAGAAACGCTCCGTAGAGGGCAATGCGGTACTTCCCGTACTGACCATTGCCACCTCCATTTCGGCACTCTTCTTTCTGCCCGTCATACTCTCTTCGGAGTTCAACCTCGGCTGGTTTGCCGAGGGTACGATGTTCCACGTCACCCCTATGGGCTTGGAACAACACCTCTTGGTGGCTCTCAAAGCGGTTATTGTTGCTGCAACGTGGCTGTTTGGCTATCTGGCTGTTAAGTACTTGCCGCTGACTATCGTGTCGCCCATCTACGCACTGCGCCCTGTGCTGGTGCTTTTGGGCTCGATACTCATCTTTGGCGAGAGGCTCAATGTGTACCAATGGATAGGTGTTGTGGTGGCTTTTGTGGCGTTCTATATGATGAACCGTTCGAGCCATAAGGAGGGCATACGCTTCTCGAATAATAAGGGTATTTTCTACCTTATGATGGCGGTGCTGCTGGGCGTTGGTAGTGCCTTCTGCGACAAGATACTGATGCGTGGCATCCAACCCGCCTCGGTGCAGGCGTGGTGCGGACTCTATATCGCACTGCTCTATGGCGTTTTGACGCTCATCATTTGGTGCCCCAAACGCAAGGAGAGCAAGTTCGAGTGGCGTTGGAGCATTGTGCTCATCTCGATTTTTCTCTCCATTGCCGATTTCTGCTATTTCAACGCTCTGGCACAAGAGGGCGCACTGCTGGCAGTTATCTCGCTCATCAGGCGTGGCTCGGTTATTGTGTCGTTCACGCTGGGCGCCATCTTCTTCAAGGAACGCAACCTCCGCTCTAAGGCGTTGGCACTATGTGTGCTGTTGGTTGGTCTGTACTTCCTCCTCCACGGCAGTCTGGTCTGAATTCCAATTTAATAAGTCGTTAGACGTTAGACGTTTGATGTTGGACAAAAAATAGTTGGATATATCCAACTATTTTTTTATTTTTGTAGATTGATATAAATTGTAACCGTAAACTATGTCAGAACAAGATAAAATACTTAGCGAGGTAACCTCCAAGGAGTATGAATATGGCTTTGTGACCGATATTGAGACTCACACCCTGCCCAAAGGGCTGAGTGAGGATATTGTGCGCCAGATTTCTGCCCTGAAAGGCGAGCCCGAGTGGATGCTCGAATACCGCCTTGCAGCCTACCGCAAGTGGCTCACTATGCCACTGCCCGAGTGGGCACACCTTCGTATTCCTCCCATCGACTTTCAGGATATAATCTACTTTGCCGCTCCCAAGAAGGAGCCCGACAAAAAGTCGATGGACGAGGTAGACCCCAAATTGCGCGAAACATTCGACAAACTCGGCATTCCACTCGAAGAGCAGATGGCTCTGGCGGGTGTGGCTGTCGATGCAGTTATGGACTCGGTGTCCGTCAAGACCACCTTCCGCGAGACGCTGGCGGAGAAGGGTATCATCTTCTGCTCTATGAGCGAGGCTTTGAAGGAGTACCCCGAACTGGTGCGTAAGTACCTCGGCACGGTGGTACCTGTAGGCGATAACTTCTACTCGGCACTCAACGCTGCGGTCTTCTCGGACGGCTCGTTCTGCTACATCCCCAAGGGTGTAAGATGTCCTATGGAACTCTCCACCTACTTCCGCATCAATGCTGCGGGTACGGGACAGTTTGAGCGCACGCTGATTGTGGCAGATGAAGGCTCCTATGTCAGCTATTTGGAGGGCTGTACGGCTCCTATGCGTGACGAGAACCAGCTGCACGCCGCTGTTGTGGAGATTATTGTGGAGAAAGATGCCGAGGTTAAGTACTCAACGGTGCAGAATTGGTATCCCGGCGATGCTGAGGGTAAGGGTGGTATCTATAACTTTGTGACCAAACGAGGCATCTGTCGTGGCGACAACGCTCGACTCTCGTGGACTCAGGTCGAGACGGGCTCGGCAATCACCTGGAAATACCCCTCGTGCATCCTCAAAGGCGATAACTCGGTGGGCGAGTTCTACTCGGTGGCACTGACCAACAACTTCCAGCAGGCAGATACGGGTACGAAGATGATACATATCGGCAAGAATACCCGCTCGCGCATCGTGTCGAAGGGTATCTCGGCAGGTAGGAGCGAGAATAGCTACCGTGGTTTGGTAAAGGTGGTGCCTGCCGCCGAGGGCGCAAGGAACTACTCGCAGTGCGACTCGCTCTTGATAGGCGATAAGTGCGGTGCCCACACCTTCCCCTATATCGACTGCCAGAACACCTCTGCCATTGTCGAACACGAGGCTACAACGAGCAAAATCTCCGATGACCAACTCTTCTACTGCAACCAGAGGGGTATTGGCACCGAGGAGGCTGTGGGCTTGATTGTCAATGGCTACGCAAAGGAGGTTTTGGCTAAGTTGCCTATGGAGTTTGCGGTGGAGGCCCAAAAACTACTCTCTATTTCATTGGAGGGAAGTGTAGGATAGAAAAATTAAGAAATTGAAAACAAGAAAATTGAAAATGGAAAATTGAGGTATGCCTGCGGCATAGTATTTATAAAGCGGCATAGTAGTTATAAAATAATTCTCAATTCTCAATTCTCAATTCGGGAAAGATATATGCTTAAAGTTAAGAATTTACACGCAGAGGTTGACGGCAAAGAGATTTTGCGCGGTATCGACTTCGAGGTTAAGGCGGGCGAGGTGCACGCCATAATGGGTCCCAATGGCTCGGGCAAGAGTACTTTTGCCTCGGTGCTGGCGGGCAACGAGAAATTTACCGTCACCGAGGGAGAGGTGGAGTATGAGGGCAAGGATTTGCTCTCAATGAGCATTGAGGATAGGGCTCGCGAGGGCTTGTTCCTCGGCTTCCAATACCCCGTAGAGATTCCTGGTGTCAGTATGGCTAACTTTATGAAACTTGCTGTTGCCGAGCGCAGGAAGGCTCAGGGCTTGGAACCTCTTTCGGCGGGTCAGATGCTCAAATATATGAGGGAGAAGGCGGCAGTGGTGGAACTCGATGCCAAACTGATGAATAGGGCAGTGAACGAGGGCTTCTCGGGTGGCGAGAAGAAGAAAAACGAGATTTTCCAGATGGCGATGTTGGAACCCAAACTCTCGCTCTTGGACGAGACGGATAGCGGCTTGGATATAGATGCACTGAGGATTGTGGCTACGGGTGTCAACCGCTTGCGCTCGGAGAAGAATGCAACGGTGCTCATCACCCACTACCAACGACTGCTGGACTATATCGTGCCCGACTATGTGCACGTTCTCTACAAGGGACGCATCATCTACTCGGGTGGCAAGGAACTCGCCCTGAAATTGGAGAAGGAGGGCTACGATTGGCTCATCGCAGACTACAAGGAGTAATTCAAAATTCAAAATTCAAAATTGAAATTGCTCTTATGTCAGAGAAGAAAATCATAGTTTTAAGAGAAGAGTGCGGTGGCGAGTGGATGGTGGCTGCGGGCGAGAGCCTGGAACTCTACCAGCTCTGTTCTCTCGGCTCCCACAGCGTGACGCTCCACTTGGCGGAGGGCGCAAAGGCTAAGGTGGTCTTTGTGGCGGCTTCGGGGGGCGATGTATCCTACGACTACCATATAGACCTCTCGGGCGAGGGTGCAAGTGCCGAGGTCTATGGACTGATGGTTGCGGGCGAGGATGAGAAGGCGAGGGTTAAGACCGAGATGCGCCACAATGCTCCTCGCTGCCATAGCGATCAACAAGTCAGAGGTGTTGCTTCGGGCAATGGCTACGGCTTGTTCGAGGGCTTGGTCTATGTGGCACCCGATGCACAGCAGACCGAGGCTTACCAGCAGAGCCGCAATGTGCTCCTCTCGCCAGAGGCACGCATCCAAACCCAACCACAGTTGGAGATTTATGCCGATGATGTGAAGTGCTCACACGGCGCAACGGTGGGGCAGATGAACGAGGAACAGATTTACTATATGCGCCAAAGGGGCTTGTCGGAGATGGATGCCCGCAGATTGCAACTCGGTGGCTTTATGCAGGAGATTTTGGATAAGATAGAGGACGAGGCTCTCAGAGCAGAGTTCGAGGAGAAATTGAAAGTTGAGAGTTGAAATACTGCCTTAAAGCCCTTAAAGTCCTTAAAGCCCCTAAACTCCTTAAAGAAAAATTATGTTTGATGTAAAGAAAATACGAGAAGAGTTCCCGATACTCTCGCGCGAGGTCTATGGTAAGCCACTGGTTTACTTGGACAATGGTGCTACGGCACAAAAGCCGCGTCAGGTTATAGAGTGTGTGGCACGTCTGTATAGGGAGGAGAACGCCAACATCCACCGAGGTGTCCACTACCTCTCGGAACGATGCACGGAGCTCTACGAGGATGCCCGCAGGACGGTGGGCGAGGCTCTGGGCACAAGCGATATGGGCGAGGTGGTCTTCACGGCTGGTGCTACGGCGGCACTCAATACGGTGGCTTACAGTTTTTGTGAAAGGTACCTCTCGGAGGGCGACAATGTGCTGGTGAGCGAGATGGAACACCACTCCAACATCGTACCCTGGCAACTTATGTGCGAGCGCAAGAGGGCGCAACTGAGGGTGCTGCCCTTCGATGACGAGGGCAACCTGAGGTTGGAACTCTTGGACTCGCTCATTGACGAGCGCACAAGGGTTGTGGCTGTCACTCAGGCGAGCAACACCCTCGGCACAATGCCCAACCTTCGCCCCGTTATCGACAAAGCACACTCGGTGGGTGCGGTGGTGGTGGTCGATGGCTGCCAGGGCTTTGTGCATAGCGAGGTTAATGTCAAGGAACTCGACTGCGACTTCTATGCCTTTTCGAGCCACAAACTCTATGGTCCCAATGGCGTAGGCGTGCTCTATGGCAAGAGGGAGTGGTTGGAGGCTATCCCCCCATTTTTGGGCGGTGGCGATATGGTGAGGAAGGTTACTTTCGACAAGACTACCTATGCCGACCTCCCCTTGAAGTTCGAGGCGGGTACGGCAAACTACATAGACGCCATAGGCTTGGCGGAGGCTATACGCTTCCTCCGCACGCTCGATAGGGAGTCAGTGCTGGCGCACGAGAGAGCACTTTTGGACTACGCTACCGATGAACTCTCCAAGATTGAGGGGCTCAGGATATATGGCTCGGCAGAGGATAAGTGTAGTATTGTGAGTTTCAACGTAGAGGGCGTGCATAACTTCGACCTCGGAGCGGTCTTAGATAGGAGCGGTGTGGCGATACGCACAGGCGCTCACTGTGCCGACCCTGTTATGGCACACTACGGCGTGCAGGGTATGGCACGAGCCTCCTTTGCGCTCTATAATACCCACGAAGAGGTTGATGCATTGGTGGCAGGAGTGCGGAAAGCCGTCAGAATGTTGAAATAAATTGAAGAAAGAAAATTGAGGTATGCCTGTGGCATAACATTTATATTTAGTAATTCTCAATTCTCAATTTTCAATTCTCAATTCGGAAGAATTATGTTTATAGTATTGGAAGGCTTGGATGGAGCCGGTAAATCCACCCAGATAAAACTTTTGCGCCAGATGGTCGAGGCTACGGGCAGGGAGTGCGAGTATTTGCACTTTCCGAGGTTCGATGCGCCCGTCTATGGCGATATGATTGCACGCTTCCTAAGGGGCGAATTTGGCTCCGTAGAGCAGGTAAACCCCTACCTTGTGGCTCTGCTCTATGCGGGCGACAGGGCAGACGCTGCGAGGCAGATTCGCGAGTGGATGGCAGAGGGCAAGTGCGTGATTGTTGATAGATACGTCTACTCCAACATTGGCTACCAATGCGCCAAGGTGGAGAGCGCGGAGGAACGTCAAAGACTCGCCGAGTGGATCTATAAGACCGAGTTCGAGGAGTTTGGCATTCCCCGCCCCACGCTCTCGCTCTTCTTGGATGTCCCCTTTGGCTTCACGGAGGCAAAACTAACCTCCCAGCGCGAGGGTGCCGATAGGGACTACCTCGGTGGCGGTCAGGACATCCACGAGAAGTCGCTCGACCTGCAACGCAGGGTGCGCGAGGTCTATTTGGAGGCTGCCGCTAAGGAGCAGGACTTCAAGGTTGTCGATTGCTCCGATAGCGAGGGTAATATGGCTTCGCCTGAGGAGATTTTCCGCCGCGTAGCCGAAGTGGTAAAACCACTTTTATAATTGATAATTTAGAATTGATAATTGAGATTTGAGAATTGAGAATTGAGAATTGAAGATGTGCGGTAGTAGACATAACATTGTGAGTATTGTGGCCCGCATCGTGGTCGGAGCGGTGCTTGTGTTCTCATCGGTGGCTAAGGGCTTGGACCCCTACGGTACGGTGCTGAAAATAGGGGAGTACTTCCACGCTATGGGTGCCGAGTGGGCTCTTGACGCTGCCACGCCATTGGCGTTGGTGCTCATAGGCTTTGAGATGCTCGTTGGTGCGGCACTTGTGGTGGGCGCACTGCCCACAATCACTACCCGTGTGGCACTACTTCTCAACGCTCTGTTTATGCTCTTCACGCTGTGGGTGGCTATTGCCGAGCCCGTTGCGGAGTGTGGCTGCTTTGGCGATGTGCTACACCTTACGAATTGGCAGACCTTCGCCAAGAATGTGGTGCTGGTGGCTCTTACGTTGGTGGCGATGAAGGGTGCAACACAAAACCGTGGCGTGGTGGTGCGTAGTATCGCTGTGGGAGTGCTGACAGTGGGTGTGGTGCTCTTTGCTCTCTACTCGCTCATTATGCTCCCCGTGGTGGAGAAATTCCCCTTTGGCGAGGGTGTGAACATAGCCGAGGAGATGGTTGCCGAGAGGGAACGCGAGGCTGCGATGACCTTTGTGGTGTGCCGTAGTGTGACTACGGGCGAGGAACGTAAGTTCTCGGTTGAGGATAGAGAGTGGTGGAACGAAGAGGTGTGGGAGTTTGTCCGCACCGAGAGTCCCGCGAGAGATGATATAAGCGTTGGTATCGGCGATTTCCGCCTTGTGGTGGGCAACTTCGAGATTACTGACCAGATACTCCTTATGCCCATCTGCCGACTGCTGTGCGTGGAGAATGTCGAGAGCCTCTCGCCTGAGGAACTCGCCAAACTGCGCCGTATAGGTCTCGACTGCGTGGCTAAGGGCGATAGGGTGGTGATAGTTACCGCTTCGCCTCTCAGACGCACCGAGAGCCTCTTCCCGGGCTTGGAGTTCTGCAATATGGACGCTGTGGCACTCAGAGCACTGCTCCGTGCTCCCGCAGGAGTGGTGACGCTTAGCAGGGGGGTGGTGATGCAGAAGGTGTCGCTTGCCGCCCTAAAATAAGCGGCTGATTTCTGTGGGTGTTTTCTGCGTTACGCTTGCGCTCGAAATCCTCATTTACGCATAGTAAACTGCGGCTTCTCGCGCTACGCAAGCCTTGAAAACCCCTCACATAAATCACCCGCAGAGGTGGGAGGGGTGGCACAAAAATCCCACCACAAAACCCACTCGCTGCGGCACGATATGCACTCGCTGCGAATTGAGGCAAATGCGATTAAGCGAGGGCAGAGGCTGCTTGCAGACTATGCCGAGCGGGAGCATTTTAGAGCACGCGAAGCGTGGTCAATTGAAAGTTGTGGATTAATCCCCCTCTAAGTTAGAGGGGGTGCTGCGGAGCAGCGGGGGCGTGTGTTCCCCATATCTCCCATAACTCCCATAACTCTCATAAAAATTAGACATTAGACGTTAGACCAAGAAATATATGAAACGAAACCGTTTATTCATAACAATTTGTGCGCTTGCGATGCTTGTCGCTCCAAAGGCTGTGGCTCAGGAGCGCACCATCGAAGAGCACCTCTTGCGTTCGCACGACCTCTATGGCAAAGGCTTCTATCGCGAGGCTCAGGCAGAGGCGGAGCGTGCAGTGGCTAAGGCTACTGCTTTGCGCAGGCTCTCGCCGGTGGTGGCTACCGATGCGGCGTGGCTCTCGGCACAGTGCGAGGCTCAGCTGGGCGATGGTGCCGAGGCGGTGGCGGCTTTTGTGAAGGCTTACCCCACCTCGCCCTACATCAACGATGCACTCTTCGAGTTGGGCAAGGAGCACTACGAGTGGGGTAGGTGGTTGGACGCCACAACAGCCTTCGAGGGTGTCGTCATAGGGAAGATTGACGACAGGAGCCTCTCCACACTCTGCTTCGAGTGCGGTCACTCCTACTATCAGCTGGGCGACAACGCTACGGCTCATCAGTGGCTCTCGAAGGTGGAGCGCGAGGGCGACCACTACCACCACGCACAATATCTGCTCGGTATGATTGAGTACTCGGACGGCAACTATAAGGGTGCTAAGGAACGCTTTGGGGCTCTTGCCGAGAGCGGACAATATGGAGCCGTGGTGCCCTACTACCTGCTGAATGTGGAGCACCGTCTGGGTAATGACCTCTATGTTGCCCGCAATGCCGATAGGGTGTTGGAGGGCTTGGAGGGCGCAAGGCGTGGGGAGGTGCGCCGCATTGCCGCCCAGAGCACCTTCCGCAACGAGGAGTGGAGCGAGGCAGAACGCCACATAGCCTCCCTTAGGGACGAGGAGGGTGCAACCCTCTCGCGCGAGGAGAATTATATTGCTGGCTACGCACTCTTTTCGCTGGGCGAGTGGGAGAGGGCAGCCGAATACCTCAGGGGTGCCTGCTCTGGCGAAGATGCACTCACTCGCAATGCTGCCTATCACTTGGCAGATTGCCTGCTGCGCTGGGGCGACAAGAAGGGTGCTATGCAGTGCTTCTCGATGGCATACGGCGGTGCCGACAGCGACCCCATAAGCGAGGACGCACACTACAACTACTGCAAGTTGCAAGTGGAACTCGGTGGCTCATCGTTCAACGAGGAGATACAGTCGCTCCGCAGCTACCTTGTGCGCTACCCACGCTCGGCACACCGCACCGAGATTGAGGGCTACCTCATTTCGGCTTGCTATGCTGCCAACGACCTCAGGGGTGCATACCTCGTCTTGAAGGAGTTTGCGACTTCGGGCGGTAAGGTTAGCGAGGCGATGCAGAAGATTGCCTACTACCACTCGGCAGAGTGCTACTCGCGTGGCGATTGGGCGGAGGCTGAGGAGTATCTGGGCTACGCTCTCGACCACAAGGAGTATGACGAGGAGGTGGCGGCCCTCTCGCTCTACCTGCTCGGCGAGATAGACTACCAGCAGGGACGCTACAAGGAGGCGGCCTCTATGTATGACCAATACCTCTCAATGGAGATGACGCACCAGAGCGAATACGCTATGGCGTTCTACAATATGGGCTACGCAAACTTCAACTCTTCGCGCTGGGCGGCAGCCTACGATGATTTTGCCGACTTTATAGATGTTAGGAGTAGCGACAAGAGGGATAACTTATATGCCGATGCCTACAATCGTATGGGCGATGCGAAGGCGGCACAGAAGGAGTACTCCGAGGCGGCACAACACTACCGCAAGAGTGCCCAAACAGAGACCTCCGAACGCTACTATGGCGCCTACCGCGTAGCGCTGATGGAGGGTATGGCTGGTAATGTTGTGGCGAGGGTTGAGGCTTTGGAGGAGATCCTTGCGCTTGGCAAGGGCAACTATGTCACAAGGGCTCACTACGAACTCGGCAACACACTGCTTGGTGCGGGCAACTATGAACGTGCTGTGGAGGTGCTCGGCGACTTTGTGGAACGCTACCCTGCCTCGCGCGACTACATCTCGGCACTTGCCGACTTAGGACTTGCATACCGCAATACGGGCAACAACGATGCAGCAATGACGACCTACAAACGTATTGTTGCGACCAACAAAGGCTCCCTGGCGGCTCATAATGCCCTGGGTGAGATACGCAACATCTATATCGAACGCAACGATGTAGATGGCTTCTTTGCCTATGCCGATGGTGTGGGTATGAGTGGCGACCTCGGAGGTGTACAGCGCGACTCGCTCAGTTTTGTGGCAGCCCAAAGGCTCTATATTGCGGGCGACAAGAGGGCGGCTTCGGAGGCTTTCGACAAATATATAGGCGAGAATCCCGAGGGTGTCTACTCGCCTGCTGCGCTCTACTATTCGGCAGAGTGCTACACCTCGCTGGGCGATACACTCGGCGCACGCGAAAGACTCGTGCGACTCACTTCGCTCTACTACAACCCCTACACCCAGCGTGGCTACGAGCGTTTGGCAAGCCTCGCGGCAGCAGGTGCCGATTGGCGAGCCGCAGCAAGGGCTTATAAAGCTCTTGCCGAGATGGCCACCACCACAGCCGATGCTCGCAAGGCTCTCGAAGGCTACCTCTCAACAACGGTTGCTTCGGGCGATGGTGGCGAGATAGTGGCTGTGGCGGACTATGTGGCAGCGCACAAAGAGGCAAACGCAGAGCTTGTGCGCAAGGCTCGCTTCGAGAAGGCTAAGGCTCTCGAAAAGAGCGGCAAACGCAACCCTGCGGTGGCAATCTACTCTGCGCTGAGCGAGGATGTATCGAATGTGGAGGGTGCCGAGAGTGCCTACCGCATCATCGAAACAGCATTCAAATATGGCTCCTTCGAGAAGGCCGAGAGCCTTGTCTACGAGTTTGCCGACAAGAATACCCCACACGCCTATTGGCTCGCAAAGGCGTTCTTGCTGCTGGGCGATGTCTACACCTCGCGTGGCGACCTGTTCCAAGCAAGGGCTACCTACCAGAGCGTTGTGGATGGTTACTCCGACACCACAGACGGTATTGTGGAGGAGGCTCGTCAGAGAGTCGAGAGCCTCAATAATTGAAAATTATTGTCCAACGTCTAACGTCTAACGTCCAACGTCAATAGTCCTAAGGCTTATAAGGCTTATGGGAGATATGGGAGGACTGAGAGATATGGGATAAACCCACAACCATATCCCTCCCCTAAGTCAGGGGAGGGAGCGCATAGCGCGGGAGAGGTCTGTAAAAAACTAAAAACTGACAACCGAAAACTCAAAAATATGAATGTAAGAAGATACATAGCAATAGCGACCTTTGTGTTGGGTGTTTGTGGCACAGCCGCCTACGCCCAAGAGGAGGGTTTTACCAAGCAGATAGAGGTGCAGAAGGAGTACGAGGTGGTCGTTAGGAGTGCCGAGCGCATAGAGGGCGAGGTGGCTCTGTTGGATACCACCATCGTGCGCCCCGAACTCTCCTACCGCATACGTCCTACGGCGCACCTGACCGACTTTGCGACATCTTCGCTACGCCCCATAAGCATTGCGACTGCCGAGTGGGCTGTGCCCCACAAGGTGTACCTCAATGTGGGCGGAGGAGTGCCCTTGCAGAGCGAGGCGGACCTCTATTGGAGCCCCGTGCAGAACTCCCGCTCGCACCTCTCGCTGTGGCTCAACCACGAGGGTACAATGGGCAAGGTTTCCAACCTCAGCGAGGAGCGCATAAGGGCAACAACTTTGCGCAACAAGGCGGGTGTGAAATACTCCACCCTCATAGGCAAACGCACCTCTTTTTCGGCAGGTGTGAACTATTGTGGTACGCTGGGCGATAGCTATGGCGGTGTGGGCGTTATTGGCGAACGTCCCTTTGTGGGTGCCCACGACTTGGATGCCAACCTAAACCTTACGGGCGACTTTGGCAAGAACTCCCCATTGGGCTACGATGCCAACGCTATGGGACTCTATGCGTGGAATAGCCAAAGTGAGAATGTGTGGCGTTTTAACCTGAACTTCGGTCTTCTCGGACTCAATAAAATCAAAGGGTGGCTCCCTGAGCGTGTGACGCTCCACTATTCGGGTGTGCAGTCGAGGTGCCTGCTCCCCGAAGATGACTACTACGACACCTCCATAACCTTCGTTCCCGAGTGGAGGTTCAGGATTGGCAAGTGGATACCCGTTGAGGCTATGGTGGGCTACGACCATATGATATACAAGGGTGCCAAGAACTCGCTGAGTGGTGTTGTTGCCTCGCTCTCGGCAAGTTTCGACCGCTCGCCATATATTACCCCCTACCTCACGGTTGCCAACGATGTGCAGACCAAAGTCACGCGCGATGGACTGTGGCGCAACCCCTATATGACTATGCTTCCTGTTGATTCGCGCAAGGTATTCCTTGCCGAGGTGGGTGTTAGGGGTGAGTCCCAAAAGTGGAGTTACAAACTCTCGGGCTCCTCGCGCTGGTTCTCGTCTTATTTCTACGAGGTGGCTGTTGAGGGCTCGCCACTGCTGACCTATGGTCGAAGTGGCGGACAGCGAGTGTGGTATGCAGACGCCGAGATGCTCTACCGCCCCTCGGAGAGGTTCGATGTGACGGCTCGCGCGGGTTTTACCGCACTTGGTAGGGCAGATAATGCCACCGACCACTATCAGCCCCGCAAGTGGCGTGTGGAGGGCAATGTGCGCTGGCAACCGATGGAGAGGTTGAGCCTTGTGGCTCGTTGCGAGTGGCGTAGCGCAATGGAGGTTACGGTGAGAGAGGCTGCTGCCGACACCATCTTGGAACTCCCCTCGTATGTTGATTTGGGACTCTCGGCAGAGTGGCTGTGGAGTGAACGCCTTTCGCTGTGGCTAAGGGGCGATAACCTCTTGGGGCAGCCCATCTACCATTGGGCAACCTACCGCGCTCTCGGTGCAGGCTTCCGCCTCGGCGCAAGGATGACCTTTTAGCGATGTGTAACAATAGAAATAACCAATTAATTGTCAGAAATATATGGATTGTAAGGCAGTTGCGGAATATATCGTTAGTTGGCTCAGTGGCTACGCTGCGGGATGTGGCTCGAAGGGCTTTGTTGTGGGCATTTCGGGAGGTGTGGACTCGGCTGTGGTGTCGGCTCTGTGTGCCCGCACGGGACTTCCCACGCTTTGCGTGACACTCCCCATCCACCAAGCCGCCTCGCAGGTGAGTCGTGCCGATGAGCATATAGCAAACCTTGTGGCGGAGTATCCCAATGTGGAGTGCGCAAGGGCAGAACTTACCGAGCCCTACGAGAGCCTGCTTGCGGCACTGCCCAAGGAGGGCTCGAACTTTGAACTTACGACTGCCAACACCCGTGCACGATTGCGTATGACCACCCTATACTTCTATGCAGGTCTGAGGGGCGCATTGGTGGCAGGTACGGGCAACAAGATAGAGGACTTCGGCATCGGCTTCTACACCAAGTGGGGCGATGGTGGTGTGGATATTAGCCCCATTGGCGACTTGACAAAGACTGAGGTCTTTGAGCTGGGTGCCTACTTGGGTGTTTGCGACTCCATACTCTCTGCCAAACCCACCGATGGACTATTTGGCGATGACAGGAGCGATGAGGATCAGATAGGTGCCACCTACCCCGAATTGGAGTGGGCTATGGAGCAGTACGAGAGGGGCGCAATGGTCGAGGACTTCGAGGGCAGAGAGCGCGAGGTTATGGAGATTTACACCCGCCGCAACCGTGCCAACCGCCACAAGATGGAGCCCATCCCCATCTGCAAAATAAAGTTGTAACCTCCACTCCACAGTCCAATCCAATCTAACCCAAACTAACTCCACCCAACCAGATGCTCAAACGTGTTATGATACTCGTTTTGTTGGCTTCGCTGCCTATGTTGTCGGCAGTGGCGCAGGTGCTGAGCGAGAGTTACTACCGCGAGAATCCCGATTGGTTGGATCCGGAGTTATGGGTGCAGGAGGGGGAATACCGCTCTATGCCCCAAATACTCAACTCCCCATTCGAGCAGTATGCTCGTTGGGGATTTTCGTTTGTCTCCTATGGGTTCAGGGGCGAGAGCGAGAACTCGCTCACCACAAGGCTTGGCGGTGTGGATGTTGCAAGTCCGCTCGATAGTTACCCCAACTACACACTTCTAAATCTACTCAGGCGCATTCCCGCACGCCACACCGACCTGTGGAGCAATGCCCACTCTGAGTGGGGTGCCGATGTGCGCTCGGAGGTTTTTGCTCCTTCGCCGAGTGCCCTTTCGGAGCGTCATCGCCTAAGGGTGCAACTCTCCTCACGCTCCTACCGCTTGGGGAGTTATTACTCTTCGGTGGGGCGGCTCGATAGCCTTTGGAGCTACTCGCTGTTGGTGGGTGGCAGGTGGGGACGCGATGGTAACATAGAGGGCGTCTTTACCGAGGAGGAGCAGTTGTGGCTCTCGGCAGAGAGGTGCTGGGGCGAAGGAGTCCGCCGAAGCCTGCAAATGGCACTTATGGTCGCCCCAACGATGCGCTCTGGGCGTAGCTGGAACTCCGATGAGGTTTTCGAGCTTGCGGGCGACAATCACTACAACTCCTATTGGGGCTATCAGCAGGGCAAGGTGCGCTCCTCGCGCGTAAGGCGAGAGTGCGTACCCGCGCTCTACGCCTCGTTCAATATAGACGATAGCTACATCCTCTCCAACCTGAACATCTCTACGCTGCTTAGCGCGGGGCGTAAGAGCCGCACAAAGCTCAGTTGGGCGGATGCTCCCAACCCTCTGCCCGACTACTACCTCTACCTGCCGAGTGCCCAGAGCGATCCTGAGGTGGCCCTGCTCGCCGAGGAGGCGTGGCTACGAGGCGAGGAGAGATTTACGCAGATAGATTGGCAGGGACTCTATGATAGCAATGCACTCTCGGTGGGCGGTGTGCGCTATGCACTCTTGGAGGAGATGGCGGATGTTGTGTCGGCAAAGGTGGATGCTTCGGCAGCCTTTGTGGGCATACACGATATGAGACTTGGTGTGAGACTCTCTCTCCACACCACCAACAACCACAACGCACCACGCGACCTGCTGGGTGGCAATGCACTCGGCGAGGGCATAGGGCTCTACGACTACTCGCTTGGACACTCGGCGTGGGAACTCTACTTCACACACCAAAAGAGCACCGATTGGGGTACGCTGTCGCTTGCGGCAGAGATGGGTGGCGTGCGATTGGCTTATGACTCTGCCACGAGTGGTCGTAGGGCCACAAGGGAATTTCTGACAGCAGATGTGGTGGCTCGTTGGAGTCGTTCTGTGGGCGATGGGGCGTCAGTAGGTAGTAATCTACGCTATGCCTACGAGCCACCACATTGGAGTGCGGTCTTTGGCTCTGCCGATGGGGCAATGACCCGCAATCCCTATGCAGAGAGTACTCATAGTGTTGCGGCGGAGCTGTGGGGAGTGAGAACTATGGGTAGGCTCACGCTCCACTCAACCCTCTTTGCTCGCTACCGCAATGCGTCAAGCAAGGTGGAACACTTTTGGAACGACTTTGCGGGGTGCTATGCGGCACTGCTGGCTGGTTGTTTCGACTCGTTTTGCTATGGTGTGGAGTTGTCGGCTCTGGTGGCAGTGGGCAAGAAAATATCGGCAACGCTGCATACCACACTCCTCTCTTCGCGCTATGTGTCCGATGCTGTGGGCGATGTGGTGTCGTTCGACAACGGGAAACCTCTCGCCAAGGCACTACCTCTGAGAGTTGAAGGACTAACGACCTCCTCTTCGCCACTTGCCGCTGCGGGCTTGGAGGTGCGCTATCGTGCCCCCTACGATGTGGTGCTGGGTGCCGAGTGGAGCATTGTGGGGCTGAGATATATGGAGCCTGCGCTCTTCCTCTGCTCCGATGAGGTGCTCTCTCGCGACCTGTCGCCAGAGGTGCGCAACGACATTACCACCTCCCAGCCTCTTGGGGCGGCGCACTCACTAAATCTCTTTGCATACCGCAACGTGGGACGTTTTACCCTCTCGCTCTCGGTGGGCAACCTCTTAAACCATACCGATGGCTACTATGACGGTTACCAACCCTCGCGTATGAGGGTGCGCGAGAGCAACCAAACTAATACCTATACTCCCCACTCTCCACGCTACCAACATATCTACCCACGCTATGTATTAATGAGTCTTGGATATGAGTTCTAAACGCTTTGGCATATTGTTATACCTTCTCGTGGGGCTGTTGCTTGTGGGTTGCGGCTACGACAGTCACGAGGCTGTGGAGCCTCGCTTCGAGAGGGTGGTATCCACACTCCACCTCTCGCAACTATCCTCCTATGAGGAGAGTGGCGCGAGGCTTCCTGAGGGGGCTATCATAAGGGGTAGGGTGGTGGCAGACGACTCTTCGGGCAACTTCTATCGTGCAGTAGTCTTAGAGGGCGAGGATGTGGGCGTTGAGCTTAGACTCGCACTCTACAACCTTAGTGCACTCTACCCCTCAGGTAGCGAGGTGGTGGTGCGTTGCGGAGGTTTGCGGGTTGTTCGCACAGACGGAGTGCTTACCATTGGCAGAGAGGTCTATGGCTGGTCGGGTGGGGCATTAGAGCCCATTGCTCCCCGTAGCGAGGTGCTCTCGCGTGTGGAGGTTGTGGCAAAGTGCGAGCCCACACAGGAGCCACTGCGAGTTACTATTGCGGAACTTGGCGAGAGTCTTTGTGGTCGATTGGTGGAGATAGAGGGGCTGCGCTACGAGGGCGAAGAGGAGACTTGGGGCTCGGTGGAGTATGTGGGCAACGCCGACCGCGTGATGGCGGACTCAGAGGGGAGTAGTGTGAAGGTACGCACCCATTCCAATGCCGATTTTGCCTCGGTAGTCATACCCGAAGGCGAGCTTAGGGTGCGCGGAATACTCTATAAGACGGGAGAAAAGTATGTGATAAAACCCAGAGTGAGGAGTGATGTTGAGCAGAGTGAGTAGACCTCTTGTGGGAATTGTGACGGTGTGCCTACTCCTTATGGTGGGCTGCAATGGGGCTGTGGTGCCAAGCGATGGAGAGGGCGGCGCTATCTCCATAAGCCAGCTGCGTGCCCTCTACGATGGCTACCCACGATTGCTTACCGAGGGCTACACCATAGAGGGTGTTGTCATCAGCAACGACCGCCACGGGGAGTTTCGCCATAAGGTCGCAATAGAGGACTCTTCGGGTGGCGTGATAATTGAGGTCAAAAGCGACTCGCTCTTTCTGCTTCATCGTATGGGCGATAGAGTGAGGGTGGAGTGCAGAGGTCTGACGTTGGGCGGCTACGGTGGCTCCATAAGGCTTGGCGCAGAGGGCACAAACCGCGAGGTTGAACCACTGAGCAAAGCCCGCTGGAAGGAACACTACCGCACTGTGGGCATTGCCGAGAGTCTACCCCGACACTCGCTCTCGATAGGCGATATTGCTCCGCGCTACCTCTCCACGCGCCTAATGCTGTGCTCTGTGAGGTTTGTGGAGGCGGGCGAAGAGTGGGCACCAATGCAATGCGACACCACTCGCCACTTGGTGGATTGCGCCTCGGAGGGCGATACGCTTGCTGTGAGACTGTCGGGACGTAGCGACTTTGCAAACCATATCATCCCAGAGGGCGAATGTACGCTCTTCGGGGTACTCGACTACTTCAACGATGGCTACCAACTGCTGCTTGCCTCGCCCGATGATGTTTTGCCACATAGCGAAAAATAACTATCTTTGTGCCCAGAAAATAAAGGAAATATAGGTATGTCGAACTTTGTAGATTACGTCAAGATATTTTGCCGCTCGGGTGCGGGTGGCGCAGGTAGTGCTCACTTCCGTAGGGAGAAATTTGTCGCCTATGGCGGTCCCGATGGTGGCGATGGCGGTGCAGGTGGTAGTGTCATCCTGCGTGGCAATAGCCAGTATTGGACGCTCATACACCTCAAATATGCCCGCCACGTCTTCGCACAGAATGGCGAGGCAGGCGGTGGCTCGCGTATGTCGGGCAAGACAGCTGCCGACCAGATTATCGAGGTACCCCTCGGTACGGTTGCACGCAATGCCGAGACGGGCGAGATTGTGGGCGAGGTTACAGCCCACGGCGAGGAACTCGTACTGCTCAAAGGCGGTAGGGGTGGCTTGGGCAATTGGCACTTCAAGACTGCTACCAATCAGGCTCCACGCTACGCCCAGCCCGGCGAGGAGGGACAGGAGGGCGCTTTCATCCTCGAACTGAAAGTCTTGGCAGATGTGGGCTTGGTGGGCTTCCCCAATGCAGGTAAATCCACACTGCTGAGTGTTGTTTCGGCGGCTAAACCCAAAATCGCCAACTACGCCTTCACGACTTTGGAGCCCAACCTCGGCATTGTTGAGGTTAGGGACTCGCACTCGTTTGTTATGGCAGACATCCCCGGTATTATCGAGGGTGCACACGAGGGTAAAGGCTTGGGTATGCGCTTTTTGCGCCACATTGAGCGCAACTCCGTGCTGCTCTTTATGGTACCTGCCGACTCGGACGACATTGAGCGCGAATACGAGATTTTGCTGGGCGAGCTGAGGGAGTACAACCCCGAACTTTTGGATAAACAGCGACTGCTGGCGATTACTAAGTGCGATATGGTTGATGAGGAGATTATTGACCACCTCCGTACCACACTCCCCAAGGGTATCCCTGCCTACTTCATCTCTTCGGTGGCTATGCAGGGCATTGTGGAACTGAAAGACGCACTCTGGAATGTGCTGAATTCTTAGGACTATCAACGTTAGACCTTAGACGTTGGACAAGAGAAAAAGAGAGCTCGGCAACACTGCCGAGCTCTCTTTTTCTCTTATTTCTTAATGTTTGGCTCCTCCAAACCAAAGTTTTGCTTGCGGTTCTCGCGTTTGAGCCAGAGGCTGAACAAGAGTGCCAACACGCCAAACGAGGAGAAGATAACCATAGGCAGGGTGTAGCCGCCGGTCTTGTCGAGCACGTTACCAATGAGGATAGGCACTGCGAACAGACCGATATTCTGAATCCAGAAGATGATGCAGTATGCCGAGCCGAGGATGCGGTTGTCGATAATCTTGGGTACCGAGGGCCACAAAGCCGCAGGCACCAACGAGAACGACACGCCGAGGATAACCACGATAGTTACAGCCAACCACTTGTAGGGGAATGCGGGCAGTAAGAACGCAAACGAAAGGTGGCAAGCAATCATCACAAGCGAGCCCAACATAAGCATCGAGGCTGCCTTACCTTTATTATCAATAAATGCGCCCAAGAAGGGGGTGAGCACCATTGCGAGGATTGGGAAGCAGCTGAAAAGTTGCGCACCATTCTCCACGCCAAGGGTGGTATTCAGGAAGTCGGGAGCGTAACGCTGGAAGGGGAAGATTGCCGAGTAGTAGAGCACACACAAGAGAGCCACCAACCAGAACATCTTGCTCGAAAAAATCTTACCAAGGTCTTTGAACTTAAACTCCTCTTCGTTTGCCTCCTCGGAGAGTTCGCCACAAGCCGCCAACTGTTTGTCGAACTTCTTATCCATCACAACAAATACCGAGTAGAAGATAAGACCAATGAGCAAAAGAATTGCGCCAAAGCCTACGGGTGCCGACACTACCGAGCCGAATTTCTCATACACAAGGGGCGAGAGCCACATAGCAGCAAATACGCCCAAGCGAGCGATACTCATCTCCAAGCCCATTGCCATAGCCATCTCTTTGCCTTTGAACCACTTAGCAATAGCCTTCGACACAGTTGTACCAGCCATCTCGCAGCCGCAACCGAAAATCATAAAGCCAAGGCACGAGAGTTTAGCAGTGCCAGGGAGTGCTACCCACCACGAGTTCATCCAAGCCTCCAAGCCGCTGCCGATGAACAGGTCGCTCATTGCGTAGAACTTGATAGCCGCACCGATAACCATCAGCGAAGCCGAGAGTATACCCGTAAAGCGGATGCCCATCTTGTCGAGGATGATGCCCGCAAAGATGAGGAAGAAACAGAACACGTTGAGGAAGTACTCGCTCGAAGCGTAGGTGCCGAAGGTGGTGCTATTCCAGCCCAAGTCCGTTTCGAGTTGGCTCTTGAGGGGCGAGAGCATATCCACAAACATATAGGCAAAGAACATCATCAGCGCGATGAGAATCAGTGCCGCCCAGCGAGCCAGCGCCGAGTCGTTGAGTTTCCTTTGAATTTGTTGTACCATAAGTTTTTTGTTGTTTTTTATGAATTATTAGTTTGAGTTTTCTCTTTTGTTTTGCGACTTTTTATAAAAAGTCGCCCAAAAATTTTTATGCGATACTTCGTATCGCTAACTACTGACCACTCAATTCTTTCGGTATCGTTTAAGAATACCATAAGCCTCCTTAATGCCCAACTCGCCAGCCTTGCTGAGGTCCATCATACCCTTCTGAGTATCCTTCATATAGAGTTGCACAAGTCCTCGGTTGAAGTATGCCTCGGCAAGGTAGGGGGCAAGCGAGAGAGCCTTTGTGTAGTCCTCGTATGCCGCGGGCATATCGCCCGAGAGCGCATAGAGGTTACCACGATTATAGTATATATATGCCACCTCGGGGGCGAGTTCAGCAGCCCGCGAAAGGTCGGCAATGGCGTCATTGTAGTTGTAGGTGCGCTTTGACGTGGAGCGTAGAGCCATATCCGAGTCTAAGGATATGCGCTCCGAGAGCCCCACAGACGATATAAAGTCTATCATCTGAGCCCTTGCAACGCCCCTATTGAGATAGAGCATAGCATCCTCGGGCGCAAGGCGTATAGCCTCCGAGAGTATACCCAGAGCAGATGTGTACTGCCTCATAGCGAGTTGCGATATGGAGTAGCGGAAGAGCGACTCCACACTCTCGTAGGCGTGTGCTTCATACTCGCTGTTGAGTGCTGCCACCTCCTCCTCGGAGAGAGTGGTGGGAGCGGAGGAGAACGATATATTACCCTCGGCAGCCACCGGTGCCTCGTTGATAAGTGGTGTGTAGTAGTGGTGTGCAGAGGTTGCTTCGGGGGCTGAGGGTTTCCAGCAGAAGAGGTCCCTCAGTGTGGCATCCGATGCGCTCTCGGCGGCGAGTTTGCGCTCGGCAAGCCTCGACTCGAACGACACAAGTTGGTTAAATCTGCGCGAGGTGTCGGCATAGAGCATCATTCCCTCGGGGTCCTCCTCCAAGCGAGCCTCATACTCGGCAATCTTACGCTCGGCAATAGCCCTGTCGCGCGAAGCACCTGCCAAGTCGCGTATCTTATCCTTAACCACCGCCCTTTGCAGATAGGCACCCGCAAAGTCGGGATAGAGTTCTATCGCCTTCGAGTAGTCGCCCAATGCCTCCATATCCCTATCCATAGCCATCAGCACTCCCGCACGATTGTAGTAACCCTTGACATTCTCGGGTGCGTGCTCCACCACCTTATTGTAGTAGTCGAGAGCCCTCGGGAAGTTGCGCTCTATGGAGTAGATGATGGCGAGGTTGAAATATGCGCCCGTAACGTAGGGGTCTATCTCCAACACACGCTCAAAATCCTCTGCCGCCTTATCGTACTGCTCCAAGTTGCAGTAGACAATGCCTCGGTTGAAGATGGGTTGCAGATAGGTGCTGTCGCACTCTATCGCCTTGTCGAACATCACAAGAGCCTCCTTGTTCTTTTCCTCCTGCATCAGCAGCAGAGCCTTCTGATTGTAGCCCTCGGTGTAGTCGCGGTTGGTGCGTATTGCCTTGTCGAAACTCTCGTGAGCACCGAGCGTATCGCGTGCACCAAGCAGTGCTATACCTCGGTTGATGTGTGTCTGCGCATCCTTGTCCGTAAAGCGCAAAACCATATCGAAATCCACAAGCGACTTTACCCACTGCTTATTCCTCAGGTGCGTCACGCCCCTCGAATAGTACGACCCCACAATGTCGGGGCGCAGTTCGATGGCTGTCGAGAGGTCCCTCACAGCATCCTCGTAGTTGCCCATCTCGGCATTGACGATGCCACGATAGTGGAACGCCTCGGTATAGACGGGATTTATCTCGATAGCCCTCGAAAGGTCCACCTCGGCACCCACAAGGTCGCCCAAGCCCAACTTGGCATAGCCCCTGAGGTAGTACGCCTCGTAGGACTCCCTATCGGAGCGAATCAGCACATTGAGAATATCGATAGCATCCTTGTAGTTATCCGAGGCGAGCATATTCCTGCTCGCCCAAGCGATGTAGCGTTTGTTGTATTGCGCAAAGGCGTCACTGCCTCCGCACAGCGCCAACAAAGCGGCAAGTATAACTGCTAATCGTTTCACTCTCAATGCTTAGTTAAATTGAAAATTGAAAATTGAATGTGCGCCTATGGCGCAGTGTTTATTTTTCAATGTTTCATATTCCTTTGCTGGTCTTTATTATGGATGTGAGCAAGGCGATAATCTCTCTGAGGTCTATACACAAAGAGTCAAATTGATTTTTGGATATCTCCTCTGCACCAACCAACAATTCCAACCAATATGCGGTTTCATCAGCTTCCTTCAATGCAATGGATAACTTATGTATAAAATCATCTTTGCTCTGAGCATTTATACTCTCTCGTATATTGGCACCTATACTCGTTCCGCTTTTGAGTATTTGACGGACAAGAATAGTATCTACGCCCTCTTTGCGTATGAACTTAGCAAATCTAACAATGCGAATAGCAAACTGCTGACTCTTTGTTACAACGATGTTATCTCTATTCATTGTGTAAACTCCGCACCGAATGTGCACCGCAATGTTCAATTTTCAATTTTCAATTTTCAATTCGCCAGCGCACATTCCGTCAATAGTGTCTTCTCTAACACAGAAAAGTAGTAAACTTCTGCACAGAATGTGCACCGCAATTATCAATTTTCAATTTTCAATTT